>DASYLJ010000150.1:0-13503 GCA_036009625.1 Binatia bacterium
CGCGCCCGAGCTTCTTCTCGACCTGCAGCTCGATGGGGAGGCCGTGGCAGTCCCATCCCGGCACGTAGGGGGACAGGAATCCCGCCATCGAGCGCGACTTCACGACGATGTCTTTCAACACTTTGTTGAGGGTGTGGCCGATGTGGATGTTGCCGTTGGCGTACGGCGGGCCGTCGTGGAGCACGAAGCGCGGACGCTCCGCGTTGGTTTCCTGGATGGTGCGGTAGAGCTGCATCTCCTGCCAGCGCTTCAGAATCTCGGGCTCCCGCTGGGCCAGGTTGGCCTTCATGGGGAACTCCGTGCGTGGCAGGTTCAGCGTGCTCTTGTAGTCCATCGGAAGTGGGCGACGGTATCAGCGCCACCCGGGGCATTCAAAGGCGTCAGCGCGGGGCGAGCCCGTCGATGGCTCGCTCCACGGCCGCCGCCCGCGGCTCTCCGACGGGGTTCGGGAACACGATGGCCGTCGCAGCACCAGCCATGGCGTAGGCGCGCAGCCGCTCGCGGCAGTGGGCCGGATCGCCCACCAAGGTGACGGCATCGGCCATGGCGTCGGTGACGGCCTGCTCGGCGGCGGCGACGTCGCGCGCCTTCATGTGCCCGCGCACCGCCTCGACCTCCCCGGCGAACCCGCTCTGCGCCAGCATGTTGCCGTAGAATGGCAGGTTGGCGTACCGCGCCAGCATGCGCTTGGCCTCGTGCAGGCAGGCGGCGCGGTCGGGCCCAAGATAGCAGGTGGTGAAGTGGTAGATGGCGATCGACTGCGGATCGCGCCCGGCGCGCTCGGCGCCGCGGTAGAGGGCGGCCAGCGCCTTCGGGTAGCGCTCGAGCGGGAACAGATTGAAGATGACGCCGTCGGCGAGCTCGCCGACGAGCTCGATCATCTTGGGCGCCAGCGCCGCGGCCAAGATGACCGGCGGCTTCGTCGGACGCGGCTGGTGGCCGCCTTTCACCCAGGCGGTGCGCAGGACGCCGATGACGTCGCGCATCTTCGCCATGGCGTCGCCCATCTCGATGCCGAGCGATCGATTGACGACCTGGTGCCCGACGCCGAGCCCGAGGTGCAGGCGTCCACCCGAGAACTCCTGCACCGCCGCGGCCTGCTGCGCCAGCAGCGTGGGATGGCGCAGGTACACGTTGGTGATGGCGGTGCCGACGTGGAGCGTCGTCGTCGACATCGCGATGGCCTGCGCGTAGGCGAGCGAATCGTTGAACGACTCGGGAACGTAGACCCCCTCGAACCCGCGCTCCTCGGCGGTGCGCGACCAGGAGACGATGTCGGCGGGCAGGGCATCCCGGAGGGGCGAGAACGACAGCGCGACGCGATCCATCGCGATTCCTTAGACCCAATCGCGCCGCGATGCGACATGCGGAATAGTCACTTTTTGATTGACGGCGATAGTCCATCGGCGGTAGCTGCCTGCATACACGACTAACAAGCCCGGGGGGGGCGCATGCGAAACATCCTGTGGGGGGCACTCGGTGTCCTCGCGATCGGCAGCGTGGCATCGGCGATGGACATCACGGCGCCCGGTGTCACCGTCCCAAGTGGTCAGACCGGTGTGCTGCAGGCCGATCTGACGTGTCCACCGAACACCTCGGGTATCTCGCTGGAACACCGGGCAAAGCTCGACCTCAATGGTCACGTGCTCCAATGCTCCGTCACGACCCACACCACCGAACGCCGCGACGTGAAGATCAAGGGCCCGGGCACGATCCGGAACGCGCGCATCGCGCTCGGTCCGGGCAAGGTCACGATCACCGACATCCTCATCGAGGACGCCGATGGCGTGTCCATCCTCGGCAAGGGGACCAGTGTCTTCGAGGAGCCGACCTACCTGCTCCTGAAGCGCGTCACCTGTGATGGACCCGCACCGACGCACGTCCGTGCCTACAGCGTCCGCGCGAGCTATCTGACCGTCACCGGCGCGACCGGAAACGGCCTCGAGACCAGCCTCCTGACCGGGTCGCACGTCATCGCCACCGACAACGGCCTGAGCGGTCTCGCCTCGTTCGGCGGCAAGATGAAACTCAGCAACCTGACCGCGGCCAACAACGGCTGTGGTGGCGTCATGGGGGGCATCGGAACGACCATCCGCAAGGGCACGGTGAACAACAATGCCCTCGCCGACCCCACCTGCGCCGACATCTACTCGGGCGACGCCCCCAAGGTGATCCAGGTCACGTGCGACAAGAGCGGTAACCTGAACCTCCCGGCACACGACTGGGACGTCTGCGCGCTGGACTGACGCCCGGGTTGCAGGTGCGGGAGCGCCGCGTTAGACCTCCCGCGTGGCCAAGCGCATGCTCCTCGACTACCAGAAGGAATCGTACCCGGCGTACGACCTCGAGCCCGAGAACGGCATCCCCGTCCCCTGCGCGCTCGGCCAGCCCTGGGTGAACATCGACACGCAGGAGACGCTGAAGCGCCTGCGGATTCCGCGCACCGACCCCTGGGGCAAGCCGCTTCCGGGTGAGCCCGAAGACCCCCAGCGCAAGCGAATGTACTAGGCGGTCAGCCGTCCATCATCTTGGCGGCGCGCTTCGTCATCTCGTCGGGCGATACATCCTCGACGTGCGTGGCGACGCTCCAGCGGTGCCCGAACGGGTCCTCGAACTGGCCCGACCGATCGCCGTAGAACTGATTCTCGACGGCGCGGATGGACGTGGCCCCGGCCTTCAGGGCGCGATCGAAGACGCGGTCGACGTCCTCCACGTAGACGCTGATCATCACCGGCGTCCCGCCGACCGACTTCGGCCCGCGCACTCCCATCTCCGGGTATTCGTCCGATAGCATGATCACCGAGTCGCCGAGCTGCAGCTCGGCGTGACCGATCTTCCCACCGGGCGCCGGCATGTGCATGCGCTCGGTGGCGCCGAAGACCTGCACGTAGAACTCGATCGCCGCCTTCGCACCGTCGACGCAGAGGTACGGCGTCACCTGCGGATAGCCATCCGGAATCGGTTTGGGCATGAGCTCCCCTCCTCGACGCGAACCTACGTCACGGTCCCTGGACCGACAAGACGGGTCGTCGGACGAGGGGCGATCGGCGGTCGGGCGAATGCGCGCACACTGGCAGGGTCATGCGCCCAACTCCGCCATCAACGCGCGCGCCGCCACGATCTCCGGCGCCGTGGCCGGCCGATCCGCAAACCCCGCGAACGCCGCGCCGAGCACCGTGCGCGCGTCGTCGATCCGTCCCTGCTCGCGATGGTGCTGTGCGAGCGGCACCGCCGCGCGGAGCGCCAGCAGTCGCGCCCCCTGCGCAGCCGCCACGTCGAGCGCGCGCCGAAGGCACGCCTCGGCCAACCCCGCCTGCGCCGCATCGCCACCGATCAGCGTCGACTTCGCGACCAACAACGCGCTCTCGAAGATGCGTTCACCCGTGCGGTCGATCTCGGCCAGGGCCTCGTCCACCCGCGCGACGGCGCGCGCCCGATCGCCTTCGAAGAAATGCGCCGCCGCGAGCATGCCCAGGTACGACGACCGCAGCAGCGCCGCACCGGTCGCGTCCACCATCGCCACGCCGTCGCGCAGCATGGGAATGCCCTCCGCGACGTCGCCCTGCATCATCAGCGCCCAACCGTGATTGACCGTCGCCATGCCGAGGACGTGCGGAAAGCCGTGCTCCTCGGCCTGCCGCACCGCTTCGGCCGACATGGTCGCCGACGCCGCCCAATCGCCGAACAGCTGCTGCGTGATGCCGACGGCTTGGTAGGCCCACGCGAGCGTGAACGACTCGCCATGCCGATGCGCCAGTGCCAGCCCGGCGCGACTGTGCGCCGCGGCGTCGTCGAGATGCCCCTGCAGCGCCAGCGTCCAGGCCAGCCAGAGCGAGCAGGCCACCCCGGGATCGTAGCCGCCGTAGACGTGGACGTGCTGGCGGTGCGCCGCGGGATCGTACGCGCGCAGCGCGGCGTCGAGGTGGGTGCGAGCGACGTCGAGATGTCCCAGGTGGAACGACGTCGTGCCGACGCCGTAGTGCGCCTGGACGCGCAAGACGCCGTCGCTGCGTCGTCGGATGGTGTGGCGCAGGAGCTGCTCGCCGAGCACGCCGGCTTCGTCCAGCTCGGCGCGCACCTGGTGATACGAGAGCAGGCCGCGCAGGACGGGGTAGAGCGTCGGCGCCGCGGGTTGCGCCTCGCACAACAGACGCGCACGCGCGAACGCCTGCTCCGTCGCGGGCGCGGCGTATCCCTGGATCGCCATCAGCAGCGTCGCCCGCGCCACGACGAGCCCGAGCTCGCGACGCGCACGCCACGATTTCTCTGGCAGCAGGGCGAGCGCATCCAGCGCGGCCGTGCAGTGGGCCATGGCCTCGTGCGCGGCGTGGCGGTCGAGCGCGGCGGCAGCGGCCAGCTCGTGGAAATGCAGCGCGCGCGGGTGGGCGCGGCCACGCGTGAAGTGCATCGCGAGCTCGGCGGCGTGCTCGGCGGCATGCGCGTCGTAGCCGACCTCCAGCCGCCGCCCGATGGCGCGATGCAGGCGCGCGCGTCGCGCCTCGACCATGCCCTCGTAGAGCACGCGACGGTACAGCGCGTGCCGGAAGCGGTAGCGACCGGAGATCGAGCCGTCCGGCCATTCGGCGACGCCGGCATCGACGATCAGCAGGCCCTGCGAGGCCAGCTGCTCGCAGACGTCCTCGACCCGCTCGGCGGTGGCCGCCACCGCGGACGCGACCGCGCCGACGGCGAACTCGTCGCCCGCCACGCTGGCCGCCTCGAGCACCGTGCGCACGGCCGGCTCGAGCCCGTGCATGCGACGGCCGAGCAGCTCCTGCAGGCCGGTCGGAATCCGCTCCGTCGCAGTCTCGATCGATCCCTCGACGTGCCACTCGCCCTCACGCCACGCGAGCAGCCCCGCGGCGACGAGGTCGTTCACCATGTTGACCATGAACAGGCCGTTGCCCTCGGTGCGCTCGTAGACGCGCGTCGCGAGCCGCCCGAGGTCGTCGGGCGATGCGCCGTCGAACCGCGCGGCAACGTACGCCGCCACGTCGTCGCGCGACAGCAGCTCGAGCGTGACGTCCTCGCACAGCCCCTTCACACGCAGCTCCTGCTGGACGGGGAGCAACGGATGGTCGTGCACCTTCATGTCTTCCGGGCGCAGGCTGCCGACCACCAGCAGCCGCGCCGGCTGGCGACGGCGGGCGATGCAGGCGAGCAGGTCGACGCTCGACCGATCGCTCCACTGCAGATCCTCGAGCACGAGCATCAGCGGATGATCCCGAGTGACGACCTCGAGCGCGTCGGCCATCTCGCGCAGCATGCGCGCCGGCATGGTGGCGATGGCGCCGCCCGCCCGCGCCGGCGCCGGCACGGTCGGGGCGATGGCCGCCAGATGCGAGACCCAGCTGGGCGCGTGGCGCGCGAGCGTCTCGCCGAGCTCCCCTGCCCCGTCGGCGCGCGCCAGCGCACCGAGCGCCTCGAGCACCGGGAGATACGCCTCCCCTTCGCCGTACTGCTCCAGACATTGTCCACGCGCGACGCGGACGTCGCCCGCGCGCTCCACCTCGTCGACGAAGCGATCGAGGAGCGTCGTCTTGCCGATGCCGGCCTCGCCGGCGACGAAGACCATCGCCCGGGTTCCGGCGCGTGCCTGCTCGAGGCAGGCGTGCAGCCTGGCGAGATCCGCCTCGCGACCGACCATCGCCACCGCACGGGCCGCCGCGCGCGACCGCGGTGCAGCCGGCGCGTCACCGGCACCGATGAATCGATATCCGTCGCGGCCGACGGTCTCGATGTAGCGGGGCGCGTCGGCATCGTCGTCCATCGCCTCGCGAATGGCCCGTACCGCCACCTTGAGCACGGCCTTGGTGACGAACGTGCCGGCCCAGAGGGTCGCGATCAGCTCGTCGCGGCTGACGACGACGCCCGGACGCGCAGCGAGATGCGACAGGACGGCGAGCGGACGCGGCTGGATCTGGACTGGATCGTGTCCCTTCCAGAGCCGTGCGCCGTCGATGTCCAGCCGATAGGGGCCGAAGAGTATCCCGCTTCCGTTGTGGGCCATGCGCCAGCGGATACGGATGTCCCCTGGACGGGCGACACCGAACCGACCGGCCTGCTCTCAAACACGACGAGGCGACGACGTGCAAGGTGGCCCCCTACGCCACCGCGAGCGGCAGCGAGTACACGTCGACCGGCTCTGCCCGGCCGCGAATACGGACCCGCTCGTGTCGCCGGAAGCGCGCGGCCGAATCGCCGGCCCGACGGTGCGTATGTGCATCGATGGCGACCGACGCATCGAGATCGCGCGTCAGCCGCTCGATCCGTGACGCGAGGTTCACGACGTCACCGATGGCGGTGTAGACGAAGCGATCGTTGGTCCGTACGTTGCCGACGAACGCCTCGCCGCTGGCGATGCCGACGCCGACGCTGATGGGCGCAGTGCCGTCGCGAGGCCCGAGGGCCAGACCGCGCACCGTGCCGACGACCTCGCACGCGGCCTGGACCGCGGCCCGGGCGTGATCCGGGATCGGCTCGGGGGCGCCGAAGACCGCCATCAGCCCATCGCCGAGGAACTCGACGACCGTGCCGCCGCGACGCTGGATCACCGCCGACACGGCCTCGGTGTAGCGATTGACCATCGAGAACACGGTGTCGGCCGTCTGCTGTTCCGAGTAGGTCGTGTAGCCCCGGATGTCGACGAACAGCACGGAGACGTCGTGCTCGCCGCCCTCGATCGACTGGCCGCGGGTGAGCCGCGCCGCCACCGGCTCCGGAACGTAACGGCGGAGCGCGTCGCTCATCTGGCGCTCCTGCTGCAGGATCACCGCGGCATCGAAGCGCAGCAGCTCACCCGACACCTTGTCGGCGACCGCGGCCAGCAGCGCCATGTCGGTCGGCGTGTAGACGTCACCCGATCGCTTGGCACCGAGACAGATGGTGGCGGCGAGCTCGCCGTGGCGATGCACCGGCACGAGCGCCTCGGCGCCTAGCGCCTCGAGGCTCGGCAGCGTCGGCGGCGCGTCGGTGCCGCGCGCGAAGACCGGCGCGAAGCCATCGCCGAGCGGCGCGTAGATCAGACAGGTGTGCGGGCGCACCAGCGCGTCGAGACGTTCACCGACCAGCGTGAAGAGCTCGTCCGGACCCGCGGCCGTCGCGAGGTCACGCAGCAGCGCCTCGACGCCGGCCCGCAGCGCGTGGCGCTCACGGAAGAGGACGCGCTCGATGCGCGGCTGCAGGAAGCGGGTTCCGGGTACGATGCCCGCGGCCACCACGATCGACAGCAGCGGTTGCACCACGCCAGGATCGAAGCCCCCCGCCGTGCTCACGGCGCCCGCCAGCTGCGGGACCGCGAACAGTGCCAGCGCGAGCAGGAGGATCGACAGGATCGAGTACACCGCCGTGCTGGTGATCAGACGATCGACGTCGAAGAGATTGGCACGCACGACCGCGATCAGGACGGAGAGCGGGATGGCGATCTCGGCGATGGCGGCGAGCTCGTGCAGCCAGACGAGCGACGGGACGGCGGCAGCGACGACGTCCGCGAGCAGGACCGGCACCGTGCCGACGTACATGCCGAGCACCACCCACTTCAGCTGGCGGCGGCCGAGCGGACCGGCACGCCGGAAGTTCCGCGTCAGGACGACGAGCAGGGTCACGATGAAGGCGACGTTGACGGCGAAGGCGGCGCGGAAGCCGGTCTCGGGCGGCAGCGGCACTCCGAACACCCAGCTCGTCGAGATCGGCCCGAAGACCGCGAACAACCACGGCCACCACGGCAACCCGCCGGCAGGGGCGACCTCGGCGGGGAACACCAGCACCGTGCGCAGGATGAGCGGCAGCATCACCAGCGAGGCGCAGAAGAACACCACCACCCAGCTGTACGTCTGCCACGGCGCGCCGCCGAAGAAGAACGTCCAGTGCAGGCCGTAGGCGATGGCGAGCAGGAAGAAGCTGCGCGCGATGCGCAGCCGCCGCCGGCGCACCAGGACGAGCGCTCCGGTGAGCACCAGCATGCAGGTGAGCGGTAGCATGCGCCACGGATACGCGACCGGCACGAGGGTCATCGTCGTGGCGCCGATGACGCCGTCGCGTTCGTAGACGAGATGAACCTCGAGACCACCTCGCTCGGCGGACGCGGCATACGTCCGCGCCACGAAGCCGAAGGGTCCGACGCCGCGCAGATCGGCACCGCCGACGCGGAGCAGGCGGTCACCGATCGCGAGTGCGCCGAACGCGTCGGGCGCGGCTCCCGGCCAGAAGCCGCGCACGGTCGGCAGGTCCCCGGCATCGGCCGGGGCCGTCACGTAGACGCCGACCCACGCGAGGCGACCACTGGCCACCTGCCCCACGTGCAGCACCGCGCACGCCGCCCAGAGGGCGAGCAGCAACAGCTGCGACGCGGCACGGGCTGCACGGAAGGCTCGCATGGTCGGCTCCAGGTCGCTCGCCTCGGGTCAGAGCGGACGCGGCTGGAGGAACTGGATCTTCACCTTGAAGCGCACCACCGTGGCCAGGCCGTCGCCGGTGTGATCGGCGGACTGCACCTGTCGGTCCGTCGCGGCGACGAGCACCGGCGTCCCCTCCGAGTCGAAGAGCGTCTGGAGCTGCTGGGTGAGGGTCGACTCGGGCTGGGCGAAGAGAAGCCCGGTCACGGCCTCGGAGAGGTTCGCGAGCGCGAACTCGTCCATGTCGATCGCGACGACGTTGCTGAGCGCGGTCGGCGCGCTCGTCGGATCGGCGAGGTGCTGGTACGTCGCGGCCAGCATCTGCTGGGTTCCGTTCGGCGCACGCACCTCGAGCATCACGGTGAGGGCCTGATTCGTGGCACCACCGTTCGCCCAATCGGTCACCGCATCGTGCGCGATGATGGTGAGCACTCCTTTGACGGCGGGGCTGAGCGGCAGCACCACGCACTCGCTTCCGGGGCAGTCGCTGCCCTGGGTGGGCACGGTGCAGCTCAAGTTCCTGTTCGCTCCGCCGCGGCAGACGTGGGCGAAATCCCCCTGCCGGGTCTCCGGCTCCGGCGCTCCCGCGTGTGCGATGGTCGCGGCGAGGCACAGGCCGAGCGTGGCGATCATTCGTGACGGTCTCATGCGAGTCTCCTTCTGTTGCTTGGTTTGCGAACGAGCAGCGACCGCAGCGACGCACCCACCACGGCCGCGATCACCACCCACGCGAAGGCGTCGCCCCAGCGTTGGTACGGTGTACGGACGTGCGAGGCGCGCACGGTCGCGGTGAGGACCTCCCGGGTGTCGAATCCACTCTCGGTCAGCGTGCGCCCGTACGGATCGATCACGGCCGAGAAGCCGGTCGCAGCGGCGCGCACGAGGTAGCGCCGGCTCTCGACGGCGCGCAGCGTGGCGATCTCGAGCTGATGGCGCGCCGGCACGGGATGACCGAACCAGCCGTCGTTCGAGAGGTTCAGCAGCAGCTCGGCGCCCTGGCCCGTCGCCTGCCGAACGAGATCGGGGAACATGCCCTCCACGCAGAGGAGCACGCCGACGCGCAGCGCCGTGGCGGGCAGGACGAAGGTGCCGGGGCCCGGCGTGTAGGTGGTCGTCTCGGCGAACGGGACGAGGCGGGTCTTGTCGTAGCGCCCGGCGATGCGGCCGTCGCGCACGAGGTACGCCGAGTTGTGGTAGCGCGTGCCCGACGCCGACGGCTCGTAGTGCGGCGCGCCGAGGACGAGGTCGGTGCGCCCGCCGCTGGTGATGCCCAGCACCGCGTCGCGCTCCGTCGACGGCTCTTCCAGGTAGGCGGCGATCGCGTGCTCGGGCCAGACGATCAGATCGGCCTGTACGACCGTCGTCATCGCGACGTACCGCGACGCGTTCTCCGTCGACGACAGGCCGCCCTGGACCACGGCGACCCGCACCGGCTCGCCGTCGCCCACCGACTGGCCGAGACGCCACTCGCCGTAGAGCAGCGCGCCCAGCACCGCCGCCCCGATCGTCACCGTCGCCAGCACGGGACGACGACCGCGCAGTGCCGGCACCATCGATGCCGCCGCGCAGGCATTGACGCCGGCGATCAGCAGGCCGATGCCGTAGGGCCCGGCGACGTCGGCGATCTGGATCATCGGCGTCCAGCGCAGCTGCGAGTACGCCGCCAGCGCCCACGGGCTGCTCAGACCACCGTTCGCACGCGCGAACTCGCAGACGAGCCATCCACCGGCCAGCAGGACGGGATTGGCGGCGCGACGTCGCACCAGCCACGCGACCCATGCCGCGTAGGCGCTGACGGACAGGCCATGGAGCCCGCCGACGACCGCAACGGTGGCGAGCCAGCTCGGCACGGGAGAGAGGCCGAAGTAGCCGGACAGCATGCCCGGGAGGAACCACGCGACGCCGATGGCGGCCGTCACGGCCCAGCACATCCCGGCCATGGCCGCCCGCAGCGGCGACAGGGCGGCGCAGGCGACGAGCAACGGCACCAGCGCCAGCCAGGGCGCGATCGTCCACGACAGCGGCGGGAACCCCGTGGCGTAGACTGCCCCCGACAGCGACGCGAGCCCGAAGGCCGTCGACGCCGCGATGCGCGTCCGGACGACCGGTCGCTGCGGCAGGGCCAGGGCGTCGCCGGCGGCCACGGCCGTCAGCAGCGCGAACAGGTCGGGATTCATCGAGACCACGGAGCCTAGGAGCCGGTGCGGTTAAGAGGAATGCGCCACCGGTAAACTCACCGGTAAAGATTGGGCTCCTTGACGGCACCGCGGCCCGGGGGGGAGGACGGCCTGACGATGACTCGTCCGACGGCAGCGGCGCTGGCCGCCGTGCTCAGCGGCACGCTGCTCGCGTACCCCGCCGGTGCGCAGGAGCGGACGATCACGTTCTCCGGCCACGAGTGGACCGTGAAGGCCGCCGACAGCCGCGTCGGCCCCGGCCCGAATCGCTTCTCCGACGGGACGTCGAGCGTCCGGGTGGACCGTCGCGGACGCCTACGGCTGCGCGTTCGCCCGATCGACGGCGTCTGGCACGCCGCCGAGGTCGTGTCGCGCGAATCGTTCGGCCACGGGACCTACCGCTTCTACCTCGACACTGCGGTGGACCAGCTCGATCCCTGGGTGGTGCTCGGGCTCTTCACCTGGAACGACGACCCCGTCCACGACCATCGCGAGCTCGACGTCGAGTTCGCACGCTGGGGCAACGGCGCGGACCCCACCAACGGCCAGTTCGTCGTGCAGCCGTTCTCGACGCCGGGCAATCTGGTGCGGTTCACGCAGCCGGCGCGCACGCCCCGCTCCGTCCAGACCTTCCGCTGGGGTCCCGACGGCGCGACCTTCCGCAGCGTGCGCGGACGGGCCGCCGATCCGAGCGACCCGCAGCGGATCGTCTTCGAGTGGTCCGCGCCCCCCGACGCCGTCCCGCCGGCCGGGGGCGAGAACGCGCGCATCAACCTGTGGCTGTTCCTCGGCCACCCACCCGCCGACGGCCGCGCGGTGCGGGTGGTGATCCGGCGCTTCGAGTTCGTCCCCGACCCGTGACGCCTGGGGGAGCACGACGGCTCCCCCCAGCGTCAGGCGCTCACGGGACGAAGTCGCCGCTGTTGGTCGTGAAGTTCGTGCCGTACTTCTGGAACCCACCGAGGCGGAGGCCGTCGTAGCTGAAGCCGCCGTTCAGCCCCTCGCGAATGGTGGTGCTGGTCCAGGTGATCTTGTCGTCGTCCACCGTGGCGGTGGGATCGATCAGCCCGGGCAGGTTGCCGCCGAGCGTGGCACGCGGGAAGCTGGCCGGGAGCGTGGGCAGCGTGACCGCCGCAGTGGCCTGCGGTGAGAAGACCTCCCACAGCGTGTTGGTCACCACGTGCGAGCTGTCGTTCGCCGCGCATGCCGAGTAGTCGGTCGAAATCTCCTGCGCCAACGTGTGCTTCACATACTGCGCGCCGGTGAGGCCGGCAGGCGTGGTGAGCGTCAGGGTGCGCGCCGCCTGGTTGTGGACGCGGATCGGGTACATGGCGCCGTAGGCGAACGTCGCCGGCAGCGTGTCGCTCGGGAAGTCGCGCTTCAGCACGACGCTGACGCCGTTGGCGGTGCCGGGCGGGATCGTCACCGCAGCCTTGTCGAGGTTGAGCGACACCGTCGCGCCGAGGTGACCGACGGTGGTGAACGGATTCGGCGCGCCGGCGGTCTTGGCCTTGAAGTTGACGCCGGTCAGGTTGACGGCGCCGCCCGTGATCGCACCCGCCTTGAAGCTGAACACACCCAGCGGGCCCTCGCCGACGTTGTGCGTCGGCGTGGTGTTGCCGTCCCAGTCCATGGCCGCGATGCAGAACGCGTCGTTGCCCGGTGCCCCGGTGGCGGTGCACGCCGTGGTGGAGCCGTACGACGACACGGTGACGTTGTTGGCCACGGGTCCCGGCGCCGCGATGTTGAGCGTCTGCGCCGTGATGTTGGTGAAGGTGAGCTGCGTCAGCGCCGCCGCCACGCCACCGCCGCCGGTGAGGGCGCCGACGGGGACGTTGCCGCCGAGGGTGACGATGCGCCGCTGACCGAACGGCAGCGGGGCGGAGACGTAGGACTTCTTCGGGATCGGGAAGATGACCACCGTCTGCGACGGGATGAAGACGTTGTTCGGGACCGAGACGTCTCCGACCAACGAGCCGCCGTTGTAGCAGGCGTTGTCGGCGAGGAGTGAGTTCAGGTTGAAGGACGCCAGCGTGTTGAGCGTCACGTCGCCGAGCACGACGCCGACCTCGACGTTGCTGCTGCTGCTGATGCCGCTGACGTCGCCGCTCAGCGTGCCGGTCGAACCCGTCGCGACGATGGTCTTGAGCGGCAGCACCACGTCGCTCGCGTTCGCGGTCTCGATGGTGAGGTACTGGCGGTTCGCGGCGCCGGTCGTGACGGTGACGGGGCCGGTGAGCGCATTGCCGAAGTCGCGGAAGATGGCATAGCCCTGCGCGTCGGTGACGGCCGAGGTGGCTCCGTTGGCGGGCACCCCGTAGGTCGTGACGTAGGTGTTCACCTGCTCGGACTGGCCGACCAGGACGCTGGCGCCGGCGAGCGGCGTGCCGGTGTCGGTGACGACGCGCACGCGGAGGTTGCCGTTCTGTGCACAGCCGCCCGCGCCGCCGGTGGTGTCGGTGAAGGGCGCCGCGAGGGTGACGATTGGCTGGGTGTTGAGCGGCGTCCCGTTGGCGATGACGGTGATCTGTGCCGAGGTGCCGCTGGCCGGTGCCGTCAGGATGGCCCAGTAGAGGTTGCCGCTCGACTGCACCGCGCCGACGGTCCCCGCCGTGCTGTTGATGATCACCGACGCGCCGGAGATCGGCAGGGCGTTGGTGTCGAACAGCGCCACCTCGACGGCCAGCTGCGCGCCGCTGGTGTTCGTCAGGCAGGTCGACGTGACGCTCACCGGGCTTGCCGCGTCGACACCCGCGGGCGCCGTGGTGGTGGTCGTCGACGTCGACGTGGTCGACGTGCTGGAGGAGGTCGACGTCGTCGTAGTGGTCGGCGGCTCGACCGTCGTCGAGGTCGTGGACGTCGAGGTCGTCGTCGTCGTGGCCGACGGATCGGTGGTGCTCGTCGTCGACGTCGACGTCGACGAGGTGCTCGAC
>DASYLJ010000151.1:0-2561 GCA_036009625.1 Binatia bacterium
CCACCACGTCCGCAACATGCTCGCCGTCATCCACGGCGCGATCGACCGCGCCGGCATCGGTCTCGGCGACGTCGACGGCATCGCGGTGACTCGCGGCCCCGGCCTGATCGGCTCGATCCTGGTCGGGCTGGCGACGGCGAAGGGTATCGCCCTGCAGCGCGGGCTCCCGCTGGTCGGTGTCCATCACCTCGAAGGCCATCTGCTGGCCCCGAACATCGATCGGCCCGTCGACGATCCGGTGCCGTTCCCGTTCCTGGCGCTGATCGTGTCGGGCGGGCACTCGGGCCTCTACCTTGCGCGGTCCCGCGGCGACTATGCGTGCCTCGGCACGACGCGCGACGACGCCGTCGGCGAGGCGTTCGACAAGGTCGCCAAGATGCTCGGCCTGGGCTATCCGGGCGGACCGGCCATCGAACGCATCGCGCGCGACGGCAACCCGTCGGCCATCCGTTTTCCGCGCGCTCGCCTGAAGCGCAGTCGCTTCGACCTGAGCTTCAGCGGCTTCAAGACGGCCGTCTGGCAATACGTCCGCGACCAGCCGCCGACGCCCGAGCAGGTGCCTGACATTGCCGCCAGCGTGCAGGAGGCGCTCGTCGACATGCTGGTCGACACGACGGCCGAGGCGCTGGCCGCCACCGACGTCGAGCGCCTCGTCGTATCGGGGGGCGTGTCCGCCAACACGCGGCTGCGCGAGCGGATGAAGGCGCTCGGCGACGCGCATGGCGTCGAGGTCATCGTGCCGCGTCCGGCGCTCTGCACCGACAATGCGGCCATGATCGCCATGGCCGGGTGGCCGCGTCTCGCCGCGGGTGACGATGACGGGCTCGGTATCGAAGCCGAGGCAGCGCTGCCGTTCGGCACGCCCTGGGCGCCCTGATGGGAGCGCGCCGTGAGGCGCGCGAGGCGCTCGCCGCGGCGGGGTTGCACCCGCGCCGACGGTTCGGTCAGCACTTCCTCTGCGACCGCGGCGTCGTGCAGCGCATCGTCGACGCCGCCGCCGTCGGGCCGACGTCGACGGTGCTCGAGATCGGTCCCGGGCTCGGCGCCCTCACCGATACGCTCGCCGCCCGCGCCGGCCGCCTCTATCTCGTCGAGATCGATCGCGCGCTGGCGGCGCGACTGGTCGAGCGCCACGCGGCGACGTCGCACGTCACCGTGCTCGAGGGCGACGTCCTCGAGCTCGGGCTCGACACGCTCGTGCCGGAGGACGACGTCACGGTGGTGGGCAATCTGCCGTACAACATCTCCACGCCGATCCTCTTCCGGCTGCTGGCACTGCGTGCGCGCTTCCCACGCGCCGTGGTGATGCTGCAGCGCGAGGTGGCGGTGCGGATGACGTCGAAACCGGGATCGAAAGACTGGGGCATTCTGGCGGTGATGCTGCAGACGTTCGCCGAGATTCGCGTCGCCTTCGGTGTCTCGCGACGGAGCTTCCTGCCGCCGCCGACGGTCGAGTCGGCCGTGGTCGTGGTGAACTGGCGGGCGACGCCGCGCGCCGACATCGGGTCGGTCGACACCTACCGTGCCGTCGTGCGCGGCGCGTTCGGACAGCGTCGGAAGATGCTGCGCAACGCGCTCGCCGCCGAGGCCGAGGCGCGCGGCGTCGACGTCGAGGCCGTCCTCACCGGCGCCGGCATCGATCCGCGGGCCCGGGCCGAGACGCTGACACTCGACGACTTCGCGCGCCTGTCGCGCACGATCGATCCAGGGTGAGCGATGCCGGAGCTGCCCGAGGTCGAGACCATCGTGCGCGGGCTCACGCCCGAGCTCACCGCGCGCCGCATCACCAGCGTGCTCGTGCGCGACGGGCGTTTGCGCACGCCGATCGCCCCGGACTTCGCGACCGCGCTCTCGGGTCGTCGCATCCAGGCGCTGCGGCGTCACGGCAAGTTCATGCTGACGGAGCTCGACGACGGTCGCCTCTGGCTGGTGCACCTCGGCATGAGCGGCCGGTTGACGCTGGCGCCGTCGACGCGCCCGGATCGCCTGCACGACCACGTCGTGCTCCGTCTCGATGACGACCGGCTCGTGACCTACAACGATCCGCGCCGCTTCGGACGGCTCGCCGTCATCGACGCGACGTCGGTCGCGGCCGAGACCGTGGCGGGCGTCGATGCACTCTCGGACGAGCTCACGGCGGCACACCTGTTCGCCGTGTCGCGACGACGCCGCACCTCGGTGAAGGCGTTGCTGATGGACCAGCGCCTGGTGGCGGGGCTCGGCAACATCTACGTCAGCGAGATCCTCTTCCTGGCCGGCATCCGACCGCGCCGCGCGGCAGGCCGGCTGCGCGCCGTCGACTGCGACGTGCTCCTGGCGGCGACGCGGTCGGTGCTCGCCGACGCGATCGCACGCGGCGGCTCGTCGATCTCCGACTACCGCGACGGCTTCGACGGCTTCGGCTCCTACCAGGACCACCACCAGGTCTACGGACGAAAGGACGAACCCTGCCACCGATGCGGCGCACCGATCCGCAGCATCGTCGTCACGGGCCGCTCGACCTTCTGGTGCGCAAACTGCCAGCGCTGACGGATCCGTCCGCGGTGGTGTGGGGCGCTGGG
>DASYLJ010000152.1:0-17253 GCA_036009625.1 Binatia bacterium
GCCGGCAGGCGACGAGTGGTTGCACGAGACCAAGTACGACGGCTACCGCATCCTGTGCCGTCTCCAGCGCGGTCGGGCCGTGCTGTCGAGCCGCAACGGCAAGGACTGGACCGACCGGTTTCGCATCGTCGCCGACGCGGCCGTGGCGCTGCCGGCGCGAGCCGTGCTGCTCGACGGCGAGGTGGCCGCCGTCGGCCGGGACGGCGTCACCAGCTTCGGGGCCCTGCAGCGCGGCGCCGATGGTGATGCGCGGCTCGTCTACTTCGTGTTCGACCTGCTCCATGCCGACGGGATGGACCTCACCGGGGTAGCGCTCGAGGCCCGCAAGGACGCGTTGCGTACGATCATCGGCGATGCGCAGGGAACGCTGCGCTACAGCGATCACGTCATCGGCGGGGGCGAGGCATGCTTTCGCCGCGCCTGTCGCGCGCATCTGGAAGGCATCATCTCCAAGCGCCGCGACGCGCCCTACGTCGGCGGGCGCGGTCGCACCTGGCTCAAGACGAAGTGCGTGCAGGGACAGGAGCTCGTCGTCGGCGGCTTCACCGATCCCGAAGGAACGCGCGTCGGACTCGGCGCGTTGCTGCTCGGCGTCCATGATGTCGACGGCCGCCTGCGCTACGCGGGGAAGGTCGGGACCGGGTTCGGACATGCCGAGGCGGTCGCGTTGCGTGCGCGGATGGATGCGTTGACGACGAACGTGAATCCCTTCGTCGAACGCCCCCCCGGCGCGACGCGGGTGCACTGGGTGCGGCCGGTCACGGTCGTCGAGGTGGGCTTCACCGAATGGACCACCGACGGTCGCCTGCGGCATCCGACGTTCCGCGGTCTGCGCGAGGACAAGGCGGCATCGACGATCACGCGCGATGCGCCGTCGCGCCGCACGCCATAGGTCGTACCGTCACCGCGCGCGCGGCAGGGTCGCCACGCGCTCGACCCAGCGCGCGAACGCCACCATGCCGCCGCGCGCCTGCGGCCAGTCGAAGTTCTCGTTCGGTGCATGGTAGCCGTGCTCGGGCAGCGACAGGCCGAGGAAGTGGACCGGCGCCCGCAGCACGCGCTCCATCGACACGACGGCGCCGATGGAGCCGCCCTCGCGCACGAACACCGGCTTGCGACCGAACGCGAAGTGCATCGCATCCGACACCGCGTCGGCGTGCGGCCCCGTCGTGTGGCCGCGGAACGGCGCCAGCGCGTGCTCGGGCTCGACCTGGACGTCGGGAGCGTGTCGTCGCACGAATGCGCGCACGAGTCGCATGATGCGCTCCGGTCGCATGTCGGGAACCAGGCGGCACGACACGATCGCCGTCGCCGCGGGCGGCACCACCGTCTTGACGCCCGGTCCCTGGTAGCCGCCGGCGATGCCGTGGACCTCGAGCGTCGGCAGGCACCACAGCCGCTGCATCACGTCGAGCGCGTCGTTGCTGCGCAGCGAGCGGAATCCGTGGTCGCGCTTGAACGCCGCGACGCTGAATCCGCAGCGACGCAGATCGTCGAGCTCGCGACGCGTCGGGCGCACGACGTCGTCATAGAAGCCGGGCATCTTCACGCGGCCGGTGCGGGCGTCGAACATGGCGGTGAGAAGCGCCGCCAGCTCGGCGATCGGGTTGCGCGCGGCGCCGCCCGTCGTGCCCGAGTGCTGGTCGGTCTCGCCCGTGCGCAGCGTCAGGCGAAACCCCTGCAGGCCGCGCAGCCCGGCCGGGCACGCGGGGCGCTCGCGCGACACCCAGATGGTGTCGGAGACGACGATGGCGTCGGTGGCGAAGGTCTTCTGGTGACGGCGCAGCGTCGCCTCGAAGTGCGGCGACCCGATCTCCTCCTCGAGCTCCCAGAGGAAGTGCACGTTCGCCGCCACGCCGGCGCCGAGCGCGTGCGCGGCCCCCAGCAGCGCCGCCAGCGCCGGCCCCTTGTCGTCGGTGGTGCCGCGACCGAAGTAGCGCTCGCCGCGACGGGTGAACGTGAAGGGCGACGTCCGCCAGTCGGGTCCGTCGGCGGGCTGCACGTCGAGGTGGTTGTAGACGGTGACGGTCGGCAGCCGGTCGTCACGATGGAAGCGACCGTGCACCAGCGGATGGCCACCGGTCTCGATGACGCGGGCCTTGCCGCCGCGAGCGTGGATCAATGCGACGGCGTGCTCGGCGGTACGCCGCACGTCGGCCGTGCGCGCGGGATCCACCGAGACGCTCGGCAGCTCGACGAGCGTGGCGAGCTCGCGCTCGTAGTCCTTGCGGGTGGCGCGGGCCCAGCGATCGAGCGCTGCACGGGTGAACGGCATGGACGGCGGTGCTAGCGACGCCGCGCGGGCTCGTCAACGGTGGGATGGACTTCCATCGCCGTCCGCGGCACGAGGGGTCATGGTGCACACGGTGGCTGCGCTGGCGGTGCTGCTGGCCCTGGCCTCGCCGGCGGCGGGCATCCCGCCGCCGATGACGCTGCACTACGACGTGCGATGGGGCCCGCTCACCATCATGTCGCTCGACACCACCATCGACGTCGGCGACACCACGTATCGCAGCACCACGGCGATGCGCACGGAAGGCGTCGTCGCCTTGGCGTTTCCGTGGAAGGCCACGGCCGAGTCGAACGGGGTCCGCGACGGCGCCACGCTGGCCCCGCGAAGCCACAAGGCCGACGGCGAGTACCGTGGCGAGCATCGGCGGGTCCGCATCGAGTACGCCGCCGACGGCGGCGTCGACACCCAGGTCGAGCCGCCGCCCGATGACGACGCACGCGACCTGGTCCCGCCGGAGATGCAACGCGCCACGCTCGACCCGATCACCGCGAGCCTCTCTGCCGCGGGCCGTCCGTGTACGGGGACCCTGCCCGTCTTCGACGGACGCCGTCGCTACGACATGCGCTTCGAGGACATGGGGGCGGCCGACGTCGAGCCCGCACGCCGCGCCGTCTATGCCGGTCCCGCCCGCCGCTGCCGCGCGACCATCGTCGCGAAATCCGGCTTCTGGCGCTCCGATCCGCGCGACAGCGAGGCCCCGACCACACTCGACTACTGGATCGCCGCGCCGAGCGCCGACGTCGGCCCGATTCCCGTCTATCTCGAGCTTTCCGGTGCCCGCGGCACGCTCGCCATCCACCTGACCGCCATCGAACCGACCCCGTAGTCGCATATGCATCAGGAGTCGATGCGATATTGGATGAAATGTCAGAACGCCTGCTTCCTACATTGACAGTCAGCGGGCCCCCCTCTACCCCTGATGGTGGGGTCGGATGCAGGTGGTGGTGGAAGCGCGACGCATCGGCGTCGAAGTGGCGGGGGGCGAGCGGTTGGTCCGTGAGGGCCTGGTCGCGGCCCTCGACGCTTGCGACGACCTGACCGCGCGCGACGCCGGCGCCGGCGGAGACGCCGCCCCGATCGACGTCCTCGTCGTGCTGGGCGGCATGCCACCGGCACGCGACCAGCGGATTCCGCTCGTGGTCGTGGACGCGTTCCGCGAGCGAGCCGACGTCGTCGCCGCCATCGACGCCGGCGTGCGTGCCTGCGTCTCGCAGACCAGCGGCCTCGAGCCGTTGCTCGCCGCCATCCACAGCGCCGCCGCCGGTCGCGGCTATCTGTGTCCGACCGTCGGCGACGTGATGTGTCGCCCGTCGGCCGCAGACGCCCATCGCGTCACCCTCACCGATCGCGAGCGCGACATCCTCTCGCTCGTCGCGCAGGGCCTCCGCAACGGCCAGATCGCGGTCGCGCGCAATTTGAGCATCAAGACGGTCCACGCGCACCGCCAGAACATCATGGCGAAGCTCGGCGTGCGCGGCGCGACGCAGCTCGTCCGTCGCGCCATCCAGCTCGGCCTGATCGCGGCGTGACGCGGACGTGCCGCGGTGACGCGACGGTGACGCGGTCGTACCGCGCGTCCTAGGGACGAACGCCTAGGCCATGCGCTCTGGTGACCGCCGCCGTCCTAGGTGATCGTACGCAAGTGGTCGACCACGCACACGGGCATCCTCGATCGCCGCACCCGGCATGCATTCTGCTGTGTCCCGCATGTTCGAGAACACCGCCATCACCGCCGAGATGCTCGCCACGGCGCTGGACGCCGTCGATCAGCGCGTCGGCGCGATCGGCGAAACCGGCGACGTGGTGACCGCACGACTCGTGGCCATCGGTGCACGGCTCAGCCGGGCACAGGCGGCGCTCGCTGCGGCGTCGGATGACGACCCCGACGTGGAACAGCTGCGCGCCGAGCTGGCCGCGACGGCAGAGGCGGCACGCGCCCTCGCCGCGCGCGCGCTGATCGGCCTGGCCCGCGCCAGTCGCCTCCTGACCCAGGAAGAAGGACACGCATGAGCACCGGACGATTGCAGCAGGCCGGCCGTCGCGCCGGTCGTCAGACCGCGAACACCCTGGAGCGATCGAGCACGAAGGACTCGCTCGTCGAGGCACAGCAGAACTCGCGCGCCATCCTGGCCGTCGTGCACGCGCTCGGGCGCGCCAGTACCGACGAGGTGGTGATGACCGCCCTCGAGACGGTGCGTTCCGCGTTCGACTGGACCTACGGCGTGTACTGGTCGCGCGACACGCGCGACGATCTCCTGCGCCTGCAGGTCGAGTCGGGCAGCGTCGACGACGAGTTCCGTCGCGCGTCGCAGACCGCCCGCATCCGCGAGGGCGAGGGCCTGAGCGGGCGCGCCTGGCAGAGCCGCGACCTGTTCTACGTGCAGGACCTCGGCACCATGCGCGACTGCAGTCGCGCGATGGCGGCGCAGCACGCCGGCATCCGCTCGGGCGTGGGTGTCCCCGTCATTCTCCAGGGTCAGGTCGCCGGGGTCATGGACTTCGTGTCGCACGACCAGCAGGCGCTGTCGGAGGATCGTCGCTCCGTGCTGCGCGGCCTGGGGCAGCTGGTCTCGGCGGCCCTCGAACGTCACCTGCTCCTCGACAAGGTGACGGAGAGCGCCACCGCGGTCGCTGCAGCGGCGGAGGAGCTGACCGTCAGCAGCCAGCAGATGACCATCAACGCCGAGGAGACGGCGATACAGGCCAACCTCGTGTCGGCGTCGGCCGACCTCGTGAGCTCGAACGTCCAGACCGTCGCCATCGCCACCGAGGACATGACGACGAGCATCCGCGAGATCGCGAAGAGCGCCGCCGATGCCGCACGCGTGGCGACCACCGCGGTGCAGGTCGCCGAGGAGACCAACGTCAAGGTGGCCGCGCTCGGTACGAGCAGCGCCGAGATCGGCAAGGTCATCAAGGTGATCACGTCGATCGCGCAGCAGACCAACCTGCTCGCGCTGAACGCCACCATCGAGGCGGCGCGTGCAGGCGAGGCCGGCAAAGGCTTCGCCGTGGTCGCGAACGAGGTGAAGGAGCTGGCGAAGGCCACCGCCTGCGCCACCGAGGACATCGGCCTCAAGATCGACGCCATCCAGAACGACACGCGCACGGCGATCGACGCCATCGCGCGCATCGGCAGCATCATCGATCAGATCAACGACATGCAGACGACGATCGCGAGCGCCGTCGAAGAGCAGACCGCGACGACGAACGAGATCGGGCGCAACGTCGCCGAGGCGGCGCGCGAGAGCGCCGGCATCGCCCAGACCGTCACCAGCGTGGCGCAGGCTGCGCAGAGCACCACGGCCGGCGCCACCGACACCCAAAAGGCCGCCAGCGCACTCGCGCGCATGGGGGCCGAGCTCCAGCAGATCGTCTCGGAGGCCAACCGATAGGGCCTCCGTCCCGCGGCGCCGCCGGTTCGACTGGCCTCGGGCCGGCGGCGCCCCCGCTTACTTCACGGCGAGCGGATTGATCGGCGACCCGACGCCGCCCGTCACCCGCAACGGTGGCGCGCTGAACAGGAACGTCCACACGCCGTCCGCGGCGCAGTCGGCGGCCAGCGCTTCGAGGTCGAACATCTCGCCCAGCGTGAGCCCCATGTCGCGGATGCAGAGCATGTGCAGCGGCAGCATCAACGCCGGGTCCTCGAGCGGGTAGACCTCGACCATGTTGGTGTCGCTGGCGACCGCCGCCACCTCGCGGGCGTGCAGCCACTCGGCGCACGCGGTGCCGAGCCCCGGCATCTGTCGCATGTAGGCGACGCGATCGCCGTCCCGGGTGAAGCACTGGATGTGTCCCGTCCGCACCAGCAGGACGTCGCCGGACTCGACGCGCACGCCCTGCGCGCGCTCCGCGGCCTCGAGCTCGGCCGGCCCGATGACGAGGCCCGGCGCCAGACGCTCGACGCCCTGCGCACGCGCGACGTCGAGCAGGACGCCACGCGAGACGACACCCGCCGACATCTTGTCGATGCCGTTGCGTCCGGCGCCGGCCGCGGTGAGCGTCGCCACCGAGTGGCCGTTGTAGAGCTGCCCGCCGTAGTGGACGTGGGCCAGGCTGTCCCACTGCGTCGCGCACTGGAGCGGCATCATGACGACGTCGTCCGCATAGCGCGCGCCGTCGGGATCGGCGCTCATCGGGCTGTTCGTCGACGTCATCAGGTGCACCGGATTGATACGGCCCGCCTGTCCGAACTGCGGGCCCTCGGGGCCGAACGGCAGCGACAGGCTGAAGACGACGCCCTTGCGCACCTCGGCAGCGGCGCGACGCACGACGTCGGGCGTGACGAAGTTCATCGTGCCGCGTTCGTCGTCCGCGCCCCAGCGCCCCCAGTTCGACACCCGCCGCGCGATGGCGGCGATCTTCTCCATCCCCGGGCTCACGCCGCGGCCTCCGCCAGCACGCGCAGCGCGTTCGCGTCGGTGGTCCCCGCCAGGATGGTCGTGACGGGGCTCTGCTTCCACGCCGTCATCCGATCCTTGATCCGCGCCGGCGACCCCACCAGCGAGATCTCGTCGGCGAATTCGTCGGGCACCTCCATCGCCGCCTCGTCACGACGGCCGGCGGAGAACAGCTCTTGGATCTTGTCGACGGCGTCGCCGTAGCCCATGCGGCGCACGAGGTTGGCGTGGAAGTTCTGCTTCTTGGCCCCCATCCCCCCGATGTAGAAGGCGAGCATGTACTTGACGGGGATCAGTGCCGCAGCGAGGTCGTCGTTGACGTTCACCGTCACCGGACACGCGATCTCGAAGCCCTTGGGCGCGCCCACCAGGGCATCGGCGTAGACCTCGGGACGATACGGCGAGTAGTAGAGCGGCAGCCAGCCCTCGCACAGCTCCGTCGCCATGGCGATGTTCTTCGGACCCTCGGCGCCGAGGTAGAAGGGGATGTGATCGCGCAGCGGCCGCGTGATCAGCTTGAGCGGCTTGCCGAGCCCCGAGCCGCCGCGCAGCGGCAGTTGGTAGTGCTGGCCGTCGAAGGAGACCGGGCCCTCGCGACGCAGCATCTGGCGAAGCAGCGTGATGAACTCGCGCATGCGGCCCATGGGTTTCGGGAACGGCTGGCCGTACCACCCTTCCACCACCTGCGGGCCGGAGACGCCGAACCCGAGCATCAGGCGACCCCCCGAGAGGTGATCGAGCGTCATCGCCGTCATGGCGACGCACGCCGGCGTGCGGGCGGAGATCTGGATGATGCTGGTGCCGAGCTTGATGCGCTCGGTGTGCGCACCGATCCACGCCAACGGCGAGATGGCGTCGGAGCCGTAGGCTTCCGCCGTCCACACCGAGTCGTACCCGAGGCGCTCGGCCTCCTGCGCAAGCGGCACCGGGTTCATGGGCCCGAACATCCAGTAACCGATCATGAGGCCGAGCTTCATTGGCTGGAGTCTCCTTCTGCGCCGGCGGCGCGCGCTGTTCGTAGCGTGGCCGATTCGCTAGTGGCAACCCCGAGGAGGACATCACATGCCGAACGACGTCTGCGTCATCACCGGGGTGGGACCGGGCACCGGCGCCGCCCTCGCCCGTCGCTTCGCCGCCGACGGCTATCGCATCGCGATGCTGGCGCGCTCCACCGACACCCTGGGCCGACTCGAGGCCGAGCTGCCGGACGCCCGTGGCTACGCCTGCGACGTCGCCGACGCGGGCTCCGTCCACGCCGCGTTCGAGAACATCCGACGCGACCTCGGCGCACCCGCGGTCCTGCTGCACAACGCCGGCAGCGGCATCTTCACCAGCTTCCTCGACACCACACCCGACGTGTTCGAGGCCAGCTGGCGCACGAACGCGCTCGGACTGCTGCTGTGCGCGCACGCCGTCGTCCCGGGCATGCTCGACGCCGGACGCGGCACGATCGTCGTCACCGGCGCCACGGCGTCGCTCCGCGGCGGCGCCAACTTCACGGCGTTCGCCGCCGGCAAGGCCGCGCAGCGGAGCCTCGCCCAGTCGATGGCGCGAGGTCTCGGGCCGCGCGGCATCCACGTCGCCTACGTCATCGTCGACGGCGTCATCGACATCCCGAACACGCGCGCGATGCTCCCCGATCGGCCCGACGACTTCTTCCTGCGCGCCGACGCGATCGCCGACACGGTGCACCACGTGGCCCACCAGGAGCGATCGGCGTGGACGTTCGAGCTCGACGTGCGGCCGTTCGGCGAGCGCTGGTGACTCAGGCCTCGAGCGCGCGGCCGAGGTCGTCGAGCCCGTCGAACGCCGGCGCTGCGGCCCGCAGGGTCTCGTACTCGCGGCGGGCGGCGTCGGACTGGCCGAGGCGGAGGTAGACCGCACCGAGCGCGAACCGCACCGCGTGCTGCTCGGGCTGTCGATCGACGAAGCCGGCGAGCCGGGTGGCGAGCGCATCCCAGCGCTCGAGCGCCGAGCCAGCGCGAAGCAGCCAGTGCATCGCCTCGGCATCGTCGGCGTGCTCCGTCACCACCGCGTCGAAAAGCTCCCAGGCCTGCTCCGTCTCGCCGAGCCCGAGCGCGGCCATGCCGCTGCCGAGTCGGGTCCGCCGCATGTCCGCGCCGTGACGGGCGGCCGCATCGAACGCGTTGCGTGCCGTCTGCGGGTCGGCCTGCTGCAGCGCCAGGACGCCGCGCAGCAGCCACGCCGCGCCATCGTCGGGGGAGTGAGTGAGCAGCGCTTCGACTGCCGAGGTGGCTTCGTCGATGCGGCCGGCTTCGAGTGCGGCGCGGGCCGCGGCATGGGCGGGAGACAGTGCGAGAGGCGTCATGCAGGTGGACGCCTTGCAAGGTCGTGCCAGCGCCGAGGCCCAGCACCGGCGGCGCGGCGACCCGGCACGGACGACCACGGGCGGCAACCGCTGCCGCCTTGCGGGCGTTTGCGACCATCTGTTAGGGCGTCGAGCGATGACACGCTCGCTCGCGATGGTCCCGCTGCTGGCGGCCCTTGCCGGTTGCGGCGGCAGCGGCGCCGCCGATCTCCTCGAAACTGCACGGCTCGAGGAGGTGCAGAACAACCCGACGCACGCGCGGCAGCTCTACGAGGAGATCGTCGCGAAGTACCCGGGGACGCCGCAGGCCACCACCGCGGCCGAGCGTCTCAAAGCCATGCCCTGAGTCCCGTCGACCACGCGACGGCGACGGTGCCACGCGCCGTCAGCTGTTGGCTGTCTTGCTACCGGGGGGGCGTACGGTCGTTCTCCTGGGCATGCTGGGTGGCGTCCGCAAACGGGCCACGAGCGCGCCACCGGCAGCGCACTGACGAGCGTCGGTTTCCGGTGGCAGGCCGGAAACGATTGTGTCAGGAAGTGGCGCGTGCGCACCGCCATCGCCCTGACCCTCCTTCTCGCCGTCACCGCCATCGCGGCCAGTCCGCCGCGCCCGCCGCTCGACCCGCGCTGGGTGAAGCTCAAGGAAGAGGCCGAGCCGTATCGGGCCTTCGCCGAGCAGATGGTCCTCGCCCTCGGCAAGGGGGACGCCAAGACGGTGCGGGCGCGATGGGCGGCACCCGTCGGAGAGAACGGCGCCAAGGCGATCGACGATGCCTTCTCCCAGGCAATCGTTCCGTACTTCGCCACGTTCGACAAGCTCGACCCCGACCTCACCGCGCTCACGCGCACCCAGGATAAGGATCACAAGGGGTTCGTCGTCCAGATGGTCTTCTTCGACACGGCCGGCGAGCGGAAGCCGGTGCTCATCTACGTCGTCAAGGTGAACGACGCCTTCACGATCGCCAACATCATCCCCGGGCATTCGCTCGACGAGGCATCGCGCATCAAGCCGCAGCCCTAGTGGCTTGACAAACAGTCGTTTGGTGCACTACCCAGCCAGGCCTATGTCGGCTGTGGTCGAGACCCCGATGTTCCAGGACGTCGTGATGGAGTTTCCGTATAAACACTCCACCGGCACGACGATCGGCCGCTTCCTGGCCGGCCTGAAAGAGCAGAAACGCATCTGGGGCCAACGCGTCCCGAAACAGGGCGTCGTCGTCCCCCCGCTCGGCTACTCCGAGATCGACGGGTCCGAGGGCGGCGAGTGGGTGGCGGTCGAGAACACCGGCACGGTCACCGCCTGCGCGCGTGTGCACACGCCCATCGATCATCTCCACCCGAGCCCGACGCCGTTCGCCTTCGTGCTGGTGAAGCTCGACGGCGCCGACACCGCGCTCGCCCACGTCGTCACCGATGGGCTCGATCGCCTGCGCGTCGGCAGCCGCGTGGTCGCCGACTGGCGCTCCGACGAGGAGCGCGTGGGCTCGATCCGCGACATCGCGTGCTTCCGCCTCGTCGACTGAGGAGCATCATGAACGAGACCGAGCCGCCGAAGGATCCCGTCAGGTACATCGACTCGAACGTCTACCTGCCCTACCACTACGTCGCCGGCGACTACCGCGCGAAGTACCTGCGGGCGCTGAAGGACAAGAAGATCCTCGGGTCGAAGTGCTCCAAGACCGGCAAGGTCTTCGTGATGCCGATCGTCAATTCGCCCGAGAGCTTCGCGCCCTGCGACGAGTTCGTCGAGGTCGCCGATCGCGGCATCGTCACCACCTTCTGCATCGTCAACATCCCGGTCATCGGTCGCAGCCTCGAGATTCCCTACGTCGCCGCCTCGGTGGCGCTCGACGGCGCCGACATCTCGATCTTCGCCCTCATCCAGGAGATCAAGGCCGAGGACGCGCGCATGGGCATGCGGGTCGAAGCGGTGTGGAAGCCCGACGGCGAGCGCCAGGGCGACCACGAGGACATTCTCCACTTCCGGCCGACGGGCGAGCCCGACGCGCCCATGGAATCGTTCATCCATCGCCTATGAGCACGCTACGCAACGTCGCCTTCGTGGGCTTCGCCCAACTTCCCGTCGTGGCACGCGACGAGCACCGCATGGCCACCGAGATGCTCTACCCCGTCGTGGTGGACGCACTCCGGCAGGTCGGCGCCTCGCGCGACGACATCGACTACCAGGTGTCCGCGTCCACCGACTACATGGACGGCCGGCCATTCGGCTTCGTCGCCGCACTCGACGTCATGGGGTCGTGGCCCGCTCGGCAGGACCTGCACCTCGAGATGGACGGCTCCTTCGCCGCCTACTACGCCTGGGTGAAGATCCAGACCGGCGAGGTCGACACCGCCATCGTCTGCACGCACGGCAAGACGTCGGAGGGCGAGCCCGAGCGCGTCTTCAACCTGCAGCTCGAGCCGTACTACCACGCCCCCATCGGCATCGGCCCGACGGCGTCCGCGGCGCTGCAGGCGAGCGCCTACATGGCGCGGACCGGCACCACCGACGCCGACCTCGCCGCGCGTGCGGCGCGCAATCGCGCCGCCGGCGTCGGCAACTCCGACAACCAGGTGCGCGACGCCGCGTCGGCGCAGCAGTTGCAGGGATCGCCGTGGGCGATCGAGCCGCTGCGCAGCGGCTACGTCCCGCCCATCGGCGAGACGGCGACTTGTCTCGTCATGGCCGCCGAGGGCAAGGCCGAGAAGCTCTGCGATCGTCCAGTCTGGATCCAGGGCGTCGATCACCGCGCCGAGCTGCAGACGCTCGGGTCACGCGATCTGACCCGCAGCGCGGGCACGGCCCTCGCCGCCAAGAAGGCGCTCGCGATGGCCAACGTCGGCAGCGCGCGCGACGTCGATCTCGTCGAGCTGCTCTCGGTCACCCCCGTCGAGGAGCTGATCCTGCTCGACGCGCTCGGGCTCGACGCCGCCGCATCGACCCCGGTGGTGAACCCGTCGGGTGGCCCGCTGTGCGCGCATCCGATCATGAGCACCGGGTCGATCCGCCTCGGCGAGGCGTTCCGGCAGCTGTCGGGACGCGCCGGTGATCGCGGCGTCGCCGGCGCGAAGCGCGCCATCGCGCACGGCGCACAGGGACACTGTCTGCAGCAGAACATCGTCTGGGTGCTCGGCACCGAAAAGAGGTGGGCATGAAGCGCCCGACGGCCGTCGTCGGCGTGGGGCAGACGCAGCATGCGGCCCGCCGCGCCGACCTGAGCATTCCCGGTCTCATTCGCGAGGCCGTCGACCGCGCCCTGCTCGACGCCGGGCTCGGGCACGACGACATCGACGCGATCGTCATCGGCAAGGCGCCCGACATGCTCGAGGGCATCGCCCAGCCCGAGCAGTTCCTGGTCGGCGCGCTCGGCGGGCACATGAAGCCGGTGATCCGCGTGCACACCGCCGGCTCGGTAGGCGCGTCCACCGCCATCGCCGCCATGACGCACGTCGCGTCGGGACTCTACGATCGCATCCTCACCGTCGCCTTCGAGAAGCAGTCGGAAGGCAACGCCATGTGGGCGCTGTCACCGAACATGCCCTTCACGCCGCCGTTGGTGGCGGGCGCGGGCGGCTTCTTCGCGCCCTACTGCCGCGCCTACATCCAGAAGACGGGCTGTCCGCCGCACATCGGCCCGGTGACGGCGGCGAACGCGCGCGCCAACGGTGCTCGCAATCCGTACGCGCACCTGCGCGAGCCGATGTCGGTCGAGGACGTGATGAACTCGCCCGTCCTCTGGGACCCCATCCGCTACGGCGAGACCTGCCCGTCGTCCGACGGCGCCATCGCGCTCGTCATCGCGAACGAGGAGACGGCGAAGAAGGGTCCGCGCAAGCCAGCCTGGATCAAGGGCGCAGCGTCCTACGCCGAAGCCATGTGGGTGCCGGGTCGCGACCAGGTGAGCCCGAGCGCCGGCAAGATCTGCGCGAAGCACGTCTACGAGCAGGCCGGCATCCAGGACCCGTGGAACGACATCCAGACCGCGGAGATATACGTCCCGTTCGCGTGGTTCGAGGCGATGTGGCTCGAGAACCTCGGTTTCTGCGACGAGGGCGAGGGCTGGAAGATCATCGACCGCGGCGAGCAGAAGTTCGGCGCGCACCTGCCGATCAATCCGTCGGGCGGCGTGCTGTGCTCGAATCCGATCGGCGCGTCGGGGATGCTGCGGCTCGGCGAAGCGGCGCTCCAGGTCATGGGGCGCGCCGGCGAGCACCAGGTGGACGGCGTCCGCAACGCGCTCGGCCACGCCTACGGCGGCGGCGCGCAGTACTTCGCGATGTGGGTCGTCGGGACGGAGCTCTGAGCGCGCATGAGTGAGCCGGCAGTCATCTACGAGAAGCGCGACGGCATCGCCGTCGTGACGATGAACCGTCCCGAGGTTCGCAACGCCATCAACACCGAGATGCTCTGCCGTCTCGCCGACGCGTGGCAGGACGTCAACGACGATCCCGACGTCCGCGTCGCGGTGCTGACGGGCGCGGGCGACAAGGCCTTCTGCGCCGGCGCCGACCTCGACAAGCTCGTGCGCATGATGCAGGGCCTGCGTCCGCCGGAGACCGACTTCGACAAGCGCGTCATCGACGACGTCAACATCATCTACAAGGGCCTGCTGCGGAACTACACGGTGTGGAAGCCGATCATCGCGGCGATCCGCGGGTTCTGCGTCGCGGGCGGCACCGAGATCCTCACCTGCACCGACATCCGCATCGCCGGCGACGACGCCCGCTTCGGCCTCGCCGAGGTGAAGTGGAGTCTCTTCCCGATGGGCGGGTCCACCGTGCGTCTGCCGCGGCAGATCTCGTACTGCAACGCGATGGAGATCCTGCTGACGGGCGAGCAACTGTCGGCCGAGCGCGCGCTGCAGATGGGGCTCATCAACAAGGTGGTGACGCCGGCGCAGGTGATGCCCGAGGCGATGCGCTACGCGAACGTGCTGAACGAGGCAGGTCCGCTCGCCGTGCAGGCGGTGAAGCGGTCCGTCCTCGAGGGGCGGAACCTGACGCACGAAGAGGCGCTCGAGAAGGAGATGGAGATCGGGATCCCGGTCTCGATGTCCGAGGACTGTCGCGAGGGGACGAAGGCGTTCAAGGAGAAGCGGAAGCCGATCTTCAAGGGGCGTTAGTGGGGCCGTGGCGGCGGGGTCGGGGCGTGGTACGGCCCGGCTGCGCGCGGCACTCGCACGGCACCCCCCGCCCCCTTTCCCCTCCGCGCGTGCTCCTGACGCGCTCGCTCGGGCCGCACCACGCCTCGGCCCCACCGCCACCGCTCCGACTGGCACCTCGATGACGGCGTACGCGCTCCTCGGTGCCATCGTCGTCGTGAGCGTTTGGGTGGGGTTTGCCTATAACCGGCTCGTGCGGCATGCGGCGCTCGTGCGGGAGGGGTGGAGTGGGATCGATGTGCAGCTCGAGAGGCGGCACGATCTGGTGCCCAACCTGGTCGTCGTCGTGCAGTCGTATGCGAAGCACGAGCGTGAGCTGCTGACCGACGTCGCGCGCACGCGTGCTGGCAAGCCGACGGCGGAGCTCGAGGCGCGGGAGAATGCGCTCACGTCGCAGCTGCGTGGCGTGTTGGCGCTCGTCGAGGCGTATCCGGCGCTGCGCGCCGATACGAACTTCCTGACGCTGCAGCAGCAGCTCGTCGACATCGAGGAGCAGCTGCAGATGGCGCGGCGCTACTACAACGGCACTGTGCGCGACAACAACGTCGCGGTGGAGTCGTTCCCGTCGAACCTGGTGGCGCGCGCGTTCGGGTTCGGAGCACAGCCGTTCTTCCAGGTGGAGAGCGCTACGATGCGCGATGTGCCGTCGGTGACGCTGTGACGCGCTGGGCGACGCTCGTCGTCGTGCTGCTGCTCGCTGCCCAGGCGGCCGCGCAGGAGCGCATCGTCGACTATCAGAGCAACATCGTCGTCCACGAGGACGGCACGCTCGACGTCGAGGAGACGATCGCGGTCGTGGCCGAGGCCCAGCAGATCAACCACGGCATCTATCGCGACTTCCCGACGACCTACGACGGGCCGTGGTTCACGCGACGTGTGGTGCCGTTCGACCACGTGCACGTGCGCCGCGACGGCAACGACGAGCCGTTCCGCCTCGAAGAGGTCGACAACGGCATGCGCGTCTATGCGGGCAGCAAGGACGTCTCGTTGCCGACCGGGCCGCACACCTACGTCATCGACTATCGCACCGCCGAGCAGCTCGGCTTCTTCGACGACCACGACGAGCTCTACTGGAACGTCACCGGCAACGGCTGGCTCTTCACGATCGACCGGGTCAGCGCCACCGTCGTGCTGCCGAAACCCGTGCCGCGCAAGGGCGTGAAGGTCGAGGCGTATACCGGGTACAGCGGCGACAAGGGGCAGGACGTCGCCAGTACCGTCGACCCCAGCACGGGCCTGATCCATTTCACGACGACCCGACAGCTCGCCGCCGGCGAGGGGCTCACGATCGTCGTCTCGTTCCCGAAGGGCTTCGTCCGCCAGCCGACGGACGACGAGCGCCGCTCAGCGTTCCTGCGCGACAACCGTCCATTGCTCGTCGCCTTCGCTGGCGCGGGCGTCGTCGTCCTCTACTTCCTCGGCGTGTGGTTCCTGGTCGGACGTGATCCAGCGCGTGGCACCATCATCCCGCGCTTCGCGCCGCCGCGAGACATGTCGCCGGCGTGTCTGCGCTACCTCCGCAACATGGAGTACGACGAGGGCTGCTTCAGCGCCGGGCTCCTCGGTCTCGCCGCCAAGGGCGCCGTCCGCATCGTCGAGAAGAGCGGCGAGTACACGATCCAGAAGAGCAAGAGCGAAACCGCCAAGGCGTTGTCGCTCGACGAGCGCCGCCTCATGACGTCGTTGCTCAAGTCCGGCTCGATCGTCCTCGAGCAGAAGAACCACGCCACCATCCGCGGCGCCGCCCGCGACCTGCAGGAGGCCCTCAAGCTCGAGTACGAGGGCACGATGTTCGTCGCCAACTACCGCTGGTTCCTTCCCGGGGTGGTGCTCACGTTCCTGGTCGTGCTCGCCTCGGCGATGAGCGGCACCAACGAGCAGAAGGTGCAGGCCGCGTTCATCACGTTCTGGCTGTCCGGGTGGACGTTCGGCGTCTACTCGCTCGGCAAGTCGATGCTGCAGGCGTGGGCCGCGCTGTTCCTGCCGAAGGGTGTCTTCGCGCGCATCGGCGCCTTCATCGTCGCCGTTTTCACCACCGCGTTCGCCCTGCCCTTCATGGCCGGCGAGGCGTTCGGTCTGTACATCCTCGGCCGGGCAACGACGCTCTGGATGATTCCCATCCTGCTCGGGCTCGTCGGCCTGGCCGTGCTGTTCTACGAGCTGCTGAAGCGCCCCACGATCGCGGGCCGCGCACTCATGGACGAGATCGACGGCTTCGAGATGTACCTCGTCACCGCCGAGGCCGACGTCATCCGGAAGATGGCGGGGCCGCCACGGACCCTCGAGCTGTACGAACGGCTGCTGCCGTATGCGGTCGCACTCGACGTCGAGAGCACGTGGACCGAGCAGTTCGCCGACCAGATCGCCAAGGCCTCTGCCGACGATCCGAAGGCGGGCTACCATCCCGGCTGGTACACCGGCAGCACCCTCGGCACGGCGAGCCTCATGTCCGGGATCGGCTCCTCGATGTCGAGCGCGATCTCGTCGTCGTCGACGGCGCCGGGATCGAGCAGCGGTAGCAGCGGAGGCGGGTCGTCGGGCGGCGGCGGTGGCGGCGGCGGGGGCGGCGGCTGGTGACGACCATCGCCTGATGCGTGGCGTGCACGCGCCGGCCGTGTCACTCTGCCGGGGATGGCCGACGACGCCGGGGTCGCACAGATCCTGCTCGTGCGTGCGGTGGAGGAGTCGGATCACGACGCCCTACCGACCCGTGCGCTCGGTGACGCAGCCGTCGAGGCGGGTGAGCTCGACGACCCGCTGGCCTGGCTCGGCCGCCGCGCCGCCGTCCTCGTGACGCGCATGCCGGCGGCCTATGCGGCGCTGCCGGCGGTGCTCGATCGCGGCGCCCGCTGGGGGCTCCGCGGCGCCATCGCCCTCGCCGCGGTCCTGGGCGTCGCCGTCAACTATCTCGGCCCGTCCGACCGCATCCACGTGGTCTGGAACCCGATCCTGCTGCTGGTCGCCTGGAACGTCGTGCTCTACGTCGCGCTGACGATCCGCTGGTCGTGGCCACGGCTCGCGCGACGTCGAGCCATCGCCGCGCCGGCGAGCGAGCCGGCATCACGG
>DASYLJ010000153.1:0-13755 GCA_036009625.1 Binatia bacterium
ACGTCGCCACGCGCCTCGTCGTCGGCGCCGTCGCCGCGCCACGGGAACGCCACCACCACCGCGAACACGCCGAGGCCGAGCGACCAGCGCGCCAGCTCCGACCACACGCCGTACGGATCGATCGCGAGCGGACGCCACGCGCTCCAGCCGCCGCCGTCCGGCCAACCCGGCAACATCTCGGTGTAGAGACGCGACGTTGCCGGCGCCAGCGTGGCGATCCACGACGGCGGCACCGGCACGGTGGTGGCGAGCGCGAGCGCCACCAGGCCGGCGAGCAGCGCCACCCCGGGCACGTACGATGCGTCACCGCGGACGCGCCGCTCGCGCCACGTGACGGCGAGGAGCGCGATCGTCAGCGGACAACCGACGAGGAGCGCCAGCGGATGCCGTCCCCCGAGACAGAGCGGCACCAGCAGCACGAGCGCCTGGAGCGCGCGCAGGACCCAGCGATCGACGCCCGTCATGACCGCGCCTCCAGGGCCTGCGGCCCCTGTACGTAGTGATAGTTGTAGTAGCGGTTGTAGAAGTAGAGATCGCCCCAGCCGAGGTCGACGTTGTTGATGACGGCGCCGAGCATCGGCGCGCCAGCACCGACGAGACGGTCGCGTGCGCGTCGCACCAGCTCGCGCGGCGTGTCGTGCCCCTTCACCACCAGCACGACGCCGTCGACCTCGCGCGCCAGCACCACCGAGTCGGTGACGGGCAGCGTCGGCGGCGAGTCGAGGATGACGTAGTCGTACTGGCCGCGGAGCTCCGCGAGCAGATCCCGCATGCGTTGCGAGCCGACCAGCTCGGCGGGGTTCGGCGGCGTCGGGCCGGCCGGCACGAAGTCGAGCCGCGGCGCCTCGAGGTGCCGGCAGGCGTCGGCGAACGTCACCTGGCCGGCGAGCACGCTCGACAGCCCGCGTTCGTTCTCGATGCGCAGCACGCGATGACAGCTCGGGCGCCGCAGGTCGACGTCGACGAGCAGGACGCGCGATCCGGCGTCGGCGAGCGTCGTCGCGAGATTGAGGCTGCTGACCGTCTTGCCCTCGCCCGCACCGGCGCTGGTGACGAGGATCACGCGCGGCGGCGCGTTCGCCGCCGAGAACAGCACCGCGGTGCGGAGCCCGCGGAAGGCCTCCGACACCACCGACCACGGCTCATGCAGCACGACCAGCTCTGGACCGGGGCCCTCGCCGATCTGCGGTGCCGCGCCCCCGGCGCGCGCACCGAGGCCGAGCTTCGCCGCCGAGCGTCGCGCCATGGCGAAGTTGGGAATCGTCGCGAGTGGCGCGAGCTGCAACAGGTCTTCGACCTCCTCGCCGCTCTTGAGGCTGCTGTCGAAGTACTCGCACGCGAAGGCCGCACCGACCGCGAGACCGAGGCCGCCGAGCACGCCGAGCACGAGGTTCAGCGGGACGTTCGGGCTGCTCGGTCCCGCCGGCAGCTCCGAGCGCTCGACGACGCGCACGTTCGACGCCGCCAGCTCCGACGTCACCGCCGTCTGCAGCTGCTGCGTCAGCAGCGACTGGTGGAGGGCATGCGCAGTGTCGGCGTCACGTCGCAGCAGCTCCCAGCGGGAGCCGAGGTCGCGCGCCGCGATGGCGCTGGCCTCCTGCACAGCGATCGTCTGCCGCAAGCCGCCCTCGCGCAGCGCCGCCGCCGCGAAGCGCGCCTTCAGGCTCGCCATCTCCTGCGTCACCTCGGTGGTGATCTGCTTGCGGACCGCGCCGAGCTGGGTGCCGAGCTCGATGATCTGCGGATGGTTCGGGCCGAGCCGCGCCGACAGCGCCGCCATCTGCGCACCGATCTCGACCTCGCTCAGACGCAGCTTCTGCACGCCCGGGCGATCGAGGAAGTACGCCAGGCGTTCGCCGTCGGCGCCACCGAGGAAGTCGAGCTTGGTCTCGAGCGACTGCCGCCCGCTCTCCGCCTTCGTCAGCAGCGTCTGCAGCTCCTGCAGTCGCTGCGGCACCAGCTTGTGCTCTTCGTTGATGGCGATGTTCGGATGCGCCGACGCGAAACGGCCGAGCGCGTCCTCGGCCTGCTCCACGCGCGACCGCGACTCGTGCATCTGCTTGCCGAGGAAGTCCTTCGCGGTGACGTTGGCCTCGAGCCGCACTTCTTCGTTGGCCTCGAGGTAGGCCTGCGCATGGGCGGCGGCGAGGAGCGCCGACAGCGCCGCGTTCGGCGTCGTGAAGCGGATCTCGACGAGGTCGGTGCCGCGCACGTCGCGCACGCTGAGCCAGCGCATGTAGCGATCGAGCAGCTCGACGTCGGGCGCCTCGCCACTGCCGCCGGCGTCGGCGGTCACCGGCGCGGCGGCGTTCCAGCCGCGCGGGCGCACCGCGCCCATCACCCGCTCACCGAGCGCGAAGAGGCCGGCGCGCTCGGCCGTCGGGTGGAGGAAGGCCTCGTTCTGCGCCAGGTGCTGACCGCGGATCACGCGTTCGGCGAGATCGCGGCTCTGCAGGATGGCCACCTGCGTCGCGAGGAAGCTCGAGCCGCCGTTGACGACGCGATCGGGCTCGTCGGGCCGCAGCACGTTCTCGGCGAGGCGCAGCTGGATGTTCGATTCGCGCGCCACCTGCAGTCGCGTCGACGCCGTGAACTGCCGCGGCGTCATCAGGGTCAGCAGGATCGCGGCACCGACCGTCAGCGCGAAGCACGTGCTGGCGAGCCAGCGGTACTTGTAGAGGACGCGCAGATGATCGCGGAGATGACGCTGCGGGGCCTCGGAGAACTCGGCCTCGAGCACGTCGGGCGCGAGCGACGCGGGAGGCGCCGCTGCGAGGGTCGTTGGAGTACGCATGGCTAGAACAGCGGGATGCTGCCGCCGATGTGGACCATCGTGCGGGTCAGCTCCCACAGCCCGTAGGGGACGAGGCGTGCGTTCGAGGCCGGCAGCCACACCACGTCGCCGTCGACCAGCGGCAGGTCGGCGACGGTGCCCTTGCCGATGCTGGCGAGGTCGACCGTGAAGACCTGCTGTGAGCCGGGCGCGACCGTGCGCTGCACGTGCACCTGCTCGAGATCACCGGGATAGAGCGTGCCACCGGCGGCGGCGATGGCGCCGCGCACCGTGAGGCCGCGCGTCACCGGATACGCGCCGGGCTTGTCGACCCAGCCTTCCACCTGCACGCTGCCGGCGGCCGACACGCGCAGGATGTCGCCGGGACGTGCCGGCGGATTCAGTACCGACCCGGGCCCGCTCGCGATGTCCTGCTGCAGGACGTCGAGGTCGAGACGGATCGGCGTGCGGTCGATGGCCGCGGTGTCGGACTCGGGCAGGAACTCCACGATGCGGCCGGCGTCCTTCGACGGGCCACCCGCCGACCACAGCATGTCGGCGAGCGTCGCCCCTGGCCGCGTCAGCGGATAGAGCCCAGGCTTCTCGACGCTGCCGACGACGGCGACGACGCGGCTCCGGTACTCGACCACCGCCACCGTCACCTGCGGCGAGCGCAGCAGGCCGCGCGCCTGCAGCAGCTGCGCGATGTCGATCTCGAGCTCGGACGGCGTGCGGCCCGCGGCCGCCACGACGCCGAGGAGCGGGATCGACACGTCGCCCTGCGCATTGACGCGCACGCCCTGCTGGAACGTCGGCGACTCGGCGACGACGGTCCCTGCCCGCGTGGTGGCGCTGCTCGGCGCCTGCGGCAGCAGATCGGGGATGCGGACGTCGAGCAGATCGTCGGGTCCGATACGGTACCCGCTCTCCTCGGTGCCCTGGTGGCGCGACGCCACCAGGGCCGCCAGGCGCGCGCGATCGGGCGCCGATACCAGCCGTTCGTCGCCGGCACCGGCGGTGGGCGTCGGGGCGGGTGGTGCTCCCGCCCGCATGCCGCAGCCCAGCACGAGGCTGAGCCCCACTGCCACTCCCCCCACGCGGTGGATGCACCACCGCCCCCGATCGCGCTCGATCATCATCACCTCCCTGTGTGGGCCCACCCTCACGCGGAGGGTGAGCGACGTGGACACTTCTTGAAGGCCTTGCAGCGCGTCTTGCCGTTCGGTTTCCCGCAGCAGGCGCGCTGCACGATCACCGCCGGTCGTCGCGCGGTGGCCGGACAGATCTTCTCGTCGACGCGCACCAGCGTCTGGCGCGGTCCACACTTGGGCTCGGACGCGGCCGCGGCGGGACTCGCCGCGACCACCCCCAGGACGGCGAGCCCCATGGCTGCCGCCCACACGTTCCGAACTCGTCCCGTCATGGGCACCTCCCCCATCCCCCGACCGTCCCTCAGGACGGCGAATTGCGCGGGCAGTGCGGCATGTGCCCGCAGCGCACGCTGCCGTTCGCCTTCTCGCAACAGGCACGCTCACGAACGATGGCCGGCCGGCGATCGTTCGCGGGACACACCTTCTGATCGATGCGCACCAACGTCTGGCGCGCTCCGCACTCCGTGTCGTCGGCGTTCGCCGCCGACGGCGTGACCGCCGCCAGCACTCCCGCGAGCATCACGGCGCTCACCCCTCTCCACACGAATCCCATCCCCATGTCGCCTCCTCCGCGGCGCGTTCTCACGTCGCGCCGCCGCTCGATGTTCGCGTCGGCAGTGTGCAACGGTCGTGCCCGTGCGACGCGGTGCGCCGCCGATCACGCCAGCACTGGGCGCGCGGCGTGCGGCCTGCGCGATGTCAACGGACTACGCCGTGACGTGCGCTACGTGGCCGGGCTCGAAATTGGACCGCCGGGTACGAGCTTGCACGGTCCGTTCGTGGGAAATTCAGTAGCGAGGCGTCCTGCCCCGTCTGTTTGAGAAACCCGCGCCGATCGCGGATATTTCGGAGCCATGACGCCTCTCGATTACAAGAAGCAACTGGTCGACATCTGCCACCGCGCGAGCGAGCGCTGGCTCACCGCCGGGTCCGGCGGCAACATCAGCGTGCGCATCCCGAACACCGACCGCTACCTCTGCACGGCCACCGGCGTGACCTTCCGCGACACCGCGGTCGAGAACGTCGTCGAGATGAGCCTCGCGACGCTCGAGCCGGTCGCGCCGTCGGAGTGGAAGCCCTCCAAGGAGCACCGCTGGCACGCCGGCATCTTCGCCACCTGCCCCGACGCCCATGGCGTCGTGCACAGCCACTCCACCGCCACCATGGCGTTCGGCTGCTGCGGCATCACGCCGCCCCACATGACGGGCCAGGCGCGGGCGCATCTGAAGGAGATCGCGATCGTCCCGTACGCGGACGCCGGCTCCGACAAGCTGCGCGACCTCGTCGTCGACGTCTACAAGCGCAATGCCGACACCCGCATCGTGCTGCTCGCCAACCACGGGCTGGCGGCGAGCGGCCCGAACCTCATCGAAGCGTACAATCGCGCCGAGATCGTCGAGGACTCCGCGCAGGCGTACCTGCACTGCAAGCTGCTCGGGCGCGAGCCGAAGATGGACTTCTAGCCGACGTCGCGACGCGGCGCGGCGGCACCGCGCTCCCTCGATTTCGTTGCGATCATCGCTCGCGAGCGATACCTTCGAACGAGCCGGTTCCCTCGCGTCGCGTCCCGTCACCTCTTCCCTCCAGCGACTCCTGCACCCGCGACGTCGATCTCCCGGCAAGGGGGTACACGATGTCCGATGGCTCCCAGGCACCGGCGAAGCGGATCGAATCCCGCGACGGGGTCGTGATCCGGTTCGCCGGCGATTCAGGCGACGGCATGCAGGTGACGGGCGTCCAGTTCACGAGCGAATCCGCCCTCGCCGGCAACGACCTCGCGACCCTGCCCGACTTCCCCGCAGAGATCCGCGCTCCCGCCGGCACGCTGGCCGGCGTCAGCGCCTTCCAGCTGCAGTTCTCGGCACGTCCCGTGTTCACCCCCGGCGACGACCTCGACGTGCTCGTGGCCATGAACCCCGCCGCGTTGCGCACCAACGTCGACGACCTGCGTCCCGGCGGCCTGCTGCTCGTCGACCGCGAGGCGTTCAACGAGCTCAACCTGCGCAAAGCCGGCTACGCCAGCAATCCCTTGCAGGACGGGTCGTTGAAGGCTTGGCAGGTCTTTCCCATCGACATCACGAAGCTCACCACGACGGCGCTCTCAGGCACCGGCCTGACCAATCGGGAGACGTTCCGCTGCCGCAACTTCTTCTGCCTCGGCATCACCTCGTGGCTGTTCCATCGCCCGCTGGAGGCCGCCGAATCCTACATCAACGACAAGTTCGGGAAGCGCCCGGCGATCGTCGACGCCAACCTGCGCGCGCTGCGTGCGGGCTGGAACTTCGCGGAGAACACCGAGCTGCTCGCGGTCTCGTACGAGGTGCGGCCGGCCACCATCGCGCCCGGCACCTATCGCAACATCACCGGCAACTCGGCGCTCGCCCTCGGTCTCGTCGCCGGCGCGCGCCGTGCCGAGCGGCCCATCTTCCTCGGCAGCTACCCGATCACGCCCGCCAGCGACATCCTGCACGAGCTGGCGGCGCTGAAGCAGTTCGACGTCGTCACCTTCCAAGCCGAGGACGAGATCGGCGGCATCGGTGCAGCGCTGGGCGCGGCCTTCGGCGGCGCCATCGGCGTCACCACGACGAGCGGTCCCGGCATGGACCTGAAGGCCGAGACCATGGGGCTCGCGGTCGCCGTCGAGCTGCCGCTCATCATTGCCGACGTCCAGCGCGCCGGCCCGTCGACGGGCATGCCCACCAAGACCGAGCAGGCCGACCTCCTGATGGCGATGTACGGTCGCCACGGCGAGGCCCCCGTCCCCATCCTGGCACCCGCGACACCCGCCGACTGCTTCGCGGTGGCGTTCGAGGCGGTGCGAATCGCCATCACCTACATGACGCCCGTCATCATCCTGAGCGACGGCTTCCTCGCCAACGGCGCCGAGCCGTGGCTGGTGCCCGACGCGGCGTCGCTCCCATCCATCGCCGTCGCCTCGCGCACCGACCCGCAGGGCTTCTTCCCATACGTGCGCGACGAGACGACGCTGTCGCGTCCGTGGGTGCGGCCGGGCACGCCGGGGCTCGAGCATCGCATCGGCGGGCTCTCGAAGGAGGCCGTCACCGGCAACGTCAGCTACGCGCCGCTCAACCACGAGCAGATGGTGCGCATCCGCCAGCGCAAGGTGGCGGGGATCGCGCACGAGTATCCACCGACGGAGGTGTTCGGCTCCGACGACGCCGATCTGCTCGTCGTCGGCTGGGGCAGCACGTACGGCGCCATCCGGCAGGCGGTCACCGAGCTCGGGCAGATGGGCCACCGCGTGGCGCACGTCCACCTGCGTCACCTGCATCCGCTCCCCGAAGATCTCGGCGACGTGCTGCGCCGGCATCGTCACGTACTGGTGCCGGAGTGCAATCTCGGGCAGCTGGTCCGGCTGCTGCGCGCCGAGTACCTCGTCCCCGCCGTGAGCTACCAGAAGATCCAGGGACGTCCCTTCAAGGTCAGCGAGGTGATCGCCCGCAGCCTGCGGCTGCTCCAGGGCGACGAGGCCCCCGAGGTGCTGGCATGAGCGAGCCGACGCGCAGCAAGCAGGACTTCGCCACCGACCAGGACGTGCGCTGGTGTCCCGGCTGCGGCGACTACGCCATCCTGGCGCAGGTGCAGAAGGTACTGCCCGAGCTGGGCATTCCGCGCGAGAACTTCGTCTTCGTCTCCGGCATCGGCTGCTCCAGCCGCTTCCCGTACTACGTCAACACGTACGGCTTCCATTCCATCCACGGCCGCGCGCCCGCCATCGCCACCGGCCTCAAGGTGTCGCGTCCGGAGCTGTCGGTGTGGGTCGTCACCGGCGACGGCGACGCGCTCTCGATCGGCGGCAACCACCTGATCCACGCGCTCCGCCGCAACGTCGACATGAACATCCTGCTCTTCAACAACCGCATCTACGGGCTGACGAAGGGGCAGTACTCGCCGACGTCCGAGGTCGGGAAACAGACCAAGTCGACGCCGCGCGGCTCCGTGGATCATCCGTTCGATCCCCTGGCACTCGCGCTCGGCGCCGGCGCGACCTTCGTCGCGCGCAGCATCGACGTGGGGGCGAAACACCTGCAGGAGGTGCTCCGTCGCGCGCATGCCCACCGCGGCACGGCGCTCGTCGAGATCCTCCAGAACTGCAACGTCTTCAACGACGGCGCCTTCGACGACCTCACCGACAAGACGAGGAAGGCCGACCACACCCTGGTCCTCGAGCACGGTGCCCCGATGCGCTTCGGCCGCGACCGCGAGCGGGGACTCCGTCTGCGCGGCACCGCGCTCGAGGTCGCGACACTCGGCGATGACGTCAGCGAGGCCGATCTGCTGGTGCATGATCAGCACGACCCGGGTCTGGCGGCGCTCCTCGCACGCCTCGGCCCGCCATCGTTCCCGGTTCCGATCGGCGTCCTCTTCGCGACCCAACGCGCCTGTTACGAGGACGGCGTCACGCAGCAGGTGGCCGCCGCGCGCGCCGTCGAATCCGCCGACCTGGGCGCGCTGCTCCACGGCGGCGATACATGGGTGGTGCCTTAGACGAGCGCGTCCGACACATCCGCAGTGTTCCCCCCGTCAGTCGTGAGCAAGGAGGAGCACACGTGGATCACCAGGACGTATTGAAGGATCGACCCCACACCGTCGCCACCCACTTCGAGGTTGCCGCCGTGCGCATGGCCGACGGCTGGCTCGAGGCGGGCCGTATGACGGTCTCGGCGGGCGACCTGCGTATCGCTCGCGAATTTCTCGAGGGCATCGGCTGCAAGGTACGCGACCTGCCCGGCGTCCTCGTGCGGCTCGTCCATCGCGACGGCCACGCCGAGGACATGACCCGCGAGGCCGCCGTCGTGCTGGCCTACCGCCGCCTCGCCGCCAAGACCCGCTACCTGCGCGAGGCTCGCGCCGTCTGACGCCCCCGCGCGGTGTGCTTCGCACCCGCGCCTTCCGCCGCCCCGACGGTCCCCATGGTGTGGACCGTCGGCGAGCCCGGCGACCCGCTCCCGGTTCCCGCTCTACGGCGTCTCGGGATTCAGCACGCACCGCTTCAGGCGTCGTCCCTTCGGGATGGCCTGCTTCACGGTACGGGTGCGGCCGAGGATGGCCTGGCGGCACTGCTTGGTCACGACGTTCTGGTTCGCCAGCTTGCGCGTCATGCGCGCCGCCTTGCGCACCATTCGCCGCGCGGCCTTGGCGCGGCTGCGCGACAGCTTGAGGCGCTCGTTGCCCTGGAGCGAGACGTCGCTCGCGAAGCTCTCCTCGAGTCGTAGCTGGTTGCAGCCGTCGAGGAACGGCTGATCGATGGCCGCCGGCACGGTGCCGTCGTCGCAGGCGAGGCCGCCGGCGCAGGCGCAGTACGCGAACTCGAAGCAATCGGTCGTACCGCATTCCGGCGCGACGGCGAGGCACTGCGAGCCCTTCTCGCAGCAGTCCCACGGATAGAGCGAGCAGCCGAGGCAGAGCCGGCACTTGCCGCTCGCGCAGTCGTTGTCCTCGTCGCAGCAACTGCCGTTGTCGGTGGACGTGCAGCCGGTGAGCGGATCGAGGGTGTCGGTGGTGCAGGAGTTGCCGTCGTTGCACTGCGCCGCCGGTATCGGCCGGATCGTGCAGCACGCCGGGAGCGTGCAGTCGTTACGACAGTCGTCGGCATCGACGGTGTTGCCGTCGTCGCAGGCCTCGAGGCCCTCGACGAGCCCGTTGCCACAGACGACGTCGTAGGCCGCGGTGGCGAGCGTACGCACGCGGCGCACCTCCGCCAACGGCGTCGAGGTGGGCGTAAAGGCGTAGACACGCGAAACGCCCGGGGCGCCGACCAAGGCACCGGCGTCGCGCGCCGCGACCGCAGCCCCGAAGCGGTCGAAGCCACCCTGGGTCGGATTGCGTAGCGTCTGTCGCAGGGCGCCCGTATCCGCGTCGAACAGATGTGCCGCACCGGTGTCGGCGGCACCCTCGTCGTCCCGTGGCGCGCCGACCAGGATGCCGCCACCCACGACCGCGACGGCCGCCCCGAACTGGTCGCCGGCATCGGGCGTCGGATTGTCGAGCGTGAAGCGCAGGCTGCCGTCGCTGCGATCGAACACGTACACCCGGCCGGTCTCGACACCTGCGACGTCGGCGAGCGGCGCACCGACGATCACCTGCGTCGGCGTGAGCGCCACCGCCGAGCCGAAGAGATCGCCGGCCGCGGCGTCGGGCGCCACGATCGCACGATCGAGCATGGCGGTGCTGCGCCGGAACAGATAGACGGCGCCGCCGTTCTCGACGGCGCCGCTGTCGAGCGGCGCACCCACCAGCACCTGATCGCCCTCGGCAGCGACCGCAGCGCCGAAGAAGTCGCCCGTCAGCGGCACGGGCTTGCGGAGCGTCAGCAGGCGCTCGCCCGACGGTCGATCGAAGATGTGCACGGCGCCGGTATCGAGGTCGCCGGCGAGCGGTGCGCCGACCACGGCCTCGATGCCGGACACCGCGACCGCGAACCCGAACTGGTCCCCCGCCACCGGGAACGGATCGTCGATGCGCCGGCGGAGGGCGCCGCCCGCGAGTGCGTAGACCGCACCGACGTCGGCGCCGGCACCCCCGTCCTCGAACGGCGCACCCACCAACACCTCATCGGGTGCAGCGGCCAGGGCGGCGCCGAAGCGTGCAGCGTCGGCCGCCGGGCCGCCAACGCGCTCCTGCATGGCCCCGTCGGCGATCGTGAAGCGCTCGACCGCACCCCGCGCGCCGTCGACCAGCGGATCACCGACGATGGCGTCGCCGCCACTCGCGACGACGGCGGCACCGAACGCCGCGCTCGAGAGACGCTGCCGGAACACGGCTTCGGGGCCATCGCCGCCGGTCAGCGTCGGGTAGAGGTAGGCGGCACCACCGTCGATGGTGCCGGCGTCTGCACGCGGCGCACCGACGAGCAGCCGGCCCACCGAGACCGCCAGCGCCGCACCGAATCGATCGCCGGCCTCGTCACCGCCACCGATCGTCTCGAGGAGCTTGGCGCCCTCGGGATCGAACACGAAGACCGTCCCCGGGCCATCGTCCGACGCCGGTGCCCCGACGAGCAGCGCCTCGTCGGTGAGCAGGAGCGTTGCTCCGAAGCCACGCGCCGTCGATCCCTCCGGCAGCCCGATCTCGCGCACCAGGCCGCCTTGGCGGGCCTCGAGAACGAGCACGACGCCGGACCCACCGCGCGCGCCGGGTGCCCCGACGTAGACCCGTCGATCGCTGGCTGCGATGGCCGCCCCGAATGCGGCGCCGGAGCCGAGGCCGTCGTCGCCGCCATAGACCACGACGTTCTCCTCGCCGCTGAACGCGTAGACGCGACCGCCGGCGTCGCCGCCGGGCGCACCGACGAACACCGTATCGTCGAGCGACGCGACCGCCGCACCGAACAGGGTCCCTGACTGGGGCTCGCCTGGGGCCTCGAGCACTGCCAGGGGCTCGCCCGTCGGCCCGAAGCGATAGGCTCGACCGGCGGCAGCGACGCCGTCTCGAGCCGCCGCCGGGGCGCCGATGACGACATCCGTCCCGGCGACGGCCACTGCGGTGCCGAAACCATCGCCACCCGTCGCAATGGGCGGCTGCAGGAGGACGGGCGCAGTGCTCCCGGTCACGCCGAACAGATAGGCGCTACCGGCCCCGGGCGCGCCGACCGCGACGACGGTGCCGGCAATCGCGAGTGCGCTGCCGAAACCCGCACTCGCCTGCGGCGGCACGAGCGTCGACACCAGGGTGCCGAACTGCGGCGCATCGGGCGTCCCCTCGACGTCGAGCACGTACACCGATTCGATACCGGGGGCGCCGAGGACGACGCGCGTATCGGTGGCCGCCACCGCCGCACCGATCGCTTCGCGCGGCCCCACGGGGCGCAGCGTGCTCTCGAGGACGAGCGCGGGCGGCTGCGGCGGAAACGTCGGTGGCGCGATGGTCACCGACGTGGTCGTCGTGGTGACGGTGACCAGCGTCGTCGTCGAGCTGCTGGTCGTCGTGCTGACGGTGGGCTCGGTCGTAGTGCTGGTGACGCTCGTCGACGTCGTCGACGGATACTCGTGGTCGATGTCGACCCGCACCGTGTACGCACCGGTGGCATCGTCGTCCGCATCGAAGACGAGGACGGTGTAGACGCCGACGTCCGGGAGCGGCGGCACCGTACCGTCGGCGGTGACCACGCGACCCTGCGGATCGAACAGCACCCAGTGCGGCGCGAACGCCGCATCCGCGGTGGTGCCATCGGTCGTGACACCGATGGTGATGTGCTCACCCACCGTCCCCACGAAGGTGAACGTGTCGGTCTCGCCGATCGGCGAGATTCGACCGTCGAACGGGACGCCATGGGTGATCGGCTGCGTCCCATCCGAGAAGCCACCCGGGAAGCGCGCACAGATCGGCACCGGCGGACCGTTCGAGAATCCGATGGCCGATCCGGAGACGGCCTCCAGCGAGACCGTGTAGTCGCCTGCACCGATGCGGCCTGGATCGAAGATCTGCAGGACGAACAGGCCACGCGTGGGGAGCGGCGCCGTCTGGCAGCGGCCAGTGCATCGACGCTCGCCGGTGCTCGTCAAGACGCGCGCACCGAGCGGATCGAAGACCTCCCAGCGCGGCGTGAAGAGATGATGGGTGCCGGGCGCGGCGACCACCGTGATGCTGACGACCTCGCCGGGCGCGGCGAGGAAGACCAGGGCATCGGGACGATCGGTGTCGATGATGGTGCGCTGCAGCGTCTGTCCACAGAGGATCTGCGCCGACGCCGTCGAGGCACCGAGCATCGCGAGCGCGATCAGCACCAGGACCGGCAGCCGGGAACGGGCCTGCAACATCAACGGAGACACGAAGCGCACGCGCGTCGGAGACTACTCCGTGGCGCCCGCCGCCGGAAGTCCCAAAGCGCCTGCCGTGAGGGCCAAGTCCGGTGAGCCGGCGACGTAAATACCCGTGACATTCGACGTCCGCCTGCCAGGACGCACGGCGTCCGCCACATGTGTCGACGAGCTCACCTTGACCTGCTGCGCGGCCGTGCGTCATCGTGCCTGCCCCGATCGTGCTCACCGGGACCCCTCACGAGATCGTCGCCATCTTGCGCTCTGCGCAGGGCGCCACGCCGCATCCTCGGCTCGACGAGGTACTGGCGGACTTTCGCCGTCACTGGTTCGCCCTCGCCCGCAAGCGCTACCCCAGCCTCGCGGACGACGTCGAGGACGCCATCCAGACCGCGCTGATGAAGCTGGTATCGCCAGAGAAGCTCGATTCGCTGAAGGATCCCGCCCGATTGTCCGCCTGGGCGCGCAGCCTCTTCATCAATACCGTCCTCGACATCGCCCGTGACGGGCGTCGCCACGTGCGCGGCCGCGCCTATCTCGGCCAGCCCGACGACGACCCCGAGCAGGCGCTCCGCGAGCAGCTTCCGTCCGACCGGCCCACCCCGGAGGAGACCCTGGCCTATCGGGAGCGCCTCGCGATCGTGTCCAAATGCGTCGACCGCCTCGAGGTGGCCAGACTCAAGTTCGTCGAGGACCTGCCGGAGAAGGAGATCGCCGCCCGCCAGAACCTCACCCGGGACGGCGTGGCGGGGCAGCTGAAGCGGATACGCAAGGGCCTCCGCGACGCCTTCGGAGATGATTCGGAATGAGCGACACATGCCCGGCGGATGCTGCGTCAGAGGGGGCACGATCGTGAAACACGACGCTGCCATAGCCATTCTCCTGGCCAGGACGCTCGGTCGGTCAACCGACCAGCTGCCCTCCCCGGACCGCCGCCAGGCCGCACTGGAGCATACGGCCCGCTGCTCCGATTGTTACGTCGTGCTCCGCCTGGCCCACGAGCTCGCCACCGGCGCTCCCCCGTCCGACGTCGACCGCATGGCCTCCCTCT
>DASYLJ010000154.1:0-18782 GCA_036009625.1 Binatia bacterium
GCGGCAGGAACGACCAACCGTGCGCACGCACCCGCAACCGGGTGAGGTCCGCGAGCCCGACGCGGACGCCCGCAGCCGGGGTCACGCCACCGCGACCTTCTCGACCAGCCGCTTCACGACCTCGTCGGCGCCGACGCCATCGGCGTTGGCCTCGTAGCTCAGGATGAGCCGGTGCCGCAGACACTCGTGCACGACGGCGCGGACGTCGTCAGGGGAGACGTGGTCGCGGCCTTCGAGCCACGCATGCGCACGTGCGCAGCGATCGAGGGCGAGCCCGCCGCGCGGGCTGGCGCCGACCTGGATCAGGTGGCGCAGATCGTCGCCGTAGCGCTCGGGGAACCGCGTCGCAAAGACCAGGTCGACGATGTAGCGCTCGATCGTGGGCGCGACGGCGACGGCATGGACTGCGGCACGCGCGTCGAAGATCGCCCGCTGCGCGATCGGTGCGGGTGGCGGAGACGCCTGTGCCGCCGGCGCCACCTCCTCGTCGCGCACGAGCTGGATCACCTGCGTCTCGGCTGCTTCGTCGGGGTAGCCGATGACGACCTTCATCAGGAAGCGATCCATCTGCGCCTCGGGCAGCGGATACGTTCCCTCCTGCTCGATCGGGTTCTGGGTCGCGACGACGAGGAAGAGTTCGGGCAGCGGGTGGGTCGTGCCGGCGACCGTCACCTGTCGCTCCTCCATGGCTTCGAGCAGGGCCGACTGCACCTTCGCGGGCGCGCGGTTGATCTCGTCGCCGAGGACGACGTTGCCGAAGATGGGCCCTTCCTGGAACTGGAAGACGTCGCGCACGCCGTCGCGATGCAGGATCTCGGAGCCGGTGATGTCCGACGGCAGCAGGTCGGGCGTGAACTGGATGCGGCGCATGCTGGCGTCGAGGTTCCGCGCCAGCGCCTTCACCGCACGGGTCTTGGCGAGCCCCGGCAGGCTCTCGAGCAACAGGTGGCCGTTCGCGAGCAGGGCCACGATCATCCGGCGGATCACGTCGTCCTGCCCGATGATCGTGGCCTGCATGCGACGCTCGAGCTCGGCCATGCTCTCGCGTGGGGTCATGCTTCGCGATCAGCCGCCCTGCGGTCGCTGCAGCGCCTCGATGACCTGGTCGAGATTGAACGTCGCCGCCTTCTGCCGTGGTGGGTAGTCCTTGAACGTGGCGATGAACCCGCCCACGAACTGCTGTACCGGCACCACCATGAACGCGTGATGGATCGACCAGTCGTAGTACGTATTCGACGTGATGTCGGCGCGCTCGAACGGGTCCATGCGGAGATTCAGTATCTTGGGCATCCGCAGGCACGTGAAGGGCTCCGCCCAGACCCGGAGCGTCCCTTCCACCCGTTGCTCGCAGAAGACGAACTTCCAGTTCTGGTACCGCACCGCGACCAGCTCCGCGTCGTCGTTGAAGTAGAAGAACGCCTCGCGCGCGCCCTTCGGCGCTTTGCCCGTCAGGTACGGGAGCTGGTTGAAGCCGTCGAGGTGCACCTTGAAGGTCTTGCCACCAGTCTGCCAACCCTTCAGGAGACGCTCGCTCACATCGGCGTCCCCGGCTGCGGCGACGAGCGTGGGAAACCAGTCGAGACCGGAGACGATTTCGTTCGAGACCGATCCCGCCTTGATCTGTCCGGGCCAGCGCACCATGGCCGGCACGCGATAGGCGCCTTCCCAGTTGGTGTTCTTCTCGCCGCGGAACGGCGTCATCGCCCCGTCGGGCCACGAGTTCATGTGCGGCCCGTTGTCGGTCGTGTAGACGACGATGGTGTCGTTCGCGATGCCGAGGTCGTCGATGGTCTTCAGCAGCGTGCCGACGTCGCCGTCGTGCTCGAGCATGCCGTCCATGTACTCGCTGATGCCGCTGCGGCCGAGGTACTCCGGACGCACGTGCGTGTAGAGGTGCATGCGCGTCGCGTTGAACCAGACGAAGAACGGCTTGCCGGCCTTCACCTGCCGCTGCATGAAGTCGACGGCGGCGTTCGTCGTCTCGTCATCGATGGTCTCCATGCGCTTCTTCGTGAGCGGACCGGTGTCGGTGATCTTGCCGTCGGCGCTGGACTTGATGACGCCGCGCGGACCGAACTTCTTCCGGAACTCGGGATCCTTCGGATAGTCCGGCATCTCGGGCTCTTCCTCGGCGTTCAGGTGGTAGAGGTTGCCGAAGAACTCGTCGAAGCCGTGCGCCGACGGCAGGAACTCGTCCTTGTCGCCGAGGTGGTTCTTGCCGAACTGCCCGGTGGCATAGCCGAGCGGCTTGAGCGCCTGGGCGATCGTGATGTCGCCCGCCTGCAGGCCGATGTCGGCGCCCGGCAGGCCCACCTTCGACAAGCCGGTCCGCAGCACCGTCTGGCCGGTGATGAACGTCGAGCGGCCGGCAGTGCAGCTCTGCTCGGCGTAGTAGTCGGTGAACATCATGCCGTCGCGGGCGAGCGAATCGATGTTCGGCGTCCGGTAGCCCATCAGTCCGAACGAGTAGGCGCTGATGTTCGTCTGGCCGATGTCGTCACCGAAGATCACCAGGATGTTCGGCTTCTTGGCCGGAGCGGTTTGGGCAGCGGCGATGCCGCCGGCGAGCATCGCCACGGCGATGCCGATCCACACGCGAACTTTCATGCTGACCTCCAGTCGTCGGGCGTTCAGTCGAACGGAAAGATGCGCTTCCAGTCGGTCTTCATGTCGACCACGGTCCAACCGCGCTTCGTGGCCTCATCGAGCGCCTTGTCGAGATGGCCAATGTCGGACGTCCGATCATACGCCCATTTCGCGGACAGCATCCGTGTGGTGCACGAGCCCCATGAAGCGCGCGCCGGTGCCGGCCGCCGTCCACTCGAGCATCTGTTGGTCACCGTCGGAGTTGCCGAACGCGAACACGGGGCGACGGCCGATGAACTTGTTGATGGAGACGGGCTTGCCCGGCCCGTCGTCGACGTAGTCGACCTTGGGCTCGCGCATCAGCACCGGCCCGCCCGGACCCATGACCCACGTCGTCACGATGGTGCTCCCGACCACCTGCTGGGGCGGGATGCCGTAGACCCGCTCGGTCCACGGTCGCATGAACTCCACGCCACCGCCCGACACGATGTAGGTCTCGAAGCCGTTGGCGCGCAGCCACGTCATGAGCTCGAGCATGGGTTGATAGACGAGCTCGGTGTAGGGCCGCTTGAAGCGCGCATCGCGTGCGGTGGCGAGCCAATCCTCGACGAGCTTCGTGAAGTCCGCGGTGCTCATGCCGGCGTGCGTCGCCATGATCAGCTCGACGATCGCCTTCTCGCCGCCGCCGAGCGCCCCCTTCAGGTTGCCCGCGAGAATGTCGGCGAACGGCTGCGTGGTCTTCCACTCGGGATGCTCCGGCGCGAGCGCCTTCACGCGCGCGAGCGCGAACGCGAACTGGGTGTAGATCGGCTGCTCGATCCACAGCGTGCCGTCGTTGTCGAAGGTGGCGATGCGCTCCGCCGGCGGCACGAACGCGGCGCTGCCCTCGCGCGTCGCCTCGGTGACGAACTTGACGATGGCCTGCTTGGTCGGGCCGTCGTTCCACGACGGCAGCGGATCGTCCGCCGCCGACACCACGCGCGTGACGAGGACGAGGAGCACCAGGATCATTCGCGTGCGCATGAGGTCTCCAATCGGGGTTCGTCGCGAATCTCGGCGGGCCATAGCCCAGTTGTTTCGGCTTGACCATACATCGAGTGGGTCGTAGGGGACGTCCATGATCGTCGTCCACCACCTGAACGAATCCCGCTCGCAGCGCGTGCTCTGGCTCCTCGAGGAGCTCGGCGTGCCGTACGAGATCGAGACCTACGAGCGCGACGCCGCCACCCGTCTCGCGCCGCCCGAGCTGTTCGCGGTGCACCCGCTCGGCAAGTCGCCCGTCGTCACCGAGGACGGCGTGACGCTGGCGGAGTCGGGCGCCATCGTCGACCACCTGATCCGCAGGCACGGCAAGGGCCGCTTCCAGCCCGCCGTCGACTCGGCCGACTACGATCGCTACGTGCACTGGCTGCACTACGCCGAGGGCTCGGCGATGCTGCCGCTGATGCTGCAGCTCTACATCATGCGGATCGGCGAGGCGGGCGCACCGCTGCAGCCGCGCATCGACAGCGAGCTGGCGAACCACCTCGGCTATATCGAGAACGAGCTCGCCGGCCGCCAGTTCTTCGTCGGCGACGACCTCACCGGTGCCGACGTCCAGATGACGTTCGTGCTCGAGGTGGCGCGCATGTTCGGACAGCTGCAGCAGCGGCCGAACAGCGCCGCGTACCTCGATCGCATGCACGCGCGCCCGGCGTTCGCCAAGGCCATCGAGCGCGGCGGCCCGTACATGCTGGGTAGCTGAAGAATCAGACCGGCGCGACGTCCAGCCACTCGCCACGCGTGACGTCGACGCGGTGCGTGCCGTTGCCGAGGCGGCGACGGCCGCCGGCGACGACGACGAAGATGGCGCACTGGCCGTGGGCGGCAGCCAGCGCCTCCAGATCGGCGAGCGGCACGTTCCACACCGCGAGGCTGGCCTCGCGCCAGCTCCCGTCGGCGGACCGTCCGACGATGTCGCGCACCGCGGCACCGCGCGCGACCAGGTCGGCCCGCAGGCGTCGATTGGCGTCCTCGTTCTCGACCTCGGGGCGCGACACCGAACCCGGGTTGTGCGCGGTGACGACCGCGAATTCGGCCGGCAGGTCCCATGCCGGCGCGTTCCCGGACTGCGCGTCGGTCGGCTGGGCGACGAAGCGCCGGCCGCCGGCATCGACGTAGTCGAACCAGGTCGCGTGGTATGCGTCGGCGGTACGCGCATCGAGCGGCGACATGCGGACGCCCTATCGCGCCACCCGCCCGAGCGGAAGAGGCCGCCGGAGTGCATCCGATCCGTGCCCTCGGACGAAGGTCAGGCACGGAGGAACACCATGTTGACCAGCCTGACCGTCGCCATCGTCGCCCTCGCCATCGCGGCAGGGATCGTCCCCCGCTGACTCGCACACGCGCTGCTCACCGACCCGGATGCGCGTGTCCCCGAGCCACTCCGGGGCCGACCTGCATTTCCAACGGGCGCGCACGCGTCGCCCTGATGATGAAGTACGGCAGCAGGGTGCCGAGCGTCGGCGCTGTCGGACAATCCCCGTGAACCCGACGCAGGTGCTGCTCGAGGGGCTCCATCGGCACGACGCACACCGGCGTCTCGAGGATGGGCGCCCGACAATCCATGCACTCGACGAACAATCGCATTGCCGACATGCAAGGGAGCTAGAGCAAGACGCGTACCTCAGGCCGATGTCGACACGGCGCGCGTCCCCACGCCCGGTCGCGCCGCTCCGCCGGCACGCCACGCCGATGCCCCGGCACCTGCCGGTCAGAGCCGCATCATCGGCAGCGGCCGCCACGGACGACGGACCAGCTCGCGACCGATCAGGCGGGCCAGCGTGGCATGGAAGCCGCAGTTCGGGAACGCACCCCGCACCTGCCGCACGAATTCCCGCGGCACGCCGAAGCGCACCAGACCGAGCGAGACGTCGATCAGGTCGGCGCGACGGAGCGCCTCCACGAGCAGCGCGTCATCGCCGTGGTACGGCAGCAGCTTGTGGTGCATCTCGATCGCGCGCGCGACGGCGTCGGTGGCGGGTGCGCGACCGGTGGCGTCGAGGAAGGCGGTGGCGCGCGCGACCGACGGCGGCAGGTAGTCGAACGTGCCGTCCGACCAGATGCCGAGATCGTGGAACGCCGTGGCAATGGCCGCCTGCTCGTCGTCCGCCGACGGCGCCAGCGCGCGACAGAGATTCAGGACGCGGTAGACGTGGCCCCGGTACCCGGCCAGGTCGGCGCCGAGCGCAGCCGTCCAGGTGCCGAGAATGTCCTCGACGAGCGGATGGCGGTCGATCACCGCGCCGTTCCGGCGAAGCGGAGCGGCAGGCGGGTCGGACCGAAGATGCCGGTGCGTGGGCGCCACGTCGGCTCGCCGTCGAGGGCCAGGTCACGAAGGCGAGGGCCCAGGATCGCAAGCGCCTCCTGCATCTCGGCGCGCGCCAGGTTGGCGCCGAGGCAGTAATGCGCGCCGCCGCCGAACGTCAGCGGGGGCTCGCGCGTCATCGTGATGTCGAAGCGCTCCGGCCGATCGTAGGCAGCGGGATCGTGGTTCGCCGCACCCGTCGACAGGGTGAGCAGCGTGCCCGCCGGGACCACGAAATCCCCGACGGTGACCTCGTCGCGCGCGACGCGAGGCGCCACCGCGACGGTGCCCTGGAAGCGCAGCACCTCCTCGACGGCGGCGGCGGCGAGACGCGGATCGTCGCCGAGGAGCCGCCACTGCGCCGGGAACTGCGCGAACAGCGACATCGCGATGCCGAGCTGATTCTTGGTGGTGTCGTAGCCGGCGAAGAGCAGCGCGCCGATCATGCCACGCAGCTCGAGCGGGCTCAGGTGGTCGCCACCGTCCTCGGCCTCGATGAGCCGCGTGACGAGGTCGTCCTCCGGTGCGCGACGGCGCGCCTCGATGAAGTCGTCGAGATACGCCATGAGGCCCGCGTAGGCGGCCTCGATCTCGGGCATGCGCGATGCGAGCTCGAACGACAGCAGCCAGGTGAGCCCGTTCGCCCACTCGCCGAAGCGCTCGTGGTCCTCGCGCGGCACGCCGAGCAGCTCGCAGATCATCTGGATCGGGTAGTGGTCGGCGAACGCCGTCATGAACTCGCAGCGCCCGCCGGCGGCGAACCCGTCGACGAGCTCTGTTGTGAGCGCGCTCATCGACGGGCGCAGCACCTCGACGGAGCGCGGCGTGAAGGCGCGGCTCACCAGCTTGCGCAGTCGGGTGTGGTCCTCGCCGTCGACCGACAGCAGCGCGCGCGCGAGCAGATCGTAGACGGGGCCGTCGGAGAGCCCCTGCATGCGGACGATGGGGAGGAGCGAGCTGTCGAGCCGCGGATCGGCGAGCAGTGCATGGACGCTCGCCCGCTCGATGACGAGCGCTCCGAATGCGGTGCGGGCGATCGGGGCCTGCGCACGCGCGGCGCTGACGGCCGACGCGGGGTCGGCCTGGAACTCGGGGGAGAAGATGTCGAGGAAGGGCGCGTCGTCGAGGGAGCGCATGCGTCGGGTATCCGCTGGACGACGGCCGCGTTGCAACTCGCCGCCATGTCGGCGGCACCCCGTACGCGCGATGCACGGGGTCAGGGAACGATCGTACGCGCGAAACCTGCGTCGAACGAACCCGCGTACGCCTCGGAATTACGCCTCCCATGCGAACCCCGAGCATGCCTGCGCCACGCGGCATGCTCCCAAACCCATCGCGGAGGTCGATATGCGTACCCTGCTATCCAGGATGATCGGTGTCAGTCTTCTGGGCCTGCTCTCCAGCGTCCCGCAACCGGCGGCGGCTGCCGTCATGTGCAACGGGAACGGTCCGGTGCTTGCCAGGCCGGTTCCGAGCGCCTCGACCGGCGTCAACCAGTTCGCGTTCCAGATTCCGCTCAGCCCGGCCCTCACCGGCATCAATCACTACCTCCTCGTCGACGACTTCCCGGAAACCCACACCGTCGTGGGGATTTCCACCGGACTCATCAACACCGTGACGGGCGTGCCGAAGAGCGAGCTGTTCTGGGTGGCGGCGAACGAATCGATGGTGGGGTACCAGTTTGCGAGCTGCCGCATCCGCTCCCACATGCTCGTCAACGGGCCCGGCACCACGCCCGTCTTCCTGGTCGTCAAACAGGGGGCGACGCAGAACGACGGCGCCGCCATCACCGTCACCACGAACTTCCTGCTGGAGTACGAGCGTGTCATGCCGCTGAATCCGATCACGAACGCGCCGTGGACCGGGGACGACCTGGAGGGCGGTATCATCATCGGCGTCAAGAACACGGCGGCTCCGGGCGGTGGGGTGGGCTTCGCCGACATCGCGATGGAGTGCCAGTGACCGTCCTGACCTGAGGGAACGACTGGGGCGCCGCCGGAGCGCCCCAGTCCCCGTTCTCGGTTGACAGCGAGAGCTCGCCCCTGGTTTGGTCCATTCACATTCGGGGATACCCATGCACGCCTCCCCCGCCACGTCGCGTTCGGTCGACGACTCGCGCGGTCCCTTCGTCGGACGAGACCGCGAGCTGGACGAGCTGCGGACCGGGTTGGACGGTGCGCTCGCGGGCCAGGGCCGATTCTTCATGCTCATCGGCGAGCCCGGCATCGGGAAGACCCGACTCGCCGAGCAGATCGCCAGCCATGGCGCGGACCGCGGTGCCGCAACGCTCTGGGGACGCTGCTCCGAAGAAGGCGACGCCCCGGCCTATTGGCCATGGATCCAGGTCATCCGCGCCGCGATCCGTGACCTCGAGCCAGACACGCTCGCGGCGCGCATCGGGGCGAGCGCCATCCACCTCGCCCCGCTGATACCCGAGCTGCGCGAGCTGCTGCCGGGCCTGCCCGAGGCGCGATCCGAGCCACCCGCCGATCCCGACCGGGCCCGCTTCCATCTCTTCGACGCCGCCACGTCGTTCCTGCGGAATGTTGCGACGGTTCGTCCGCTGGTGGTGGTGCTCGACGACCTGCACGCCGCCGACCGCCCGTCGCTGCTGCTGCTCGGATTGCTCGCCCGTGAGCTGCGCGACGCCGCCGTGTTGCTGCTGGGATGCTACCGAGAGCTGGAGGTGCGTCGTAACCCGGAGCTGTCCGCCCTGCTCGGCGACGTGGGTCCCCACGCGCGCCGTTTGCCGCTGCGCGGCATCTCCGAGGTCGACGTGGGCCGGTACATCGAGCGCACCGCCGGGTTCGTTCCGCCAGCCAGCGTCGTGGGCGCGGTCCATCGTGCCACCGACGGCAACCCGTTCTTCGTCGAAGAGGTGGTCGGTCTGCTGGCCGCCGAAGGTCACCTCACGTCGGCCGTCGTCCCCGGCCGACTCGGCATCCCGGAAGGCGTGCGCGAGGCGATTCGGCGACGTCTGGCGCCGATCGAGGACGTCGCGAGTCAGGTGCTGTCCGCGGCAGCCGTCATCGGCCGGCGGTTCGACGTCGCGTGCCTCGAACGCGTCGTCGGTAAGCCACGCGGGTGGCTCCTCGAGGTGCTCGACGAGTGCCTGGCCCTGGGCGTCGTGCAGGAGATCGCCGACGCACCCGGCCGCTACGTCTTCTCGCACGCCCTGATCCGGGACACGCTCTACCAGGATCTCCCGGCGACCAAACGACTCGATCTGCACCGGCGCATCGGCAGCGCGCTCGAAGAGCTCTACGGCGCGGACCGTGAGCCCCATCTGCCCGAGCTCGCCCACCACTTCTTCACGGCCGCCCCAGTGGGTGATGCCGCCAAGGCGCTCGAATACTGCGTCGCCGCGGCGGAGCGTGCGTGCCGTCTCCTCGCCTGCGAGGAGGCCATCGCGCACTACGAGCGCGCGCTCCGCACCCTCGCCTTCGTCGACGTCGGCGACACACGGCGCTGCGAGCTGCTGCAGGCCCTCGGGGAGGCGCAGGACATCGCGGGCGACATCGAGGGCGCCAAGGTGACGTTCCATCGCGCCGCACAGATCGCGCGCGCGCTCCACGCCCCCGATCTGCTCGCACGGGCCGCGCTCGGTGCGGGAGGACAGTGGGCAACCAAGTTCACCGCCAGCCCGTTCGACAAGTCCGACATCGGGTTGCTCGAAGAGGCGCTCGGTGCGCTCGGAGCATCCGATCTCGCACTCCGCGCCAAGCTGCTGGCCCGCCTGGCGCTGAGCCTGTTCCTGGCCGGCCGTCGCGAACCGGCGATTCCGCTCGGTGTGGAGGCGGTCGACCTCGCTCGGCAGCTCGACACCCCCGGCGTCCTCGGCTACGCGCTCCGCGTCCGACACGGCGGGCTGGCAGGGCCCGACCATTGCGCCGAGCGTCTCCTCGTCTCGGCCGAGTTGGAGGCGATGGCGCGGGCCACCGGAGACCGTGAGCTCGCGCTCCGGTCCCAGGCACTCCGTGTGCTCGACCTGCTCGAGGCGGGCGATGGCGAGCTGGCGGAAGCGGCGCTGCAAGAGCACGCCCGCCTGGCCGACGAGCTGCGCGACCCCTTCGATCTCTGGCACAGCATGATGACCCATGCGACCTGGGCGCACATGCGCGGGCGTCTCGACGAGAGTGAGCGACGCTCTCAGGAGGCGCTCGCCATCGCGCGCAGCGGTCATGGACAGCAGTCCGCCGAGGAGAACGCCGACGCCTGCGAGATGGTGCAGGCATTCTTCTGCCGCCGCGAGCGGGGGACGCTCGACGGATTCGAGGGCATCGCGCTGCACTGGGCGGATCGCTACGTGACGCTGCCCAGCATGCGCTGCATCGCGGCAGCCGTCTTCGTCGAGCTCGGGCGAGAGGCCGAAGCCCGTCAGCAGTTCGAACGGCTCGCGGCCAGCGATTTTGCCATCATCCCGCGTGACGTCCTGTGGCTGGGCGCGATGCCCCTGATCGCGCAGACCGCCGTCGCGCTCGGTGACGTCGCGCGTGCGGCGCTCCTCTACGACCTGCTGCTGCCGTTCGAGCACCGCGTCTCGGTCACCGTGTCACCGGCATGCTCGGGATCGGTGGCGCGGTTCCTCGGCCTCCTCGCGACCCTGCTCGGGCGCCTCGACGATGCGCAGCGCCACTTCGAGCTCGCACTCGGCGTCAACGCACGTCTCGGCGCGCACGGCCATCACGCCCACACCCAGGCGGACTATGCGGCGATGCTGATCGCACGCGACGAGACGCTCGAGACCCGCACGCAGGCGCGGTCGCTGCTCCGCGACGCGCTGATGACGGCGCGCGAGCTCGGATTCGTGACCCTCGCCGATCGGGTGCTGCGACTCACCCGGCACCTGGACGACCCTCTCGACGAACAGGTACCGACCGACACGGCACGGGATGCGGCGGTGCGTGACGACTACGTACTGCGACGAGAAGGCGAGTACTGGACGATCGCATTCGGCGGCACGACGGTACGCTTGCGGACGAGCCGAGGACTGGCCCTCCTGGCGATCCTGCTGCGGCACCCGGGGGTTCCCGTCCGCGCCATCGACCTGGTGGCGGATGGTCCTCCCGCCGATGCCGCGCGACGGGTCCTGTTCTTCGGCGACGCGGGTGAAGTCCTCGACGTGCGGGCCAAGCGCGCATACGAGCTTCGGGCGGAGCAGCTCTCCGAGATGCTTGCCCACGCCAGAAGCGCGGGCGACGGCGAGAGCGCGGCATCGGTGCACGAGGAGCTCGGGTTCGTGAGGGCCGAGCTGTCCCGCGGCGTGGGTATCGGCGGACGGCCGCGGCGTGCGGCCTCGAACGAGGAGCGCGCCCGCGTCAGCGCCACGCGCGCGCTGCGAGGGGCGATCGACAAGATCGCCGACGTGCACACGGCACTCGGCCAACACCTCCGCGTGACGATCCGTACCGGGACGACCTGCGCCTACGTGCCGGACCCCCGACTGCCGGCGACCTGGATCACGTAGGACGAGTGTCAGTGGAGAAAGCTGAAGCGGCGACATCCATCGATGTCGTGCACGGTGCCCACGAGAGACTGCGCCAACGACTGGAGGCCGATGAGATCGTCGTGAACGACAATCTCGTCGATCCGTAGTCGACAGGTACTGAACGTCAGCGTCCCCTTGCCGGTGGCACGGACGGTGTAGTCGTAGAGCGCGAAGCCGCCGATCGGCCCGTCCTGATACTGGTGGTTCCGTAGGGCGACATCCGCGAGGACGGCGAAATGGTCACGGTCCAGCCGCGCGACGCGCACGCTTCGCAGACGCCCGCTGCGACGATTGCCCTGGCAGTAGTCCTGACACGCCTGCGCGATCACTTCGTCGAGCTGGGTCTCGGCAACGACCGCCGCCGTGACGTCCCGTCCCGACGCATGTGCCGAGCGTTCTGATCCCATCAGCACCAGGATGACGCCGAGGACCGCATACCAGTGGAGTCTTCCAGGGAGCCTTCCAGACGCCCACCCGTGGCACGCCGCCATGCGCGACTCCGGTCGAACCACCCGCATGCGCGATGTCTAGCAGGGGCGACCGTGCGCCCCAACGTCTCGACGCCGAGCGGACCTCGCTACTTCCGGCGGACGGCGCGGGTTCGCGCCGCCTTGCGTGCCGCCGCAGAGCGTTCGGCGGCCGTCCGCTTGCGGGCCGCCGACTTCCCCTGCCGTGCAAGCGCGGTTTTCGATACCGCGGCGTGCCCTTCCTTCTCGAGCGCACGCGATGCGGCGCGGGAGCGTTTTCGTGACACCGGCGCCGCCGCGCCGTCATGAGCCTTCTTCGTCTCGCGCTTCGCCTGACGGCGGGTGGCCTCGGGCACCGTCCCCTTCTCCGGCACCGGCAGATCGACGCCCGCCCGCCGCGCCTTCGAGAGGCCGATCGCGATGGCCTGCTTCGTCGAGCGGGCGCCGTGCTTCCCTTCTCGCACGTGCTCGATCTCCTCGCGGACGAACTCGCCGGCCTGGGTACTGGGCGCCTTGCCCTGACGGCGGTCGCGTCGGGCGCGCTCGAGGGTCTTCTTCTCGGGCATGGGATGTCCTCCGTGAGCGATACGATGCAGCGGCCGTGCCACATGGTGCATACGGCGCACGGGCCCTGGGGCTCCACGCACCTGCCGATTGTAGAACGTTCCGGCCAATGGTCACCGCTGCGCCCTCGCTGTGGCTCCGACGGTCGATGTACAACCACCCCGATGCGAGTCCTCCTGGTCGAAGACGACGCCGCGCTCGTCGCCGCGATGAGCAAGGGACTCCGCGACGCCGGGTTCGCGGTCGACTGCTCGCGCAGCGCGGAGGACGCGCTGGACCGACTGGCCCTCAACCCGTACGACGTGATGATCCTCGACATCGGCCTGCCGGGTGCCGATGGCATCACTCTTCTGTCACTGCTTCGCGACCGGCAGCTGACGCTGCCCGTGCTGGTCCTGACGGCGCGCGGCGCCATCGGCGATCGCGTCACCGGGCTGGATGCCGGCGCGGACGATTACATGCCGAAGCCGTTCGCCTTCCCCGAGCTCCTCGCTCGACTCCGCGCACTGCTGCGGCGGGGGACGCAGGTGGCGTCCAGCGTGCTCAAGGTGGCCGACCTCGAGATCGATCCCGCGCGACATCACGCCCAACGTGGGGACCGTCCGCTCAGGCTGACCACCAAGGAGTTCGCGATCCTCGAGTACCTGATGCGCCACGCCGGCACGCTGGTGACGCGGACCATGCTCCTCGAGGGCTGCTGGGACGAGAGCTACGACGGACTCTCGAACATGGTCGACGTCCACGTGAGCCGCGTCCGGCGCAAGCTCGACGTCCCGGGCGCGCGGCCGCTGCTGCACACGATCCGTGGTGCGGGATTCCTGCTGGGCGAGCGGGAGTCCTGATGCGCCTGCGCAGTCTGCGCGGGCGGCTCACGCTCGCCTTCGCGGCCACCGCGTTCGTGGCGGTCGGCCTCTCCGCCGTTGCGATCGCCCTCATGGTCGAGCACGCGTTGTGGGCACCCATCGATGCCGGGCTCGTCGAGGAGGCGTCCACGCTCACGACCCTGCTCGACATCCCGCACGAGCACCTGCTCGAGACCGTGCACGCGCTCGGTGCCGAGGACGACCTCGGCCCGGGCAAGTTCGTGCGGGTCGGTTCGGCGGACGGGAAGACGCTGGCGCGGTCCCGCCGCGTCCCGCCCGTCGTCGCGGCCCATCGGCCGACGCCGCTCGAACGGATGACGCTGATGACCATCGGTCGCGAGCGCCAGGTCTATCGCGTCGTCTGGTCTCCGACACCGCACGGCGGCTGGGTGGTGCTCGGCGTGCGTGCCAACGCCCAGGTCGACGTGGTGAACGTGGCGCGCGCGACGATCGCGGGCGTCGCCGTCGCGCTCATTCTCTCGTTGACCCTGGTGGCATGGTCGGTGACGTCGCGCGCCGTCAAGGAGGTCGCGCGCCTCGCGGACGAGCTCGAGACGATCGAGGCCGGGTCGCTCGAACGGCGGCTCACCGGCCGCAACACGATGGAGATCGACCGACTCGTGAACGTCCTGAACCGGATGCTCGCGCGCCTCGCCGTCGCAGTGGGCCAGCTGCAGCGCTTCACCGCGGACGCCGCCCACGAGCTCCGGACTCCCATCGCCGCGCTGCGGGCACACATCGAAGTCACGCTCGCACGCGCGACGACGCCCGGTGCCCTGCACGACGGTCTGGTCGACTCGCTCGGCCAAGCGGAGCGCATCGGCCGACTCGCGGAGGATCTCCTGACGCTCAGCTCGGTCGAGAGCCGCAGCGCCGGGGCCGGTCTGTCGCTGGAGCTGGTCCGGATCGACGAGCTCGTGCAGGAGGCCGCCGACTTCCTGAAGCCGATCGCCGAGGAGCAGGCGCGGTCGTTCGCCTGCGAGATCGAGGCGGCGCCGGTGGTCTCCGGGGTGCCCGGCCTCCTGAAACGGGTGATCCTGAACCTCATCGGCAATGCGTTCCAGCACACCGGGGCCAGTGCCACCGTGCGCGTCCGCGTCGACGTCGTCGACGGCATGGCGCGGATCGCGGTTGCGGACACCGGAGGCGGCATCCCCGCCTCCTTGCTGCCGACGGTGTTCGATCGGTTCCGCCACGGCGAGGGCATCGGGGCGGGGACCGGTCTCGGACTGGCGCTCGTGCGGGAGATCGTCGCCTGGCACAGGGGTCGGGTCGACCTGGACGCGTCGGATCAGGGGACGACGGTCGTGGTGCTGCTGCCGCTCGCGACCTCCGCCAGCTAGCAGCTGGACGACCGCCGGTCGCTGTCGGGCTCGACGAGGTCCGAGCGCTCGAGCACGAGCCTGGCGCCGTACCATCGCACCCCCAGCATGTCGACGAGCGGTCGCCACAGGAACACCCGGAGACCGTAGCTCGATTCCCCGCCCTGGCGCGCACGATGTCCGACCGCACACTCGCCGACGGTGAAGCCCGCCGCGACGGCGAACGCCGGGATGAACGAGTACAGGGTCCGGATGGGCGGGAGTGCCGCGACCACCGCGCGGCGCATCACTTTGAGCGCGCACCCCGAGTCACGCATCCGATCACGCAGGAAGCGCGATCGTACGCCGTTGGCGACGCGCGAGATCACGCGGCGCAGGGCGCCGTCCTGCCGGTCGATGCGAATGCCACAGACGAGATCCAGCCCGTCACGGACGAGCATCTCGACCAACCGCGGAATGTCCTCGGGGGGATTCTGGCCGTCGCCGTCGAGCACGACGACGAGCTCGCCGCGTGCGCGCCGCAGTCCGGCGTAGAGCGCCGCCGCCTGACCCCGATTGCGTGCGAACCGCACGCACCGGAAGGGCGAGCCGCTCGGCGCCGTCAGCCGATCGATGCAGGCCGCGGTCGCGTCGGTGCTGCCGTCGTCCACGATGATGCACTCCCAGCCGCCGTCCATGCGGCGCATCACCGCGGCCACCTCCTCGGCCAGCGCGGGCAACGCCGCCGCCTCGTTGAACACCGGCACGACGACGGAGTACCGCGGCGCGACGTCAGTCACGGGCGAGCCAGAGGGCGCTGCGTCGATCGCGCGCGACGAACGTCAGCGGCGTCGCACGGAAGCGCGGCAGCGACGCGGTCCAGCTCGCGCCGGTGAGCACGTACACCATCGACGTGTCGCGAATGGCCGACCGCGCCGAGGCGGGCGTCATCAGGCGGCCGTCGTTCAGGAAGCGCTGAAGCTGCGACGACACGTAGTTGCTGGTGAGCTCGTGTCCGTCCGCGGTGGCGAGCTGGACGGGGCGTCCGAGGTAGAACGGCAGGCTCGGCCGGAAGTGCCGGAAGCTCACGATCGTGGCGCCGGCAGGAACCTGGCTCGCGAGCTGCTTCGCCGACCGCCCCTCCGCGAACGGCATGAGCGGACCCTGCACCCCCAGGTAGAGCCCGGGCCCGAACGCCGCAGCCAGCGCCACCGGCGCGAGCGCCCATCGGCGCCTGGCGCCGAAGACCAGCGCTCCCCACACGAGGCAGATGGCGCCGACGACCACCAGGAGTGACGAGGTCAACGCGCCCGAGCCGTCTCCCTGTGACAGCGACGCCATCGCCATCGGATCCCACTCGATCGCCGCGAACACGATCGCCACGCCGACCGCCACGATCGCCGCGACGCGCACCGCCGCGGCGGCACGCTGGGACGCCATCGTGATGGCCACGGCCACGAGCAGCCCGAGCGGCACGAAGGCCGGAAGGACGTAGCCGGCGCGCTTCGATGCGCTGACGGAGAAGAAGAGGATGATCGCCGCCGCGGCGCGCGCGGCGAACCGCAGCGCGATGCGTTGGCGGTCGGTCGCACCAGTGCCGCGGAACAGCAACGGCGCCGTGCCGATCAGGACGGCGCTCCATATCCCCATGCCGATCCCCGAGACGAACAGCGGATAGTAGAACGGCTCGCCGCGGTGGAATCGCGCCGTCGAGGTGAATCGCAGCACCGTCTCGTCGACGATGGCGTAGCGCAGGAACGCGGGCTCGTCGCGCGCCACCATGATCAACCACGGCGCGACGATGGCGAGGCAGACCAGACACGCGAGCAGCACGGGTCGACGCCCCGTCGGCGGGGCGGGTGGGAGGGCTCCACGTGCCGCCGCCCAGGCGAGCAACGGCAGCGCGATCCCGACGGGTCCCTTGGTGAGCACGGCGAGTCCGATGGCGACGCCGGCCATCGGCAGCCAGACGTCGGCTCGTCCGCCGAGCCGACGTCGCAGCAGACAGACGAGCGCCAGCGTCACGAACGCGGTGAACGGCATGTCGAAGATGGTGAGCCGGGCGTAGACGAGCACGAGCGGCGACGTCGCCACCACGGCGGCCGCCCAGAACGCCGTCCGTCGGTCGAGCAGCATGCGCGCGGCCGCCATGGTGAGGAGCACGACCGCCAGTCCCGCCAACGCCGAGGGAAGCCGTGCCGCCACCTCGGTGATGCCGAGCCCACGGAACGCGGCAGCGATGCTCCAGAACAGCAGCGGCGGCTTGTCGAGGAACGGCAGGTCGTTGAACCGCGGCACGGCCCACGATCCGAGCTCGAGCATCTCGCGCGCCACCTCGGCATTGCGCCCTTCGTCCGGATCCAGCAGCGGCCAGCGCCCGAGCTGGTAGAACATCGGCGCGCTGACGATCAGCGCCAGGCCGAGGGCGCGAGCGATCCCGGCGGGTCGCAGCGTCCCGGGTCCTGCGTGAGAAACCGTCATGGACCCGACCTAACAGTGGGGCCATTACGCTACGGTGAAGCGCGGCGCCGCGGACGTGATTCCTGCGGCGCTCGATACGCAGTAGTGGGTTCGGTCACTCGACGCGGACGCGCGAAACGACCGTACAGTGCCGGCATCAGCAACAGATTCAGCATGGTGGACGTGGTGAGCCCGCCCAGGATGACGACCGCCATCGGGAACTCGATCTCGTGCCCGGGCGCGTTGCCGGCGAGGACCAGCGGCAGCAGGCCGAGTCCGGCACACGACGCCGTCATCAGGATGGGCGCCAGCCGCTCCGTGGCGCCGCGTACGATCAGCTCCGGTCCGAAGGCTTCACCTTCGACCTGTTCCAGATGCTGGTAGTGGCTGAGCAGCATGATGCCGTTACGCGCGGCGACCCCGAGCACGGTGACGAAGCCGACGAGCGAGCCCAAGGACAGCACGCCACCGCCGAGGAACGCTCCCACGACGCCCCCGATCAGCGCGAACGGCAGCGTCAGCAGGACGAGCCAGGTGAGGCGCCACGACTGGAACTCGACGTGCAGCAGCACGACGATGCCGAGCAGCGCCATGCCGCCGAGGAACAGGAGGCGCTGCCGCGATTCCTGCCGCGCGGTGTACTCGCCCAGGAACTCGGGGTGGTACCCGACTGGAAAGGACAGGGTGCGCACGGCCTGCTCGACATCCCGCGCGACGCTCCCGAGGTCGCGCCCGGCGGCATCACAGGTGACGTCGAGCCGTCGCTCGCCACCCTCACGCTTGATGTCGCTCGGCGCGGGCTCGATCGCGATCTCCGCGACGTCCCGCAGCGGCACCTGCGCCCCGTCGGGGCCATCGATCGGGATCTCCCCAATTGCCCACACGTCGCCGCGCACGTCGGGCGTCCCCCGCACCGTGACGGCGTAGGCTCGCTGGTGCTCGTACACCTCGCCGACCGTCACCCCCTGCACGAGCGTGGTGACGGCGCGCCGGACCTGGCCCGCCGTGAGGCCGAACGCTTCGGCGGCCTCGGGTCGCAGACGGATCGTCACGCGGGGGACCAGCATGTGCGGCTCGATCTGGAGACCCGTGACGCCAGGAACGCCCGCCATGACGCCTGCCGCCTCCTGCGCCCTGGCCAGGAGCACGTCCATGTCGGGGCCGGCGATCCGCACGACGATCGACGCGTGGTCGCCCGTCAGCACCTCCTTGATGCGCTCTTCGAGATACGTGAGGACGTCACGGTAGAGCCCCGGATACCCGTCGACCACGGCCTGGATGCGTTGCACGGTGGCCTCGTAGGGCGCCGTGGGCTCGATGCTGATCCATAGCTCGCCGAAGTTCGTGCCGACCACCTCCTCGGCGGCCTCGGCGCGCCCGATGTGCGCGCCGAAGTTCCGCACCCCCGGAATGGCGCGCAGCTCGGCGCTCACCCGTTCCGTCGAGCGCCGGACGGCATCGAGCGATACGCCCGGCTTCTCGATCCAGTGCATGAGGAAGTCGGTCTCCCGGAAGCTCGGAAGGAACTCCTCGCCGAGCCACGGGATGGAGAGCCCGCTCACGCCGACCGCGGCCACGATGATGACGATCGCCAGCGACGGCCGCCCCGCGATGCGCGGCAGCAGGCGGCGGTAGCGTTCCTCGAGCGTGCGGGCCACCGGCGACCGCGCCCGCGTCGGCGCGCGCGGGAGCAGCATCAGCGACAGC
>DASYLJ010000155.1:0-36753 GCA_036009625.1 Binatia bacterium
ACGCTGACAGAACGTGAGGTCGTTCGGTCCGAGTGGCAGGGGGCACCTGAACCCCGGGCAGCACTGTACGTTGAACGTTCCGGCATGACACAGGCCGATCGCGCAGCAGGTGCAGTTGTCCTGGCACGCGGGGACAGCTCCTTCGGTGTTCGCGCATGCTCCCCCGAACACGAAGCCGGGCGGGAAATCCGTCCCGTCGCACTGCTCGCCCGGGTCGTGGGTGCCGTCACCGCAATACGCCTCGCAGGTGCAGTCCGCCGCGCAGTGACCCGGGCACGCCGCGTCGTCCGCTGCCTCGCACGTTTCGCCGGCCTCGATGACGCCGTTGCCGCAGACCGGCAGACGTCCGAGCGTCGCGTCCGAGCAGTCGGCGGGCGCCGGCGCATTGCGGGCCGTGAAGCTGCCGGGCGTGTCCTTCACGATCGTCGGAGCTCCGAACAGCGCGCAGGCACGCGTCGCGCCCATGGTGAGGCGAATGCCGACGCTGCCGAGCGGGGCGGTGAGCAGAATCGGTACGGCGCGCGCCGTCAGCTTCAGCACGCGGCCCTGGCGCAGGCTCAGGCTGCGCACGGGCGACGATCCGCCCGGCGCCCCGCCGTTGCGGTACGCGTAGGCGCCGTGTGCGCCGGTCCGGGTCTTCCAGCCGGGCTTGCCGACGCCCGCGGGGACGACGATCGCGCCGCTCGCGGTGGGGACGATCAGATCGATCGTCGCGCCGCCCGTCGACGGATCGTCGGCGCTGCCGAGCGGCGGGAACGGCGTCAGGGGATCCTTCGAGACGAACGACAGCGTGCCGGACCGCAGGATGATCTTCCCACCCTGGATGCCGGTGTCGGCACCCCGAGCCGGAGCGACGGCCGTCACGACGAGCAAGAAAGCGACCGACGTGAGTAGACGCATGGCGACTCCCCCTGCGGGATACGTTACCGCCCGCCAGACGCCGTCGTCAAGGTGAATGACGCCGACGGCAATGGGGTGTAAGCACGGGGCGCGTCGCGCACATGGGAGACCCGTCGCTCACTCTCGACAATGCGTTCTGGGCCTTCTCGCTCCGGGTCCACGATCGTCCCGGTGTCGCGGGCGCGCTGGTCACGCTGCAGGACACGCTGTCGGTCGACGTCGACGTCGTCCTCTTCGCGGTGTTCGTCGCGCTGCGACGATCCGAGATGGTGTCGGCCGCGGACGTCGTGCGCTGGGACGATGCCGTTCGCACCTGGCAAGGAGAGGTGGTGGAGCCGCTGCGTGGTGTCCGACGTCGCCTGAAGACGGACCCCACCGCCGTGGCGCTCCGCGCAGACGTGGCGGCGGTCGAGCTGCGCGCCGAGCAATACGAACAGGCCATGCTGTTCGCGACGCTCACGTCGGACGTGGTGCAACGCCCCGCCGATCCGCGTGCCGCGATCCTGTCGGCGCTGACGGCGTCGTCACCGTGCGCCATCCAGACGCACTAGCGCGCGCCGACGTAGCAGCATGCGTGTGGGTGGTTGCAGACGCCGTCATTGCAGACGTCGACTGACGTCCCGTCGCACGAATTGTGTTGTTGGCAGCGACGTAACAAGCTAAGCGTCTCGCCCCGTGATGGCGGCGGATATGGTGCACACCGGGCGTCGCCGCCGACCGCATGGCTGAGGAAGAGGGGTCATCATGCCGTTCCAGGACTTCCGCGAATTCCTCGATGCCCTGCGCGCGCATGGCGAGCTCATCGACGTCGATCGGCCCGTCGCGCTCGCCCTCGAGATCGGCAAGGCGTTGCGCAAGAGTGCCGCCGTCGCGGGGCCCGCGTGCGTGTTCACGAGCACCGGCGCGTCCTTCCCGCTCGTGGGCGGCGTCTACAATTCGCGTGCGAAGGCCCTGATCGCCCTGGAGGCGACGGAGGACACCGTCTTCGCGCGCGTGCTGTCCGGGTTGGCGAAGCGCCTCCCGCCGGTCGTCGTCGAGAACGCGCCGGTGCACGAGAACGTGCTCACCGGCGACGCCATCGACCTGAGGACGCTGCCGGTGCCGAAGTACAGTCCGGACGACGGCGGTCCGTACATCACGCCGGGCATCGTGGTCAGCACGGATCCGGAGACCGGCATCCCGGACATGGGCCACTATCGCTTCGAGATCATCGACCAGCACACCATGTCGTTCCTCGCGCAGCCGAACCACCGCTTCGGCAAGCACATCGCGAAGGCGCGACGCATGGGCCAGACCACCTTTCGCGCCGCGCTCGTGATCGGCGTCGACCCCGTCATCGCCTACACGTGCCCGATCCAGGTGCCCGACGACACGAACGACTTCGAGGTCGCCGGCGGCCTGCGCGGAGCGCCGGTCGAGCTCGTGCAGTGCCGGACCATCGATCTGCAGGTGCCGGCGCGAGCCGAGATGGTGATCGAGTTCGAGGTCGACTTCACTCAGGAGGTTTTCGAAGGCCCGCTCGGCGAGTACACCGGCTACTACACCCCGGGGTCGTCGAAGCCGATCGCGCGGGTCACGGCGATCACGCACCGCAACGGCGCCTACTTCCAGGCGCTGCTCACGGGCGTGCCGCCGACCGAGAACCACGTCCTGAAGCAGGTGCCCTTCGAGGCGTCGTTCTTCGCGATGATGCGGGCGCAGTTCCCCACCATCGAACGCGTCGCGGTTCCGGCGTCGGGCGGCGTCTCGTTCTACATCGTCATGTCGATGCGCCAGCGCTATGCGGGCGAGGCCCGCAGCGCGATGCTGGCCGCGATCGGAACCAACCTGCGGCCGAAGACGGTGATCGTCGTCGACCCCGACATCGACGTGCACGACCCGCAGCAGGTCGAGTGGGCGACGGCGTTCCGCACGCAGCCGCACCGCGACGTGATCATCGTCGACGGCATCCCCGCCGGTCCGCTCGATCCGTCGATCGACGACGCGATTCCGCTCGATCGGCGGACCGGATCGGCGATGGGGATCGACGCGACGTACCCGTTCGGCACCATCGTCAGGAGCGCCGCCGACGTTCCCGCCGCGGGGGTGGCCTGCGGGGCCGCCGTCGCCGAGCACGGGCACGAGTTCGTCGAGGTCGCGGACGTACCGGGCTGGCGGGACTACGACTTCCCGGAGCTGCGTGCCCGCGCCGCCACCACGAGCCGCACCTGAGGAGGCCAACCGTGTCCGACATCGATCACGAGATCCGCATCGCCGCAGCGCCGGCGCGGGTGTTCCAGGCCCTGACCACGGCCGACGATCTCGCCGCCTGGTACACGCCGACCGTCGACGGCACTGGTGCCGTCGGCAGCGAGTGGCGCTTCCGGTTCACGGGACGGCCGGAGTTCCGCTGGCAGATCGTCGCCGCCGATCCCGCGCGTCACGTCGAATGGCGGTGCGTCGCGGGGCCGGGCGATTCCGCGGGGACGCGCGTCTCGTACGACATTTCGCAGACGCCGGACGGCCGGGCCGTGGTCGTCTGCACGCATGCCGGATGGCCGGACGCCGGCGGCAACTTTCGCAAGTGCAACACGATCTGGGGCGGGCTGATGCACCACCTGAAGGATTACGTCGAAAGCGGCCGGCCGCGGCCGGCCTTCGCCTAGAGGGACATGCGATGCCGCAGCAGAGTCTGACCGAGTTCGTCGACGCGATGGAGAAGGCGGGCCTGCTCGTCCGCATCAAAGACGAGATGCGCGTCGACCAGCTGCCGAAGGTGATGGAGGATCATCCGAAGACGGCGGTGCTGGTGGAAAAGGTGACGGATTGCGAGTTCCAGTTCCTCGCCAACGCCTACTCCAACCAGGAGCAGACCGCCTGGGCGCTCGGCTGCACGAAGAGCGAATCCGGCATCCGGATGGTCGAGGCCGCGAAGGGCCGGATCAAGCCGGAGATCGTGACCACCGCGCCGTGCAAGGAGGTCATCCTCAAAGGCGACGACGTCGACCTGACGCGGCTGCCGCTCTTCCTGCACCACGATCGCGACGGCCACGCCTACACCAACGACAATCTGGTGATCAGCAAGCATCCCGACACGGGTGTCTACGACTGGGGCATTTACCGCAGCATGTTCCGGACGAAGAACGAGAAGAACTTCGACATGACGTGCTCCTCGCATCGCCAGCGCCTGCACGCGCAGGCGGCGCAGGCGAAGGGGAAGAACCTGGAGGTCGCGATCGTGATCGGCGGGCCCCTCGTCGACAAGGTTGCGGCATTGGCTGGCGTCACACCCGACACCGACGACTTCGAGGTCCTCGGCAGCTTCTACGGCCATCCCGCGAAGATGGTTCGGTGCGAGACCATCGACGTGCTGGTCCCGGCGAACGCGGAGATCGTTCTCGAGTGCCAGCTGCTCGCCACCGAGGGGCTCACGCACGACGAGGGCCCGTACGGCGAGTTCACCGGCATGTACGGCGGCGGCATCAAGCACAACTACCGCTGCGTCGTCACCGCCATGACCTACCGTAAGGGCGGCATCTACCAGCACGCCACCATCGGTGGCCGGCACCCGGGATACACCGACAACATGCTGCAGTTGCCCGCCATCGAGGCCGACCTCTACGGCGGGCTCAAAATGGCCGGCATCGACGTGAAAGAGGTGCGCGCGCCCGCCGGCGGCCTGTCGAACATCGCCTACGCTCGCATCCATCCCAACGGCGGGGGCGACTCCAAGCAGGCCCTCGGCGTGATGCTGACGTGCTCCAAGCAGGGGCTCCCGAAGGTCGCCATGGTCTTCGACGAGGACATCGACATCTGGGACGACGACGCCGTGCAGTTCGCGCTGGCCTTCCGCTTCATGCCGCACCTCGACACCGTGATCATCCCGAACTGCAACACCATGACCGTCGATCCCATGATCGGCAGCGACGTCGCGCCGGGCACGGCGTCCAAGATCGGGTTCGACTGCACCATTCCGCTCGGTCCCAACTTCGTGCGCTCTCACTTCGATCGCAGCACGGTGTTCGTGCTCGGCGATCCGCCGCCCGGCGTCGTGCCCATGCGCGAGGACGATCTCACGAAGGACATGGCCGCGCTGATCCACGTCGCGCCGCGCACGTGGAAGGAGATTCTCCAGCACTACAACGGCCAGCCGTATCCGGTGCTCTACCGCGCCTTCGGCAACCTGCGGCACCAGCTCGGCCGCTGCGACGATGCGCCGTGGTACCGCTACACATTCTCCGACAACGACTTCGCGTCCGACGCTGCGCCCGAGCGCACCGCGAACTTCGATCCGAAGCATCGGCCGTAGCTAACGGTTGGAGAGCCAGGCGAAGGTCAGCAGCGCCGTGGCGTAGAGCCCGACGAGCAGCGTGGCTCCCTGGACGTCGGTCGTCGGGCCCTGCGGCACGAGCCACCATGCAAAGCGCCGGCTGATCCAGGGCACGAGCCAGTTCAGCAGAATGACGCAGGTGACGTTGCTGGCGAACAGGCTCAGCCACGGCGGCGACCCGTGATCGGCCAGCGACGGGGTCAGCAGGAACCCGAAGAGAAAGACCACGGGGTAAAGGATCAGCAGCACCAGCATGCTCATCTTCCAGGCCGCCGGTGAGGCCCCAGGCTCGACGTCGGTGAACCACTGGTCGAAGCCCGTTCGTACGAGCCGGGCGTCGAGATGGTCGGTGAACGGCTCCGCGTCCTTCATGAGCTCGAGGCGCTGCGGCGAGCGCAGCCACTCCTGGAGACTGGTGTCGCAGTCGAACCGCATGATCACGACCCACCGCTCCTGCGCGCCCGCAATCGGTGGCTCGAAGCGATAGCCCTGAAAGCCTTTCGCCCTCGCCAGCACGCCGGCGATCCGGTGCTCCCAGGCGCGGTAGGCGGCCTCGGAGCCCGGCTTGATGCGTGCCGAGATGACGGCGGAGGCGGGTGCGGGCATGCCTTCGTCCGCGGCATCCTCGACGATGTGGATGTCGTCCGGTCCGATCAGCATCGGCAGCGCCGCGGCCAACAGATCGCGCCGCTGGTCGGAACCGAGCCACGCGAGCGCAGCGCCGGCGCTCGCGAACCACTGCAGGATGACCCAGTCGGTCTGTGACGGCGACCGGGGCGGCATGACGATCTGCTCGATGAAGCCGGGCACGCCGGCCGCGGCCGCGCCAACGCCGTGTTGCCAGCGCGCGAACTCGTCGTGCCTGTCGTCCCGCACGCGCGTGTGGGTGACGATCGTCGCGCCGCTCGAGGTCATCGACGCGACGTCAGTCGCCGACGGCCTCGCCCCATCGCGGTGCCGCCTCCACCCGGATGCCGAGCTGGTCGAGCATCCGCATGCAGCTCTGGTTCACGAGGTCGTCGATCGTCTGCGGGCGGTTGTAGAAGCTCGGCACCGGCGGAAAGATGATGGCGCCGAGCCGCGCGAGCTTTTCGAGGGTCTCGAGGTGGCCCACGTGCAGCGGGGTCTCGCGGAAAGCTACCAGCAGGGGCTGGCGCTCCTTCAGCATGACGTCGGCGGCGCGGCTGATCAGGTCGCCGGTGTTGCCAGACGCGATGTTCGAGGCCGTCTTCACCGAGCAGGGCGCGATGATCATCGCGTCGACCCGGAACGAGCCGGAGGAGATCGGCGCCGCGATGTTGGAGACCAGGTGCACGACGTCGGCCTGGCTCGTCAGATGCGCCGGCGGGAGGCCGCATTCGGCCTTCAGGGTCAGCACGCCGGCGCGGCTGAGGACGACGTGCGTCTCGACCTCCGGCACCTCGCGCAGGAGCTGCAGCAGCCGGAGCCCGTAGATCGAGCCGCTGGCGCCGGTGATGGCGACCACGATCCGCCGCTGTCCCGTCGTCGATCGCATCGCGCGCACGGTACCGTGCGCCGGTCGCGATCGGCAACGGCTATCTTCCTTGGATGTCTACGATCGTCGCGAGTAGTACGTCCGGATGTCGCACACGCCCTGACGAGCGCTGCCTCAGCGCACGAGCACCGCACGAAAGCGCACTGTGCCCTCCGCGACGCGATCGTAGGCGCGATGCACGTCATCGAGCGTGTAGGTCTCGGCGATGACTTTCACCTTGCCCTTGGCGACGTAGTCGAGCGCCTCGTACAGATACTCGCGACCGTTCTGCTGCGAGCCGATGATCTTGAGGCGTCGCATGATGAGGTCGCCGGGCGAGATCGGCAGCGGCTTCGCCTCGAAGCCCATCAGCACGAACCGTCCGTCGGGACGGAGCCCCTGGATGGCGTCGGCCATGGCGTCGCTCGAGTTGCCCGTGGCGAGGACGATGTCGGCGCCGCCGGCGTCGGCGAGGCCCTTGCCGTCGCGCACCACGGCGTCGGCGCCGAGGTCGCGGATGAGCGCGTCCTTGTCCGGAGAGTGCGACACGGCGATGGTCTCGAAGCCCGCAGCCTTGGCGTACTGCACCGCCAAATGCCCCAGGCCGCCGATACCGACGACGGCGATGCGCTCGTGGGGCTGCGGATCGGCCCAGCGCAGGCCGCTCCAGACGGTGTATCCGGCGCAGAAGATCGGCGCTGCCTGCTCGTACGACAGACCGTCCGGCAGCAGCATCGTGGCCTCGGCATACGCCAGCATCGACTCGGCGTGACCGCCCGATATGCCCTGACCGGTGTCGATTGCGTTCGCACAGAACATCGGCCGGCCGCGCAGACACCACTCGCAGCGGCCACACGACGCCTGCAGCCACGGCACGCCGACGCGATCCCCGACCCGTCGCGTCCGTACACCGGGGCCGACGGCAACGATCTCGCCGACCGGCTCGTGTCCGAGGATGCGCGGGAACGGCCCCGGAAGGTCGCCGTTCGTCTGGTGCACGTCCGTGTAGCAGAGGCCGCTGGCGCGGATCGCGATCAGGACCTGGTTGGGCCCGGGCTCGGGGGTGGGAACGTCCTGCAACTCCCAGCGGGCTTTCGGAGCGGTGGCGACGGCGGCTTTCATGCGTTCTCCCCTATCGTTGCTCGAGCGAGTCGGCGAGCGCGCGCAGCTGCCCGGCCCCGTCGCCGCGGAACGACGCCCCGTGCATGCACGCGAGCGTCGTCGGCGCGAGGTCGGCGAGTCGCTCGAGCAACGCGCGGGAATTCGGTGCGTGCGCGAAGTAGTCCATCTGCGCGCGCATCCCCTCGCTCGGCCTCAGGATGTCCCCGTCCGTGATCGGCACGTGCTCGTGACCGGACTGCGTGAACAGATCACCGCAGAAGAGCGTGCCGGTCCGGCTCTCGAACAGGTACCCGCACTCCCAGGCGTGCGGCAGGTGTGGCGTGTACAGCCAGCGGACCTCGTGTCGCCCGAGGCGCATCACCTCGCCGTCAGCGAGCGTGCGCGGCGGCCGATCGGCGACGTCGCGCACCGACACGTCCGCCGCGAGGACGCCGCAGAGCGGCGCCGCCGACGGTGCGACGGCGAGCAGCTCGTTCAGCGCACCGCATTCGTCCGCCTCGAAATGGGAGAAGGCCAGGTGACGGAGCCGTGTCACCGGCAGGACGGAGGCGATCGCCTCGCGAACCAGCGGGAACATCCGGCGCAGCCCGGTGTGGAACAGCAGCGGCTCGTCGTCGTCGATCAGGAACTGATTGAACGTGAAGCCGCCGGGAAACGCGTCCGGTGGCACCGGCGTGCTGATGCGGTAGATGCCGTCCGCGATCTCGTCGATCCGCGTCCCCGACTCTCGATTCGTGATCGTCATGGTGTTCCCTCCGACGTCACACCGACTTGCGACGCGTGCTCCGCGTCGGTGCCGGCGCGCCGGTCTCGTGCAACGCCCTCCGCAGCGACTGCGCCAGCCGTCGCACCGCATAGCCTTCGAAGTCCTCGACCGGATCGAGGTCGGCCGGAAAGACCTCGAGGATGCTGTCGAGATACTCCATCGCGAGGCGACGACGGGCGACCGCACCGCGCACGCGCACCGAGCCCAGCTCGTCGTCGAGATGAAAGGCTCCCGTCACCAGGTTCTGCCAACGATCCTCGCGCGTCACGTCGAGCGGTCCCCCCGCACCGTCTGCCTGCCACACGTGACGCGCGTGTGCCAGGGTGTGCGCGCTCGTGTGTCACCCGCGCCCGCGCCGACCATTCGTCGCGTGATGGCGCGGGCCGTGGCGGCTGGCCCGGGCCTTGCTCAGTCCGCCCCATGGCCACGGGACCCGCACTCGACTGGCAGCAGCCCTCTCTCAGACAGCGGTGGGACGACCTGCGTGGTCGCATGCCCACCATGGTGCCACGCGATGCCGCCCGACTGCTCGGCGTGAGTGAGGGGGAGGTGGTCGCCATCGACTGCGGCGACACCGCGACCCGCCTCGAGACCGACTGGTCACGCCTGCTCGGCCGTCTCTCCGAACTGGGCTTCGTGCGCGGCATCACGCGCGGCCCGCATGCCGTCATCGAGACGCGCGGCGTCTACGGTCCGCTCGGCTCGGACGGCGCGGTGCGCGGCGAGGGCGTCGAGCTGCGGCTCTTTCCGGCGCGCTGGCGCCACGCGTTCGCGTGCCGCACGTCGACGCGGAGCGGAATGCGTCGCAGCCTCGCGTTCTTCGATGCCGAGGGCGCGCACGTTCACGAGCTGGTGGTCGAACGTCGCAGCGGCGTCACGGCCTTCGAGCGCGTCGTCGCCGATCACGCGAGCCCCGAGCAGCTGCCGTGGCTCGAGGTGGTGCGGGCGCGGCCGCCGGTCGTCAGCGCCGACGTCGAGATCGATCTGTACGGCTTGCGCGCGACGTGGGACGCGATGCGCGACACCAGCGAGTTCCAGACGCTGCTACGACGCTTCGGTCTCCGTCGCACCCAGGCGCTACGACTTGCTGGCGCGTCGCGTGCCGAGCGCGTCGCGCTGTGGAGCCTGCGGCTGGTGCTCGAGCGCGCCGCGAGCGAGGCGCTGCCCCTCGTCATGCTCGCGGGCAACGCCGGCGTGGTCCAGATCCATCGCGGCGTCGTGCGCAACGCACGCGCGCTCGGCCCGTGGCTCAACGTCCTCGACGACGACGTCACCCTGAACGTCCGCGCCGACGCGATCGCGGAGGCGTGGGTGGTGCGCAAGCCGACGCGCGACGGCATCTCGACGTCGCTCGAGCTGTTCGATGCGGACGGCGGGATGATCGCGCTGCTGTCGGGTGACGGTGCTGCGTGGCGTGCGCTGGTCGAGTCGTTGCGGGGTTAGTCCGCCGCCAGCGCCTTCTGCAATCGCCCGATCGGCGTCTCGAGCTGGTGCTCCTTCGCCAGCGTCGCGAGCGTGCGCGGATGGGCTGCCATCGTCGGAATCGTCATGTCGACCTCGGCCAGCGGCACCGTCGCCACCGGGGGCACCACACTGCGCGCCGCTGCGAGATACTCCCGGGCCGCGTCGAGCTTGCGCGCCACCGCCGGTACCACGTCGGTTGCCGCCAGCAGTCGCTCCAGCGACCCATACTGCGCGATCAGCTTCGACGCCGTCTTCTCGCCGATGCCGGGCACGCCGGGGAGATTGTCGCTCGGATCGCCGCGGAGAATCGCGTAGTCGGCGTACCCGCGTCCCGGGATGCCATAGCGACGGGTGATCTCCGCCTCGTTCACCTCCGTCAGCGTGCTGACGCCGCTCACCGGGTAGAGCACCGAGACGTCGGGATCGCACACGAGCGCGAACAGGTCGCGGTCACCCGAGACGATCTCGACGCGTCCCGTCGTGCGCGCGGCGAGCGTCGCGATGACGTCTTCCGCCTCGTAGCCCGCCGCACCGACCACTGCGACGCCCATGGCGCGCAGCACGTCGCGGCCGATCGCCTCCTGCGGGCCGACGAGATCCTCGTCGCCTTCCTCCGCCACGCGCTGCGCCTTGTAGGTCGGCAGCACGTCGGTGCGGAACGCGGGACGCCAGTCGTCGTCGACGGCGATGCCGATGGCCGTGGGACGTCGATCGGTCACGAGCCGCGCCAGCATGTTGAGGAACCCGTAGACGGCGTGCGTCGCGACGCTGTCCGGCACCGAGTGGAAGGCGCGGTAGAGCAGGCTCGAGTAGTCGATGAGGAGCAGCATCAGCGTGCTCGCAGCCAGTCGAGGATGGCGGGACGATCGGCGTCGAGCGCGGGCGGCGCGCGGCGCACGGGCGGCTCGGGGATGCCGTCGAGCTTGATCGGGTTGCCCGCGACCCAGAGCGTGCCGATGGCGGGGTCGGGCATGCTCACGACCATCTCGCGTGCGACGACCTGCGGTTGGCGCACCGCCTCGGGCACGCCGTGTACCGGCGCGCACGGGATGCCGTCGCGCTCGAGCGCCGCGAGCCACTCGTCGGCGGGACGGGTGCGCAGCGCCGCACCGACGATCGCGGCGAGTGCGTCGACGTGCTGGCGGCGGCTCTCCGTCGTGAGGAAGCGCGCGTCGGCCGCGAGCTCGGGACGGCCGATCGTCGTGCACAGCTTGTGGAACTGCTGGTCGTGTCCCGCACAGACGACGACGAGCCTGCCGTCGCCGGCCTCGAAGGCCTGGAACGGCGCGATGTTCGGATGCCGCGTGCCGAGCCGTCCCGGCACCGCGCCGGTGACGAGGTGGGTGGTGAGCGCGTTCTCGAGGATGGCGAGCTGACAGTCGAGCATCGCGACGTCGATCATCGTGCCGGTGCCGGTGTCGCGTCGCTTCAGCAGCGAGGCCGCAATGCCGACGGTGAGGAACAGGCCCGCGGCGATGTCGCCGATCGAGACGCCGACGCGCGCCGGCGGCGCATCGGGATAGCCGGTCAGACTCAGAATGCCGCCCATCGCCTGCACCACCATGTCGAACGCGGGGCGCTCGTGCAGCGGTCCCGTCTGCCCGAAGCCTGACACCGCGGCATAGATCAACGACGGCCAGCGCGGGTGCACGCGCGTCCAGTCGTAGCCGAGGCGCGCCATCACGCCGGGACGGAAGTTCTCCACCAGCACGTCGGCGCGGTCGAGCAAGGCCTCGAACGTGGCGCGGTCGGCGGCGTCGTGCAGATCGAGCGCGATCGACTCCTTGCCGTGATTCAGCGCCGAGAAGTAGAGGCTGCGACCGCCGACGAACGGCCCGATGCCGCGCGCGTCGTCGCCGTCGGGCGGACGCTCCACCTTGATGACGCGCGCGCCGAGATTGGCGAGCACGAGCGTGCAGTACGGGCCGGCCAGGACGCGCGTCAGATCGACGACGGTGATGCCGGCGAGTGGGCGGGGATCGGTGGCGCTCATCGCGCCGCACCATAGCGGAGCGGCGTGTCGTTTGCCTCCGATCGCTCATCCCCGCTCGAGCAACGCCGCCGTCGACATGCCGCCCGCGGTGCACACGCCGACGATCGCACGCCGGCCTTCCCGTCGCCCCAGCTCGAGCAGCGTCGAGCCGAGGTAGCGGATGCCCGACATCCCGTACGGATGGCCGAGCGGCACCGCGCCGCCATTGACGTTGGTGATGTCCCACGGCGTCTGCAGTTGCGCCTGGTTGTAGAGCGTCGTGACGGCGTACGCCTCGTGGAGCTCCCACAGGTCGACGTCCGCCATCGCGACGCCGTGGTGCGCCATGACCTTCCGGATCGCCGGGGCGATCGCGATGCTCATCTCTTCTGGGGGGACCGCCGCCAGCTGCATGCCGCGGAACAGGCCGAGGATCGGCACGCCGCGTTTCGACGCCTGGTCGGCGTCCATCATGACCACGGCGGCGGCACCGTCGGACAGCTGCGAGGCGTTGCCGGCGGTGGTGGTGCCGCCCGCGTAGACCGGCTTCAGCTTGGCGAGGCCCTCGAGCGTGGTGTCGGGGCGCGGGCCCTCGTCGCGATCGAGTGTCACCTCCTGCGTGTGTGTTTCACCAGTTGCCTTGTCGGTCACCTGCATCGTGGTGGTGAAGGGCACGATCTCCTCGGCAAACTTGCCGGCCGCGGTCGCCGCGGCGACGCGCTGCTGGCTCCGGACCACGTAGGCGTCCTGCGCCTCGCGGCTGATGCCATACTTCTTCGCGACGAAGTCGGCGGTCTGGTTCATCGTCCACCACACCGCCGGCATGCGTGCCTGCAGCGGTGCGTAGAAGAAGCCGTTCATGTTGAGGTCGAACTGGACGAGGCTGATGCTCTCGACACCCGCGGCGATCGCCACCGTGGCCTCGCCGGTGGCGACCCGATTGGCGACGATCGATGCGGCGCTCAGTCCCGAGCCGCAGTAGCGATTGACCGTCATGCCCGGCACGCCGTCGCCGAAGCCGGCGTCGAGCGCCGCGTTGCGCGCGACGTTGTGGCCGGTGGCGCCCTCGGGCAGCCCGCAGCCGACCACGACGTCCTCGACCTCGGCGGCATCGATCCCGGCGCGCGTCACCGCCTGCCGCAGCACGTGTGCGGTCATCGGGATGCCGTGGGTCTGGTTCAATGCGCCGCGGACGGCGCGTGCGATCCCGGTGCGACAATAGGCGACGACGGCGACGTCCTTCATGCGCCCATGCGTATCGTGACGCCGGGCTCATGCAATCGGGGTGCGCTACTTCGTCAGCGTCCAGCTCACCGTGCCCGTCAGCTGACTCGTGCCCGTGGGTGCCGTCGTGATCTCGATGACGTAGGTGCCGGTGCTGGCAGCGGTCGGCGTGCCGAGGTTCTCGGCATGGATCTCCGAGCCCCCGTCCTGTCCCGTCGTGGCGCTGGTGACGAGGTTCCCGCCGAAGGGCGGATTGTTCGGCGCCAGCAGGCGTACGCGCGCGCGCAGACCGGAGTCCGCCGTCGCGGGATTCGCGCGCGGTGTATCCACCGAGAGATGCAGCTGGTCTCCCGACGTGAGCTCGACCGTGTAGTAGACGAGGTCGCCGGGGACCGCGATCTGCGTCTGCGCGGTCGCGGTGGGCGTGCCGAGGACGTCGGTGAACGCCGCCGCGACGGGGTTCTGCGCCGTCGCGACGCCGACGGTGAAGCCGCCGGTGCCGTCGGCCGAGTTCTTCACGTCGAGCGTGTAGCGACCCGATTCCGGCAGCGTGTTGCGCCGCGCGCCGTCGTCGCCGACGAGCGAGTTCGACACCTGCTGGCCGTCGGGTCCGTAGAGAAGGGCGTCCGTGCCGGTGAGCGATCCGTCGTCGTAGATGCCGAGGCCGTACGTGCCCGGTGCGGTGACGTCGAAGATGTAGCTGACGACGTCCTTCGCCTGCGCGATGGTGCCATGCGCCGAGCCGTCGACGGTCAGCGCCGACGGCGGCTCGATGGTGACGTCGAACGGCGTCGCGCCGGAGCAGCCGCCCTCGCACACCAGGTCGAGCGTGTACTCGCCGGTCGCGTCGAGGAACGTGGTGAGCTGGTTGTTCGCGAAGGTGGCGAACGGGAAGCGGGCGGTGGCGATCGCCGCGCCGTCGCGCGACAGGATCATGTAGCCATTGCCCACCGGCTTGACGATCGTCCGCACGAAGGTGCCGGCGGTGCCGGTGAAGCGATAGCGCTGAACGGTGTCGTCGCCGCTGATCGTGTCCTGGCGGTGCGCGGGAATCGTCACCGAAACGTCCCCGACCAACGTGTCGGCCTCGGCGTAGACGGTGTACTCCTGGTTGCCGAACGCGCCGGCGACGAGCGAGCGGGAGAAGACGTCGAGCACTGCCTGACCGTCGCCCGGCATGGTGTAGAGCAGCCGGGTGTCGATGCCCTTGCCGATGTGGGCACGCGCCAGCACCGTCCCGGCGCGCGAGCGCACGATGGCTTCACCGCCGACGTCGACCGCGAAGTACGTCGCCTGCAGGGACACGGAGTGCGGTGCACCGGCGCTGCCGGTGAGACCGTAACGATCGAGGCGCGGATCGAGCGTCGAGATGACGGTGAACGTCGGGAACTCGCCGATCGCGAGCGGCATCTCGGTGGGCGTCGCGAGCTGGTCGAGCCGCAGCCGGTAGGCGCCGGGCTCGTTGAGGCTGCCGTCGACGCTGATGTCGATGGACCCGTCGGCGGCGGGTCCCACGAGGAGGCCCGTGCCCGTGAAGCCGAACGGTGCGCTGTCGAGCGGCACGCCGCCGGCGGCCACGCCGACGACACCTTCGAGGAGCGAGCCGGCGCGGATCACGGTGACGCCGTACGATACGCCCGACTGTGCGACGAACGTGAAGTGGTCAACCTCGCCAGCCGGATCGATCGAGTACACCTGGTCCCAGCCGACGGTGATGGTCTCGCCGTCGCCCCCGCCGAGGTCCCTCGGCGCGAGATCGATGCGGATATCCTCGCCCGGGCCCGAGGGCCCGTTCACGGTGACGTCGCCGCACTGCAGGCCGTCGAGGCTGCATCCGTGCAGGACCGTGTCGACGCCGGCGGGCACCGGCGTCTCGACCCCGCCTTCGGCAGGCACGACGATCTGCGCCGCGAAGCGCGGCGGGTACTTGAGGCCGGGATCCACCAGCGCGGTGAACCGGGCCTGCTGCGCGGCGGTGTTGTCGTAGTGCGAGCCGTACGGCAGCGGCCCGAGCGCGCACACTTCCGGGATGTATCCGCCGGCGCCGTCGGTGCGATAGCAACGCGGCTTCGGTCGATACGGGTCCTCGATGAAGATGTCGGCGTTCCACCACGACAGGTGGGGCACCTGGGCCTGCAGCGCGACGCCGGTCGGCGACGACGCCGACACGACCACCGTGCCCTCGCCCGACTGCGTCCAGATGCCGGTGGTCTCGTCGATCGACCAGAGCGCGATGTGGTCGCCGGGCTGTGCGTCCGCGCCGTCGAGGTGCGCGCCCGCGTACAGCGGAATCTCGATGGTCGCGGTCTGCCCCGCGGCCAGCTCCACCGGCTGCCCGTTCTGCATGAGCGTGTACTCGACGACGCCATGGCTCGCGATCGGTCCGCGCGTTCCTGCATCGCGGATACCTTCGAAGCGTCCGGGGAACGCTGCGAGATCCTGCCCCGTGACGTCGACAGGCGTCACCGTGACGTCCACCACCCCGGCGACCGCGTTGCCGGCGCCGTCGACGAGCGCGCCGGCCGGGACGACGAGCGTGCTGCCGTCGTCACCGCTCAGGCTGCCGCCCGTCGCGGCGAGGCTCTGCACCGCGCCGCGCGCGATCATGCCGCTCTCGAAATAGCCGATGGTCGTGGTGTTCGGGAGCGTGATGACGGCGAACTGATCGGCGTAGCCCCCCTTGCTGAGCTTCAGCGCATGCGGGACGCCGGTCGTCAGTGTCAGGGTGACGTGTCCCGCGGCGTCGGTCGTGCCCGACGGTGTTCCCGACGTATCGGCGACGAGCACGCCGGCGAGCGGCCCGTTCACGTCGCGCACGTCGCCGGTCACGACCGCTTGCGCGTCGCACAGGCACGACGTGGTGCACGCCTGGCCGGTCGTGCAGGCCGCGCCGTCGCACTGCTCGCCGGCGGCCGCGTCGGTCACGGCGTCGCTGCAGCGCGACGGTTCGGCGGTGAACGGGGCCTTCTTGTGCTTCTTCGCTTTGATCGTGCCGCTCAGGCCGGTGCAGCTGGTCGTCGCGCGCGCGCTCAGCACGATCCTCTTGACGTCGCCGCACGCCTTCCATTTCGCGACCACCTGCATGCCGCGCTTCGATGCCTTTGCGCTGATCTTGCTCGGCGCGCAGGTTCCCTCGAGCATCGGCTTGCCGCCGACGAGCGCCAGGAACGCGGCCGGTGCGGCGGCGTCCGTCACGAGATCGCTGCCGGCGGTGACGAGCCAGCGTCCATCGGCGCAGAGCTGCGGCTTCACGCGCTTGGCGCGCACCGGAACCGGCGCGACGGCGAGGACGACGAGGGTGAGAGCGAGCGAGAGATTGCGCATGGCGTCTCCCACCGAGGTAGCACGGGACGCATCCACGGAGTAGCAACGTCGGCCGGTTCCGCGCGCTGGCAGAATCCGCTGACGGCATGCCGATGAACGGCGGCACGCTGCAGGGCGCGTCGGTCGTCTCGTCCTGCGGCGCGACGGATCGCAGCACGCCTGGTGCAACACCAGAAGCCCGGCATGGGATAATTCTTGCTCCCCGTATCGTTCCCGCGTTAGGTTCTCGACATGGCGCGAAACGTTGCTCGGTGCACCACCCGCCTGCACAGGGTGAGTTGCTGGCAGGGATTAGTGACTGTGCTCTGCGGGATCGCCGGGCTGATCGACGCGCCGGCGTGGGGTGCCTGTAACGTCATCCCGTCGGCTCGCCAAACGCTGCGCTCCGACGCGGCCACGATCGACCGCCCATTTGCCGGGCCGGGGCAGTGGGTCGAGCTGGGTCCAGACCCCTGTGGTGATCCGGGCCGGCTCGCTGCGCCCGTAGCGGGCCTCGTCGTGACTGTCGCGTTCACACCGCCTGCCGGTGGCCCGCCCGCCGTCGTCGTGGTTGCGCCGCAGTCGTGCGACGGCCCCATCCTGCAGCAGCGCCTGGCGGCATGTCAGCGGGTTCTGGACCGGATCGGTGGTCGGGTGGCCTGTCGTAGCGCACGGATCACGACGCCTCCGCTCGACATGGAGCATCCGGTCGCCCGTCCGGGAAACCTGCGATTCCGTTTTCCGGATACGGACGACCTGGTGGGCGACGCGGACGATGATCGCGGAATCGCTGGTCCTGCCGTCATCGCGGTGACCGCGGTCGATGCGCCTCTGCCGTGCGACGTCGCCGAAGACCGCTGCGCGACGCCTGGTGGGACTCTCGCGTGCGTCGATCAGATACTGTCCGACGGCACGTGCGCCGCGATTCCGCATGGAGCGTTCGTCAACTTCACGGCGTTACCACCCCCGAACGACTATGCGGCCGTTTGCCGGGAGCCCGCCGTGCCGGCCGGCCCGTGCAGTGGTCTGGAGGCCGGTGGGGCCCGAGCCACGACCGACGCAGCCGGGAACCTGCTCATCCCCGTGGATTGGAGCGGCATACTGGTGCGCCGGGATGCCGTGCCGGTTCCTCGGTTGCTTCGCGCGCTCAGCGCAGTGCCGGCGTTCGAGCATCTCGACCCGCCGATCCATGTTCCCGGCCTGCGGTTTCTCGAATCCTTCTCGCCCGAGGGTCGGAAGCTGCCGCCGCTCTTCGAAGAGCAGGCGGACATCACGCGAGACGATGTCTTGAGTCTCTTCGGGTCGGCGGACGCCGCCTACACGGTGCTACGGATCAACAGGCGCGCGCCGTACGGTGTGTGCGACGCGGCCGGCGACGGCACCACGCGTGCCTGTTCGGGTGATTTCGATTGCCCTCGCGGGGTACTCTGCCGGCGTTACCTGGCCTGTGCGGGCACGGGTACGCCATGCAGTGGCGATGCGCAGGAGTGCGGAGACATCGTGCCCGGCCAATGCGCCGCAACGACATGCACCACATGTGCTGCGGGCCCTCGCCGCGGAATGCCATGCCGGTCACCGGATGACTGCGGCGACGTAGGTGATCTCGGACCGGACATCGCCTGCCAGCCTGGAGCGCAGTCCTGTAGGACCGATGCCGAGTGTCCGGACAGCCAGTGTGGTCCGGGGCTCTTCGATTTTGCGAGTCGCGCTTCCGGCAATGGTGGTGCGATCGACATCACGGATGTGGACGCGGCAGCGCTCGACCCGGTTCCGTTGTCCGGCCTGATCGCATCACCCGTATCTGGACGACTCAGTGTGGTCGTCCAGGAAGAGGCAATCGTCTCCGCGGGGAGTGACTTGAACGGTGATGGGGATGCGACCGACTCGACGGTCACCGTCCGCGACGAAACGACGGGACGGATCATCCCGATCGGTGCCGTACCACCGGCGATCGGCCGCTCGGTCACGATGATTCGTCAGGGTGGATTTCAGCAACCCGCCGTCGCCGTCGGTGACGAACGCATCGCATTTCTGGAGTCGGAATCCGGACAGGGCTACACCGACGCGAGCGGCAACGGTCAGGTGTTCGAGTCGCTCCTGCGGATATTCGATCGGTCGGGCGCGGAGCAGACCTCCGCGAGTGCGCTCACCGTGGAGGCGTCTCCAGCCATCGACGGTGCCAGCATCGTGCTGTCCGGGGGCCGCGTGGTCTTTCGGAGTCGGCGCAACGATCCCCTGCGTACGACCAATGCCACCAAGGGGGCGGATCGCCGCGAGTCGGCCCCGTACGGTACGTCTGCGAGCCCGGTGATCTCTGCCGATGGCCGGTGCATCGCGTACGTGAGCAGCGCCCCGAACATCGTTCCCGGAGACACGAACGAGGTGGCGGACGTATTCGTCTACGACCGTATCCTCGGGACGACGGAACGGGTGAGCGTGGCGTCGGATGGCGCGGAGGCGAACGATACGTCGGGCCTGGATGACATTCCGCCGGCGGTGTCCGCCGATTGTCGCGTCGTCGTGTTCGGCAGCGAGGCCACGAACTTGGTCGACGACGACATGAACGCGACGACCGACGTGTTCATGCACGACCGCCTGAGCGGTGCGACGTCTCGCGTGAGCCTCGGAAGCGATGGGAGCGAGGCCGATGGGTTCTCGCTGTCTCCGTCCGTCTCGGCGGACGGACGTTGGATCGCTTTCACGAGCGGCGCGACGAACCTCGTCCCCGGGGATCGGAACGACGCGGCCGACGTGTTCGTTCGCGACCTGCTCGCGGGTACGACGATTCGCGCCAGCGTGAGTGACGATGGGTCGGAAGGCAACGCGTCGTCGGAGCAGCCGAGCCTCAGCGCCGACGGTGCGTCCGTCGCGTTTCATAGCTTCGCCTCGAATCTCGTGCCGTCCGACGGCAATGGAACGTTCGATGTCTTCGTGCGCGATGTGCGGAACGGGACGACGGTTCGCGTCAGCAACGCAACGGACGGCCATGAGGGCGACGGGATGTCGGTTGCCCCAGCGGTGTCGGCGAACGGCCGCTATGTCGTCTTTCGCAGCTTGGCGACCAATCTCGTTTCGGATGACACGAACGGACAGGAGGACGTTTTCGTCAAGGATACGGTCAGCGGTGGGATCGCGCGGGCGAGCGTTCTGCCCGGGGGTGGCGAGTCGGGAGGGTCGTCGAGCCTGTCCAACTTCTTCTTCGTCTACGCTCCACCGCCAGCAATATCGTCCGACGGCACTCGTGTGGTGTTCGTCAGCGATGACTTCGGTCTGCAGCTCGCGACGTACGGCACCTTCACGGGTGTCTTCAACGTCTTCGAACACGAGTTCGTGACCGGAAACACGCGCGCCCTGTCACCATCGAATCCGGGCTCGTTCGATTTCACGGTCAACAACGTGTCGATCACGTCGGATGGCGGAGCAATTGCCTTCGATGCCCCGACGGACGGCATCGACGGCGGCGAACAGACGTTCGGACGACGAAACGTGTTCCTCGTGCAAGGCACGGCGCCAGCGCAACGTGTCAGTTTCGCATCTCCTGCCGTTTCGTACGCGCGGTCGGCCAATCCGTCCGTCTCCCGAGACGGACGGCTCGTCGCCTATGCCAGCGATGCGACGTCGCTCGTTGTGGATGACACCAATGGCGTCTCGGACGTCTTCGTGGTCGACCGTTCCACCGGTGTCACCCGGCGGGTCAGCGTGTCCGCATCGGGTGAGGAGGGCGACTACGGATCATATGCCCCAGTGATCTCAGCGGATGGTCGGTTCGTGGCATTTGAAAGCGATGCACGTAACCTCGTCTCGCAACCAACGGGCAGGGGCATCTACGTCGCCGACACCAGCATCGGCGGTGCGACGCTGATCAGTAGGGGCGACGGTACACGATTTGGCTTCGCGCGCGCTCCAGCGATCTCGGCCGACGGCAGGTACGTTACGTTCGCGACGCGCGATGTCCTGGATTCGGCGTGCGCGCCCCCGCCCGGCGATCAACCATCCAACGAGCACGTGTACGTGCACGACCGTGTGCTGGGAACGACGCGATGCGCGTCAGCATTCCTGCAGAAGACGGGTGCTCGATCCATGGCGCTGGGCGGCGGTCCATCTCTGGCAGGCGATGGACGGAAAGTGGCGTTCGCGGTGCCATTCTCGGTGTTCGGCGATGGTTCCGAGGTCGGGGTGTGGGTCTACGATCTGGTATCGGCGCACGCGGAGCGCATCGACGTCTCCGTTGCGAGCGGAGATTTCGCATCGGGGATCAGCCTGGATCCCGTCCTCTCGGCGGACGGCAATACGGTTGCATTCCTGAGCTCGGGCGACGACCTGGTGACGGGCGATACGAACGGATCACTTGACGTGTTCGTGCGCGATCTCGCCAAGGGTGTGACGGTTCGTGCGAGCGTGGCATCGGATGGCCGCCAGGGTGATCGCGACAGCGGTACGTACGACGGCCTGATGGTGTTCGACACTGGGGTGGACTACCCCGGCCAGCTGTCCTTCGATGCCACATACGCGCACTACGGCGCCCCGTCACTCTCATCGGACGGGCGATTCGTCGCGTTCGTCAGCGACGGCACCAATCTCGTCCCGGGTGACGACAACGGCAGGCGAGATGCCTTCGTCCACGATGTGCTCACCGGCGCCACGGTCAAAGTGGACACGGGCGTGATCGACGATCCGGGACCCACCCAGGCGCTCGAAGTCGCGCTCTCCGGCGACGGCCAGACCGTGGCGTTCGAAAGCGCTTCGAATATGCTGGTCGGCGGGGACGATGTGAACGCGGGTCCCGACATCTTCGTCCGAGGGGCCGGGCTCGGGGGGGCGTTCGGTGCGAATGTCCCGATCCTGTCCGTCGCCGACTCGGACGGCTCCGTCCATCAGCTCGGTCCGTCGACCATCGTGTCGGTCGCAGATGGTGACGTCGCGTACATCGCCTGCGGGGACGCCTCCTGCGATCCGAAGGTCCCGGGCGCGGTCTGGTTGTCCATCGATGGCGGAGCACCGCGTGAGCTCGGGCGGCGTGCCACGGCGATTCGTCTCTCGGGCGTTGCGCTCGGCGCCCTCGTCAGTGAAGCCGCCGAGGGCAAGGACCTGGACGGTGACGGCGACCGCGTGGATGACGTGCTCGCCATCTACGACCGCGCGCGTGCGACCTGGATCGACGTCGGCGAAGCCGCCGATGCGTTGGACGTGAGCGACGAGCTGGTCGCGATCAGGACGCCCGAGAATGGTGCGCGTCGTGATCTCAACGGAGACCGAGACCTCGCCGACGACGTCGTCCAGATATTCGACGTGCGGTCGCGGCGCATGGTGCTCGGCCGTGGCGCCGGCGCCCGTTCGCCGGCCGCCCGTGACTTCGTGTTGGGTGGCGACCCGGGGCGGCACATCGTGGCGATCCGTGCCAGTGAACTGGACGAGGGCAGCGACCTCAATGGCGACCGCGACCAGCGCGACGAGGTGCTGTTCGTGTTCGATCAGGACAGCGGCACCCTGGTGAACGTCCGCGAGACGGTTCGGCCGTGCGCGCTCGAAGCGTGCGACCCCCGTGCCCCCTACCGCGTCGATCGGGACAGCGTCACGTTCCTCACCTTCGAGTGCGACGAGGGCGGCGGAGTCGTCGATCCGGGGTGTCCCGATGGCGGAACCGATCTCGACGGAGATGGGACGGCATCCAACCTGCTGGTGAGGACCGTGAACATCAGATCGATCCCCGAGGCCTCGGGTCGACGACCCAGTCGTCTGCTCGGCGCCACGTCGACGGGAGTATGTACCAACAGCGGCCGTGCCTGTGTGCAGAACGCAGATTGCGGAGACGAGCGGAGTCGGTGCTTCGTCCCGCCCGGAGGCTGCATCGTGGATACGGGTCACGTCTGCGATCCGGAGAAGGACCCGCGCGAGGCGATCGAGAAGCGCGTTTGCAAGGAAGACGAGTTCTGCGCCGCCCAGCTGGGTGGCGGAGGACGTTGCATGCGTCGATTGACGCAACGGTGCGTGACGGATTTCGAGTGTCGGGACCCGGCACGACCCGATACCGATCCGGCGGCGACGTGTAGCGCCGCCGACAAGCGAATTCATCGTCTGGTCAGTCCGCTGGCGCGTGGATCGTCGCGGAAATCGCGCAGTGGCCACGTCTTCACGGGGGCCGGACGCTGCGTCGAGGATCTGGCGATCGCATGCGATCCAGCCAGTCCGTCGGCGCGCGGCGGATGTCGCCGTGGTGCGCAGTGTGAGCCCGGCGTCGACCCGAGCCAGGGGTCGTGCCATCGAGAGGACCGCGTGTGCAGCACCGACGACGACTGTCCGGGCGGTGTGACGTGCCGTCAGGAGCTCATCACGTCGACCGCGGCCGACCAGGATGACGACGAGATATCGGATGCGTTCGACAATTGTCCCATCGTCGCCAACGCCGACCAGTTCGACTCCGACGGCAACGGCGTCGGAGACGCGTGCGACCCCGCCCTCTGTGCCACCGATGATTCGCTGGCGGCGCTTCGATGTGGGGGCGTTCGACTCGTCGACCTGACGATGCACAGTGAGCTACCGCTCCCGATCCGAACCACCCTGCGCGCCGCGGCAGAGACGGTGCGGGCCAACCTTGCTCGCGGTGGAAGCCCGGGACGAGCGGGGCGTACGGCCATCAGGCACGCCGTCTCCGCGCTGGCGCGGTACGTTCATCGGGTGCGATCGCTCAATGCACGACGGCTGCTGGATGCGGCCACGAGGAAGACCTTGGGCGACGCAGCGATGAGACTGCGGAGCGATGCGCGGGCGCTTGCCCGTGTTCGGTCGTAGATCGAAGAGCGGCGCCGTAGGGACGTGACCCGCTATCGCCCGCGCTGCTCGGCGAATCGGAAGCACTGGTCGCCGACGCGCACCATGAGGGCCGGGCGCTGCAAATCGATCGAGCCGGTGGCGAACCACTTGCGAGCACGAATGCGCATGGTCGCGGCCCCCTTCTTGATGGAGAGCCGGACCCGAACGGGAACCTTGCGTGATCGATGCGAACGAAAGACACTCGCGCGGCCCTTCGACCGCTTGAGCAGGGTCAGAGGCCCGACGTCTGTCGATGCGACGACGTTCCCCTGATCCACCAACGTCACGATGACCGATGCGTTTTCGTAGCTCGTCAGCGGAAGGCCTACACGGGCCTTGAGACGACCGGTGAGCTTTCGGCCGCGACGTGGCTTGGGCTTCTTGCCACCGATGACGACCACGTCGCCTGCACTACTCAGCGCGGTGCAGGGCGAGCACTGGCAATCGGCCGCGCACCCGTCGTCGCAGGTCGACGCCTCATCCCCATCGCATTGCTCTCCGCCCTGTCGGACGCCATCACCGCAGGTACTCGGCTCGCAGGCGTCGCCTACGCCGTCCCCGTCGGCATCGCGCTGATCGACGTTGGGAACCGCGGGACAGTTGTCGAATGCGTCAGGGAGCTCGTCGCTATCGCCGTCGGCGGAGGTGGCGAGGATGAGCTCGCTTTCGCAGGTGGCGCCGGTGGGACACGAGGGGTTGTCGCCGGTCGGCATCGCGTTGCAGCTGCCATGATCCTTGACGCAGGAGTTGCTTCCGTCGGGGCGGCGCGCGCACTCGAGCCCCGAGCCACAGGGATTCTCGTCGGCGGCGGGGTCGCATGCGGGCCCCACCGCTTCGAGGCATCGCCCGGCTCCCGCGAAGACGGTTGCCCCCGTAGGTCGATCGACGCCGCTGGATCCCAATGGGTTGACGAGCCGGACGAGCGAGTCGGCCCTGGCATTGCACGTCGCGCTCGCTGGGCAGGCGCGATTGTCAGCGCATGAGCCTACGAGCACGCGCTTGCAGACGCCCGCTCCCGGTATGCCGGAGAGAGGCTCGCAAAATCGGTCGAGCTCGTCCGAAGGACACGGCTGGCTGGTGCAGCATCCGGACTGTGCGCGTGGATCGCACGCGGTCGGCTCGGCGCCGTTCAGGACTGCTTCGATGCATCCACCGGGAGGGATGAAGCAGCGTCCGACGACATCGGGCGTGGATGGGTCGGAACAGCCGTCGTCTCTGGAGCAGGCGCGCCCCGTCGTGGTGCAGATGCCGCCACGCTCGGAACCCAGCGTCGTAGTACAGCCCGCCATCACTCGGCCGGGCTCCTGCCGGGTGCGACGGCAGGCGGCGGCGTCGCGTTGTGCCACCCGCACGTTGTAGAGCTGGAGAACGACATCGTTCGCGTCGCCGTCGTGGTCGAGGTCCTGGCCTCCCTGATCCCCCTCCACGGTGAGGAAGCTGACGGTGTCCTGTTTCACGCGATAGGGAACATCGGGATCGCATGCTTGGCGACGGCACGGTGTGACCGCTTGGCCGGTGTTCAGCAAGGTGGGCGCGGAGGTGTCCGAAAGCGCGTAGACCTGCAGCACGTCGTCGCAGCAGTCGCCATCGCCGTTGCGATCGCACCGATCGACGACGCACCCAGGAGGCAGGGCCCCTCCGGCACAGTGCGAGGCGTCCACTCCGAGTGGACAGTACCCGGCTTCCGCCGAGCGGAATGCGACCAACCCCGAGCCGGCGACGAAGTCCTCTGCGATCTCCGCGGGCGCTTCGAGCGGTGGAATCCATGTCCCGGTTGCCGCATCGTACATCTGCAGCACGTGATCGGCCGTGTCCCCGTCTCCGGTCCGATCGGTTCCGTTTGCGCCCTCTGAGAGGCGCATCACCACCAAGGATCCGGATACGGCGAGCCCGTCGGCGGCCTGCGCGAGTGACGTCCAACTACCGCCGTCCATGGGATGCACGCTGACGACCGTGTCGAGCAGGTCGTCATCGGCGTTGAGTGACGTCGTTCCCGATGATTCCGAGACGAGCGCGGCTACCCATTTTTCGGATGCTGCGAGATCGACGGCGGCTTGCCCGAGATTCTCCGTGCCCCGCGCACGAGACCAGACATGGACGACCGCGTCTCGTGCGCGGCCATCGCCGTCGAGATCACCGCCGGACGATCCCGGACACCCGGGGGCGCCGCCTGCGGCCTCGGGACGGAGGAAGGCCGCCGTGTCCCCTGCGACGACCACCTTGTCCGCGGGGCATCCCGGTCCGAGCGGCTCGCCCGCAGGCCCTGACACCTGCAGGACGCGGTCACGGAGATCGCCGTCCTGCGTGATGTCGGTGGCTGGTGCACCAGCGGCTGCTCGCAACACCTGAATGCTGGCGTCGCTTTCGAGAACGATGGCGTCGGCGCCGTTGGAAACCGCGGGCCTCGATCCCGGGCCGAGTCGTGCCTGTTGGCCGGTGACGGCGTCGAACACGTAGGAGATCGCCTCGCATATCCCGACCCCTCCGAAGGTCACCCATGCGAGATAGCGGCCGTCCGGCGAGATCGCGGGCTGTGCAGAATCTCCCGACAGTGAGGTGCCATCGGGCTGGATGCTGACGCGGGACGTGCTGGCCAGCACGCGATCGTGCAGAAAGACGTCCTGCCTGCCGTTCGTGTCGCCAGGTGCGAGGTTGGTGGCGAAGCTCGTGAAGGCGATGTAGCGACCGTCGGCGGACATGGTCGGGGCGAACGATTCTGCGTTGCCCTCGACACCGTCCGTGTCGACGCTGATGCGCTTGAGGGTGGTCGCGTCGTCCTCATCGTACGACCCGTCGCCGTCGGTATCGCGGTCGTAGACGAAGACATCGGTGGCGCGATTCGTGTCGCCGACGACGAGGTTGGTGGCATCGCTCGCGAACGCGACGAAGCGCCCGTCTGCCGACACCGTGGGCGTGATCGAGCTACGGTTCGCGGGTCCGTCGATTCCTCTCGTCGCCTGGATCGTGCCGGTCCGTCCGACTTGCCCCTCGTCGAAGACCCCGTTGCCGTCGCGATCGCGGTCGTGGACGAAGATGTCGTCGTCGACGTTCACGTCGCCTGGGAGCAGTGCCTCAGCGGTGCTGAAGGCCACGAAGCGACCGCTGGCGGAGACCGACGGTGAGGCCGCGTTGAAGACACCGGGCACGTCGACGGTCTGCGTAGCGCCGGCGCCGGGCTCGTCGAAGATGTCGTCGTCGTCGCGATCGCGGTCGTGGACACGGATCGGGCCGTCGGCGAATGCGACGAATCGTCCCGTCGAGGAAAACGAGGGTTGAGTGCCCGGCCCAATCGGGACGGTCGTTCCGCGTGTCGGGTCGTATACGAAGACCGTGAGTGTACTGAATGCGACGTATCGTCCGTCTGCCGAGACGGAGGGGAACCCCGGGTCGGTGCCATCGGGCGCGAGGACCGACTGTGCCTGCCGGAGAGTCGATGCTTCGGCCTGGCGCCAGAAGGCGAGGCCATTCGACGACAGCACCACGGCGCGGCGATTGATGAGCGGCGTCGGCTCGACCAGTACGTCGCCACCGGTGCCGAGCTCTTCGGCACCGTTCGGGCCGAGACGGAACTCACGGAGTGCGTAGCTGGGAACGCCACTTTGCGCGAGGCGCGGAGACACGATGGCGACCCGCTCGTCGGCGACGGTGACCGCCGGCGTGCTGAAGGGGGGCTGGCGGACCCGGGCGACGGCGATCTGCGTGGAGGCGCCCATGGGAAGTGCCCGTACGTCGCCGCTGCGACGGTCGCTGAGCTCGATGACCTCGTCGAGTTGATCCCCGTCCCCGTTCAGGTCGCGAGCGACCAGCGATTCAGAGAACACGAATGCGTTCAGCAGCGAGGTCTGGAACAGGCCCTCGAGCGGGACCGGATCGAGGGCCTCGGCGAAGAACCGTGCACATTGCCCCCCCGGGCACTCGCCATCGGTCGTGCATGCGCCGAGCGAATTCTCGCCGCCCACGCACCCAGTCTTCGGAAGTACGAGCGGACCGACGGACGTGACTTGGCGGTCCCGAAACTCGAACAGCGAGGGACCGCACTCGCCGCCGGGACAATCGTCGTCACTCGTGCAATCGAGACTCTCCTGCGTTCCGCTGCGACACGTGGAAGGGACGCAGGTGTCGCCGGCGCCGCAATCCACGTCGGACGCGCACGGGCGATTCGGTTGGCCGCCGCAGGCATGTAGCTCGGGCCCACGCCGCGCGATTCGCAGCACCGTTTGCGGCGAGTCGGCAGAGCCGAAGACGCGAAAGTCCCCTTCCACCGACGTTTGCGGATCGAACACCGGAGGCAGGCGATGTCCCTTCGGCGAGTACGAGCCGAGGAACGCACTGCCCGGTACCGTGATCGGCGACCGTTCTCCAAGGAATGATTCCACGGGGGTGCCGCCGCGGAGAAGGCGGGGAATCGGGACCCCGTCGTCCCGTACGCGAACCCCGCGCCAGTCCATCGGAAGCAGCAGGTTTCCCTCTGCGTCGACCGCGGTTCGCACCTCACGCGCCGTTCCCGAACACGGCCCGGGGGTACTACAGAGGGCTTGGTAGTCATTGGGGGGCGGGAGTGCGACGAAGTGGGAGAAGGGCGCTGCGGGCGCAGTTCCGCATGCGCCGTCCTCGCTGAACAGCGCGTCGACGCATGCGAGCAGGGCGGGCTGCGCGTTGCAGCTCGCGGTGAGCAACGTGCACGGAGGTGCCTCGTCGCTCCGACTGACCGCGATGCGAACGGGCCCCGTGAGAGTGCGATCGTCGTCCGGGTCGCCGACTCCCGCATCGGTATCGGGCATCGGGAACTCGAGCGAGCGGTCGCTCAGGACGGTCACCCGCTGGGTGCCTGTACCGGGTGGGACGCAGATGGCGCGCCCACCGGCGAGCTCGGCCGCGCAGGCAGATATCGTGCTCTCGAAGCCCTCGCAGCTCGAACGGAGGACGACGAGGCTGCGTTCGCCGGGATGATCCGATGGGAAGACCAGCGAGACGACGATGTCGTTGGAATCTGCAGGCAGGCCGGGGGATGTCCCGTGACACGTGGGATCGATCGTGAGTCGGACGACGTCACCCGGCGCGCCGAAGGGACGGTCGACCGTACCGAGCGTTCCCCGGAACGCGTTGCTCGCGCCGGGGATGACGTTGCATGCCGCATGCACGTCTCGGGCGATGACGAAGATCAGCCACGTGAGCAGTGTCCTCGCCCAGCGTCGAGCAAGGGCACGGGAGGCGATCATTCGGGTCCGGGACCGCAGCAGAATCCCCGGTTGTTGGAGTCGGATTCGACCACGTCTCCGAAGAAGCTGCCGGTGAGATTGTTGTTGTGGCCGAGTCGGAGGAGGGCTTCGGGGGCACAGACTACGGCGTTGATGTTCGAATCGCGGCCGAAGCTGACGGCTCCGGCGCCAGCCATCAGAAGCGTCAATTGGCCGCATTCCAGACCCGGACCTGGACCGACGTTTGCGGCATCGCTGAAGCCGACGTCTCCGTTGACGACCAGAACACGAGAAGGGCTAGAACTGGTGAGTTCGGCAAACTTTCCGAACGCCATCGAACAGAAGACGTAGCCACCGCCCAAGAGTTGGACGGACGCGCCATTCTGGACGGTGAAATTGCCGTAAGTGCCCTCGGCGAGATCGCAACGGCCGTTGCCCGGTATTTCGTCGTCAGCGATCAGGCAGTCTCCGCCGGCTTGCGTCAGGACCGGCTTCGACGCGTCGCAGCCCGGGAGCACGGGTGGAAAACCACATGCGGCATACAAGTCTCCGAAATCGGGTAAACATTGATTGTTGACCCCAGCGCAGCTGCGGACGCCATCTCCATCCAGGTCGGGAACGATCGGAGGAATGAAGAAGCGTGAGCCATCGAGGATGGTCGCGTTGCTCTGGCATTGCTCCGGCGTCGAGGAGTAGACGCGCCAGAAGACGGCGCCGGGCCGATTCGCACGTACGGTCGAGCCCACCAACTGGCTGCCTTCGTCCAAGCTCGCGTTCTCCAGCGTGAGGGTACCGCAACTGGAAGTCGCCGTTGGGCGTCGACAGTTGACGCCGATGTTGCACGGGCCGTTCAGGGTGAAATTCTTGAGGCTGGCGGAGCGCTGCGCCAGGACGAAGTACGAGCGTAGGTCTCGCTTCATGCCTTCAGCGGCGGCCCACCGAGACGTCCACGGCATCAATACGAGCGCGAGGATCAGGGTGAGGGAGCGCGCCACGGGAAATGGCAATACCCGGCTGGCGGTTGACCCGTCAATCAAAAACCAGGCGACTAGATAGCCCGAGTACGTGTCGGGTTAACTTGCCGCAATGCACGATTCGGCCCGGGTTCCACAGCCGGGCCCAACGCGGGGCGAGCCGACGGGGGTGTCCCCGGCGCTCGCTACGCCTACGGCGCGCTCACGCTCGGACACGCCCCCAGATGATCCGCGATGAGCGTGCGGTCGTCCGTGTTCGTGAGCCCGTTCTCGTCGATGTCGTAGACGCTCGAGAGACCCCACGACTCGCCGTAGAACGCCCAGATGCCGAGGTCGGTCGAATCGACCACACCGTCGATGTTGCCGTCGCCCTCGCACGCCGGCGCCGACTGCAGGAGTGCGGTGAGCTCGGCCGACAGCGCGTCGTAGTTCGCCTGCTGGACAGGTGTGAGCGCGTCGAGCGGTAGCGCTTTGAGGACGTTGTCGAGCAGCGGGATCGGGACGGCCTCGTCGATCTCGTAGAGCTCGGTCTCGACGGTCTCGACGCAGGGATCCTCCTGCGACTGGTAGAGCATCGTGGTGTTCTGCACGAGCTTGTAGGTGTCGTTGCGGATGGCGAGCGAGAAGTCGGGCGCGATCATGAAGGGGAGGGCACCCTGCGCGATGCGGTAGGCGTTCACGTCACAGCAGCGCTCGAGGCCGGCCGAGCCGGCCGTCTCCGGGTTGTCGGCGCCGACGCCCCACCAGACGCCGTTGTTGTCTTCGCAGACGCTCTTCGACACCGGGATCTGTGTGCAGGTCACCGTGATCGTGCACGGACCGTTCACCGTGCCGTTGGCCTGGCTGTTCAGTCCGACCTGGGTGAAGTTCGAGCGCCGGATGCTCGCCTGCTTCGGGTTCACGAGGTAGGGCAGCATCGAGTGCGAGTCGATCGGGCGGGGCACCAGCTCGTGGACGTCCAGCCCGGCGATCTCGCCGAACAGCTGGAAGAGGTCGGCGACGTTCACCATCGACGACACGATGCGATCGGGCCGTCGCACCAGCGGTCCGGCGACGACGAGCGGCACCCATACGCCGGTCTGATACGCGGTACCCTTGGCGCGGTTGGGGTTGAAGGGCTCCTTCACGACGGTGCCGAGCGAGCCGTTGTCCCCGACCAGGATCACCATCGTGTTGGTGCGCTTCGGACGGTAGACGAGCCGACCCTTGCGGGTCCGTCGCGCCAGGCCGGTGTCGACCAGCAAACGCGCCATCTCGGTGTCGAGTGATTCGATCATCAGGTTCGTCAGCACGCGCTGGTCGCCGATGTTCGCGCAGTCGAGCGCGCTCGCGTGGTCGAGGTCCGCCTTCGCCTGGTCCACGGGCGGTTGCATGACGGGGGTGTGCGCCGATGCGAAGGAGACCGTCGCCATCCACGGCCGGCCCGTCGGGCGCTCGTTGATCCAGGCGATGGCGTCGTCGACGACGGCGGTGGCGCGGAAGCGACGCGGCCGAGCGTCGGTCAGCGGCGGCTCCTCGACGGTGCCGTCTTCGCGGTTGACGACGTACGGCGACACGTAGTGACCGCTCAGGATGTCGAAGTCGACATACGCGGGCGGCGGCGACTGGCAGCTCGCGCCCGGATCCAGGATGCCGCCGCGGTCACGGCAGATGCGTCCGGGCGGGATGGTTCCCTCGGCAGCGAGCGCCTCGCAGCTCCCGGTCGGCATGTAGCACGCGCCCGAGTCGGCGCCGCCGGCCGATGCGCCGGGCACGAATCCGCACGACCAGGTGCCGGGCGCTGCCACACCACCCGCCGTCGTGTCGATGGACGACGGATCGCCGGTGTCGTCGAGCCAGCCGGCGAAGTAGTCCCACCCGAGGTCGTGCGGCATCGCGAGGCCCGCGGAGTTGTTCCCCTGCAGGCCCAGGTGGAACTTCCCGAAGAGCGCGCTGTGGTAGCCGCGCTCGGCGAGCACCCGCGGCGCCGTCATCTCGAACGGGTTCACCATCGAGTTGGCGAGATCGTTCGGACCGAGCGCCCCGTAGACGTTGGTGCGCAGCGGGAAGCGGCCATCGAAGATGACGGCGCGGCTCGTCGTGCAGGCGGGCATGGCCCAGGTGTTGCGGAAGCGGACGCCGCGCTGCGCCAGCTGATCGATGCTCGGCGTGCTCGGCGGCGTGACGCCGCCGTAGCCGAAGGCTCGCATCTGATCGATGCCGACGTCGTCCATGATGACGAACAGGATGTTCGGCGGATCGTCGCCGATCCGACTCCGGGCCCTGGCACTGGCCGCCTCGGCCGCGGGAGGCGAGAAAACGATCAGCGCCGTGGCGATCAGGAGCAGGGTCGTCGTCGAACGTCGGATCATCTCGGGCCTCCTCGGTCCGGTTCAGCGTGCCGGAGGGAGGCGCGAGTGTCTCGCAGCGGTGGAAAGTCAGGTTTCTGACAAGGGGACGACGCCGGCGAGGACGGCCCGGAGGCCGTCCACGACGGCCGAGAACTGCGGCTCGCGATGGAACTGACCATGCCCGCCTGGCACCGGGATCGTGTGCACGCCGTCGGTGGCGAACCGGGTCCACAGCCGTCGCCGATCGTTCCCGGGTGGGACGGGTGGCTCGAGATACTTGAAGTAGACGATCGTGCCGTCGAAGCGTCGCTGCAGGACGTACGCGTCGAGGGCGGCGCGATGCTGCCGCGCGACGACGGCGCCGCGGGCGACTACGCGGTCGGACGAGCCCGGGAACGGCGGCGAAGTCGCGTCACGAGACTCACGGAGAGTTCGACGGCTTCCGCGGTGTCGCCCGACGACCGTCCCTCAGGACGTCGGGGGCTCGACTCGACCGCCGCGGTGCGCGCGGTACGTTCGCTCGCGCCAGTCCGCCAACGGCGCGAGCGCGGGATCGGCGCCGAGCGGTGAGCTGAACATCATGCGCGTGCCGGGATCGATGGCGAAGAGATCGTCGGCCGGCAGTCCGAGGACGGGCGTGAGCAGTGCGGCGAGCGTGAGGTCGGCGCGCGTGAAGGCGTCACCGACGAGATACGGCGATGTCGCCACCGCCGCTGCGAGCTCGGGAAGCGCCGTGCCGAGCAGCTGGCCGACGCGACCCTCTTCGGCCTCGTCCCAGTGGTACTTGGTGGCGAAGTAGTCGGCGATCGGCTGGACGTTCATCGCCTTCAGACGGCCGATCATCAGCAGGCGGCCCGCCGGCGCGAGCACCTCGGTGGCGTACAGCTCCCACGCGCGGACCTGCGCGCGACGGCGGGGATCGTCCGGCAGGAGGGCCGGCGACGGATGGCGCGCCTCGAGCCAGTCGACGGCGCGATCCGAGTCACCGACGATCTCCTCGTCGGCGATCAGGACGGGCGCGGTGGCGATGCCGGTCCTGCCCTTGTGCTCGTCCTGGCCCGCGAGGGGCACGTACGGCGTGCGACGATAGGGTACGCCCTTCAGCTCGAGCACCCACCGCAAGCGCTCGGACCAAGGGGACGGGTACAGCTCGATCAGCTCGAGGGTCGGCATGCGTGGAAGTAGGGGGTGGCGGGCATGCTGGGTCAAGGCGCAGGTCGATCAATCAGTGAGATGTGCTCCGAGAAGGCGGGCAAGCGAGTCTGCGAGTAGACGCCAGACGTTCACATCACGCTCCAAGGTGCCGAGGTCGGTGCGTGGCTAGAGTGGTTGCGCACTTGACAGGTCGTCGAGCAGGATGTGATGGTCCCGGCCGTGCTCGTCCCCGTCCGGGTTTGGTTCCGACCCGTCCTGTTCGCGCTCGCACTCGCACTCGCGATGGTCGCGGGCATCGCGACCGCGGGAGGCCCAGGGCCGGCGTCGCGCAATGCGAAGCTTGGCATCTGCAATAATTGCGGTCTGGGCCCCGATTCGAAGGGGGCGATGCGGTTGCTCTGTCCGTCGCCGCCAGACACCGCATGTTTCCCCGCCGAAACCGCCTGCCGCATCACGGTCACGCTCGCGGTCGACGACTTGCAGGGCGCCAGGGCGGACCAGATATGTCCGGTCGACGACAGCGCCAGGGTCGGCTGCACGTGTTCGGCGCACACCGATTGTCGCTACGCCGAGAACGTCGACGGTGTCTGTCTCTCCGACGAGAAGACCCCGAACCAGCCACCGAAGCGATGCCAGCGACCGGATGCGGTCTGTTCCATCGACATGCCGTGTCTCGACGGCGCGGCGTGTATCTGCCCCGGCGGGACGTGCAATGCGGGAAAGGTCGGGCTCTGCTCCCTGCCGTGCCCGGATTCGAATGCCTCGGTGTCGATCAGCATCGACATCACGCCGCCCGGCGGTGGCTCGTCGACCATCTCCGAGAAGCACTTCGGCAACTGCGACGAATCGCGGCCGTTCGCCAGATTCTTCTGTCCCGATGCGGCCACGGATCCGGACACCACCGCGGTCCCCGCGGTCGACACCTTCTGCTCGCGCACGGCTCGGCGGCTCACCCAGGCCTCGCTTGCCGGAATCACGACGCAGGACCTCGAATTCCAGCCACTGGCCAAACTGGCCGGAGCGCAGCTGTGGACCGCGTGCGGCGCTGACCCGGAAAGCATCCCGATCATCGTGCCGGACGTCGCGGAGCAGAATCCGGGGGAATCGTCCACGCAGCGGACCTGGTGCGCGAAGGTCTACTTCAAGAAGGGTCCCTGAGTGCGGGCGCTCGTACGAATCCTGCTGGCGGCCGTGCTGACGTGCGTTGCCTCACCGAGGGTGACGGCGGCGGCTTCGTGCCCTGGATGCTGTGCGAGTACGTGCGGCGATGGGGTGCTCGATCCCGGTGAGGAATGCGAGGACGGGAACCGCGTCGACGATGACGGGTGCTCGGCACAGTGCCAGCGCACGACGACGATCACGACGACGAACTTCGGCGGACGCGTCTGCAACGGTGACCCGAGCGAAGACATTCCACGGGCGGCCGTTCGATATCCTTCGGGTCAGGTGTTCGTCGCGGGCGAGGTCGACGGCGCATCGTCGTGCGGCGACCTGCGTGGGTTTGCGCGCTACACCGCGCTCGGTGATCCCGACCTCTCGTTCGGCAACGGCACGGGGCGCCTTCGACCCTCGACCGGCGGGGCGACGATCGTGCCGACGGCCGGTGTCCTCCAGCAGGACGGAGCGGTCGCGCGCATGGTGATCGCGGGCCGGCGCGCAGACGGTGCGTTCCGCGTCACCCGCAACGACATCGACGGCAACGCCGATACGTCGTTCGGGGTCATGGGGCATGCGACGGCCGACTTCGGCGCACCACGCCACGCCGAGCCGTCGAGCGTCGTGAATCTGCTGGACGGCTCGCTCCTGGTCGTGGGGACGGTCGAGGAGGAGTCCTTCGACGGTACGGGTGATGTCGCGCTGGCGCGATTCTCGAAAAACGGTGCCGGCCCGCAGGGCACGATCGTGCGCGACTTCGACGGAGGACACGACCGGGCCATCGGCGCCGTTCGCCAGCCGGACGGTAAGGTCGTCGTCGTGGCGGAATCGTTCGCCGTCACGGACGAGGGCCACGGCCCGGGTGGCCTCGTCCTCACCCGATCGCTGGCGGACGGCCTCACGCTGGACCCGTCGTTCGGTACGGGTGGCAAGACGCTGATAGCGGATGGGCCGTGCTTGGGCGAACCAGAAGCGGTGGCCGTCGCGGTCCAGGACGATGGCAAGGTGGTGATCGCCGGCCTGACCCTCTGTCTCGGATTCGGCCATCGGGCGATGCTCCTCCGGTTGATGCCGGATGGAGACGTCGATCTCGACTTCGGCACGAACGGTTTCGTCGTCGACCCCTGGTTCGACGACTCGATATTCGCCGGAGCCAGCGCGTTGGTGATCCAGCCGGACGGGCGAATCCTCGTGACGGGCGTGGTGCTGACGAACGATCCCGCGATCCATTCCGACTTCGTTCTCGCGCGCTATCTACCCGACGGGAAGCGGGATCCCACGTTCGGGGACGTTCGACCCTTCGACGTTCCGGGCGCCAGTCAAGTCGCAGGGCGCGTCATTCTTCTTGCCGACTTCTCATCGCTGGCCTCCACCACGGCCTACATCGTCGGCCCCGTGTTCTCGCCGGAGAAGGGCTACGACTTCGCGGTGATCCGCCATCGCATCACCGAGACGTGCGGCGATGGCAACGTGTCCGACGGCGAGGCGTGCGACGAGGGCTCGGGTAACGGCCAAGCGAGCTCCTGTTGTACGCGCTACTGCACCCACGTGCCCGATCAGCAATCGTGCGACGACGGCTTCTCGGAAACCCACGGTGACCGCTGCGTCGCCGGAACCTGCGCTGGGACGGTGAACCCCACGACGACATCGTCGACGACCACCACCACCACGACCTCGACATCATCGTCGACGTCGACGACCACCACCGTCACGACCTCGTCGACCACGAGCTCGTCGATCGGGGGCTCCACGGTGTCGACCACCAGCATCTCGACTACCTCGCTGGTGGGTTCGACGGCGCCGACGTCGACCAGCACGACGTCCACCAGCGTCGCCGGTCCACCTGCGTCGGTTCCCGTGACGCTTCCTCCCGATCCGTGCCCGACCTTCGGCGTCGACAAGGTGCGCTGCAGGCTGAGCTTCCTCGAAATCGCCGCCTCCTGCGCACCGAAACCGGTTCGGCGGCGGGCCAAGAAGGCTGCACGGACGCTCGACGTCGCCCTCTCGAGCCGGCGAGGCGTCGGCAGCGGCATCTCGAAGGTGCGGAACCAACTCCGCGGGACCGACGCGAAAGCGTTCCAATTGTTCGGCAAGGGCCGCCTGTCGGTCGAATGCTCCGTGGGCATCTCGCAGGCCATCGGCGCTTCATTGAGCGCACTGGACGAGCTCGGCGTGTCGTAAGGCCAGTTTTCTCTAGCCGTCCGACTACTTCCCGAAGAGCACGAACACGACGGCCAGGCCTCCCCAGAGCACGATCCCAGCGAAGAACGGCAGCGCCGGCAACCAGAGCAGCAGGCAGGCCATGCCTACGGACCCGCGCGCCTTGAGCCGGTGGGCCGCTGCCATCAACGCAAGGAGCAGAAGTGGCATGAGCCAGAGCGCCACCCGCCCCAAACCACTCAGCCCGCTCACTGCAGAAGACCCGTCGATGCCACCGACCGTGGTCATCACCAGGATGTTGAACACCATCATCAAGAGCACGATGGCGTCGATCCCGAGGCCCGCGTAGAAAATCCACGTCGCTGTCATGTCGTTCTCCGTCGACGGCGTATCGCTGACGATGGCATTGCTCGACC
>DASYLJ010000156.1:0-49356 GCA_036009625.1 Binatia bacterium
CACGCCTTCACGTTCGAGGGCGCGAACTTCCCCGAACACGGCGTTGCGCATCATCCGGCCGCCGACCGGCGGTCGTGGGCGGCGATGCGGAGCTTCCTCGACGAGGTGCTGGCGTAGCCCCGAACACGCGGCCGATGGACGCGCCGAAGTCGCTGGCGGTCCGTCTCGAGCTGCTGCGGCTCGCGATCCGCAATCGGCTGACGCGTCGCCTCGCCGTGGACGCCACGAGCGACGTCGTCGTCACCATGACGACGCATCGCGCGCGCGTGCCGTCGGTGTACCTGGCGCTGGAGTCGATCGCGCGTGGCCGCGTGCGGCCGGGGCGGCTGCTGCTGTGGATCGACGATCCGGCGATCCTGGCGGCGAAGCCGCGCGCGTGGCGGCGCCTCGAGCGGCGCGGCGTCGAGGTCGTGTCGGCACCGCGTCACGGCGTCCACACCAAGTGGCATCCCTACGTCAGCTCCGTCGCCCGGCACGAACGGCCGCTCGTCACGGCGGACGACGACATGATCTATCCCGAGGGCTGGCTCGCCGGCCTGGTGGCGGCGCACGCCGATCATCCGGACGAGATCCTGTGCTACCGGGCGCATCGCATCCGCTTCGACGGCGACGTGATGGCGAGCTACCCGACCTGGAGCCCGTGTCGCGATCAGGAGGCGACGCTTGCGAACTTCGGCACGTCCGTCTCGGGCCAGCTCTTTCCGCCGCGCCTGCTCGACGACGTCGCGCGCGCCGGGACCGGATTCCACGACGTCTGCCCCAGGAGCGACGACATCTGGCTCCACGTCTGCGCCGTGCGCGCGGGGGTTCCGGTGCGGCAGATCGTCCCCGAGCCGATCCACTTCGAGTTCATCCCGCAGACGCAGGCGGTGGCGCTCCACCTGACGAACTTCTCACGCGACAACGACGTGCAGATCGCGGCGACGTACCGGGCGGAGGACGTCGCGAAGATCCGAGCGACGGTGCGGTGAGCGATCGGTCGTCGGTAGACCCGGCGTGCAGCCGGGCGACCGTCGGCCGCACTGCGTGGACACCAGAACCCCCGAGCTACAGGCGACCCGTGAGCAGAAGGATCACGAGAATCAGGACGACGATGCCACCGAATCCATAGCCGTAGTACATGAGTGCCTCCTGCGGGCTGAGGAGCAATCACTATGCCGAGCTAGCGGCATCGATTTCGCGCACCAATCCATCCCGACGTCGTGCGTCACGAAGGTACGCCTTACAAACCCGTCGGCGATGCGCTCCTGCTGTCCGACCCCATGGTCGTCACGCGGGACCTGGGGTAGAGGACGCTTCTCGGAGGTCGTATGCGCGAGAAGGAGTCGTACCTCCTGGGCTACCGACAGGCCGAGCAGGATCGATTGGAGCGCCAATCGCTCGAGCTTGCCCACGAATCGGAGTGGTTGTTCGATCAGATCGACGTGCGTGCTGGGTGGCGCGTCGTCGAGATCGGCTGCGGCCCACGTGGATGCCTCGGTCTCCTGTCCGGACGCGTCGGAGGTGCGGGCAGGGTCGTGGGCGTGGAGCGCAGTGCCGAGCAGGCGGAGCGTGCTCGGCGGTTCGTCGCCAACGGCAACCTTGCGAACGTCGATGTCCTCGCAGCGGATGGGCGAGCGAGTGGACTGCCCGGGCGATCCTTCGATCTGGCGACGTCGCGATTGGTCCTCGTCAACGTACCGCATCCGGAGGAGATCGTCGCTGAGATGCTCCGTCTGGTTCGTCCGGGCGGTATCGTTGCGCTCCACGAGGCGGATTCGACGACGCAGCGATGCGATCCGCCGCACGCTGCCCAGACGCGTCTCCTGCAGGTGCTGAACGCCTATGCAGAGACGAACGGCATCGATCGGGCGATCGGGCTTCGCGTGCCCCGGATGCTGCGGGAGGTTGGGCTCGTCGACGTGCGCGTGAATCCGCTGGTGCACGTGTACCCAGCGGGTCACGGGCGTCGCATGCTGGTGCCGGAGTTCGTCCTGAACGCGCGGGAGCGGATTCTCGAGAAGGACCTCATCGGGGAAGCGGAGCTCGACACGCTGGTGGCGGCGCTGAAGCGGCACCTGGAAGATCCGTCGACCCTCGTCGTGTCGTCGCTCTTCCTGCAGGTGTGGGGACGGGTCCCTTAGTCGAGCCCTTCCCGACAGCCGACGCAGTCGGCCGCGACGCTCGCAGGGCGAGATACGTGCCGTCGACGTGCCGCGCCCCGCAGCCGCCCCCGCGTCGCGCGCGTCAGGTCGAGCAGATCGCTCCCCGCCGTCCCGAGCTGTCCGCGCCGTGCCGCCGCCTCGACGAGCTTCGTCAGTCGCAGCACGTCGCGGCGCACCGCACGCACCGCATCCGCATCGCTGCCCGCCTGGGCCGCCGCCACGACGCTGCCGAGCGCCGGCACCCGCGCCAGCACCTGGCGCGCGAGCGCACCGTGCTCGGGCGACACTCCCGCCAGCACGTCGGTCATTCCCGCGGCACCCGCCGCGATCGCGTCCAGACCGTCGAGCTGCGTGTGGGCGCAGCCGGCGCTCGCGTCGCACTCGTCGTCGGTGAACGGGTCGGCGTCGTCGCACGACAGCGCCTGCGCCGGGCAGTCGCCCGGCAGCACGCCGATGAACTGCCCGAAGCCGACGGGCGTGCCATCGAGCACGCGCTCGTCGACCGTCGCGGTCTCGTCGACGATCGCGATCGCGGCGCCGTTGCTGCTCGCGACCCACACCTCGTCGCTCGCGAGGTCCGTCGCGATACCGAGCGGGAGGTGCGGCACGGGCCGTTTCGCGACCACCTCGTCGGTGGACGCGTCCACCACCGCGACGATGTCGTCGCCGGCGCAGGTGACGAAGGCATGCGCCCCGTCGGGCGTGAACGTGACGCCGAGCGGCCTGCGCCCGACGCGAATGGTCGTCGTCACGCTGTTGCTCACGGTGCCGATCACCGTCACCTGGCTCGAGCCATAGTCCGTGACGTAGAGCTTCGCACCGCCGGGCGCGATCGCGAGGCCGAGCGGGAACCCGCCGACGTCGACCGTATCGAGCACTCTTGCGCTCGCCGTGTCGACGACCGAGACGCTGCCCTCGCGATAGTTGCCGACGTAGAGCCGTGTGCCGGCGGGGTTGACGACCACCGCAGCGGGACCGTCGCCGACGCGGATCGTGTCGACGACGGCATTCGTCGCGGCGTCGATCACGGCCACGGTGTCGTCGCCGTGCGCCGCCACGTAGACCCGCGTCCCGTCCGGATGGACCGCGACGCCGAGCGGCTCGTGACCGACCGGGACGGTGGCGACGACGGCAGGAACCAGCGGGTCGATCGCGGACACGGTGTCGCCGCCGCGGTTCGTCACCCACACGCGTGCGCCGTCGGGTTGCCAGGCGACACCCCAGGGGTGATGGCCGACCGCCACCGTGCCCTGCGCCTCCCGGGTCGAGACGTCGAGGATGGCGACCGCGTCGGCACGATAGAGCGACATCGCGGCGATCGACCGTCCCGTCGGGCGGCACTGTGCCGATGCGGCCGGGGCACAGCGTCCGCCGACGCACGCCTCGACGCCGTTGCAGACGTCGGCGTCGTCGCACTCGGGCGCGGCGTCGCAGAGGGGCGGGAGCGTCGTCGTGGTCGTGGTGGTGCTCGTGCTGGTCGTGGTGCTCGTGCTCGACGTCGACGACATCGAGGTCGTCGTCGTGGTGCTGACCGTCGTCGTCGTGGTCGTCGACGGTGGCGCCACGAAGCCGCGCACGGCGACGACGTGGTTGCCGCCACCGAAGGTCGAGAACAGGAAGTCGCCCGTGAGCGGGTCGATGACGGCACCCTCGGCGCCGCTCAGGCCGTCGACGAAGACGGTGCGTGTGTCGGGCTTCGGGTCGCCATTGGCGTCGACCTCGAAGGCGGTGACCTTGCCCGCCTGGTACTCGGTGACCAGCATGCTGGGCTTCGGGAAGAGCGGCGATCCCTGTGGCACGTAGATGAAGCCCTCGGGACCTCCCTGCGTGGTCACGGAGTACGTCGCCGCGGTGACGTCCCAGGTGCCGGCGTCGTCGGCGGCGAGTGTGAGCGTGTACCAGCGGTACGCGTTGTAGCTGACGATCTTGGTCTGGCCGGCGCCGGGAAATCCGTCCGGGACGAAGTTGATGGCACCGACCGAGCTGGCGACGCCGAGCGCGTTCAGGTCGATCGTCTTGTTCACCACCGTGCTGCCCGGTCGGATCTGGGCCAGCTTGTTGATCGGGTACTGCGTCAGGAAGAGCACGCCGCCGGGGCCGTAGGCGACGCCGCCGTCGTTGTAGGTGCCGTCCGCGAAGGGCGTCGCCGTGCGCGAGAATCCGATGATGTGCTGGTCGGCGCCACGTACGACGGCGAGCGCGTACAGCGCGCCTGACGAGCCGTTCGCGCCGCCGCCGATGACGATGGTGTTAGGATCGCCGGGGAGGAAGGTGAGGCCGCCGAGCTGGGCCGGGACGCCGGGCGGCGAGCCGAGGTCGGCGACGGTGTAGCTGACCGCGTAGGGAGGCTGGAGCACCTGGGCCATCACCGGCGCGCTCGAGAGCACACCGAGGACGATGGCGACCGCGAGGAGTCGGGTGGTGGACATCTGATCTGTGCTCGAAGCCGACCGCCGATGCCCCACCCCGAAGCGCCCGCGTCCGACCTGCGATCGTTACGCCACCTGTCCTCACCAGGCAAGCGTTTTTTCTGCGTTGGGGTGTTTTCCGTCGCTACGCCCAAAGGCGAATTCTGGTCAGCCGCGCGGCGACAGTGGGTCGTGGGGCCGTGGGCTGGCGAGAAGGTGTCTTTCTCATTGAGTACCAACCATCAATCGTGCGACGAAGGGCAATGGATATGGTGATGGTTACTGCTTGCGGAGCCGCCTCTCAGGCGAGCGGGGGTTCGTTTCGCACTCGACGCCCGGCCTGTGGTGCCGCACGCGCGCCGTCTCTTCCTAGGGTCGTGAGAAACGCGGCCATCGACATGCTGATCGGTGGCGCGCTGATGCTGTTGATGGTGGTAGCACCCGTGCGGACGGCTAGCGCGCAGAGCTGCGCGGATGCGCGGGTGCAGCTCGAGACGGCCTGCCCCTGCGCCTCCTTTGCCACGAAGGGCCGTTTCATGGCGTGCGTCAGAAAGGCCTTCGATAAGAAGACGGGTGCGCTGGCGGGCGCGAGAGTATGCAAGCGGACCCTGAGAGCGCTGGCGATGACATCGATCTGCGGGCGGAGCGGTGCAGTGATTTGTTGCAAGGCTGCAGGCGCGAAAGTCGGGAGCGTCGAGAACAGCTCCGCCAAGTGTACGGGCGGTAAGAGGCCCGGCGACGTGTGCGCGGGCGCGACGACCAGCGTCGTGGCCGGAGCATTCCGCAACAGCGTCGGTGATCTCTGCACTGCAGTGGGGACGTGCGTGACGACGACGATGCCGGCGTCGACCACCAGCACCACGACCCCGACCACGCTCCCGAACGTCACGACGACGACCGCAGTCAGCACGACCACGACCTCGATAACCTCCACCACAACGGTGATCCCGTCGAGCACGACCACGACCCTACATCCGTGCGATCTCGGCGTACCGTCCGTGGATATCACCACTGTGGACGGGGTCGGTCCCTGTGGATCGGCTGCGAATGCCGGAGCGATCGAGACGATCGATCTCACCTGTGGCAGCATCGATCTCGGCGGTGGCGCATCCACGTTCATCCCGAGCCGGATTCCGGCCGGGTCCACCAACCGGGTTCTCGTCGATTGCGCGGGTGACGACTGCGTGGTTGCTCCTACTACCGTAGCGACCGAGTGTTGGGACTGCACCGACACAGGCTGTTTCTTCGGAACACCACAGCCGATCGAGAACGGCGGAACGTCGCTCTGTCTCGTGAATCGGCTCGCTACCCCCGTGTCCGGCAACATCGATCGCTCGACCGGCTCCACCGCCAACCTCTCGATCGAGGTCGCATCCAACATCTTCCTGAGCGGTGTTCCCGGGGCGACCTACGTCGGGCCCGACTCGGTTTGTCCCGTGTGCCAGAATGGGAGCACGGCAGTGGTGGGCACACCATCCATGCCCGTCGTCGGGACCTGCAATGGTGGCCAGCGAGAGGGTCTGGCGTGCCGCAGTACGAACGTCGATGGCCTCACGAAAGACTGTCCGCCGGGAGGGGACTGTGCGCCCGGCGAGGTATGCGGTGACGCTTCCCTCAATCTCGGAACCGTTGCCCTTGATCTGACGCCACTAACGACCGGCGTCGCGACGAGGACGGCTGCGGACGGTCTGTTCTGTGCCGGTCAGGGACCCATGCAGATCGGATGCTTCGGGCGGTCGTCGGATGCGAATCCCGACGGGTTCCCGGGTTGTCGGGTGATCACTGAGAACGGCAGCCCAGCTGGCGAATCGCTCGTCGCGGGCGAGGCGAAGGGCGTGACCCTGGCGACCGTGTTCTGCGTCCCCTCGGCTTCGCAGGAGCCTGGCGACATCGGAGAAATCCTCGATCTGGCCATCAACCTTCCCGGTCCGGGTGCGATGTCACTCCGCGCTACGCTGACGTTCAACGATCCGGCGACACCATAGTGGAGCTGAACGGCCGATGGGCACTTCGTCGAGCATGAAGTGAGTGTTGATTCCCGTCGGACGTCGGCCTACGGTCGCGCGCGATGACGGTGGGGACTTCGGAGCGGTTGCGGCTTCTGTACGATCTGAGTCGTCGGCTGGCGACGTTCAACGAGCTGGACGACGTCCTCCGCCATGCCACCGGCGGTCTGCGCGAGCTGTTCGATGCCGAGGGCAGCGCGGTGCTGATCCTCGATCCGGAGACGCGCGAGTTACGCTTTCCGATCGCGAGCCAACGGGAAGGAAGCGAGGCCACGGTCGCGGAGCTCGCCGAGGTGCGGTTCGCGGCGGGCCAGGGCGTGGCGGGCTGGGTGCTCGAGCACGGCGAGGCGATCGCGGTCGAGGACGTCGGGAACGACCCGCGCTTCTACCGCGGCGTCGACAAGGCCACCGGCGCGACGACCCGCACGCTGCTCGCGGCGCCCATGCGCACCGAGGGGCCGAGCATCGGCGTCATCGAGGTGATGAATCCCGCCCCCGGCCGTTCCGGACCCGACGACGTCGAGTTCCTCGACGCGGTCGCGAGCGACATCGCCGTCGCCTACGCCAAGGCCGAGCTGCACGATCGGCTGCGCGAGGAGGCCGCGACCCTGCGCCGCCTGGTGCGCATGACCGGTACGGTGCTGATCGTGGGGGGCGTGCTCGTGGCGGGGCTGTCCGCCTTCGCGGTCCTCGCGCGCGCCCTGCCGATCGGCGCGCTGCTCACCCAGCCGGGCCTGATCGCGGGCGTCGTCGCCGTGGTCGCGGGCGTGGCGGTCATTCGCACGGTTCGCGGTCGCTAGGGTCCTAGAGATTCCCGAAGCGGTCGAGGTCGAACAGCCCGAACTGGATTGGCTGCTGGCGGCGGAAGTCGGCGTGCATCCAGTCGATCGTGCTCCACATGGCCGGGCTGGTGCGGCGCACGCCCCAGCGCGCCACCAGCTTCTCCATCGTCGAGGCGTCGGTGACGGCGGCGAGCGCCGTGGTGAAGGCGTCGATCTGGGCGACGTCGACGTCGAACAGGAAGTTCGGGTAGCTGCCGACGTAGCCGCGGGCCACGGTCAGGGTGTCGTCGGCGGGGACGAGCCGCTGCGATTCGTCGAACATGTAGGCGACGTTGGTGTGCGCCCGATTGTGCACCAGCGTGTAGGCCGCGCCGCCGTCGGCGGATCGCACGCGCAGGAACGACACCTCGGGCAGCTGGGCGACCCATCGGCCATGGACGCCCGTCAGGGGCTGCAGCGCGCGCTCGGCGCTCTGCTCGAGCGCCGACGCGCCGGGGCGATCGCACGGCGGCGCGCCGCAGCGGTTCAGGAGGTCGGGCGGTCCCGACACGGCAGGCGTGCGCGCCACGATCATGTCGAGAAACTGGCGCTCCACGTCGGGCGACGTGAACGGAATCTGCGTGCCGTGCGACAGCGAATGCATGTTGTCGACGAGGAGATAGTCGAGCGAATGCGTCGCGCCGACGTACCACGAGGCGCGGATGGCGTCGCGACGATCGGCGGGCAGGAACGCCAGGAACAGATTCTCGGCCTGCATGCGCAGGTGATCCATGTAGAGACGCGTCGCCGCCTGGTGGGCGAGGTTGCCGAAGACGTCGTAGCCGGCGACGAGGTCGTAGTAGATGCGCTCGAAGAGCGGGTAGTCGAGTACCCATGCCGTCTTCGGCGTGGCGCCGAGGAAGCCGCGCACGACGCTGGCACTGTCGAAGTGACGGAAGATGGTGAGCTGCGCGTTGGTGTTGTCGCCGTCGCCGTTCCAGATGGCGTCGAGCGTCGGGCCGCGATGCTGCGGATCGAGGGCGTCGTAGTACTGCTCGCGTAGATCGAGATAGCGCCGCTGGTCGATGCCGTACTGGACGAAGAACTCGCCGGGCGCGAGGCTGCTCAGATGCTCGGCGGGTAGCTCGAGCAAGCCCTTCGCCTGCTCGAGGAAGGTGGGGTCGAGCACCGACATGTCGTGGTCGGGGTCGAGGAAGGCCGCGAAGAAGTGGTCCTCGATCACGTCGACGGCGACCTGTCCGCGGCAGACCGGCCCGCGGATGAAGGTCATGACGAAGTACTGCGCGTCGTCGAGCATGTACTGATAGCGCGAGCGCGCCGGAATCTGGTCGAAGGTGATGAAGGGGTTCGACGCCTGCTCGGGCGCGTAGCTCGGCAGCCGCGTCGCGTGCCAATTGGTGTCGACGAAGAGCGCGGTCAGCCGGCGCAGCTTGGCGTCGTCGAGCGCGTAGGTGATGTGGGTCTTGTGGATGATGGTCTCGTCGATCGGCCGTAGGCGATACCAGAAGCGGTCGACGCCCGGAGCGTCGTACGGGCGGCGCGAGGCGATCTCGTCGATCGGCGTGCCGGGCGGCGTCGTCGAGCGCACGACGTGGAAGAACGGGCTCGACGGCAGGTCGGCGAAGTAGAGGTGGGCGACGAACCAGTGCTCGTAGAGGTAGCGGCCGGTGATGCGCTGCTCGAGCGTGGTGCCGTTCAGGAAGCGTTCCCAGCGCGCGACCTCGGCGGTCACGTCCTTCGCGAGCGGCGGCGGCGCGGGCGGTGGCGGCGCGCCCTGCGCGATCCACTCCACCAGCGTGCCGTACTCGGCGTCGGCGAGGGGCGCCATGCCGTACGGCATCCCGCCGAGACGGTGCGCCCGGGCGTAGGTGCCGAACTCTTCGGCCGTCGGGCAGGAGAGCGCGCGATTGATGTCGAGCCCGACGGCGTCGGGCAGGCGGGTGCCGGCGGGGAATGGCTGCGCGCGTCCGAGCGCGAGCATCATGTACAGCAGGGAGGGCGAGCCCGAGCCCGTCACCGGGAAGAAGCCGCGCTGGCGCCATTCGGCGGGGCCGTGCGCGTCGATGAAGAGCCGTGTCGGTGCCGCCGCGTGGATGCGGCCGCCGTCGTACACGACCGCCTTGGTCGCGCCGCGCTCGAGACCTTCGCCCGACGACAGCAGCAGCTGGCAGGGCGCGTCGTAGCAACCGTGGCAGACGACGCAGCGCTGCTCGATGATGGGCTGCACGTCGCGATAGGTCACCGGTGCGCCGCTGGCCGCGGGCATCGGCGGCAGGACGACGGGTGGGCCGAGCGGCGGGGGTGAGGAGCAGGCCGCGGCGAACAGGATCGGCGCGAGGGCGAGCGTCAGACGCCGCTTCGAGGGTGCCGTATGGGTCACGGCGGCGTTCCCTACCACCCGGATCTCCCGCGCGGTAGCGTCGCGGGTGACACCGTCGACGGTCCGTCTGGCTACGATGACGTGGGTGTGGTGGCGCGGAGGTGCGCGAGCTCCTGCTCGAGCTCCTCGATCCGACGCCTGAGCGGGGCGACGCCCTCGCGCACCTCGTCGGCGGTGTAGCGGGGGGTGATGTACTTCGGGCAATTCCAGTCGAAGGCGGTCACCTCGATCACGACGACGCGCTCGACGAGCGCGCGCTGCGACGCTTCGGCGACCTGCTCGACCAGCGCCGCGTTGGTGCCGGCGGCCTCGATCCGCGCGTGGCCGAGGATCTTCAGGCGACGCTGGTTCGGGTAGTCCATCAGGATCAGGGCGACGCGATCGTCGGCCGTCAGGTTGCCGGTGCTGAGGAGCTGATGATTGCCCTCGTAGTCGGCGTATCCGATCGTGCTCGGACCCAACACGTGGAGGAAGCCGGGTCGTCCACCGCGGTGCTGGACGTAGGGCCACCCGGACTCGCTGACCGAGGCCATGTAGAAGCTGTCCCGCTCCGCGATGTATTCGCGCTCGTGCGGGCCCAGGACGTCACGCTCCGCGCCGCCGGACACCGGACGGGCGCGACCGTACGTCCGGTCCTGCGCCGCCAGGACGGCAGGGGTAGTGGCGAGACGAAGGAACGTTCGAGACATGGCTCCTTCTCGATCATTGCCCGTGGAAGCTCAATATCCGATTGACGCCGTTCTCTGTTGCGTAATACGCAACGACGCCGTGGACCGCCTCGAGACGATAGCCGCCTTCGTGGCCGTCGCGGAGACGGGGGCGTTCGTCACCGCGGCGCGACGGCTCGGACGCTCCCCCGCCGTGGTCACGCGCGCCGTCGCGAGTCTCGAACGACGACTCGGTGCGCGACTGTTCAACCGGACCACCCGCGCGGTGGCGCTCACCGACGCCGGGCACCAGCACCTGGAGCTCGGTCGTCGTCTCCTGGCGGACTTCGCGACGATGGAATCGCGTGCGGCTGCGGAGCGGCTCGCCCCGACCGGCGTGCTGGCGGTGGCGGCGTCCGTCGTGTTCGGGCGATTGCACGTGCAGCCCCTGGTGTCGGAATTCCTGCGACGCCACCCGTCCGTCCGCGTGCGGCTCGAGCTCTCCGATCGCATGGCGCCGTTGATCGAGGACGGCTTCGACGTCGGCATCCGCATCGGGGCGCTGCGCGACTCGACGCTGAAGGCGATCCGCGCCGGTCACGTCCGCCGCGCGGTGTATGCGAGTCCCGCCTACCTGGCGGCGCACGATCCTCCGCAGGTGCCGGCCGACCTCGCCCGGCACACCTGCATCGCCTTCACGGGGTCGATGCCCAACCCGTCGCGGTGGGCGTTCGGCAGCGGGCGGTCGCGCGTGGCCACGGCGGTGGAGCCCCGCCTGGTGACCAATCTGGCCGACCCGGCGATCGACGCGGCCGTCGGCGGTCTCGGGATCACCTGCGTGCTGTCGTACATGGTCGACCACCTGGTGGCGGCCGGCGTGCTGCGTGCGGTGCTGGTCGATTTCGAGCCGCCGCCCATCCCGATCCACGTCGTGCATCCGGCCGGCCGGCACCTCCCGGCCAAGACCAGGACATTCGTCGACCAGGCCGTGGCCGGGCTGCGCGCGAAGTTCGCGGTCTGATCGACGCTGTGCGCTACGCGAGATTCGTGCACGCGCGGTGGCGATCCTGCTAGGCTCCCGCGCGATGCGGGCCCGACCTCGACGGTGGCTGATCGTCGTGATGCTCGCCGCGCTCGCCGCGGTGCTCGCCGTCCTGCGGGCCCAGGCTGGGGACGGTACGCCGCCCGATCCGCGACTCCGCGATCAGTTCGCCGTCGACGCGAGCACGCTGCCCGACGACGCGCTGCTGCTGAAGCAGCTGGCTGCGGCGGTGGAGCTCCGCCATCGCGAGAACTTCGACCGCATGCTCGACGCGAAGGAGCCCGGCGAGCTGATCGAGCACGCGACGTTGACCGAGGTCGACTTCGATCATCGCACGCTCGGCATCGACACGCTCTTCATCGTCGGCGACGAGCTCTTCGGCTACCTCTTCCGGCCCGAGAACGGCTGGGGCAGCAAGGACAGCGCGCGCACGTCGCCGGACCAGTCGCCGCAGCTCCGTCGCGTGCACCAGGGCGTGTCGGGAGGCCCCGAGGCGTTCGCGTGCTTCAGCTGTCATGCCAAGGGCGGCCCCGACGGTGCCGGCACGCAGTCGCAGATTGCGCTGATGCGCGGCGACGGGGCGCGGACGACCAGTGCCGACCGTCGCAACGCGCCGCACCTCCTCGGCCTCGGGCCGGTGGCGCTGCTCGCGAACGAGATGAGCACGGCACTGCGCGCCCAGGTCGACGACGCGCGCCGCCGGGCGCAGGCCGACGGCCGGCCCGTCGAGCAGGCGCTCACCGCCAAGGGCGTGTCGTTCGGGCACGTGGTGGCGAAATCGGACGGGACGCTCGACGTCGGGGGGGTGGACGGCGTCGACGCCGACCTCACGGTGCGGCCGTTCGGATGGAAGGGCCATCAGGCTACGTTGCGCGGCATGACCGAAGAGTCGCTGCACATTCATCAGGGCCTGCTGTCGAAGCGGGTGCAGCTCGGCGTGCGCGACGGCACGGTCGACGCCGGCCCCTACGGCACGGGTCGCTGGGACGACGTCGATCGTGACGGCGTGTCGCTCGAGATCGACGACGGCATGCTCACCACCGTCGTCGGCTATCTCGCGCAGCTGGAGGCGCCGGTCATCCGCCCGCCGCGTGATCCGGGTCTGCTCGACGCCTTCGCGGCAGGCCGGGCGCAGTTCGACGCGATCGGATGCGCCGGCTGTCACGTGCCGACGCTCGAGCTCGACGATCCCCGGCTCGACGCCCAGCAGCGTGCGGGGGCCGAGCTGCCACCGTTCGTGATCGACGTGGCGAAGGACGGTGACGGTCCCAAGATCGAGCCGAAGTATGCCGGCGCGCGGACGTCCTACCTCGTGCGCCTCTTCAGCGATCTGAAGCGCCACGACATGGGGCCGGCGCTGGCGAGTCCCTCGCCGCAGGGCACGATTCCCGCCAACGTCTTTCTGACGCGTCCGTTGTGGGGATTGGCGGAGACCGCGCCGTATCTGCACGACGGGCGCGCGCCCACCATCCACGACGCCATCGTCCTCCACGGCGGCGAGGCGACGCCGGCACGCGAGGCGTATCTCGCGCTCGACGAGCCGGGACGCGCCAGCGTGCGCGTGTTCCTGGCGTCGCTGTCGCGCCAACCGAAGCTGTTCGTGCCATGAGCGGGACGACGCTGCGGATGCTGGCGCTCGCCGTCATGGTCGCTGGCTGCGGCGGTGCCGCCGACGAGCCGCCGGCAACCTGGCGTGCCGACTGTCCGCCGGTCACCAGTGCGGCCCCCCTCGGCATCGATGCGGCCCGTGCCGCGTACGCCGACGCAGAACGGCGACACGAGATCCGGCTGCGCGAGGCGGCGGAACCGGGAACGTTCCTGCGCGAGATGCACGCGCTGCTGCCGTGGGACGAGCTCGCGGCGGGGCGGATGTGTCCGCAGGAGGTCGCGGATCTCGGTGGCCTCGTGTTCGAGCACGAGTACGGATACGCCGACGGTCTCGGCGGCGGCACGGCGACGTCGAACGGTCCGTTCCGGCGTGTGCATGAGGGCCGCTTCGGCGGTCCCGAGACGATCTCCTGTGCCTCCTGTCACTGGGTCGGCGGCCCCGTCGGCGCGGGCGCCGAGACCGACAACGCGTTCCTGATGGGGGACGGCGAGCGTCCGGACAGCGGCGACGCCCGCAACCCGCCCGCGCTGGTGGCGCCCGGCGTGGTCGAGGCGCTGGCGCGGGAGATGACCCGCGACCTGCAGCGCCAGCGCGACGATCTCGTGCGCGCCGGCACCGATGGCGAGGTTCGCCTCGTCACCAAGGGTGTCGACTTCGGCGTCCTCCGCGTGACGGCGAAGGGCGAGGTCGACGTGGCGGGCCTAGACGGCGTCGACCCGGACCTCGTCGTCAAGCCGTTCGGGTGGAAGGGCACGCTCCCCACGTTCGTCGACTTCAGCAACGAGGCCCTCCAGGTGCACCTGGGCGTCCAGAGCGCAGACCTGCTCGCGCGCGCCGATGCCGGCATTCTCGGTGCCGGCGACGATCATGCCGATCCCGACGGCGATGGCGTGCGGCGCGAGCTCGATCGCGGACCGTTCGCCGCCATGGCGGTGCACCTGGCGTTGCTCGAGATGCCGATCGTCGAGCCGATGATCCAGGACCGGCCACTTCAGCCGGCCGCGAGCGCCCTCCTGGCGCCGACCACGACCAGCTTCGCGGAAGACTTCCAGCGCGGCCGGGCCCAGTTCCACGCCCTCGGGTGCGCGACCTGCCACCACCCGATGATGGTGCTCGAGAGTCCCATGCTCGCGGTGGAGGGGCTGCCGCCGATCGATCTGTCGCGCGAGATGCACCAACCCGGGCTGCGCTGGGACGCCGCCCTCGGTGGATACCCGGTGTGGTTGTTCAGCGATCTCAAGCGCCACGACATGGGTGCGCAGAACGCCGCCCGGCACGTGCAGGAGGGGGTTCCCCTCGCCGACTATCTGACGCCGCGGCTGTGGGGGGTCGCCGACTCCGCCCCCTACCTGCACGACGGCCGCGCGCCGAGCCTCGACTACGCCATCGCCGGCCACGACGGCGAGGGGTCGGCCGCGCGCGCGGCGTATGCGGCCCTCTCCATGCACGAGCAGGGCGCGCTGCGGGTCTATCTGACGTCGATGCGGCGTGCGCCGCGGGTCGTCGTGCCGTGAAAACCACCTTGACAGCGGACCAGTGCTTCGGCGAGAACCCGTGGACATCCTTGAAACACCGATCTTCTGAGGGGGAATCATGTCGAAGATCCGTCTAGTCGCACTCTCTGCTCTCGTGCTCGCCACCGTCGGTGCCGGGCTGGCTCGGGCAGAAGACATCTCGACCAAGAAGCTCCTCATCAAGGACAACGCCAACCCGGTGAAGCGTCAGGTCCAGGTGCTGTCGGCCGATCTGGGTGTGCAGGCCGCGGAGGTCGACGACCCCGGCACGAACGGCGCGGCGATCCATCTCTACAGCGCCACCGATGATCAGTGCGTCATCCTCGCCGGTGGCCCGGAGTGGACGTTCAAGAACGGCCTGTGGAAGTACAACAACAAGGTCACGAAGAATCAGGTGCAGGTGAAGAACGGCAAGCTCATCGTGAAGCTCAAGTCGGGTGTCACCTACAGCCTGCTCGACAACGGCACGCAGGGCGCGGTCAACGCGCAGGTGCAGTTCGGTGCCGCCGGCACGCGCTACTGCCTGCGCTGCACGGGCACGAAGGACACCGGCACGCAGTTCCTCGGCAAGAGCTGCGTCGCGGCGCCATGCGCGGCCGAGCCGTCGAGCTGCGTCCCCGTCACCACGACCACCACCACGGTGACGCCCACGACCACCACCACGTCGACCACGGCCGTCCCCGGCGTCGAGCTGCAGGGTGCGCTGACGGCGTCGACCGGTCGCTTCAACTACAACCTGACGCTCGGCCTCGCGGGTGCGAACGCCGCCTGCGCCGCCAATTTCGCGGGCACGCACGCCTGCACCTACGGCGAGCTGCAGGCCGCCGAAACGGCGGGCGACCTCGACGGTCTCAAGGACACCGGGAACAATACCGTCACCTCGTTCTGGGCGATCGACGGCACGCACGCCAACACGTTGCAGTGCGGCGCGTCCATTCCGTGGGACTACCAGACCGCGCACACGGGACAGTTCGGCGAGAAGGTGAACCTCACCAACGGCACGGGCGTCCTCGGGCCGCTGTTGTCGGGCGCGGGCCAGGGCGTCTTCTGCGCCGGTCAGAGCTGGGTCGGTTGCTGCCTCTGAGCCGCTGACGACCGTGAGCGGGCGGCGTGTGTTCGCCGTCGTGGCGATCCTCGGGGTGCTGATCCCGAGGATCGCATCGGGCGCGCACGAGCCGTGCACCACGCCGGGCCCTGGCTGGTGCGTCGCGCGTCGGTTTCCGGGCACGCTCCCGGGTGGCGAGCTGGGGTTCCGCTTCGGCGAGCCGCTCGACGTCGATGGGGACGGTCATGCCGACGTCGCCGCCGGCACCCGCTTCGAGCTCCAGCAGGGCACGCTGCAGAACGGCAACGCCGGCGTGTGGTCCGGTGCCACCGGAGCGCAGCTCCGCGAATGGAAGGGGACCTGGCCCGACGGCCTCTTCGGCCACTGGGTGCTGCCGGTGCCCGATCTCGGCAGCGACGGACTCGCCGACGTCGTCGTCTCGGCGCCGGCGGCGCGGGTCGACGGCGACGTGCGTGGCGTGGTCGTCGCGCGTTCGCCGGCGTCGGGTGACGAGCTCTGGCAACGCGTTGGCACGGGTAGCGAGAACTTCGGGTGGGACCTGGCTCTCGCCGGCGACCAGGACGGTGACGGGCGCACCGAGCTCTTCGTCGGTGCGCCGTCGCTCGACGCCGGCCGGGTCTACCTCGTCGCCGGGAAGGACGGTGCGGTGCTCCGCACCTACGCGCCGTCGGGCGAGGTGCGCTCGTTCGGCTGGTATGTGGCGCGCGTTCCCGATCTCGACGGTGACGGGCGCGACGATCTCGCCGTCGGTGCGCCGCTGGCGCCGGATGCCGGCGGTGCACCGATCGGCGGCGCGTGGATCCTCTCGTCGGCCAGCGGCAAGCCCATTCAGCAGTGGGCCGGCAGTGGGGCGCTCAGCGGCTTCGGCGAGATCGTCGCCGCGGTGGGCGACGTCGACGGCGACGGCAAGGCCGACGTCGCGGTGGCATCGCCGCGCACCAACGATCAGACCCGATCGCTCCCCGGTGAGGTGCGCGTGTACTCTGGTGCGTCGGGTCGCGAGGTGCGGTCGTGGACCGGCGGGCAGCCGGGCGAGCTGTTCGGCCGCATGACCGTCGATGCAGGCGACGTCGACGGCGACGGCATCGATGACGTCGCCATCGGCGCGCCGTGGCATCGTCGTGGCGATGCGGCGCGCACCGGTCGCGTCGAGATCCGCTCGGGGAAGTCGGGCGCGCTCCTGAACGAGCTCGTCGGTGACGAGGCCGACTGCTGGTTCGGATGGCACATCCGCCGCGCGCCCGATCCCGAGGGACGCGGGCGACCGGCGCTGCTCATCGGCTCGCTCCGTCACCCCGTCGACGGCAAAGCCGCGGTCGGCGTGATCGACCTCTGGGTGTGGCGGGATAAGTAGGATTTTCGTCCTGGACACCCGCTATCGCTACGGTCCGCGCGGACGACACCGTTGCTGGGAGCTGGGTGCTGGCGCAGCTCGGTGGGCCGCCGTACGACGCGCCCCTCATCCAGCTCGTCGACGCGCGCACGAACGGCGAGTTCACCACTGGCCACATTCCGAGCGCGGAGCTGAAGCCGTGGCCGCAGAACCTGACCGCGGGACTGCTGAAGCCGCGTGCCGACCTCGAGGACCTCTACACCGGGCTCGGTCTCGATCCGACGCAGACTACCGTCGCCTACTGTCTCGTCGGCTGGCGCGCGTCGGTGACGTGGCTGGTGCTGTCGTGGCTCGGCTTCGGCGACGGTCGCAACTACGACGGTTCGTGGACGGAGTGGGGTGCCGGCGGGTTCCCCATCGAGACGGGGTCCTGATCACTCGACCTTCGTGAAGCTCCAGTCGAACGTGCTCGCTTCCTTGCGTCGCCCCCTCCGATGACGGCTATGCGATTCCTGCGCTTCAGGCAGGTTGAAGTCGTCCCCTTCCTGCTCGCAACGACCAAGGAGGACCGCATGCAGATCCAGGTGAACGCCGATCACACCGTCCGAGGTAGTGAGCGGTTGACCGCTCACGTCGGCGCCGTCGTCGAGGGGGCGCTGAGCCACTTCAGCGCGCAGATCACGCGGGTGGAGGTCCACCTCAGCGACGAGAACGGTCCGAAGAGCGGTCAGGACGACAAGCGGTGCATGATGGAAGCCCGCATCGAGGGCCGGCATCCGATCGCGGTGACGCACCATGCGGCATCGCTCGACCAGGCCATCGAAGGCGCCGCGGACAAACTGGCCCGATCGATCGAGCACACGATCGGCCGCCTCCGCAACGAGCACAGTGCGGGCGAGCACCCGTTGTCCTCCATTCCGGAGACCTGACGCCCGAAATCGAGGGGCGCGAACGTCGAGCAAAAGCGATTGCGCGATCCCCGCGAACCTTGTACCCGCGGGACATCGTGGCTGATTCCAACACGCAGACCGTCGCGTCCGGCAAGGTCGTCTCAGTGCACTACACCCTCACCAACGACGCGGGTGAAGTGCTCGACACGTCGTCCGGGCATCCGCCCATGGACTACCTGCACGGGGCCGGGAACATCGTTCCCGGGCTCGAGCAGGCACTCGGCGGTCGAAGGCCGGGCGACAAGTTCGATGTCGTCGTCGCCGCGGCCGACGGCTACGGCGAGCGCATGGGCCCCGGCCCGCAGCCGGTGCCGCGCAGCGCGTTTCCGAAGGGCGTGGAGATCGAGGTGGGCACGCAGTTCATGGCCGAGGAGCCCGGCGGCGAGCCGGTGCCGCTGTGGGTGACGAAGGTCGAGTCCAACACCATCCACGTCGATCAGAATCATCCGCTCGCGGGCGTCGACCTGCGCTTCAATGTCGAGATCATCGCGATCCGGGACGCCACCGCGGAGGAGAAGAAGCACGGTCATCCGCACGGCCCCGGCGATCATCACCACCACTGAGTGAGGCCGGCATGATTCTCTGGGACAGCAAGTCCGCACCGAACCCGCGTCGCGTCCGCGTCTTCCTGGCCGAGAAGGGCATCGAGGTCCCGGTCCAGCAGGTGGACATCGCGGCCAAGGAGAACCGGGCGCCGGCGTTCAAGGCGAAGAATACGCTCGGCGGCGTGCCGGTGCTCGAGCTCGACGATGGCACCTGCATCGCCGAGAGCGTCGCCATCTGCCGCTACTTCGAGGTGGTACATCCGTCACCGCCGCTGTTCGGCACGGGGGCGGTCGAGCAGGCGCAGGTGGAGATGTGGCAGCGACGCATGGAGCTGTCGCTGTTCGTGCCGGTGTCGCAGGCGTTCCAGAACACGCACGCGTTCTTCGCCGGCCGCGTCACCCAGGTGCCGGCGTACGGCGAGGTGTGCAAGGAGGTCGCGGCGCAGCGCCTGGCGTGGCTCGACGGTGAGCTGGCGGGCCGGGAGTTCGTCGCCGGCGAGCGTTACACCATCGCCGACATCACGGCGCTCTGCGCCGTCGACTTCGGCCGCGTGAGCGGCATCCGCATCCAGCCCGAGCAGGCCAACCTGGCGCGGTGGCACGCGGCGGTATCTTCCCGGCCCAGCGCAAAGGCGTAGGAAATTCGTGCCGGGTGCGCGGGCCCGGCGACGGTTGGGCGGGCCTTTCGCGCTGGCCTCGCGCTTGCTCCGAATCCGCCGCCCGTGACGAACGAAACGCTGCAGTCAAGCCAGGTCGGAAGCGAGCGCATCAAGCTGGTGCGACGGGGTGCGCGCTTCCGCGTCGTCAGCGCTCCGTGGCTCCCGCCCGCCAAGGTGCGGCCCGTCGCCGTGGTGCGCGCGTGGACGTTCCACTCCGCCGAGGTGGCGCGCCGCGCGTTCCGGTTCGTCGTCGCCACCGAGCGCGTGTGGGACGCACGCTTCCGCGGCATCGGCTGCGTCGAGCTGCGGGCGGAGGCGCTGGAGACGTCGAAGGCATTCCGTCGCGCAGCCATGAAGCATCGCGATCCGGCGCCGATGGCGCGGACGCTCGACGCCCTCGACGCGCTCGCCGGCCTCCGCTAGACCATCGCCGATGATCGCGTGTCTCGACCTGGAAGGCGTTCTCGTCCCCGAGATCTGGATCAACGTCGCAGAGCGCACCGGCATCGCGGCGCTGCGCCGCACGACGCGCGACGAGCCCGACTACGACGTCCTGATGAAGGGCCGCATCGCCATCCTCGACGAGCACGGCCTCGGGCTCGAGGACATCCACGCCGTCATCGACGGCATGGAGCCGCTCGACGGCGCGCCCGAGTTCCTCGAGTGGCTGCGCAGCCGTTGCCAGGTCGTCATCCTGTCGGACACGTTCGCGCAGTTCGCGCAGCCGCTGATGCGGAAGCTCGGCTGGCCGACGCTCTTCTGCCACGCGCTCGACATCGACGCCGCCGGCCGCGTGCGCGGCTACACGCTGCGCCAGCAGGACAGCAAGCGGAAGGCGGTGGAGGCGTTCCGCTCGCTCGACTTCCGCACCGTCGCCGCCGGCGACTCGTACAACGACACGACGATGCTCGGCGCCGCCCACGCCGGCATCCTGTTCCGCCCGCCGGCGAACGTCATCGCCGACTTCCCGCAGTTCCCCGTGACCACGACGTACGACGAGCTGGCGGATGCGTTCGTGCGCTTCAGCGACGGCGAGCTGACGCGCTAGCCTGCTGCGGCGGCGTCGGCGGTTTCCGGTCGGGTGGTCGTGCGCGACACCGATCCCGATCCCCAGCGCGCCGCCACCAGACCCCCGGCCGCGGCACACGCGGCGACGAACGCCCAGGTGTGCAAGGCGCCGGTGCCGATCAGGAACCCGCCGAGCGGTGGCGCGGTGATCTGCGCGATGGAGCCGAGCGATTGGCTGACGCCGAGGACGGCACCCTGGTCGTGTCGGTCGACGTGCTGCGTGATGAGGCTCGTCAGGGTAGGACGCAGTACGCCCTGGCCGAACGCCGTCAGCGTGGCGACGGCGACCAGCGGGCCGACCTGATCGATGAGGCCCAGCAGCAGGTAGCCCGCTGCCATCGCGCCGAAGCCGGTGGCGACGAGACGGGGCTCGCCGAAGCGCTGCACCAGGCGTCCGATGAGCCCGCCCTGCAGGATGATGCCGAAGAAGCCGGCGTACGCGAACAGGTAGCCGATCTCGCGCGGCGTGAACGGGTGGCCTTCCCAGTGGAACGTCCGCTCCGCGAAGAGGGCGAAGCCCGATGTGAAGGTGGCGAAGGCGAACGAGAAGCAGAAGAACTGCGTCAGTAGACCGGAGAGAACGGGGCGGCGCAGGTAGGGCGCGTAGGCCTCCCAGTCGAGCACGCCCGGGCGGCGGCCGGCGGGCAGATCGGCACCGTCGCTGGGGGCCGTCGGTATCGGCTGGTTCTTCAGCAGGAACGTCGTGCACAGGATGCTCGTCATCGACAGGCCGGCGGCGGCCCAGATCGGTGCCTCGAGCCCGTAGCGGGAGAGATGACCCGTGACGGCCGGGCCGAGGAAGAAGCCGAGGCCGAATGCGATGCCGATCAGGCCGAAGGCACGCGCGCGACGATCGGGCGGCGTGTTGTCGGCGATGTACGCCTGCGCGACGGTGAGGTTACCGGCGGTGGCGCCGTCGATGATGCGGGCGACGTAGAGCAGCCACAGCGTGTGCGCCTCGGCCATGACGATCAGGCCGATGAAGGTGCCGATCTGGCTCATCACCAGCACCGGCTTGCGCCCGATCCGATCGGAGAGCCGGCCGAGGAGCGGGCTCGACACGAGCTGGCAGGTGGCGAACACCGACACCAGCAGGGTGGCGTCGAGCGGGGTCGCGCCGAAGCGCTCGGCATAGATCGCGAGCAGCGGCAGGACCAGCGTCAGCGCGAAGACGTCGGCGAGGACGACGAGGAAGATGGGAAGGAGCATGGCAGCGCCAGTCGTGCGTCAGGGCAGGCGTGCGTCGCAGTGACCGTCGGTGCATACGCAGGCGCCGCCGCAGTCGAGGGTGCCGGGGCGGCAGTCGAGCGTGCATGCCATGCCGTCGCACGTGGGGGCGTCGGCCTTGGGGACGCACGCGGTGGGATGGCAGCAGGTCGCTTTCACGCAGTCGGCGTCGGTGCGGCACCCCGCATCGGTGGTCCTGGCCGCGCAGCCCCCGGCGAGGGCCACGCACACGCTCATGGCCAGCAGAAGGCGGGACGGCATGCTGCTGTCTACTATCGAAGCGGGACGTCCGCCAGATCGTAGCGTTGCCAGCCCGGGCCATCGAAGTGCCACCACTCGGTCGGGAACGGCTCGAAGCCCTCGGCCACCATGGCGCGCTCGAGGAGGTCGGCATTGTGACGGGCCACCGGCGACCAGTCGGTGGCGTCACGATGGGCGCGGGCGCTGAAGTCGTCGTAGTCGGTGGGCATGACGAGGGGCACGCCGGCGCCGTCGACGAGCGTCACGTCGACGGCGGCGCCGCGGTTGTGCTTCGAGCCCTCGACGGGGCGGCCGTCGCGCACGACGGGCTCGGCGACGTAGCGCGCGTCGGGGACGAGCGCCCAGAAGCGCTGCTGGACGGAGAACGGGCGGTAGCAGTCCCAGACGAGCAGGCCGAGGCCGTCGGTGCGAAGCCGCTGCTGCACGCGCACGAGGCGCTCGGCGACGTCGTGACGGAGCAGGCAGCGAGCCGTGGGGTACACGGTGGTGCCGGTGAAGTTCGCGCTGGTGGCGTAGCGCACGTCGAGGCGGATGGTGGGGTCGAGGGCACGGACGTCGACGAAGGCGTCACGGTGGGCGCAGCCGACGAGCAGCGTCGCGAGGACGAGCAGGCGGAGCAATGGTCTTGTGTGGCGCAGCGGCATCGGCGTAGCAGGGTTGCATGCGGATGACGATGATGGCGATCTGTCTGTTGTACGCCGTGGCGTCGGCCGCCGAGCACGACCACGCGCCGTCGTCCGGCACGGCACCGCCGCTGTTCGACGATCTCGGCACCTACTCGCACCCGGTGACGACGTCGAGCCCGGACGCGCAGCGCTACTTCGACCAGGGACTGCGCCTCGTCTACGCGTTCAACCACGACGAGGCCATCCGCGCCTTCAACGAGGCGGCGCGTCTCGACCCCCACTGCGCCATGGCGCAGTGGGGCATCGCCCTCGCGCTGGGACCGAACTACAACCTGCCCATCGACGCCGAGCGCGAGCGTGCCGCCGACGAGGCGTTGGCCCGCGCGCAGGCGCTGGCGCCGAAGGCGAGCCCGGCGGAGCAGGCGTACATCGCGGCGCTGGCGACGCGCTACGCCGACGGCGAGCGTGCGACGCTCGATCGCGCGTATGCCGCCGCCATGCGGAAGGTGATGCAGCAGCACCCCGACGATCCCGATGCGGCGACCATCTTCGCCGAGTCGCTGATGGTGCTGCGTCCGTGGGCGCTGTGGCAGCCCGACGGCAAGCCGGCGCCCGACACGCTCGAGATCGTCGCCACGCTGGAAGGCGTCCTGGCGAAGAACCCAAACCATCCGGGCGCGAACCACTACTACATCCACGCCGTCGAGGCGTCGCCCGATCCGTCGCGTGCGCTGGCGAGCGCGCAGCGCATCCCGGGGCTGGCGCCGGGCGCGGGGCACCTCGTGCACATGCCGTCGCACGTCTACATGCGCGTCGGGCGCTATGCCGATGCCGTCACCGCGAACGAGCGCGCCATCGTCGCCGACCAGAAGTACATCGCGGCGGAGAAGCCGGCGGGCGCGTATCCGATGATGTACTACCCGCACAACATCCACTTCCTGTCGGCGGCGGCGTCGATGGACGGACGCAGCGCGGTGGCGCTCGGCGCCGGCCGCGACGTCTCGAAGGAGATCACGCCGGCGATGCTGCGCGAGATGGCGATGCTCGAATACTTCGCGCCGACGTCGGTGCTGGTGATGGTGCGCTTCGGTCGATGGACGGAGATCCTCGCTGAGCCCGTGCCACCGGCCGAGTTCGCGTACTGGAGTGGCATGCATCACTTCGCGCGCGGGATGGCGTTCGCGGCGACGGGTAAGGTCGAGAAGGCGTCGCTGGAACGGGCGAAGCTCGCCGCGATCGCCGCTGCCATGCCCGCCGATCGCATCGTCGCCGACAACCAGCCGGCGCAGCAGCTGCTGGTGCTGGCGGCGGGACTGCTCGCCGGCGAGATCGCGGCACGCCAGAACCTGCCCGAGCCGGCGGCGCGCTTCCTACGGGAAGCGGCGGCGCGGGAGGACGCATTGCCGTACACGGAGCCGCCGCCGTGGCCGCTGCCGGTGCGGCACTATCTCGGGGCGTTGTTGCTGGCGCAGGGACGGGCGGGCGATGCGGTGGTGGTCTACGAGGACGACCTGAAGCGGAACCCGGGGAACGGATGGGCGCTGTACGGGCTCGGCGCGAGCCTGCGCCCGTCGGACCCGACACAGGCGGTCGAGGTCGACGCGCGCTTCACCGACGCGTGGCAGCGGGCGGACGTGAAGCTGCCGGCGTCGCGGTTCTAGACCGGGGCGGAAGAGCGAGTAGCAATTGGAGCACTTCGTTCACGTATGGTCGGTGTGGCAGACCATTCGCGAGCGCCGGCGCCGCGGCAGACACGCAGAGCCGCAGAAGTTCCACGTCGGCGTCGACGGTGAAGGAATTCGCGTCGTCTCCGACTCGCTCGCTCGGTTCCGCGGACGGCACGACATCAGGAGCATGGCCTGGCCCGAGGTCGAACGCGTCGTCGCCTTCAAGACGGACGATTTCGCCGTCGACACGATTTGGGTTTCGCTCCAGACGATGGGGGACAGCGAGCAGCTGCTGTTCCCTGATGACGCCCGCGGCTGGACGTTGGTGGTGGAATCGCTGCCGATCCATCTTCCGGGGTGCATGCCGTTCGACGCCTGGTTCAGCATCGTCGCGTTCCCGGCGTTCGTCGAGAACGCGACGCTGATCTTCGATCGTTCGGCGCCCGTGCTGGTCCCCGACCCGCGCGTTCCGGAAACGAACGACAAGACCGAAGCGGAACGTCTCCGCATAGGTCTCACGCGGGGATGGATCGAGGTGCCGACGGCCACGGCGTGGGCCGACCGGACCATCGCCGCACGAGAGACGCCGGATGCCGTCGTCGTCGAGATCGCGTCCGCTGGGACGGGTGATCGCGCGGGCGTGGCGGACCTGTTGTCGCAGGTGGCCGGCGAGACGGACGAGGTCGACGTGATGCGCCGCTGCCTGGCCGATCTGCGGCAATGGGTCGACTGCGATCACCGACGCACCCGGCAGGCGGCGTCGTATCTCTACGAGGAGGCTTGCCGCGGCACGCTGTCCGAGGAGCACTTCGGGAAACAGCCCCTGCGTCTGGACGACGCATTCGCGCTGGCCGCGTCTGGGGCGTCGGGATCGATCGATGACGCGACCGCCGATCTGATGGACTTTCTCGACCGGTACGGCCGTCGCGCGTGAGCCGTCTCGATCACCCGCGACCGTACGGGTCGTCAAACACGAACTTCCATGTCCCGTCCGCCTGCCGCCGGACGATCTCGATCGCCTCGCCGCCGGTCTCGATCGCGTCTCCATCCGGGCCGGTCATCTTGGCGTGCCAGTCGTTGTACAGGATCGCCATGTCGCGTCCGGCCGTGAACGACTTGATGACCTGCAGCTTCATCGTCGGCTTGGCCTCGAGCAGGCCGCCGAGCGCCTCGCGGATGGCCTCGCGGCCCTTGGCCTGCTGGTCCGGGCTCGGGAGCAGCACCGCGTCGTCCTCGTAGAGGCCGACGAGGGCGTCGAGCTGACCGGCGTTGGCGTACTTCTCGAAGAGCGCGTCGCATTCCTCGGCGGTCTTTGCAGACATGGCGAGTCCCTCCTGACGCGGGCGTAGCAGACGTCGACCCGGCTGGCCATCCCGGGGGCGCGGATGGTATCGGTCCGGGTCGCCCATGCCGACCGATCTCCCGCTGACCACCCGCTTCACGCTCGGCTCTGCCGTTACGGCGGAGCAGCGTGCGTTCCTCGCCCAGCACGGCTTCCTCGTCTTCGACCAGGTGGCCCGACCCGACGAGGTCGCGATGCTCGTCGAGGAGATGGAGCGCATCCAGGCGCAGTGGCTCGCCGAGAAGCGCACGCGCGTCTTCGGCATCCCGATCTTCTTCGGCAAGGACCACGAGGGGAAGCCGTTCCTGCAGCGGCTCGCGTTTACGTCGATCTTCTCCGACCGGATACGCGCCTTCGTGCGCGACTCGCGCTTCGCACCCATCCTCGAGCTCATCGGGAAGGACGCGCGTGTCGGTGATGCGGAGAAGGACGGCGTCGTGATCAACCGCTTCATGAACGTGCCGGGCAGCGTCTATCCGCGGCTCGGCTGGCACACCGACGGCCTGCGCGACATCTTCTACGGCCGCATGCCGCAGGAGATGCTCAACATCGGCCTGCACCTCGACCGCTGTACCGCCGACAACGGCGGCCTGCGGCTCATTCCCGGCAGCCATCGGCAGGGGCTGTGGTCGATGTGCTTCCGCAAGATGTACTTCGTGTCGCACGCGCCCGATCCGACGGAGATCTGTGTCGAGACGATGCCCGGCGACCTCACCGTCCACGACGGCCGCCTCTGGCATCGTGTCGCGCAATCACCGCACACCGGTCTCGCCAGCCTGCGTCGATCGATGTACCTGCCGTACCTGACGGGACCGTTCGAGCCGAAGAGCGACGAGAGCCCCACGCCGGCGTACCACCGCGTCGCCGAGTGGATTCGCGGCCGTCCCGCCTGAACCGAAGGAGACTCTCCAGATGTCGCGACGCGTACGCTTCGGCGTCACCCTGCCGCAGATCAAGCGCACGTGGACCGACGCGCGCGACACGGCGATCGAGCTTGACCGTCTCGGCTTCGATTCGGTGTGGGTGTGCGATCATCTCTACGGCGTGCCGATGCCGAACCTCCCCATCCTCGAAGGATGGAGCGAGCTGGCCGCGGTCGCCGCCGTCACCGAACGCGTCGAGCTCGGCACCCTGGTGACGCCGCCGTTCTTCCGCAACCCCGCCGTGCTCGCGAAGCAGATCGCCACGATCGACAACATCGCCGGTGGCCGTGTCATCGCGGGCCTCGGCAGCGGCTGGTTCGCGTCGGAGTACGAGGGCTACGGCATTCCGTTCCCGTCCGTCGGCGAGCGGCTGCGCGCGCTCGAGGAAACCTGCCAGCTCATGCGACGCATGTGGAGTGAGGAGCAGGTGACGTTCGACGGCACGACGGCGAAGACCGATGCCGTGTGGTGCGAGCCCAAGCCGCCGCGTCGCGTGCCGATCCTGATCGGTGGCGGCGGTGAGAAGGTGCTGCTCCGCATCGCCGCGCAGCACGCCGACATCTGGAACAACCTCGCCGTCTCGCAGTCGCAGCTCGGCAAGAAGATCGAGGTGCTGCGCCGGCACTGCGACGCGGTGAAGCGTGATCCGGCCGAGGTCGAGGTGTCGCAGCAGTGTCTCGTCGTGATCTCGCCCGACGAGGCGTCGGCGCGCGAGGCGCTCGCGAAGGCCAACCGCATCTACGGCGGGCACATGGGTGGCGGGCTCGAGGAGCACGGCATCTGGGGGTCGCCGGCGCAGGTCGTCGAGCGCATCGAGCGGCACGTGAAGCTCGGGTGCAACCTCTTCGTCATGGAATTCTTCGGCAAGGACACGCGCGAGCCGGCGCGACTCTTCGCCGAGCAGGTCATGCCCGCGTTCCGGGCGTAAGGAGACGTCGATGCAGGAAGTCTGGATCATCGCGGCAGCGCGGAGCCCCATCGGGCGGCGCAAGGGCGGGCTTTCGGGTCTGCATCCGGCCGATCTGCTCGGGTTCGTGCAGCGCGCGGCCGTCGAGCGCTCGGGCATCGACCCGGCGAAGGTGGGGCAGGTCATCGGCGGAGCGGTGTCCCAGGTCGGCGAGCAGTCGTTCGACATCGCGCGCACCGCGTGGCTCGCGCAGGGCCTGCCGATGGAGGTCGCGGCAACCACCATCGACGCGCAGTGCGGCTCGAGCCAACAGGCGACGACGCTCGCCGCCGGCATGGTCGGCGCGGGCATCGAGGACGTCGTGCTCGCGTGCGGCGTCGAAATGATGACGCGCGTGCCGCTCGGCTCGAACATGGCCGGCGGCTCGCCGCTGCCGAAGTCGTACAAGACCCACTACGCGTTCGCGTCGCAGTTCGCGGGTGCGGAGATGATCGCCACGGAGTACGGCATCACGCGCGAGGACACCGACCGCTTCGGCCTGTTGAGCCAGCAGCATGCGATCCAGGCGTGGAAGGAAGGCCGCTTCGAACGCGAGATCGTGCCGATTACGGCGCCGGTGCTGGGCGAGGACGGCAAGCCGACCGGTGAGACGAAGGTGATCAGCCGTGACGAAGGGCTGCGCGAGACGTCGCTCGAGAAGCTCGCCACGCTGAAAGCGGTGCAGGAAGGCGGCATCCACACCGCGGGCACGTCGTCGCAGGTGTCCGACGGCGCCTCGGCGGTGCTGCTCGCGTCGCCGTCGGCGGCGAAGGCGCTCGGCCTGAAGCCGCGCGCGCGCATCGTCGCGACGACGCTGGTCGGCGTCGATCCGGTGACGATGCTGAAGGGGCCGATCCCGGCGTCGCGCAAGGTGTTCGCGCAGACGGGTCTCACCGTCGATCAGATGGACACGTTCGAGGTGAACGAGGCCTTCGCGTCGGTGGTACTCGCCTGGGAGAAGGAGATCCATCCCAACCCGGAGCGGGTGAACCCGAATGGCGGCGCGATCGCGCTCGGCCATCCGACGGGATCGACGGGGGCGCGGCTCATCACCACCGCGCTGCACGAGCTGGAGCGCACGGGCGGACGGTATGGGCTGATCGCGATGTGCTGCGGCGGTGGATTGGGCACGGGCACCATCATCGAACGGATGTGAGCGCGTGAGGAAGCTCGACGGGATGCTCTTCGCAGCGCTTGGCGTTCTGCTGTTGGCCGGAGGGCGAGCTGCGCCAGCATCGGATGCCGTCCACCGTCGTGCCGTCGAAGCAGCCATCTGGGGCATGCCCTTCGTCAGCGTCGATGCGATGCGCGAGGCATTCTTCCGCGATGCCGGAGCGAAGTACGGCGACATCATCTACTGGTCGAAGCCGTCGGACTGGAAGCTGCAGTTCACGACGCCGAACGCCTCGACGCACTACGTCTACTTCAATTTCACCCTGAAGGACGGGCCCGTCGTTCTGGACGTTCCGCCGACGGTCGGGGCGGGGCTGTTCGGCTCTCTCGTCGACGCCTGGGAAGTCCCGTTGGTCGACGTCGGTCCAGCTGGGGAGGATGCGGGGAAGGGCGGCAGGTATCTGCTGCTACCTCCAGGCTTCGAAGGCGCCGTGCCCGACGGCTACATCCCGGTTCGCTCCGAGACTTTCAATGGCTATGCGCTGCTGCGCGCCATCCCCGCGACCGCATCGGCAGTGGACGAAGCCAGGGCCATCGACCTCGTGAAGCAGCTTCGACTCTATCCATTGGCGCAGGCGGCCGCTCCCCCTGCGCAACGGCACATCGACATGGCGGGAAAGCTGACCGATGGCGTCGTGCGATTCGATGAGACCTTCTTCGAGCGCCTTGCGCGCATGGTGAACGAGGAACCGGTCCTGCCGCGCGATCTGGTGGCGATGGGGCAGCTACGCTCGTTGGGCATCGAGAAGGGAAAGCCGTTCGCGCCCGATGCCTCGACGAAAGCGATCCTCCGGCAGGCGGCGCAGGAAGCGCATGCGGGGTTCATGGCGGGCGTGCGTGGGGGGGAGCCGTGGTGGCCTGGCAGCCAGTGGAAGCTGCCCGAGAGCGTCGGGGCCAAGACCGGGTTCCGGTTTCAGACCGACGACGCCCTGTTCGTGGACGAGCGCGGCCTGATCTTCTTCCTCGCCTTCGCGGTACCGAAGAAGCTGGGCGCGGCGACCTTCTACCTCGTTGGCGGCAGCGACGCCGCCGGTCAGCCGCTCCAGGGTAGACGGTCCTACCGGCTGCACGTGCCTGCCGGCGTTCCGGCCAAGCAGTACTGGGCGGTCACGGTCTACGACCTCGACACGGCGTGCTTCATCCGCGACCTGCCGCGCCCCGGGCTCGACTCCTACGATCAGACGATGCGGAGGAACCCGGACGGATCGGTGGACGTCTACTTCGGCCCGACGGCGCCCGCTGGCCAGGAAGCCAACTGGGTTCCCACCGTGGCCGGCGCGGCGTGGTTCTCGTTGTTCCGGTTCTATGGCCCGGAGAAGCCGCTGTTCGAGAAGACGTGGCGCCTGCCGGACATCGAGGCGGTCGCGCCCTGATGGATGCCGCCTGAGCGTCGTCACGCCGGCAGCAGGAACCCTCGCACCGCCGCGACCAACTCGTCCAGTTGGTCGAAGTGCACCATGTGCCCCGCGCCCGGAATCTCGACGAACGATCCATGCTGGAAGCACGCCAGCCGGCGCTTCAGATCGTCGGCCTCGAGGTAGATCGCGCCCGGCTTCTCGCGCCAGAACTCGCCCGATTCCGCGCCATGCACGACGAGCGTCGGCGCGGTGATCCGTCGCCAGAACGCCATCACGTACTCGAGGTTGAACGGGCCGCCCATCGAGAGCGTGCTCAGCATGGCGTCGAACTTCCACTCGAGCGTGCCGTCCTCGCGGAGCCGCGTGCCGAGGATGGCGAGCTCGCGTGCTTTCGCCTCCGGGAGCCGTGGATTGCGCTCGCGGAGGCGGCGGTAGGCGGCGTCGAGGTCCTTCAGTCCCGGATGACCGCTGAGCGCGCGGTCGATGCGCGCGAAGCCGGCGATCGTCCAGCGCAGCTCGGCGGCCATGTCGGGGATGGGGGGGCCCATGCCCTCGACCATCACCACCTTCGACGGCGTGTCGGGAAAGCTGCCGGCATACTGGCAGACGATCTCGCCGCCCATCGAGTGGCCGAGCAGCACCGGCTTCTCGAGGCGCAGCGCGCGGATGAGATTGTGCAGGTCGAGGACGAAGTGGCCGAAGCCGTAGTACGGCGTCGTCTCGCTGTCGCCGTGGCCGCGCAGATCGATGGCGAGGACGTGGTAGCGGTCGACGAGCGCGCGTGCCAGGTCGTCGAACGAGTGCGAGTGATCGCGCAGGCCGTGGACGATGACGAGCGGTGGCAGCGACGGATCGCCCCAGTCGCGGAAATGGATGCGGAGCGTGCCGCTGCGGAAGAAGCGCTCGGTGAATTCCGGCATGAGCCGCGCGACGCTATAGGCGGTGTCGAGCGGTGGCAACCCGCCGCAGCGCATGCAGAGCAATGGCTGCGGCGGTGGCGACGTTGAGCGAATCGATGCCCGCCGCCATCGGAATCGTCAGCGCGACGTCGGCCGCCGCCGTGACCCCTGGGCGTAGACCAGCGCCCTCCGTGCCGAGCAGCAGGACCGCACGCTCCGGCGGAACGTACGTGCCGATGTCCACCCCGTCGTGTGGCGTCAGCGCCAGGAGCGTCATGCCGGCGGCGCGCAGTCGCGACAGGGTGTCGAGCGGCTCGACGAAGCGTGCGAACGGCACCAGCAACGTCGCGCCCATCGAGGTTCGGATCGCCTTGCGGTAGAGCGGATCCGCGGAGCCCTCGGAGAGCAGCACGCCGTCGGCACCGAAGGCGCGTGCGGTGCGGAAGATGACGCCGACGTTGTCGGGGTCGGTGACGTCGTCGAGCATGACCAGCCGCTTCGGCGTCGAGGCGAGGATGGCGTCGAGCGACGGGTCGGGCATGCGCTCGCCGAGGGCCAGGCAGCCGCGGTGGAAGTTGTAGCCGACGATCTCGCGCAGCAGCGGCATCGGGCCGACGTACACCGGCACGTCGGGCGGGATCGGCTCGAGCGACGCCAGCGCGGCGTCGTTCACCAGGATGGCGCGGCTGCGGAAACGCGACGCCAAGAGCTCGCGCACGACGGCGCGTGTCTCGACGACGAAGAGCCCGTCGCGCGAGCCGCGCTCGCGGTCGCGCAGGTCGCGGAACGGCTCGACGCGCGGGTCGTCGGCGTCGACCACCCGCTCGACGGGCATCAGCGCACGTCCGGCCGCGTGTGCCACCACGCCCAGGCGATCAGCACGAGCTGCAGCGGCAGGCGCCCCCACGCCTGCGCCGGCGTGGGCTGCGACATCCACTCGGGACGGTGTACGAGCTGCACGTCGTTCATCGCGGCGTGCAGGTTGGCGGGGAAGATGGCGATGAGCAGCAGGATGATGCCCCACGCGCCGAGCACGCGCGTCGACGGGATGATCACCATGACGCCGAGGACGAACTCGGCGATGCCCGAGACGTAGACCAGACCCAGATGCCACGGCAGGTACGGCGGCATGATCTGGAGGTAGAACTCCGGCGCGACGAAGTGCATCACGCCTGCGAAGGCGTAGAACACCCCCATCAGCCAGCACGAGACCGTCTTCAGCACCGCGCGCAGATAGCACGCGGGCGCCGCGATCTCCTAGGCGGCGTCGGCACGCGCGAACGGGCCCAGCTGGCAGCGTTCGAGCTCGGCGGTCATCAGCTTCTGGAAGCGCGCGTTGGCGACGATGAGCAGGGTCACGGTGCCGAAGTAGCCGTACGGCAGCTTCGGGCTCTCCTCGAAGTAGCGCAGCTGCTGGTACGGACGGGACGCGTAGGCGTGATGGTCGGCGTGCCGCGAGAGCCCGACCAACGTGTAGAGCGTGAACCACGAGTCGGTGTCCCACGAGTCGCGAGGTGTCACCTTGCGACCGGCGCGGCGCAGGCCCCAGTGCTCGAAGTAGTTGACGGCCTCGAGCAGTCGGACCGCGGCGGCCGCCTGCAGAACGTAGATCGCGAACGCACCGACGCCGAAGAACGCCAGGATGGTGAACGCGACCGCCCACTCGGCGACCAGGCCGAGCAGTACGCGGTGGCGGAGCATGCGTCGATCGAGCAGCGGCATCGTCTCGTCGCCGAGTCGCTTCGCTTCGAGGCGCCACGCGCTGCGGAGCTGCGCCGGCACGGTGCGCAGGAGGAATGCGATGGCCGTCTCGCCGAAGCTCGCGGTCGCCGGATCATCGCCGGTGGCGACGCGCATGTGATGGCCCCGGACGTGCTCGGTCGAGAAGTGATCGTAGAGCACGGTGCCGAGGAGCAGGCGGCCGAGCAGATGCATGTGCGCTTCGGGACGATGGATCAGCTCGTGGGCCACCACGATGGCGGAGTAGCCGGAGTTCACGCCGACCAGGAAGAAGGCGACGAACGTCTCGGTACGCCAGAAGCCGTCGGTGGCGACGCGGTGGACGAGGAGCGACAGGGTGACGACGTGCAGAGCGACGAGGAGGTAGAGCAGGGCATCGAATGGCCAGCCGGGCATGGTGGCGTCGGGCTGTCGCCGCTCGCCGGGGCTCCACATGTCGATGGCCACCGAGCCCACGAGCACCAGCATCCAGGGGAGCGCGCCCCACCACGGATGAGGACCGGTGGCGAGGAACGCGATCGACGTCACGGGCAGCACCAGACAGAGCAGGTGCAGCGACCAGACGCGGGCGACCTCGGCAGTGGCAGCGATGCTCCTCATGGCGACCTCCGGAACCGACATACGAGTTGGTATGTCGCGGCGCCTGCTATACATACGAGCTCGTATGTCGTCAACCCGGGGCCGCAACGCCACGAAAGAGGAGACGCGCGCGGCCCTCATCGAGGCCGGCCTCGCGGAGTTCGCCGAGCGCGGCCTCGACACCCCGAGCCTCGACGCCATCTGCGCCCGCGCCGGCTACACCCGCGGCGCCTTCTACGTCCACTTCGCGGACCGCGACGACTTCATGGTGGCGGTCATGGAGCGGGTACTCGGCACGTTCCTCGACGCCGTCATCGCCACCGGCGACTCGGCGCACGACCTCGAGGAGACGGTGACGCGGTTCGCGCACGTCGTCGCGGCGCCGGCGGGGCCGGTCGCAACCCCGCCGGTGACGCCGCTGCCCGGTGGCGTGCCGCTGCACCGACTGCTCGACGCCTGCGCGCGCTCGACGACCATCCGGGAACGCCTCGTCTCGCTGCTCGGACAGGCGGCGATGCGCGTGGCGGAGACGGCGAAGACCGGTCAGGCGGCGGGCGTGGTTCGGCGCGATATCGACGCCGAGCAGGTCGGCATGCTGCTGGTCACGGCGGCGCTGGGGCTCATGACGGCCGTGGAGATCGGCATGCCGATCGACGCTGCGGCCCTGCGTTCGGTGGCGCTGCGCCTGATGGCCGATATCCGCTATCCAAATTCGCCTTGACGTCGCCGCCGACATCAAGGGTAAGCTCCCGCCATGCGGATCACGATGCTGGCCCTGGTGGGTGCGGTCCTCACGATGGTCGGTCAGGCGCGAGGTGCCGAGTGGACGCGCATCACGCCGGATGGTGGCGAACTGCGCGACCTCGCGCAGTCACCCGCCAACCCGTCCCGGCTCTGGGCGACGTCCGGCGTGTCGGTCGTGCGCAGCGACGACCGTGGCGACACGTGGCTCGAATCGACGACGTTTCCGCAGCCGCCGCAGGGCATCGAGGTCGATGCGGTGGCGATGGACACCGCCTACGCGATCGACGTCGAGTTCGCCGCCAATGGCGAACCGACGTCCCGGGTCCACCGCACGACGGATGGGGGTGCGATCTGGACGGCGCTCACGTTTCCGGGAACCGTCCTCGACGTGGTGAGGGCACATCCCACGGTGGCGGGCCTGGTGTTCGTCGGCGTCGGGGACACGATCAGCCGTAGCACCGACCATGGGGGCACCTGGACCGGTAGCGCGTCCCTGGGATCCGGTCTCGCGGTGACGGTGATCGCACCCTCGGCCTCCGCGCAGTCCATCGTCTACGCGGGGACGCGATTGGCCCAACCCCACGCGTCCGGGCAGGGAATTCACAAGAGTGTCGACGGTGGGGCGACGTGGACGCGAACGAGTGCCGTCGTCGACTCGGTGATCGCCTGTGCCGTCGATCCAACCAATGCCGACGTGGTGTACGCGAGCGACATCTTCCCCGGAAACATCGTCAAGTCGATCGACGGCGGCGGGACGTGGCAGCAGATCGGCGCAGGACTGGCGGCGGCGGGATTGGTGGTCGGATTCGCCATCGATCCGGACATGCCGTCGCGGGTGTACGCGGTGGCGGAGAACGACGTCTTCGTGAGTGTCGACGGCGGGCTCACGTTCGTGCCGACGTCGAGCGGGCTCGACGTCAATGCCGCACCGCACGACCTCGCGATCGATCGCACCGCCACCACGCGGTTGGTGGCCGCGTCCAGGCGTGGCGTGGCGCGATCGGACGACGCCGCGGCGACCTGGTCACACCATGCCTCGGGCGTGCCGGACGGCGCCGCGACCGGTATCGGCATTCCGGCGAACGACCCCGACACGATCCTCCTCGGATCGTCGGTGCGGGGCGCCTATCGCAGCATCGATGCTGGCGTCACCTGGCAGGTCGCGAACGGTGGGCTCGAGGGACTCGACACGGCACGTATCGCCGTCGGGGCAGCGTCCACGCACTTGGCGTTCGCGGTCGGACGTCCGGTCTACCCGACGCGCGTCGCGCGTACGGTCGACCACGGCGCTTCGTGGAGCGACGTGCCGGCCGCCGCCGTCGGTCAGTTCGTGGAGGACATCGCCGTCGCGCCCAGTGACGACCTCGTCGTGTACGGCGCCGACGGCGCCAGCGAAGCGAATCCGCGCCCACTGCTCAAGAGCATCGACGGGGGTGCCACCTGGAGCCGCCTGCCCGTGGCCGGGCTCACCGGCTCCTTTCCTCGGGTGGTGGTCGATCCCACCGATGCCGACGTCGTCTATCTCTTCACACACTATCGTGTGGCCAAATCGGTGGACGGCGGTGCGCAGTGGACGGTCCACAACATCTTCTTTCTCCCGAACGCTGCGCACGTCGAGTCCGCGGCGATCGACCCGCGCGATCCGGCGCGGCTCGTGGCCGGCGTGCGCGACAACCTGCACGACGCCGCCGACAAGTCGGGCGTGTACCTCTCGACCGACGGCGGCGTCACCTGGAGGCGTGTCCACACGCGAAGCGCGGATGCCGTCGCCGTGCATCCGGTCGACGGGCGCATCATCGCGGCGTCCGACGACGGCGTGCTTGCCAGCGATGACGATGGAGCCACCTGGACCGACCTGACCGGCACACTGCCCCACGGACGGCCGCAGGCGCTGGTGGCGACCGCGGCGGCGCTCTTCGTCACGCCGCTGGATGCCGGGCTCTTCCGGCTCGACATCGGTCCCTGCACGCCGGCGCCGGCGACGGGTTGTCGTGCGTCCACCGTGCCGGGGGCGGCTCGGATGCAATGGAAGCACGCGACGCCGGCGAACGCGACGTTGCGGGTGACGCTCGGCCGGCTCGGGGCCCTCGGCTCTGCCGACCTCGGACTTCCGGAGACCAGCGATGCGACCACGTACGGCGTCTGTGTCTACGACCGGTCGGGTCCCGGCGGCGCATCGCGTCTCGTGACGTCGACGACGGCGCCTGGTGGCGACGAATGCGGAGCGCCGCCGTGCTGGCGACGGACGGGCGTGCGGCTGCGCTATCGCGATCGGGCCCGTCGCCCGGATGGGCTTGCCGACCTCTGGTTGCGGACCGGGGGCGATCGGAAGCGGCAGATCGGTGCCGTCGGGCAGGGGCCGTTGCTGTCGCTGTCGCCGGTCGTCGTACCGCCGGTCGTGGTGCAGGTGCGTCGGGCTGACGCCGCCGAATGTTGGGACGCGACCTTCGCAACGCGCATCAATCGGAACGACGGTATCGCCTTCCAGGCACGCAGCGACTGACGGCGGCCGCGGCTCGCTGCTACCGGCGTCGATACTCCGCGAGCATCGCCAGCCCGTCGGGACAGAACGGCGTCGCTGCCGCCCGCGCCGCCACTGCGTCGACGTCGACGAACTCGCCGCGTACGATCTCCTCCGGCTGCAGGCGGAACGGGCCGTCGTGGACGGTGCGATACACGCGTCCGTGCACCACGCTCGCGTCGTCGGCCCAGCGGAACGGGAACAGCGGCTCGAGCGGCGACGACACGCCGAGCTCCTCGGACAGCTCGCGGGCTGCACCCTCGTCCCACGCTTCGCCGGCGCCGAGCACGCCACCGACGGCGACGTCCCAGTGCGATGGGTATACGTCCTTCACCGCCGTCCGGAGATGCACGAAGAGGCGGCCGCGATGGTCGAACACCAGGATGTACGTGCTGCGATGCGGGAGTCGGCGCGCGCGCATCTCGCGTCGCGTGACGGTGCCGACGACGGCGCCGTCCTCGTCGACGACGTCGACCAGCTCGGCGCCCGGATCGCTCAGCGCTCGCCCTCGCCGAAGCGCCCGCCGACCGCCGCCAACTCCTCCGGTGTGTTGACGTTGATCAGGCTGCGCGCCGTACCGCGCACATGGCGCAGCTCGTCCTCCGTCACCCAGTCGACGTGGACCAGCGGCAGGAACTCGCGCAGCGCGTGGACGCCACCCGCGAGGCAGCGCTCGACGACCGGAAGCGTGCGCACGGCGTAGATCGCGTGCAGCGGCTCGATGTCGCCTTCCCACTGCGGCACGACGGCATCGGCGTCGCCGGGCCGCTCGAGCAGGAAGCGGATGACGTCGGCGTCGAGCCCCGGCATGTCGCAGGCGGCGACGAAGATGCGCGGATTGGCGCTGACGCGCATCGCGGCGTGGATGCCCGCGAGTGGACCGCAGCCGGGATGGGCGTCGGCCACCGTCTCCACACCCAAGGCGTGGAAGCGCTCCGGACGATTCGTCGACACCAGCACCTGCGGGAACAGCGACTGGAACAGTCGCACGGTGCGCACGGCGATCGGCTGACCGTCCACTGCCGCAAACGCCTTGTCGCGGCCACCCATGCGCGACGCGAGTCCCCCGGCGAGGATCACCCCCGTCGTCGCCGGCGTCGTCATGCGAGCGAGCTGATACCGCGGCCCGACTCCGAGTCAACCGTTGACAGCCCGTGGAGGTGGGGCAAAGGTTGCCTCGTCGCATGGACGAGCCCGGACTCGAAGCGCTCGACGACGTTGCCGCCTGTCTGGCGCGTGCCCGTTACGTGATCGCGCTCACCGGCGCGGGACTGTCGGTGGAGAGCGGCATCCCTCCGTTCCGCGGTCCGGGCGGTCTGTGGACGAAGCACGGCGAGCCGCCGATGAACGGCTACCAGCGCTTCCTCGATGATCCGGAGAAGGCCTGGGAGGAACGCCTGAATCCCGTCGGGCCCATGGCCGAGCTGTGGAAGGCCCTGGCCGCCGCCCAGCCCAACCCCGGTCATCAGGCGCTGGTCGAGCTGGAGGAGATCGGCGTACTGCGCGCGCTCATCACGCAGAACGTCGACGACCTGCATCGTGCCGCCGGCAGCACGCGGCTGCTCGAGATCCACGGCAACGCCACGCTGATCCGCTGCATCGCCTGCGTCACGCGCTTTCCGCGCGACGCCATCGACTTCGCCGTGCTGCCGCCGCGCTGCCCGCACTGCGACGGGCTGCTCAAGAGCGACACCGTCTCGTTCGGCGAGCCCATTCCTCCCGACGTCCTCGAGCTCTGCTTCGAGGAGGCCGCGGCCGCCGACTGCATGCTCGTCGCCGGCACGTCGGCGACGGTGTATCCGGCGGCGCAGTTCCCGCTCCAGATCCAGGAGCGCGGCGGCATCCTGATCGAGGTGAACCCGTATCCCTCCGAGCTGACGGCGCTGTGCACGCATGCGTTGCGCGCACCCGCCGGCGAGGTGCTGCCGCGTCTGGTCGACCGGGTTCGCTCGCTGCGCGCCTGAGAGCCCCTGGTCGCACCATGTGTGAGGTGTAGTCCGTTCTTCCGGGGCCGCAGCCAAATCTACAAGATGCCCGCCGCCCCGCCCGGTTCCCACGGAATTGCAGGCCCATGGCGGTGGCACGGCCCTCGCATTGGTCCGGTGTCCGCTCGCATCGACGAGCGACGCAAGGAAACGGAGGAACCGACCATGAGTGGAACGACCGACCAGGCAAAGGGCCGCCTCAAGGAGGCCGCTGGTGCCATCACCGACGACGACAAGCTGCGCCGCGAGGGCAAGCTCGATCAGGCCGTCGGCAAGGTGAAGGACGCCGCCGAGAAGGCGCTGGACGCCGTCACCGACAAGATCAAGGGCAAGGGCTGAGCCATGCTGCAGTGGGCGCTCATCTTCTTCGTGATCGCCATCGTGGCCGCATTCCTCGGCCAGCGTGGCGCGGCCGGTCTCTCGGCCGAGATCGGCTACCTGCTGGTCGTGGTCGCCGTGGTATTCGTGGTCGTGGCCTTCCTCACCGGAAGAGCACCAACCGTCGTCCCATGACGTGCGCGTGGTCGGGCGCGTCAGGGGTTCGGGAAACCGACCAGTGACCGCGCCCGGCCGCGCGGGTCGAAGCTGATGCTGCGACCGTAGCCGTAGTACCACGTCACCCACCCGCCGCTGCCCTCTTCGATGGCCTGCGGCTCGCCGATCAGACGCGAGACGTCGGCCGGCGACATCCCCTGCTTCACCGTGCGCATGCGCTCGTACGCGGGTCGCGGTTGCGGATCGCCGTATGATGGTGCGGGCGCCTGCATCACCGGACCGGGAACCGTAGCGAGAGCCGCCTGCCGCTGCTCGAGCTGCATCAGCATCTGCTCCATGCGCAGCTGCGTATCCATCAGGCGCTCGGTGAGCCCCTCGATGCTGTCGAGGACGTCGGCGAGGCGCTCGACGATCTCCACCTGCACCTGGGCGGCGTCGGCCTCTTTCTTGTCGCGCTCGGCCTTCGTCGTCACCAGCGAGATGTCGCCCGGTGCGTCGACGATGATCTCGGGCTTCTTGTCGATGGTCTGGACGGTGCCGCGCACGCGCACCTTCCGACCGGTGTAGAGCGAGTCGATCTGATCCGGCGGGAAGACGCTGAAGCGTGCCGCCTGCACGACGGCGGTGAAGCGGTTGAAGCTCGGATCGAACGCGAGCAGGCACGACGTGGGCGAGCAGTGGATGCCCATGACGCGACCTTCGACGACGACGGTCTTGCCGACGTACTTCTCGGCCTCGTCCCAGGGAACGATCTCGTCGTCTTCCGCGCGCGCGACGATCGCGACGAGCATGACGAACACCAGCGCGAGCATTGAGCGTCGCATCGCTTGACCGGGCTCCTCGCGGTTCCTTATAGAACCGCCGTCGCGAAGTCCACCCGCGAGGGGCACGCATGGCCGACTACACAGGTCCGATCCCGCTTCCCACACCCGAGACGCGTCCCTATTGGGAAGCGGCGCGACGTCACGAGCTGATGCTGCCGCGCTGCCGTCCGTGCGACGCGGTGTTCTTCTACCCGCGCGCGGCGTGCCCGCGGTGCCTCTCCGGCGATCTCGAGTGGACGCGCATGAGCGGCAAGGGCACGCTGCACACCTTCACCGTCGTGCAGCGCGGGCAGAAGAACTTCCCGCTCGGCACACCGTACGTCATCGCCATCGTCGAGCTGGCGGAAGGGCCGCGCATGATGACGAACCTCGTGGGTGTCACCCCCGACGCCGCGACGATCACGATCGGCATGCCGGTCGAGGTGGTGTTCGACGACGTCAGCGCCGACATCGCGCTGCCGCGCTTCCGTCCCGTCGGAGCGGCGTCGTGAGCCGCCGTCTGCGCGGTCGCGTCGCCATCGTCGGCGCCGGCGAGTCCGACGAGATGGGCAAGCTGCCGCACAAGTCGGCGTTCGCCCTGCACGCGGAAGGGGCGCGCAACGCGCTCGCCGATGCGGGTCTGAAGCTCTCCGACGTCGACGCGGTGTTCAGCGCCGGCCTGTGGATGGGCTCCGAGACCGCGGAGTACCTCGGCATCCGGCCGCGCTACATCGACGGTACGCAGATCGGCGGCTGCTCGTTCATTGCGCACGTGCAGCACGCGATGGCGGCCATCGACGCGGGCATCGTCGACGTCGCGCTCATCACGCACGGCGAGAGCGGCGCGTCGCGCGTCGGTATGCCGGGCACGCGCTTCGGGCCGGACGCGTTCCGCATGCAGTTCGAGAATCCGTTCGGCCTGGCGGGACCGCCCACGGGCTACGCCCTCGCGGCGACCCGTCACATGCACCAGTACGGCACCACCAGCGCGCAGCTGGCCGAGCTCGCGGTGTCGACGCGCAAGTGGGCGCAGCTCAATCCGCGCGCCATGATGCGCGACCCGCTCACCGTCGACGACGTGCTGTCGTCGCGCATGATCTCGTCGCCGCTGCACCTGCTCGACTGTTGCCTCGTCACCGATGCCGGCGGCGCGGTCGTCGTCACCTCGGCGGAGCGCGCGCGCGATCTGCCGAAGCCGCCGGTGTACGTTCTCGGCACCGGCGAGGCGTCGACGCACGTGATGGTGAGCCAGATGCCCGACTTCGCGTTCTGGGACGCGGCGAAGATGGCGAGCGAGCGCGCCTTCGCGATGGCGGGTGTCGCGCACGCCGACATCGACGTGGCGATGTTCTACGACGCGTTCACGATCGTGCCGGTGATGGGTCTGGAGGCGACCGGCTTCTGCAAGCCGGGCGAGGGCGGGGCGTTCGTGTCGAATGGTCGCACGGCACCGGGTGGCCCGTTCCCCATGAACACCAACGGCGGCGGGCTGTCGTACACGCACACCGGCATGTACGGCATGTTCACGCTCGTCGAGGCGGTGCGTCAGCTCCGCGGCGAGGGCGACGCGCGCCAGGTGCAGGGGGCGAAGACGGCCATCTGCCACGGCCTCGGCGGCATGTTCAGCGCGTCGGCGACGTTGATCTGCGGTACCGAGGTCCCGTCATAGCGTGGCTGCGCCCGTCCTGCTCTACACGGCGGACGGCTGTCCGCACTGCGAGGCGATGCGGGTGGCCTTGGCGGCGCGCGGGGCGGTCGTCGAGGAGATCAACGTCAGCTCGCAGCGTCAGGCGATTCCTGAGCTGCTCAAGCTGACGCGCGGGAAGCGCGTCGTGCCGGTGGTGGTGGACGACGGGCGGGTGATCGTGGCCCCCGAGGGCGGATCGGCCTTCTAGTGTCGCCGTTGGACACGAATCGTCCACCAGCGACGCGCCAACCGCGGTATCGTGGGGCTACTTCGTGGGGCTCCTGAGGTGGGACGATGAGGCACCGCACGGTCGCAGCCATCCTGGCATTGCTCACCTCCTTCGGCGCTGCATTGGCGCAACCCGCCAAGCCGTTCCCGCCACCGGAACGGACGTCGTGGACGCCCACCGGCTGCCGCACGACCGATCCGGGCGACGCGGTGTACGCCTCGCGCGCGGCTTGGCGGAGCCTGCACTCGGACGAGGTGAACACCGACGAGGTGTCGCTGGCGTATCCGCCGATGTTCGAGCCCGACTGGATTGCCGAGCCCGCCACATGGAATCCGACCGGCCCGGTCTTCGACGATGCCGGCAACCTCTACTTCATCCCCTTCGGTGCGTACGAGGATGTCCTGCTGATCTCGCTCGAGCCCGTCGCCGGCACGCGCCGCTGGGTCATCCCACGCGTGCCGGGCTCCGCCGCGGGCGGGGGCACGCCGATGGTGCTCGACGATCCGGATCATCCGGGCGCACAGATCGTCTACCTCGGGCTCTACGATCGCGTGCTCGCCGTGCGCACCGACGGCACCGTCGTCTGGGACCAGCCGACGGGCCTGCCGGGACCGGCCACCGGCGTGTTCGGCGTCAACTATCACCCCGTCGCCGACGCCATCGTCGGGCTGTCACGCGACGGGTGGGTGTACGCCGTCGATCGTCGCACCGGGGTCTCGGTGCTGACGGCGTCGTTCCAGCTGCCGGGCGAGAAGGCGCCGCCGGCCCCGCCGTCGACGACGCCGCCGTCGGTGACGGCGTGCGCGCAGGCCGAGCTGGCGAACTTCGTCGATCTCGGCAGCGGCACCATCACCGAGCTCATCGGCGTCCTGCAGGGTAGCGGCACCGAGGTTGCGAACTACTTCTCGATCGACGGCGCCACCGGACGCCTGTGGGTGGGCGCGACGGCGCCGGATGCAGAGGATGGCACCGTCGACGGCGTGTCGACGCTCGGCGCCCTCTATCGGCTCGACCTGACGCCCGTGGGCCCGGCGTTCTCCGTCGTCGAGACCTGCCACGCGTCGTTCCAGGGCGGCACCGCGTCGACACCAGCGCTGCCGCGCGACGGCTCGCGCGTGTACGTCGGCGACAACGTCGGCAACCTGCTCGCGATCGGCACGTCGTGCGAGACCATCTGGACGATTCCTCTCGGCTCGCAGATTCGTGGCTCCATCGGCGTCGCCGCGGACAACCGCGAGGTCTACGCCTCGACGCCGGCGACCATCCACCAGATCATCGACGAGGGGCCGACGGCACACGTCGCCTGGGACGCCGACATGGACGTCTTCGAGCTCGCGCCCGGCCAGGTGTTGGGCAACGCCGACATCGCCGGCATCGGCGCCAACGGTATCGCGTTCCAGGCGGGCGCGGGCTACCAGTTCTCGACCACGCTCTTCACCAACACCGGCATGGGCATTCTCGACCGCGCCACCGGCGAGCCACGCTGGTTCGTCGAGTCGCTCGACGAGACGGTGGCGGTGATGAGCAGCGGTCCCGACGGGGCGCTCTACATCGGCAACTCGCCACTGCGCCGGCTGTTCGCGCGCTGCCTCAGCCAGATTGGTCTGATCCCGATCCCGGTGGCGCCCGCGGTCGGCGGCATCCAGAAGTACCGGCCAGTGCGGTGGGATCTGTTCCTGCGCGACGTGGCATGCGCCGGAGCCGACCGCGCGCGCAATGCGCGACTCGAGCGGCGGGCGTGCCCGGCGTCGTTCGCGGCAGACGAGACCCAGCTCGGCGAGCTGCTGGCGCAGGCGCAGCGCACGCTCGACGCCGCGATCGCGGCGGGCGACGTGTCGGCCGTCGTCGGCGCGAAGGTCGATCGGCGGCTCGACCGCGCGGCGGTGAAGCAGGCGCGCGGGCGGAGCGTCGGGCGGAGCTTCCAGGGACTGTGCAAGGCGATGGAGCGGTCGCTGCGCTGAGCGGGGGAGGTTCCGTCAGCCTGCCGCTCGGCGCATGGTGCGCTGCCCATGCCTGAACGCACGCCGCCCGTCGTCTCGATCGCGGGCCTGACCAAGACCTACGCCTCGGGTCTCCGCGCGCTCGGGCGGATCGACCTCGACATCCACAAGGGCGAGATATTCGCGCTGCTGGGCCCGAACGGCGCCGGCAAGACGACGCTGATCAGCATCGTCTGCGGCATCGTCAGCCCGACGTCCGGCACCGCGGTGGTCGACGGGCACGACGTCGTGCGCGACTACCGCGCCGCGCGCCGGAAGATCGGGCTGGTGCCGCAGGAGCTCACGACCGACGCCTTCGAGACCGTCTGGGCGACGATCACCTTCAGCCGCGGCCTGTTCGGCCGCGCGCCCGATCCGGCCTTTCTCGAGCAGCTGCTGCGGGACCTGTCGCTCTGGGAGAAGCGCAAGGATCGCATCATGACGCTCTCGGGCGGCATGAAGCGGCGCGTCCTCATCGCCAAGGCGCTGTCGCACGAGCCGGAGATCCTCTTCCTCGACGAGCCCACGGCGGGCGTCGACGTGGAGCTGCGTCGCGACATGTGGGCGCTGGTCCGACGGCTCCGCGAGCGCGGCGTCACCATCATCCTCACCACGCACTACATTGACGAGGCCGAGGACATGGCCGATCGCGTCGGCGTGATTCGCGGTGGCGAGCTGATCCTCGTCGAGGAGAAGCGGGAGCTGATGCGGAAGCTCGGCAAGAAGCGGCTCGTCCTGCAGCTGAAGGAGCCGCTGTCGGCGGTTCCCGCCGAGCTGGCCGACTGGCGCCTCGCCCTCAACGATGGTGGTCGCGAGCTGGAATACACGGTCGAGACGAACGGCCACGGCGGCGTCGAGTCGCTGCTGCAGAAGATCGGCGATCTGCAGATCGGGTACACGGATCTCCAGACGCGCCAAACCTCGCTGGAGGACATCTTCGTCGACCTCGTGAGCACTCGCGGATGAGCATCCCGTTCAACCGCCACGGGGCGTGGGCCATCTACAAGTTCGAGATGAACCGCGCGCTGCGCACGCTGCTCCAGAGCCTGTTGGCGCCGGTGATCACGACCTCGCTCTACTTCGTCGTCTTCGGGGCGGCGATCGGCTCGCGCATGACGTCCATCGACGGCGTGCCGTACGGGGCGTTCATCGTGCCGGGGCTCATCATGCTGTCGCTCTTCACGGAGAGCATCTCGAACGCCTCGCTCGGCATCTACTTCCCGAAGTTCACCGGCACCATCTTCGAGCTGCTCTCGGCGCCGGTGTCGGCGTTCGAGGTCGTGCTCGGATACGTCGGCGCGGCGGCGACCAAGTCGATCGTGCTCGGGCTCATCATCCTCGGCACGGCGACGTTGTTCGTGCCGGTGGAGATCCGTCACCCTGGGTGGATGATCGCCTTCCTCCTGCTGACGGCGGTCACGTTCTCGCTGTTCGGCTTCATCATCGGCATCTGGGCCAACGGCTTCGAGCAGCTGCAGCTGGTGCCGATGCTGATCGTGACGCCGCTCACCTTTCTCGGTGGGGCGTTCTACTCGATCGACATGCTGCCGCCCGCGTGGCGCGCGGTCGCGATGTGCAACCCCGTCGTCTACCTGATCAGCGGGTTCCGCTGGAGCTTCTACGGTTCCTCGGACGTCGCCGTCGGCGTGAGCCTCGGCATGACGCTCGTCTTCCTGGCCGTCGACCTGCTGCTGGTGGCCTGGATCTTCCGCACGGGCTACCGGCTCAAGAGCTGAGCCTCGATAGGTACGATCGATGCGGAGTCGCACAAGCTCCGTCGCGGAATGGCGGGGGCGCCCCGGATGGAGCGCCCCCGTGTTGCTCAGTGGACGGCCCTCAGTGGAAACCGTCGAGGCCGTTGCGCTGCCCCTCGCTGAACTTGTTGAGGGGCTTGTGCCAGAAGTCCTTCACGCTGAAGTCCTCGGTGAACATGCGCTTCGGGATGCGACCCATCACGAGGTTCGTGAGGTCGACGGACTCGGCGATGTTGAAGTCGACCGCGAGGCTCGCGAAGGCGCGGGCGTCGGCAAGCGACATGCCCTTCTGGGACTGTAGGAACGCCAGCACCTCGGCGAGCGCGGCGGTGTAGGCGACGTCGTGGTCGACGTCGATGCCCATCATGATGAAGTGGGTGGGCGTCTCGGCACGCGGCACGGTGAGGCCACCGCCCTTGTGCACGATGAACTGGGCGGTGAGCGTGTTCGACATCTCGAGCGCGTTGCCCGAGACCTCGCCGTTGCCCTGCACGTCGTGCGGGTCACCGGTGAAGAACTGCCCACCGGTGCGGAACACCGGGTAGAAGATGCTGGTGCCCTCGCCGAGGTCGTTCAGGTCCATGTTGCCGCCGTACGGACCGGGGGGCTGCGAGCTGACGATGCCGACGGCGGCGGCACCGGTGTTCGGCGAGACGTACGAATCGGCCGCGGCAACGCCCATGGTGCCCTGGAACGGCTTCAGGGGAATCTCGACGCCGTCCTTGAAGAGGGCGACGTTGCCCTTGGTGCGGATGAGCCGCGTCGTCGAGCTGGTGAGGTAGCCGGGCAGCGCGCCGCCCGAGCTCTGCGCGTTGATGCCGTAGTTCACCCGGGGCTCGACCTTCATGATGCGGACTTCGAGCGTGTCGCCGGGCTCGGCGCCGTCGACGTAGATCGGGCCGGTGAGATAGTGGCCGCCGCCGCCGCGCGCCGCGCGGTGGCTGGCCGGGAAGTTGTTGTACGCGTTGATGACGTCCTGCAGGACTTCTTCGGGCGCGACGCCGAAGGTCCCGAGGTAGGCGACGGGGTCCAGGCCGCCGCCACCGACGCCACGCTGCGAGATGGTGTCGATGCGCACGATGGAGCCGCTCGGCACGGTGAGCGCCGGGGGCGCGTCACGCGGGAACCAGCCGAAGTACATGTTCTCCGGTGTGGACGGGAGGTAGTAGTCGTAGTCCTTCTTGGCGCTGAAGGCCGAGCGATGGCCGAGCACGCCGAACCCGACGAGGACGGTGAGAGCGACGGCAGCGAGGCCGACGCGACGAATGGTTGGATTTTTCGACATGGATCGTCTCCTCAGGAGGCCGGGTCGAGGCCCTGGCGCTGTCCTTCGCTCAACGTCTTGAGCGGCTTCTTCCAGAACTCGGGCTTCTTGCCGAAATCGTCGACGAAGAAGCGCTTCGGGATGCGGGCCATCACCACCTGGGTGAAGTCGACCGTCTCGGCGATGTTCATGTCGATCGCGAGGCTCGCGAAGGACATCGCCTCGGCGGGCGTGAAGCCCTTCTCGGCCTGGAGGAAGTCGAGCGCCTCCTTGAGCGCGGCGCGCATGGCGACGTCGAGGTCCACGTCGATGCCCATGGTGATGTAGTGCGTGGGCGTCTCCGCCTGCGGACCCGTGAGACCGCCGCCCTTGTGGACGATGAACTGGGCGGTGAGGGTGTTCGACTGCTCGAGGGCGCTGCCCGCGACCTCGCCGTTGCCCTGCACCTGATGGGGATCACCGGTGTAGAACTGCGCGCCGGTGCGGAACACCGGCAGGTAGAGGCTGGTGCCGATGCTGAGGTCGTTGCAGTCCATGTTGCCGCCGAACGGGCCGGGCGGCCGTGAGCTGACGACGCCGAGCGCCGCGGCCTGCGTGATCGGCGAGACGAAGTCGTCGGATGCCGCCACCGCCATGATGCCCTGGAAGGGCTTCAGCGGGATCTCGATCCCGGGCGCGAACATCGCCTTGCCGTCTTCGATGTAGACGGTCTTGTTTCCGGGGGCGCGACCCCACGGCACCCGGGCCTGCACGTCGATCATGCGGACCTCGAGCGTGTCGCCCGGCTCCGCGCCCTCGACGTAGATCGGGCCGGTCATGTAGTGCGCGCCCGTCGCGCCCGGTGGCGCGAAGACGTTCTGTCCGATGACGAGTGCGTCCTGCAGCACGTCCTCCGGCGGGATGCCCGTCTGCTGGATGTTCTGGTGCGAGACGGTGTCGATCGCGACGATCGCTCCGCTGGGCACCGTCAGCACCGGTGGTCTGTCGCGCGGGAAATACCCCTTGATGACGGTCTCGGGCGTCGACGGCACGTGGTACACGAGGTCCGTCTTCGCGTTGACCGTTCGCTGACCGAGCGCGACGGCGCCGATCAACCCGGCGAGACCGGCGGTGACGCCGATCACGCCTCTGGTCGTGAGTCTGTTCTGCATGGTCCCTCCATCGTTGTCGCCGTGTTCCATTCGCGGAACGGGCGCACCGTGGAGAGCAAGGGCGATGCCTGAGCGCGACGCCACTCGTTTGACCGGGATTTGTGTTACCGACGATCCCGCGCCGAAAAAACGAGCGCGGAAATGCCGGCATCGCAGGCATTGCGGACGTGCTCCAGACGATGCGCCCCCGTGCGCATTTGACGGTTTCAACGCTCTCTGCATCGCGCGTGCCGGCCCCAGCGCTTGTCGCGCGGCGCGCGACGGGAGTATGGGCGCGGGCATGCTCTTCGTGCAGGAGATCCACGACGTCGTCGCCGGTCGCATGGAGGAGTTCGGCACCGCGCTACGCGACGCCTGGCGACCGCACCTCGAACGCGAGGGCACCGCGCGCCTCCTCTGGGGGTGGGAGCTCACGCACGGCACCGGGCCGAGCTACCAGGCGATCACGCTCACCGCGGTCCGCGACTGGGCGGCGTGGGGTGATCTGCTGGAGCGACGCCGCACGCAGCAGCCGTGGCGCGACGCCGACGCGCACCTCTGGACGCTGCGCCGCGACGTCACGGCGACCGTCCTCGTGCCGGCGTCGTGGTCGCCGCTGCGCGAGATCGACCTCACGGGTCCGCCGCCTGCGCCACCGGCAGAGCCGGCGCTCCACCTCCACGACACCGGCTGGCCGTTCCCGGGCGGGCTCGAGGCCTACGTCGAGGCGCTCGGCCGCGTCTACCTGCCGCAGGTCCAGCAGAGCCGGATGATCGCGCTCGAGGGGTGTCTGACGGTTGCCCCGGGCACGGGTCGCCATCACGAAGTCGTGCTGCTGCAGCGTATTCTCGACTGGCCGCGCTTCGCCGAGCTGCTCGCCCGCGGCGAGCAGGGGGCGCAACGCGGCGGGTGGATGATCGAGGGCATGCGCTACCGCGATCGGTGGCTGTCCCGCCTGCTGCGGGTGGCGCCGTGGTCGCCCTGGCGGTGAGTCCGTAAAAAACGGCTAATTTTCATTGACAGCCGGCTTGGTTCCGTCTTACGCCCCCCTCGTTCATGGCGTCGTGCGGGCGCCGGGGGGGGAACGGATGCTGCGAATCGTCTCGTTGTCGATCATCGTAGGGGTACTCGTGTCTGCCGCGTCGGCCACAGCGGCCGACGTGCCCATCGCGGGGGGCACGCTGGTCGTCGTCGACAACCTGACGAACCCAGCCAAGCGGAAGATGACGTTCAAGTCGTCCGACCTGAACGTCGACGTCGGCACAGAGAATCCCACCGTCGTTGGCGCGACCATCGAGCTGGTCAATCCAACCCCGGGCCTCGAGCAGTCCGACGTCTTCGCGCTCCCGGCGAGCGGTTGGACGGCGGTCGGGGCGCCCCCCACGGGCTACAAGTACAAGGATCGCTTCCTGGCGAACGGACCGGTCAAGGCGGCACAGATCAAGAACGGCCGCCTGGTGAAGGTCTCGGCCAAGGGCGCTTCGATGTCGTTCGCGCTGGCGGGTGCGTCGCAGACCCAGATCGGCGTCGTCACCTCCGTCGGAGCCACGCGCTTCTGCGCCACCTTCGGCGGCCAGGTGAAGAAGGACGACGGCGTGAAGTTCATGGCGAAGCTCTCGCCGCCGCCGGCCGTCTGCCCGGGGCTTCCCCCGCCCACGACGACGACGTCGTCGTCGACCACCACGACGTCGTCCACGTCGACCAGCACGTCGACCACCGAGACCACGACCACCACGTCGACATCCACCACCACCTCGACGACGACCACGACCAGCACCACCGAATCCACCACCACCACCTCGTCGTCGACGACCACCTCGTCGACGAGCACGACCAGCACCTCGACCACGACCACGTCGAGCACCTCGTCG
>DASYLJ010000157.1:0-10811 GCA_036009625.1 Binatia bacterium
CCCCCCACCACGCGCCGTCGTGACGGTGGGGCTCGGTGAACGGCTACTGCTTTGGGTCTAGGGGAAGACCTGCATGAAGGGTTTCACCTCGACCGTGTTGAAGACGCCTTCGGTGACGTAGGGGTCTCTTGCCACCAGCGACCAGACTTCGGCGAGGTCTGTGGCTTCGATCACGATCAGGCTTCCGGTCTTGTCGGTGAAGGGGCCGGCGAGCTTCACGCGGCCGGCGTCGCTGAGCGGGCGGAGGTGCTCCAGGTGCGCGGGGCGCACTGCGGGGCGCTTCGCGGGGCCGTCGGGGGCGTCGTGGCCGATGATGACGAAGAGGGGCATGGCGTGTCCTTCTGGCTTGCGCCGCCGGCTGGCGGCGTCTAGTTGCGGGGCATGAGCGACGCTTCGGGACCGCCGCACTCGCACCGGATCGCGTTTCCGGAGGCGCTCGAGGCGTTCTTCCTGCGTATCGGCGAGCTCAAGGTGGTGCTCGGACCGTCGGCGGCGTCCGGCGTCGACGGGCTCGAGGCGCTCATCCGCGAAGGGCTGGCGGCGCGCGAGCGTGGCGACGTGCCGGGGGCGATCTCGCGCATCGTCGAGGCCATGACGCGGCTTGCGAACCTGGCGGCAAAGAGCGACGCCGCCGAAGGGCCGATGCTGCGTGCGATGGCGGAGCACTTCGCCGCGGCGCTGTCGCGCGGGGCGGTGGCCGATGCGCGCGAGACGGCCGACGCCATGCGCGAGCGCTCCGGCACCGTGCTCATCCCGCGGAAGGACTCGTGAGCAGCGCCGGGTCGGCCAGGCACGCCTGCAGCCGCTCGATCGCACGCGCGGCGTAGAATCCGTCCTCGACGCGCTCGTCGTAGGTGTAGCGCAGCACGAACACCTCGCGGCTCGACACCGTGCCGTCGTCGGCCACCAGCGGCTCGCGGTGGATGCGGCCCATGGTGACGAAGATCGGGATCGAGCCGTAGTCGTAGAGGTGGTGGAACGCGGCGTCGAGGCCGACGCTGCCGAGGTTGGCGACGAAGGCCGAGGCGTAGAGCGGATCGTCCTTCACGAGGCCGCTCGGCAGCAGGTTCCAGCCGTCGAGCCAGCGCTGCGCCTTGATGGCGATGCGGAGCAGCGGCGCGGGCAGTGTCAGGAAGCCCTTGATCTCGCGGTCGGTGGCGGTCTCCTTGCCCGAGCGGCCCTCGCGCAGCGTCGTCATCAGCCGGTCGACCATCGCGGGCAGCGTCTCGGTGGGATCGAAGGCGATCTTCGCGGTGAAGATGGGCGCGTCCTTCTCCATGCGCTGCTTGGCGCTGAAGGCGAGCCAGATGCCCTTGCGATCGTACAGACGGCTGCCGACGACGAACCGGTTGAGGCGCGGGTATTCCGTCAGCGCGATGCCGATGGCGCGCAGCACGCAGTGGAAGAGGGTGACGCGATGATCGGACGGACGGTCGGCGTTGAGCCGCTCGAGCAACGGGAGCAGCGGGGTCGTGGGGATGGCGTGCTCGAACAGCACCCAGGCGCCGCTGCGCACCGGCATGATGAACGGCATCATCCGGCGCACCGGATGCACGTTCGGGACGCGCGTGCCGTCAATGCGCATCGAGCCACCGCTCGGCGTTGCGCAGCGCCACCGCGATGATGGTTTCCTGCGGATTCACGCCGATCGACGACGGCAGGACGCTGGCGTCGGCGACGACGAGTCCCTGCACGCCGTGCACGCGGCCGCTGCCGTCGGTGCCGCCCCGCTGTGGATCGGTCGCCATGCGCGCCGTGCCCATGATGTGCACCGTCATGAGCTCGATGGCGCGGTTGCCGCGTGGACGGGCCGCGATGCGCGGCAGCTCATGCGGGCCGGCCAGCTCGGGCAGATCGGCGAACGGCAGCAGCACGCGCCGCGCGCCGGCGGCGAACAACAGCTCGGCGGTGAGCGTGACCCCGCGATGGATGCGCTCGATGTCGGCGGCGTTGAGCGTCTGCAGCATGTACGGCTGACGATCGGGGCCGAGCACGACGCGCCCTTCGGTGTCGTCCTCGACCAGCGTCGCCGCCGTCAGCATGTGGTTGTAGAGCGACATCTTCTCGGCGTTCTCCGGCCCGAGGCCGGGCATCGCCGCGGCGAGCAGTCCCGGCGGAATCGCGGCGTAGCCGATCAGGATGCCGTCGTTCAGGAAGTGGTGGACGTGGAACGCCTGGTGCGTGCCGATCCACGGATCGATGCGCTGGTCGAAGATGCCGACGCACTTCGCGTTCGGATGCGTGTGCAGGCCGCGACCGATCATCCGCGCGCGCATCCAGCTGCGCTTCAGGATGCCCGGCGTGTGGCGCGCGCCGGCCGCCAACACGACGAGCTTCGCGTGCGCTTCGAAGCGTTCTCCGGGACGACCCTCGGCGTCGTAGAGCCGTCCGCGCACACCGACCGCGCGCGAGCCCTTCCACAGGATGCGATCGACGCGCGCGCCGGTGAGCAGCGTCGCGCCGGCAGCGAGCGCGCGTGGCACCTCGGTGACGAGCATGGCCTGCTTGGCGCCGGTCGGGCAGCCGAGCGCGCAGTTGTTGAGGCCCACGCAGCGGTTCATGTTGCGCGGCGCACGCGCGACCGGCCAGCCGAGCGCAGCCGCACCTTTCAGGAAGAGGTGCGTGTTGCCGCCGAAGGTGTCCTCGTTGTTCGGCTCGACGTGCAGGATGCGCTCGGCCTCGGCGAAGTATGGGTCCATCGCGCGCGGGCCGAGGCCCTGCAGGCCCATCTCGTTCTCCCACGAGGCGAGGACGCGGTCGGGCGTGCGCCACGACATGCCGCCGTTGATCACCGTCGAGCCGCCGACACAGCGGCCCTCGGCGAAGATGATGGGCGGATTGCCGAGGATCATCGTGGTGCCGGCGTCGCGGTAGAGGCGACGGATCATGGTACCCGGGTCGGTGGTGAAGGACTCGGTGCGGTGCAGCCCGCCTTCCTCCAGCATGAGGACGTCCATGCCGCCTTGGCGCAGGCGATGCGCCGCGGTGGCGCCGCCGGCCCCGGTGCCGACGACGATGGCGTCGGCAGTGAACGTCTGGCGGCCGCGCAGCCCGGTGCCGTCGGTGACGTTCGGATACGCGATCCCGTATTCGGGGGGAAGGAGCTCGCTCACGACGGGCGCGTCTCCGCGGGAACGTGGGCGAGCAGCTCGGCGCGGCGGTGGGTCAGCTCCGTCGCGCGCGTGGCCCAGTCGATCTGCAGCGACTCGAGCACGTCGGGATGCTGGTAGAAGGCGAGGAAGACCAGCGTCCGCACGCCGATGATGAGCGAGGCGCGCAGCCCGCCGGCCTCCGCGAAGCCGTCGAGGTAGTGGCGCGCCTCGTCCACCGGCATGGTGCTGAAGCGGCAGAGCTTGCCGGCGAAGATCGGCGGACCGTACTCGAGGAGGCGGAGCCCGATCGGGAATCCGAGGCGGAGCGGCGTCGGCAGGAAGGCGAGGAAATTCTGGATGTCGCGCATCACCGCGTCGTCGATCGGCTGGTCGAAGCCGTGTCCGCGGGGACGAATGGCGGCCAGCGCCGCCCACAGGATGCGTAGGGTGCCGCGCGACAGCGGACGGGGGGAAGGCATGCGGGGGCCACCTGTAGGAGACGCGTGCCCGGGATTCAACTGGTTGCGCCGCCCCGCGCCGACCCGTTAGAAAGCCGGACCCATGGCGACCACCCCAGCGGAGCGTCTGCGTGCGCTTCTCGAGTCCGAGCGGCCCGACCGCGAGCAGGTCGCGGCACTCCTCGACGGCCTGACGCATGCCGAGCGCATGGAGGCGATCACGTCGCTCTCCGGCCCCACGCTCCAGGCGAAGCTCTACGCGATGGGCGCCGCCGCACCGGCGGTGACGCTGGCCGACATCGTGCCGCCCGACGCGCCGCCGCTGCGCGAGGTCATCTTCCACGGCAAGAACTCGCTGCCGATGTTCTCGCTGTTCCAGAAGCGCTTCTGCCGTCCGCCGGCCGGGCAGGGCCAGGACGAGCTGTGGGGCTACAACCATCAGACGATGGCCTGGATCACCGGGCCCGGTTACTTCGTCGTCCATCCCGAGGGCGACGCCCCGGCCGCCGTCGACTACCGTCGCGTCCCGCCGCAGCAGCCGCCGGGATGGCCCGCCATCAAGACGAACGACGTCGGGCTGTCGCGCTTCGTCTACAAGGACATGGTCGACTACCTGCGCCGGGTGTCGGCGCACGTGTTGATCGGCCACGCCACCAAGTCCGGCAAGAGTCTGCCGAACTACTTCCTCCTCTGCCGCGAGCCCTGACCAATGGCTGACGAACCCGTCGAGAAGGAGTGCTGCCTGGCCACCCGGCAGCGCTGGAACAAGCGCATCCGCGCCTACTACACGTCGTTCCCGGTCATCAAAGACGTCCCGTGCGACGGCTGCCGCGAGATTCTCGAGATCCGCATCTACGAGATGCCCGCCGCCTGACCCGTCGTCCCGCCGGCGGGACCGTTACGATATGGACGCCGTGTCGAGGATGCGGCGGCGGTTGACGTGGCAGGGGCCGTATTCTGCGCGCTTTGCTTCGGCACGCGGGTTGCTCCTCTTCCGCTCCGATGAGCGACCAGGAGCCCGTCCTCGACCACGAGACCTTGATGGACCAGGTAGGGGGCGATCCGGAGCTCCTGCTGCGTCTCATCGAGTTGTTCGACGCCGACCGTACCGAGACGATCGACGCCATTCAGGCCGGTCTGGCCGCCCGCGACGCGAAAACGGTCGAGCGGGCGGCCCACCGTCTGAAAGGCTCACTTGGCACGCTGGCCGCGACGGCAGCGCACCACGCCGCGATGAACCTCGAGCTGGTCGGCCGTGCCGGCGACCTCGTCCAGGCCGAGTCGGCTTGGAAGACGCTCGAGCACGAGCTCATCCGCCTCAAGCCCGAGCTCGAGCGCATCGCCGCCGAGGGGTAGTCGCCGCGGCGGTGTGGGCGTCGTGGGGCCGTTGGGGGCCTCCGGCTTGCTCGGAGCTCGCGCGGCACCCCACCTACCGCCCAGCAACCCCGCGCGTCTCGCAACTCGCCGCTCGGAGGCCCCCAACGGCCCCACGCCACCCACACCGCCGCTACTTTTGGTGGTGGTCGGAGGCTGAGCTTGGTTGACGAGTAGAGCGCGTACGCTCGCCCTTCAGTCGCACCCAACGAAGCCGCGCGGTGGTGTGGGGCGTGGGACGGGGGCCGCCGAGCGGCGAGTTGCGAGACGCGCGGGGCGATGGGCGGGGGGCTGGGTGCCGCGCGAGCTCCGAGCAAGCCGGCGGCCCCCGTCCCACGCCCCGCGCCACCGCGCGCGCGAAGCACCCTACTTGGACTGGTAGTCGATGTTCTCGATCGTTCCGACGACGGCCGGAGCCAGGCGAGCGAGGGCGTCTGCGTCGCCCTTGAGGGTGGCGTCGAAGAAGTTGAGGCCCAGGTAGTTCACGATGTCGTGCGCGTGACGCCAGGGGATGTGGCGCGGCTCGCAGGCTTCGCTGAAGCCGCCGAGGAAGCCGAGGAGGTCGCGGTCGACCTCGCAGAAGTCGGAGAAGGTGAAGTGGCCGGCCTCGTGCAGGTCGGCGAGCGCCACCACCGATGCACCCGACGGTAGCAGGTCGAACGGTCGCTGCTGCTGGCTCTCGAACGGCGTCGTCGCATCGATCGAGCCGCCGACGATGAGCACCGGGATGTGGATGCCGGCGAAGAACTCGGGGGTGAACGGCGCCGCCGGCGCCTGCGGCATGATCGACTTCACGCGCGTGTCGACCTCCGGGCCGCCGGCGAGCTCGAACGCGGTGAAGCCGCCGAACGAGTGGCCCGATGCACCGATGCGATCGGGGTCGATGCTGCCCTGGAAGAAGTTGCCTGGCTCGGCGTTGAAGTCGAGGAACTCGTCGATCAGGAAGCTCATGTCGAGCGGACGGTTCGTCGCCACGTTCGGATCGACGATGCCCGCAAGCCCGTCGACGAAGGTGTTGCCGTGGTGGTCGGGGCTGACGACGATGTAGCCGTGGCTCGCGAGGTGGGCCGCGAAGAAGAACGACTGGATGCGCAGCCCGCCATTGCCGTGCGAGAACACGACCATCGGATACGTGCCTGCCGCCAGCGCGACGTCGCGATACGCCGGCGTCTCGACGACGGGGATGCCGAGTACCTCGGCGACGTCACGTGGCACGCCCGCGACCGCCGCGGCGGTGGACGGATAGTAGATCTCCGTCAGCACGGGACGAGGGCCGGTGCCGGCGGTGTTCTGACGTGACGGATCGCTGAGTGCCAGCGTCGTGATGCCGACCGGGTAGGGGCCGAAGTCGGCCGTCGCGCCGAGGTCGTTCGGCGGATAGACGCGCTGCGCGTAGTGCCGCGCGCGCGTCGTCACCCGCTCGACGACCTCGTCGAGCGTGCCCAGGCCGAGTGCGGCGAACTGGCTGCCGCAGCGACGCGTGATGCGACGGCGCACGCTCGCCTGTGCCTCGCCGATGCGCCGATCGCGGCGGGCGGTGTCGCAGCCCGCTCCGCGGAAGCCGTCGAGGTAGCAGACCTCGCCGTAGAGACGGGTGGTCGCGTCGCGCAGGCGCTCGAGGCGGCTCGCCACCTCGCGCTGGCAGCTCGGGAAGGCGCCGGCGGCCGAGCCCGACGCGAACGCCACCGCGGTGACGTCCTCGCCGAAGTCACCGCACGACTCGCGCGTGCGGCGCACGACGTCGTCTACGCCCCCGACGTAGCCGAGTGTGTCCGCGGCGGCGTCCGTGCAGCCGTCGGCGGCGTCGGCGGTGCGCGCGAGGATCGTCTCGAGCTTGCCGCCGGGGGCGCGCGCCGCCGCTTCGCAGGCGGCGTCGCCCTTGCTGCGACAGGCTCGCATGACGGCGGCGTACTGGTCGAGGCAGCGGACGCCGACCGCACCCGACGTGCGCAGGCAGGCCACGGCGGGGCTGGCGGCATCGACGGACGACGCGGCGAGGGTCAGGACGGCGAGGAGTGCGGCGACGATGGTGGGCATCGGCCGAGGTCTACGCGAGCCGTCGCTTCGGTGTCCACACGTATTTTCAGGTCTCGCGGTATGCCGCCCAGGCTAGACACACCGCGGCGATGGTCGTGATGACGCCGCCGGCGGCGATGGCCACGGGCACGCCGATGCGGTTGCTCACCAGCCCGCCGACCAGCCCACCCAGGGTGGAGAAGCCGAAGAAGATCACCGTGATCATGCTCATGACGCGGCCGCGCATGCCGTCGTGGACCTGGAGCTGGATGGTCGTCGTGAGCGACGCGATGGTGACCGTCTGCAGCGCGCCCAGCACGAACAGCAGCGCCATGGTGGCGGGAAAGCTCCGCACCACGGCGAACGTGGTGATGGCGAGGCCGTAGAGGATCGCCCCCCCGGACACGAGCGCCTGGCGCCGCGCGGCGTCGCGCGCGAACCCGAGGCCGAGGCCGGCGAGGACGGCGCCGGTACCGACGGACGTCATCAGCCATCCGAGCCCGGTGGCATCGAGATGGAGGACGTCCCGCGCCAGCGCCGGCAGCAGGATGATGTACGGAAACCCGAACAGGCTGAGTGCCGCCGCGAGCATGATGGCTGGTCCGATGACGCCGTGGCCACGCACGTACCGAAGCCCCTCGCGGAGCGCACGCAGGACGGGGGGCGGCGGCGTGGTCGGTCGTGGCGGCAGTGACAGTCGCGAGACCACGAACGCCAGCACCACGAAGCCGGTGGCATTGACGGCGAAGCAGCCGGCGGGACCGATGGTGCCGTAGAGGACGCCGGCGACGGCCGGACCGACGGCGCGCGCCAGATTGAACTGCACCGAGTTGAGCGACACCGCATCGGCGAGGTCGTCGATGTGGACGAGCTGCGGAATGACGGAATGCATCGCGGGCGTGTAGAGCGCCATGCCGATACCGCTCAGCATCGCGAGCCCGAGGATCCACCAGACGTCGATGTGGCCGAACGCGGTGAGGAGCGCCAACAGCGTGGCGCTGGTGGCGAGGCCGAGGACGCTCACCAGCATCACGGTGCCGCGGCTCATGCGATCGGCGATGGCGCCGCCGACGAGCCCGAGCACGAGGGTCGGCAGGTTGCCGACGAAGCTCACGGTACCGAGCCAGGAGGGCAGGCGGGTGAGGTCGTACACCAGCCACCCGAGCGCGATCGCCTGGATCCAGAACCCGAGATTGGCGACCAGCGAGCCCAGCCAGAAATTACGATACGCAGGAGTGCGGAGAGCGGCGAGCACGAGCGCGCGAACCCATCACGCGATTGGTGCCCGGTCAAACCTCGGCTACAACGCGACCGCATATGCGCGTCTGGCCGGGACGGCCGTCCCCGTTGGGTCCCACCTGGGACGGTGAGGGTGTGAACTTCGCCCTCTTCTCCGAGCACGCCACGAACGTGGAGCTGTGTCTGTTCGACCACCCGGACGACGCACGCGAGAGCGCCCGCATTCCGCTCACCGATCGCGACCAGTTCGTGTGGCATGCGTATCTGCCCGACGTCCGCCCCGGGCAGCTCTACGGCTACCGCGTCCACGGCCCGTACGCGCCCACCGATGGCCATCGCTTCAACCCGGCGAAGCTCCTGATCGATCCCTACGCGCGTGCCGTCAGCGGCACCATCCGCTGGAGCGACGCGCTCTTCGGCTACGAGCCCACCGACGCCGCCGCCGACCGGCCGAGCGGCGACGACAGTGCCGGCAGCATGCCGAAGGGCATGGTCGTCGAGCCGGCCTTCACCTGGGGCGACGACCGCCCGCCGCGCGTGCCGTGGAGCCGCACCATCATCTACGAGTGCCACGTGAAGGGCCTCACCATGCTGCATCCGGAGATCCCGGAGGCGCTGCGCGGGACGTATCTCGGCCTCGCCATGGATCCGATCGTCGACCATCTCGTGTCGCTCGGGGTGACGGCGGTGGAGCTGTTGCCGGTGCACCACTTCGTCGCCGACCGGCATCTCGTCGAGCGCGGGCTCACGAACTACTGGGGCTACAACTCGATCGGCTTCTTCGCGCCCGACGTGCGCTACGCGTCGGGCGGTCCGGGCAGCCAGGTGAGCGAGTTCAAGTCGATGGTGAAGCGCCTGCACGGCGCCGGTATCGAGGTCATCCTCGACGTCGTCTACAACCACACCGGCGAGGGGAACCATCTCGGACCCACGCTCTCGCTGCGCGGCATCGACAACGCGTCGTACTACCGCCTCATGCCGGACGAGCGCGCGCGCTACATGGACTTCACCGGCTGCGGCAACAGCCTCAACATGGTGCACCCGCGCACCATGCAGCTGATCATGGACAGCCTGCGCTACTGGGTGCTCGACATGCACGTCGACGGCTTCCGCTTCGACCTGGCGCCGGCGTTGGCGCGCGAGCTGTACGAGGTGAACCGACTCGGCACCTTCTTCGACATCATCCAGCAGGATCCGGTGCTGTCGCAGGTGAAGCTCATCGCCGAGCCGTGGGACCTCGGCCCCGGCGGCTATCAGGTGGGCAACTTCCCCGTCGGCTGGACGGAGTGGAACGGCAAGTACCGCGACACTGCGCGCCGTTACTGGCGTGGCGATCCGGGCCAGGTGGCCGAGCTGGGCTACCGGCTGACGGGCAGCAGTGATCTCTACGGCCTGAGCGGTCGCAGCCCGTACGCGAGCATCAACTTCGTCACCTGCCACGACGGCTACACGCTGCGCGATCTCGTCAGCTACGAGCAGAAGCACAACCAGGCCAACCTCGAGGACAACCGCGACGGCGCCAACGACAACTGGAGCCGTAACTGGGGCGTCGAGGGCGCGACCGATCGCGCCGACATCCAGCGTGTGCGCGAGCGCGTGGCGCGCAACCTCCTCGCCACGCTGGCGTTCTCGCAGGGCGTGCCGATGCTGTCGGCGGGCGACGAGATGGGTCGCACGCAGCAGGGCAACAACAACGCCTACTGTCACGACGATCCGCTCAGCTGGGTGGCGTGGACGCGCGACCGTCGTACCGATGACCTGCTCGCGTTCACGCGTCAGGTGTTCGCGATCCGTCAGGCCAACCCGGTGCTCCGCCGCCGGACGTTCTTCGAGGGAGCGAAAGACGTCACCTGGCTGCGTCCCGACGGCAAGGAGATGGACGCCGACGCCTGGCAGGACGCCGATCGCCACTGTCTCGGCATGCTCGTGCACGGCGTGGCGAGCGAGGAGCGCGACGATCGCGGCCGGCCGATGCAGGGAGCGTCGTTGCTGCTCCTGCTGAATGGCGGCGAGGCGGCGTCCACGTTCATGCTGCCGGTCGTCGAGGGCGCGTGGCGGGAAGAGGTGCACACGGCGCACGTCGGACGGCGGCTCCGCCCGAGGGGGGCGTGCGACCTGCCGTCGCACTCGCTGGCGCTGCTGCGGTTGGAGGAGGGGTAGGTCGCTGGGGGGTGCGGGCGCCGTGACCGGGTTCGGTGCGGGTCTTTGGCGCGAGGAGTTGCCTCGGAACATTCTGTCCGTGGGGTGTGTGTCGTGGCTACTGTCCTCGAGCCACCATCGGCGCCGATGGATGCGACAGGACTCCGCATCGCCATCAGACACGAGATGTTGCACAGCGGCGCTTGACAGGTTTTCGCATCGGCACAATTCGCCGTTGCGGGGCGCACGTGAAACGCCGCCTTCGACGCGCGCGGCGCCGCGTTCCGGCGTCGCACGCATCAACGACGCCGCGCGCGGTCACTTCATCCCCGTACGCATCTCTCCCGCCACGCCATGAGGTCGGAAAACCGAGTGGTACGACATGCTCATGTCATCCATCGATACCGAGCGCCTCGGCGATGAGATTGCCGAGCTCGCCGCTCACCTCGACGCCGCGACCCATCAGCTGCTCACGCTGATCGGTCGTTTCGAC
>DASYLJ010000158.1:0-12964 GCA_036009625.1 Binatia bacterium
ATCCGAGCAGCGGCACGCGCGGGGCCAGCACGAGTCCGGCGACGCCGGCCACGAGTGCCGCTGCGAACGCGCCCAGCCCCGCCTCTCCCGTCCGTAGGCGCAGCACGAGCAGGCTGGCCGCGAGCGCCACGCCGCCGATGCCGACGAGCCGGCGGCGCACCGTCGTGTCGGCGGCGACCGCCTCGACGGCGAGCAGCAGACCCCACACGGCCCAGATGAAGTGCCCGACCGCGAGCCGTCGATCGACGAGCACCAGCGCGACCTCGACCACGAGCAACGCCGTCAGCAGGACGTGCGCCATGCGCCGTGCGTCCGGTGCGAGACGCGCCGTCGCCTCGACGTACGCCGTCACCGTCAGCGGCAGGAGGTAGAGCACGGCGAGGTTGGCGTAGCGTCCCGGCATCACCGCCTGCACGAGGAACGGCGTGCCGCCAGGCAGCGCATCGAGCGCACGCGCCCCGAACACGTAGGCCCACGCGATGAACCCGGGGAGCAGCAGCCACATCCGGTCGCGCGCACGCGCACCGGCGCCGGCGACGACGAGCGCCGAGAGCAGCACGAAGGCGATCGGGCTCGTCAGGTAAGCGCTCGAGAGCAGCCGGATGGGCTGGCGATGGGGATCGGTGGTGGCCTCGAACATGGCCAGGATGCGCGCGCCGTCGGCCGTACCGTCGTAGGGCGGCACCGGCACCACGGCGGGCACCAGCACCTTCGTCGCCAGCACCACGGCGGCGGAGATCACGATCCCCACACCGCTCCACACCAGGATCGGACGCCAGGCACGCCCGCGCACGCGCGCCAGCAGATAGAGCGCGGCCCACGGCCACGCCACCAGCATCATGGCGACGTGCAGCACGGGCATGATCCCGAGCAGCAGCGCCGCCGTGCGCACGCAGCCGGCCATCAGCAGCGCCGCCGCCAGGACGGCGGCGTGGATGCCGAGATGGCCGCTGCTGTAGTAGGCCGGGAAGACCCACAGCAGGTAGACGCCGATGAAGCGCGTCGCCGCCTCCGACAGCGTCAGCGCGGTCGCGACGTGGCCCCACGCCGGTCGCCCCGTCAGCAGGCAGACGAGCGCGAACGGCGTGAACGCGCTCGCGAACAGGAAGACGACGTTGCGTCCGGCGGACAGGGCCCAGGCATCCGGCCACAGGCGCCAGGTCACGGCGGCGAGCCAGTACGACAGGCTGGCAGCGCCCTCGCAGAAGACCGCGAGCGGGTGGCCCGGAGGGTAGGACACGGCGCCCGTGATGATCTGCGCCGGCACCACCGCCTCGTCGAGCACGGGCCCGTCGAGCCCGAGCTGCAGCATGGCGTATGCGAGCCAGACGAGCGCACCCGCGGCCAACATCCGACCCATCGGCGTGCCCGCTCCACCCGTCCACACGAGGCGCTGGAGCTTCATCGCCCTGGGTCCCATCCGCCGCCACTTCATCGCCGGTCGGTCCGCGGCAGGTCAAGCGGATGCGTCCACGTTGACACTTCGCAGCCGCGTGTGAAATGGTCCGCGCCCGCTTGATGACCAGCCTCGTCACGGGAAGCTCGGGGCTGCTTGGTGGCTGCCTCGTCGATCGCCTGCGCACCCGCGGAACGCCGGTGCGCCTGCTCGACATGGTGCCGCCGGCAGACGGTGTGCCGCCAGGAACCGAGTTCGTGCAGGTCGACATGCGCGATCGCGCCGCCGTCGCCACGGCGTGCCGCGGCATCGACGTCGTCTACCACCTCGCCGCCGGCCAACGCATGAAGCCGCAGTTCTCGGCCATGTCGGAGCAGGAGATCTTCGACATGAACCTGGGCGCCGTGCGCCACGTGCTCGACGGCGCCCGCGCCGCCGGCGTGCGTAAGGTCATCCACATCTCGAGCTCCGGCGTGTACGGCATCCCGCAGCGGCACCCCGTCGGCGAAGACCACCCGCAGGTGCCGCTCGGCGCGTACGGCCACAGCAAGATCGCCGCCGAGACGCTCTGTCAGGAGGCGCTCGCCGCCGGGCTCGACGTCACCATGTTCCGGCCGATGAGCCTGTTCGGGCCAGGGATGACCGGCGTGTTCGCGCTCCTCTTCGACTGGGTGCGGCTCGGGAAGAACGTCTACCTCCTCGGCAGCGGCCGCAACCGCGTCCAGATGGTGAGCGCGTGGGACGTCGCCGACGCCTGCCTGCTCGCCGCCGAGCGTCCGGAGAGCCGCGGCGCGGTGCTGAACCTGGGCGCCACCGAGGTGCCCAGCGTGCGCGCCCAGGTCGAAGCGTTGATCGCGCACGCCGGCACGCGCTCGCGCGTCGTCGCCATTCCCGCGGTGCTGCTCCGCAACGCCGGGCGCGTGCTGAACGTCGTGCGCCTGTCGCCGATCGTGCCCGAGCACTACCTGCTCGCCGACTCCACGTTCGTCCTCGACGTCAGCGCGGCGCAGCGCATCCTCGGCTGGCAGCCGCGCTTCTCGAACGTGCAGCTGCTCACGGACGCCTACGACTGGTACTGCAGCAACTGGGAGCGCTGCCACACGCCGCCGGGACTGGTGCTGCGGCTGCTCAACGCGCTCTCATGAGCATGTCCCGTCCCGCGCGTCTCACGATCGCGTGCTTCGTCGCGTCCGCACTCGTCGGTCTGGCGGCGACGATCAACCTGGTGCTGAGCGGCGACGCGACGGTGCGCGCACCGTCCGCCGGCATCGCGCTGGCCGGCGCGCTGGTGGCGGCGGCGACGGTGGCGAACCTGCTCATCCGCTTCGTGCGCTGGCACTGGCTGCTGCGACGTCTCGAGCTGCGTCTCCCCACCATCGACAGCCTCGGCGCGTACATCGGGTCGTACGCGTTCCTGCCGATCCCCCTCTACCTGGGCCAGCTGCTCGCGCGCTGGCGCCTGCTCGGCGCGGCGCAGGGCGAGCACGGCGCGGCCGTCATCACCGCCAGCGTCCTCGAGCGCGTCGCCGACGTGTGGGCGGTGGCGTTGCTGGCGTCGCTCGGTCTGCCGCGCTGGCGGGTGCCCGTCGTGCTGGTGCTGGTCGCCCTGCCGTTCGTGCCGGGGCTGCGGCGTGCGCTGCTGTCGCTGGTCGAGCGCGCGGCGCAACAGGTGCTGCGCCTCATCACCGACCCCGCGGCCACGGTCGCCCCACCGCCGCTGCGACACGACGTCGCGCCCGCGTACGTGACGACGATGGCACTGCTCTCGCTGGCATCGTGGTCGACGACGACGATCGCCCTCGTCGGGCTCGCCTGGACCGCGGGGATCGGCGCCGACTTCTTGCCATTGCAGGCCGCCGCCGCACGCTCCGTCCTCCTCGGCGGCCTGTCCTTGCTGCCGCTCGGCGCCAGCGTCGGCGGCATCGTTCTGTTGCGCGGCCTGGAAGCGCTCGGCGCCAACGCCGACGCCGCCGGTCAGGTGACGTTCGTGTTCCGGGCGTCGACCGCGTGGCTCACCCTCGTCCTCGGCGCGCTGTCGCTGTGGCTCGTGCTCCGCCGTCGCGGGCAGCCGACCGCACACGACCACTTCGACGCCATCGACGAGTGCTACGACACCTGGCTGCCGGAGCACTACCGCGCCCACCTCGTCACCCGGAAGACGGGCCCCATCATCGCCCGGCTCGGCGAGCTGCCGGCGTCGCCGCGCGGGCTCGACATCGGCTGCGGGCGCGGTTGGTATCTCGGCGAGCTGCGCGCCGCGGGCGCAGAGATGGTCGGGCTCGACTACTCGGGACGCCAGCTCGCCGCCGCGATGGAGCACACCGCCGGCGCCGTGCCGTTCGTGCAGGCCACGGTCATGCGCCTGCCGTTCGAGCCGGCGAGCTTCGACTTCGCCTACATCATCAACGTGCTGCACCATCTGCCGAGCCCGGCGCACCAGCGTGAGGCGCTGCAGGAGATCGCGCGCGTCGTGCGGCCGGGCGGTCTCGTCTTCGTGCACGAGATGAGCATGCGGAACCCGCTCTTCCGCATCTACCTGAGCTACGTCTTCCCGCTCGTGAAGGGCATCGAGGAAGGCACCGAGTACTATCTCGATCCCGAGCGCATGCGCGATCTGCGCGAGCTCCACCTGCGCGAGGTGCACCATTTCACGTTCGTGCCCGACTTCGTGCCCGCTGCGATGCTGCCGTCACTGGCGGCCATCGAGCGGAAGCTCGAGGCCAGCCGCTTCGCACCCTGGGCGGCGCACTTCCTCGCCGTCTATCAACGACGACCCGACGGCGCTCAGAAGCCCTGATAGATGAAGACGTAGTCGCGTCCCGGCATCCACAGCACGATGGCGGTCGCGATCAACGCGTACAGCAGCGCGCGCGCGGCGATGGCGCCGAGACCGGGACGATCAGGACCGGAGGGCATGCGTGATCTCGGCACCGAGGCGCGTCTGGAATCCGCTCAGCTCGGGCAGCAGGTGATCGAAGTCGAGGAACTGGTCGGCCGGCATCCAGTCGCGCGCGTCGACGACCGTGGTGCCGGCACGCGCCGCCGTCGCCGTGATCAGGCCGGCGACGGCGTCGGAGAAGCCCGGCTGGTGGAAGGCGTTGGCCGCGTCCTGCGCCAGCAGCGGGTTCTCCGGCATGACGACCACCATCGCCGGCACGTGACGTGACGCCAGGCCGGTGAGGAGCGCCTCGAGCTGGCGCACGCCCGGGCTGGTGGCGTCGGGAATCGCAGGGTCCTGCGCCCGGCGGCGCACCAGGGCCAGATGCAGCTGGCTGCCGATCTGCAGATAGGCCGTGAAATTCGCCAGCGTCGGCTGCCGTCGCCACGTCTGGTAGGCGGCCTCGACCTCGGCGCCGCGGGGGCCGTGCATGTACGCGAAGATCGCGGCCGTCGTCGTGAAGTGGTCCGGGAACGCCTCCGTGTCGGACGCCGGCACGACGCGATCCTCGATCGCGGCGCGCGCCATCTCGCGGAATCGGAAGAGCGGCCACGCCGTGCGCGCCCAGCGGTCGAGATGCTCGGCGGCACCGATCGGCGGCACCGGCCCGTCGCGCCAGCCGAGATCGAACACGCGCGCCGCCAGCGTCGGCCACGGGATGGTGGGGTCGGGCACCAGATCGGAGGTGCCGACGGCGATCACCACCATCGCCGGCGCCAGCGCGTCGACGTGGCGTCCGAGCGGCTCGACGTCGCGAATGTCGGCGCCGAAGATGCCGAGGTTGTCGACGCGCAGCGGCCGGTCCGGCAGGTCGTGCGCGAGCACCGGCTCGAGATACGACGGCCGCGCCGCCAGCCAGATGCGCGAGTTGCCGAGCAGGACGACCGGCGCGCGGCGGTCGTCGGCTGCAGGTGCGTAGACCGCGCGCGCCGCCTGATACGTCTGCGCGAATACCAGACGTCGCACGTCGCGCGAGTGCTCCAGCGCCGTCGGGCCCCACAGGATGCGCGTCTGCGTGATCCCCGCGCCGATGGCCACCGTGAACACGAGCGCCGTGATCCACGTCAGCACCGAGCCGGCCGCCGGTGCGCCGCGCTTCATCGCGAGACGGTTACGCGGCGGGCCCGACGACTGTCAACCGACGGCGCGCAGTTGCACCCGCGTTCGGCGCTGTTGTAAGCGTCGCCGCGTGCCGCTGCCCGCCGTCGACGCCGACGTCCGCGATCGAGACGCCCGGTGAGCGCGGCCGAGGTCGAGCCCCTCGTCCGCGGCTTCCTCCGAGACACGATCGGCCTCGCCGACACCGACGTCGGCCCCGATACCGAGCTGGTGACGACCGGCCTGGTCGACTCGGTCGGGCTCGTGCGGCTGGCCGCGCTGCTCGAGACGTCGTGCGGCATCCGCATCCCCGACCGCGACATCGTGGCCGACCACTTCGACACCCTGCGCGCGATCACGGCCTACGTGCAGCGCAAGCGCGCGGGCTGAGCGTCCGCCGACGCGACGATGTGGCTCGGCCTCATTGGCGCGATCGCGGTCGTGCCGCTGTACTGGCTCCTGGTGCCGGCACGCTGGCGCCGCGAGGCGGTGCTGCTCGGCAGCGTGGCGGCGCTCGCCGCCGGAGACCCGCGTCTGGCGCTGCTGGTGCTCGCCGTCGGCGCCATCCTCATCCTGTTGCTGCGCACGCTCCCGACTGCCGGCGTGATGGCGGGCCGTGCACTCGCGACCGCCGGCCTCGCCGGGCTGTTGGCGCTGTTCGTGTGGAACAAGCTCGGCGGCGGCCACGGCGGCGGGCTGCTGCCGTCGCAGGGCGGCCTCGTCTTCCTTGGCGTCTCGTATCTCGTGCTGAAGGCGTCGGCGGCGATCGTCGATGCCGCGCGCGGCGATCTGCCACCCACGCCGAGCCGCGACGTGCTCGCCTGGCTCGCCTTCCTGCCAACGTATCCCGCCGGCCCGATGGCCGACCTCGAGCACTTCGCGGTGCAGCAGCCGGCGTTCGATCGCACGCGCGCCCTCCCCGGTCTCGAGCGCATCCTGATCGGGCTCTTCAAGTCGCTGGTGGTGGCGCACGCGCTCGGTCAGTGGGCGGATCCGCTCGTCCTCCACCCGGAGGCGTTCGGGCGCGGCGCGCTGCTGCTCGGGCTGTACGCGCTCAGCGTGCGTTTCTACCTCGACTTCGCCGGCTACAGCGACGTCGCCATCGGGCTCGCGGCGCTCTACGGCTTCGACATCGAGGAGAACTTCGACCACCCGTTGACGCGCCGCAATCTCGTCCTGCTCTGGCAGCACTGGCACATGACGCTGACGCGCTGGCTGCGGCGCTATCTGTTCATCCCGCTGACGCGCTGGCTGCTGCGCCACGGCGGCCGCACCGGCGACCGCCTCGGGCCGATCGTGGGCCAGGTGGTGACGATGACGTTCTGCGGCCTGTGGCACGGGCTGGCGTGGAGCTTCGCCCTCTGGGGTCTGCTGCAGGCGGTCGGCCTGATCTGGGTCGGCGTGGCCGCGCGTCCACTCGCGAGCCGTCTGCCGCAGGAGCTCGTGCGGTGGTGGCGGACCAGCCCGGTGGCACGGGCGTGCAGCACGGGCCTGTCGCTGACGTACTTCTCGGCGACGATCATCTTCGTCGTCACCGACGTCTCCAGCGGCGCGCGCTACCTCGGCCGCGTCGTCGGCCTGTTCTAGGGCGCGATGCCGAGCGCGGCCGCGTGGCGCGCGCGCGTCGCGCGCCGCGCCAGCTTACCGCTCGACGTCTTCTCCACCTCGCCCGACGGCACCAGCAGCAGGTGACGCACGCCGAGCCCGATGGCCAGGTTCACCGCGCGACGGATCTCCCGCGCGACGCCATCGCGCGCCGTCGGATCGGTGAGCGTCGTCTCCGCGACCACGGCCAGCTCCTCGGTGCCACGCTCGGCGTCGAGCACGCCGAAGGCGACGGCGCACCCCTGGCGTACGCCGGCGACGGTGTTGATCGCCATCTCGACGTCGTGCGGCGCGTACTTGTCGCCGCCGATGACGATCAGGTCCTTCGCCCGCGAGACGAAGAACAGCTCGCCGTCGGCGACGTACCCCTGGTCGCCGGTGTCGAGCCAGCCGTCGACGACGACGCGATCCGTCGCCGCCTGGTCGTCCTGGTAGCCGGCGAAGAGACACGTCGAGCGCACCCAGATGGTGCCGACGTGACGCTCGGGCAGCGGGCGGCGCTGGTCGTCGCGGATCTCGAGCGTGCAGCCACGCAGCGGCAGGCCGACGCTGACGAACGCGGGGCCCTCGCCCGGCGTCGGCTGCGCCACGCCCTGCTTCGCCAGCACCTGGCGGTCGATGGTCTCGACGCGCGGCTCGGCATCGACGACGGCGATGGTGGCGACGGTGACCGTTTCCGCGAGCCCCCAGCCCGTCGTCGGCGTCGTGCGCCGCAGCCCGAGCGGCGCGAAACGTTCGGTGAAGGCTGTGAAGGTGTGCGCCAGCACCGGCTCCGAAGCGCTGATCGCGACCCGCCAGCTCGACAGATCGAGCCCGGCGATGGCCTCGTCGGGCACGCGCCCGGCGCACACGGCGTAGCCGAAGTTCGGGGACCACGACACCGTGCCGCGGTGACGGTGGATGGCCCACAGCCACAGCTCGGGGGCGCGCGCGAAGTCCATCGTCGGGATCAGCACCGCCGGCATGCCGATCGCGAGCGGCAGCAGGAACGATCCCACCAACCCCATGTCGTGGTAGAGCGGGATCCAGTTGACGGAGACGTCGCGCGCGTCGAGCGCGAAGCCGTCGCGCACCACGCGCAGGTGTTCCATCAGCGTGTCGTGCCGCCAGCGGATGCCCTTCGGCGTGCCGGTGGCACCGGACGAGTACTGCAGCGTCACCAGCTCGGCGGGATCGACGTCGGGCCGTGGGGGCGGTGTGCCGCCGGCGGGGATGTCGTCGGGCGTCAGCACCGGTGCGCCGCCGAGGACGTCGGGCGCGTCGCGGACGGCCTCGGCGAGGTCGGGCGTCGTCACCACCGCAGTGGCGCGGGCATTGCGCGCGATGGCACCGATGCGGCGGAAGTAGACGTCCCAGTCGGCGAAGCGGTTGCTGGGGGTCGCGAGCAGGCTCGGCACCGCGCCGAGACGCAGGATGCCGGTGTACGTCGCCAGCACCTCGACGCTCGTCGGCGCGATGGCGAGCACGACGTCGCCGCGTCGCACGCCGCGCGCCGCCAGCGCCGCCGCCACGTCGCCGGCGCGCGACCACAGTGCGTCGAGGCGGACGGGATGCTCGACGTGCTCGCGATCGAGGACGTGTCCCCACACCCAGTCGGGGTGACGCTGCGCCATCGTCTCGATCAGCGCCGTCAGGTTCGGCATCTCGTCGAGCGGGCGGCCCGCCACGGGGCTCGCCGCGGGCGGCACCGTCACGCGCAGATCGACGGGAGAGCCGGCCATCGGCGGTGTCCTAGCAGCCCCCGACACGGCTGCGCCAGCGCACCCCTCATGGAGTGGAAATGGCAGCACCGGCGAGGGGTTGGACGACCGGACGCGGTACGCGTCCAGGCTTGCCGACGGCGCGGGTCCCTGGGTACAGTGCGAGCCCGCGGATGACGAACTTCAACCTGGCCCGCAAGGTCGACTTCTGGATCGGCCTCGTCCTCTGCCTGCTGGTGTTCCTGTGGGAACGCACCGTGGGTCGCCTGCAGGGTCGGCATCTGCCGTCGCTGCTCGCCACCACGCCGCCGCACGAGGGCGCGCCGCCGATCGTCCCGCGCCGCATCCTCGCCATCAAGTTCTACGGCCTCGGCAACGCGGTGATGCTGGTGCCGGTCCTCGCCGCCATCCGCGAGCATCATCCCGGCGCCGAGATCGACTTCCTGACCCTGCCCGGCAACGTCAGCCTGCTCGAGCGCAGCGGCGTCGTGACGCGCGTCCTCACCGTGCAGACGACCACGCTCGGGCAGTTCGCACGCACGCTGTGGGAGCTCTTCGGCACCATCCGCGCCCGGCGCTACGATGTGGTCCTCGACTTCGAGCAGTTCATCAAGCTGTCGACGCTGATCGGCTGGGCCTCGGGCGCGCAGGAGCGCATCGGCTTCAACACCGACGGCCAGCACCGCGGCTTCATCTACACGACGCGCGTCGTCTACACCGACAGCGATCACATGTCGGCGATCTACGCGCGCCTCCTGCGCCCGCTCGGCATCACCGGGCCGCTGCCGCCGACACTGCTGCGCACCACCGCCGAGGACCGCCGCGCCGTCGACGACTTCCTGGCAGCGGCGGGCGTCGGGCCCGAGCGCTTCCCTGTCGTCGCCGTCCACCTCGGCATCGGCGAGAACTTCTATCGCATCGCGCTCAAGCGCTGGGACCCCGAGAACTTCGCCACCGTCGCCGAGGCGCTCGCCGCCCGTTGGGGGGCTACGATCGTCTTCACCGGCCGCGGCGATGAGGAGCGCCAGCTGATCGCGCAGACGCGCGCGCGCATGACGCAGCCGTCGCTCGACGCCTGCGATCGCTTCAGCGTGCCCGAGCTGGCGGCGCTGCTCGAGCGCTGCGACTTCGTCGTCGCCAACGACACCTCGGTGATGCACCTGGCGGGGCTCGTCGACACGCCGGTCGTCGCCATCTTCGGTCCGACGGCGCCGCTGCACTACGGCCCGCGCGGCACGCGCAACCTGGTCTTCTACCGCGACCTCTACTGCAGCCCGTGCCTCACCAACTACAACCTGAAGGTCAGCCGATGTCAGGAGCCGGTGTGCATGCGCGGCATCCGCCCCGACACGGTGCTCGCGGCCATCGCCACCAACTACCTCGACGAGAACGCGGCGCATCGCGACTGGCTCGTCGGTCGCGCCCGCGCCGCCAGCGCCGCCTGACGGCCGCATTTGACCAGAACCCGGTGGACCGATCGCGTGCGGGGGTCGGGCACGATCGTGGCCGCGGTCGTCGGCCTGCTCGTCCTGCTGTCGTGGCGCTTCCGCTTCATCGAGCGCGGCGTCTATCCACCCGTCGACCTGTATCTCTACTTCTACCCGATCTACGAGGCGACGTACGCGCGCATCGCGCACGGCGTGCTGCCGCTCTGGAACCCCTACCAGCTGTGCGGCATCCCCTGGGTGGCGACGCTGCAGGGCGGATTCTTCTACCCCGGGCACGCGCTCTACCTGCTGCTGCCGCTGCACCGGGCGCTCGAAGCGTCGCACGGCCTGCATCTCCTGCTGGTCGGCATCGCCACCGCCGCCTTCGCGCGACGCCTCGGGCTGGGCTGGGCCGCGTCGGTCCTCGCCAGCGTCCTCTTCGGGCTACGCGGCTTCATTCCGCTCAGCCTGCCGTCGGCGAACTACCTGGACGCCGCGGCGTGGATGCCGGTGGGCGCGCTGGCCGTGCTGGAGATCGTGCGGCGACCCTCGGCGTGGGCCGTGGCGCTGCTCGCCGCCGCAACGGGATGCAGCTTTCTCGGCGGCTACCCGCAGCCGACGGTCTACATGCTCTACACCTGGGCGACGCTGCTCCCCGCCCTGCTCCTCCACGAGCGCGCCGACGCGCGGCGCTGGCTCGTCGCCGGCACGCTCTGTGCCGCGGGCGTCGCGCTCGGCGTGCTCGCCGCCGCGATCCAGCTCGCGCCGACGCTCGAGCTGATCCGCAGCGGGCGGCACCTCGACCTCCGGCCCGAGGTGATGGCGCCCTTCGGCACGCTCTCGCCCGGCATGCTGATCCTCGGCACCGCGATCACCGGCGGTCCGTTCTCCTACGGCGTCGCGGCCCTGGCGCTCGCCGGGGTGGCGCTGCTGACGCGCCGCCACCGTGCGCTCGCGGTGTGGGCGATCGGGCTCTGCGTCGTCACCGCGCTGCTCGCACTCGGCACGCAGACGCCGCTCTTCGCGCTCTACCGCCTGCTGCCGTTCCTCGGCATGTTCCGCTTCCCGGACCGCATCTTGAGCATGACCGACTTCGCGCTCGCGATCGCCGCCGCCATCGGGCTCGACACGGTCGTCGGCACGGGCGTGGCGGAGGTGCGACGACATCGCGCCGCGGCGGTGGTGGGACTGCTCGTCGTCGGCGCGGTGGTGTGGCTCGCCACGCACGGCGGGGCGGGCGCCGATCGGCTGCTGCAGGTGCGCCTGGTCGCAGTCGCCGTCGCGGCGATGCTGGTGCTGACGTTCGTCCGCGCGGGCACACGCCCGCTCGCCGTCGGCGCTGTGCTGGTGCTGCTCGCCGTCGTCGACATCTCGCTCGGCGGCTGGACGCATCGCATCGCCTACGACACCAAGGACATCGCCGCGCTCGGCCGCTACGAGCAGACGTACCGTACGGTCGCCGCGCAGGCGGGGCCCGATCGGGTGTGGTTCTACGGCGACATCGCGATCCAGCCGTCGTTCGCGCAGAAGCTCGCCACCCGCTACGGGCTGCGCGCCATCGACGACTACGAGCCGCTGAACCCGCTGCGTCAGGACGAGTACTTCACGTTCTTCACCGAGGGCACGCCCGTCATCGACCGCGCCCCGTGGCTGTTCGCCGGCAGCATCACGACGCTCGAGTCGCCGCCCGGGGTGGCACCGCCGGCGACGCGACGGCGGCTGCTCGACCTGGCGAGCCTGCGCTTCGTCGTCGTCCCGCCGGCGTCCGTCGCACGCCACCCCGAGGTGGCGACGTTCCTGCGCGACGCCGGGCTCGAGCCGCGACCGCTCGCGGAGCCGGACCTGGCGCTCTACGAGAACCCGAACGCCCTGCCCCGCGCCTTCACCGTCCACCACACGCTGCCCGCGCCCGACACCGCGACGCTGCTGGCGGCCCTCAGCCAGCCGACGTTCGACCCCCGCACCCTGAGCTACGTCGAGGGCGACACCGGGCTCGCGCCGGCGCCGGACGCGCCGCGCGGAGGGCCCGCGCAGATCGTCGACGACGGCGAGCGCGTCGTCGAGGTCGATGCCGAGCTCGATCAGCCCGGCCTCGTCGTCCTGGCCGACGCCTACTATCCGGGCTGGATCGCCACGGTGGACGGGGTGCCGGCGCCGATCCTGCCCACGAACCACCTCTTCCGCGGCGTCCCGGCGCCGGCGGGCACGCATCGCGTCCGTTTCGAGTACCGGCCGTGGAGCGTCATCCTCGGCGCGACCGGCAGTGCCGTCGGCTGGGTGATGATCCTGCTCCTCGCCTGGCGGGGCTGGGCCGTGCACCGCAGGGCATCCGACAACGCCGACGCCGTGTCGCCGGTGGTTCGGGGCTGACAAGGACTGCTGGGGGGTGGTAGGTTCCACCTGGCACCCGAATGCGCATCGCCCCCTACGTCGCCCTCGCCGCCCGGGCAACGGAAGCCAACTTCCGCCGGCCGAGCTTCCCCTACAAGCTGACGTTCTGTTTGACGTTCTGGTGCAACTACAAGTGCACCACCTGCAACATCTGGAAGCTCAAACCGCGCGACGAGCTCAGCCTCGACGAGATCAAGCAGATATTCGCCAAGGCGTCCCGCTTCCTCTGGATCGACCTCACCGGCGGCGAGGTGTGGCTGCGGAAGGACTTCGTCCAGGTCTGCGAGACCGTCATCCAGAGCTGCCCGAACCTGCTCCTGCTGCATTTCCCGACCAACGGCTACCTCACCGAGAAGATCGTCGCCGGCACCAAAGAGATCCGGAAGATGGGCAGCGAGAAGCTCATCAT
>DASYLJ010000159.1:0-49035 GCA_036009625.1 Binatia bacterium
CGGGGCGGTGCCGTGCGAACGCCGCGCGCAGCCGACGGCACCCTCCGCCCCACACGCACCCCACGGCCGACCCCCCCCTCCCCTATTCGTGGGACCGTCGATCGGAGCACGTTCCGCTAGGGTGGCTCCATGCTCACGCGCCTCGTCCTCGCCGCCGCACTGCTCGCCTCCACGGCCTACGCCGGCTTCGACCTCGACCCTCGGATTCGTCCCCGCCTCGACGGCCGCTACGTCCTGCCCGCGCCGTTCGACCAGCAGGACGCGACCATCGAAGTCGGGCCGCTCGGCGAGTGCGACGAGGGCTATCTCTTCTGCGACGTCAGCTGCGAGGGGCAGGGCGAGTCGTGCTGCCCGTCGTCGGTGTCGACGGGGCAGAGCATCACGGTGCCGAACCCCTTCCGCCTCGAGGAACCAGGCGCCGTGGGGCACCGACCGGTGCGGGCCAGCCTCATGTCCGGCGGCGAGTGCTACGGCCAGGACATGCAGGAGCTCCACTACTTCTTCCTGAACCCTCGGCTCGGAAACGACGTGGAGGGGCCGGACGGCGACTGCGTCTCCTGCATGTTCGGCATTTGGATGTATGTCGTCGACCTCCTCGACGAGTGCCCGAGCGACTGCGGATCGGGTGGGTTCCTCGACTTCGTGTGCGGCTTCCTCGACATCACCGGTCCGTCGGCGTTCCTCGCCCACCCGCAGGGCAGCACGCCGACGCCCGACTTCCTCACCACGCTGCGCGGGCTGCGCGATCAGATCATGGCGACGTCGGCGGCAGGGCAGCGCTACACGCAGCTCCACACCACCCACTCCGCCGCGTTGATGCGCGTCGTGCCGTCGCGTCCGTGGCTGGTGTGGATGGTGGGCGACGCGCTCGGCGCCTGGCTGCCGGCCCTGAACGCGCTGGTGACGGGGCAGGGCATGTCGGTCGTCATCAGCCAGCAGATGATGGACGACTGGCTCGCGATCCTCGCCGAGCTCCAGGCCGGCGCGCCGCCGGCGACCGCCGCCGTCATCCAGGCCGAGCTCGATCGGCTCGACCTCCCGTCATTCGTGGGGCTCACCATGGACGAGGCGCGCGCCCGCTTCGAGGAGCGCGGCATCGACGGCCCGCCGCCGAGCAGCTGCGGCGACGGCTTCGACGGCGCCGACTGCGCGCTCGCCGAGCTGCTCGAGCGCGACGTGTGCGGAACCGACGCCGTCGACACGAAGCTGGCGGCCCTGCTCGGCAAGCGGGTCGGCAAGGCGCGCTCGATCCTCGGTCGCGCCGCGACGTCGACCAAGGCGGGCAAGACGAAGAAGCTGGTCCGTAAGACGGCCAAGCAGTTGGCGGCGTTGCAGCGCAAGGTCCGCAAGGCGAACGCGACGTCCGACGCCTGCCGCGCGACGCTCGATGCGATGATGGAGTCGCGTCGCCAGCAAGTGTCGTCGCTCGGCGGGTGACGTGGCTCAAGCCTCCGTCGCCAGCCCCGCCAGCAACGCGTCGAGCCCGGCGCGGAATTCGCGCTCGGCCTTGCTGGTGAGGGCGGCGCCGGCGATCTCGATCAGGCGCGGGTACTGCTCCTTCGGGAGCGCGCGCATGCGGCCGATCACCGCTTTCGGCGTCTCGCCGGCCGAGATCGACAATGGTCCCGCCAGCTCCACCTGTGCGAAGCCCATCACGAGCGCCGTCACCGCACGAAAGGCGACGAGCAGCGACTGACCGGAGCGTCCGCTGCGTGCGAGCGCCGCCAGCATCGCCTCAGAGGCGTCGAGCAGCGCGGGCGAGCGGCTGCGGCGGGTCATGACCAACGGGATGACGTGCGGATGCGCCCGCACGGCGCGCCACATCGCCGTCGCGATGTCGCGCGTCTCGGCGCGCCAGTCGTCGGCCCGTGACCGTGGACGTCGCACGGTCGCGAGGACCGCCTCCACGACGAGGACGTCGAGGTCGGCACGATCGGTGACGTGGTTGTAGATCGTCATCGGGCCGGTGCCGAGGGCCGTGGCGAGGGTACGCATCGAGAGGCCCGCGAGGCCCTCGGCGTCGACGATCGCCAGCGCGGCGGTCTGCAGCTGTGCGCGTGAGAACTTCGCTCGTCGTCCCATGCTCCCTCTTGACGTGGCCACGGCGGCCTGGTTTCTACGTACACCGTACCTAAAAGGAGGCCCGATGGCCACGACCCTCACGCTCGGATCGATGCTCGGCTTCGCGGCGGCGGCGCTCGTCCTCGTCGTCGGTGCGCGCTGGCTCCAGCTGATGCAGCAGGTGCGCATCCCCGAGGACACCCGTGGCTTCGTCGTCGCCTGCGGGCTCTCGGCGCTGCTCGGGATCGCCGCGCTCGTCCTCGGGGCCGGTGTCGGCGGCGGCATTGCCGCCGTGGTGGCGGTCGTGGGTGGCGGGGCGTTCGTGGCACTCTCCGCCGCGAGCGGGCAGCCGGCACGGACCCCCGCGGTGACCGTCGGTGGACCCGTCGTCCCCTTCACCGCCACCGACGCCGACGGCCGGCCGTTCGACACGGCGAGCCTGCGCGGCCGGCCCTTCCTGCTGAAGTTCTTCCGTGGTCACTGGTGCCCGTACTGCACCGCCGAGCTGCGACGCTGGGAGGAGCTGCGTCTCGAGCTGGACGCGCGCGGCATCGCGATCGTCACCGTCTGCGCCGACACCGCCGAGCAGATCCGCGCCGGGCGGGGCAAGCACGGGCTGCGCGCGACGATGGTGCCCGATCCGGCGCTGGCGATCACCGATCGCTACAACCTGCGCAGCCCGAAGAATTTCGCACCCAAGCCCGGCGTGATCATTCCGCTGCCCATTCCGACGACGATCCTCGTCGACGCCACCGGCACCGTGCGCTGGATCGACCAGGCCACCGACTACATGCGGCGGTCGGACCCCGATCGTGTGCTGACGGCGATCCGTAGGACGCTCGACGACGAGCCGCAGCTCAGCACGGCCACTCGGGCCAGTCGCGCGCGACGCTGAGCTGCCACTGCGGCCGGCGTTGCTCGAGGAACGCCATCACGCCCTCGAGCGCGTCCGCCCGCCCCATGACGACGTGGTGCAGCGCCGTCTCCTTGCGACCGATCTCCTCGCGCGTCTGCGCGTGTCCCTCCCACAAGAGCCGCTTCGAGAGCGCCGCCGACAGTGGGGCCACGTTCACCGCGATGTCGCGGGCCATGGCCATGGCCGCGGGCAGGACGTCCGCCGACGGCAGCACGCGACTGGCCACGCCGAGCGCCATCGCCTCGTCGCCGCGAAAGAGCCGCCCGGTGAGGAACAAGTCGGCCGTACGCGCGAAGCCGATGGCGCGCGGCACGCTCCAGTGCGAGTGCGCGTCGGGCAGGACGCCGCGTCGCACGTGGACGAAGCCGTACTGCGCCTCGAGCGCCAGCAGGCGGATGTCGCACTGCATGGCCAGGGTCAGCCCGATGCCGACGGCGTGTCCATTGACGGCGGCGATGACCGGCTTGCGCACGTCCCACGCCGCCGGCGTCACGCCGGCGGCGCTGAACTCGGGCTCGTCGCGGTGCGCGAACGTGTCGGCGCCTGCGCCGAGGTCGGCGCCGGTGCAGAAGTCGCGACCGGCGCCGGTGAGCACGACGGCGCGGACCGCGTCATCGGTGTCGCACCGTGTGTACGCCGCGCCGAGCTCGGTGGCCATGCGGCCGCTGAAGGCGTTGCGCTGCTCGGGACGGTGCAGCGTGAGCACGGCCACACCGTCGGCGATCTCCACGCGGACGTGCGCGCCGTCGTCCATCGTCATGGCTCCAGGAAGGCGCCGCTCGGCGAGCCCTGCGGGCCGACGTTGACGCGAATGCCCTGACGGCCGACGAGCGGCGGCTCGCCGTTGGGGCCGCCGCCGTCGGTCCAGGTCAGCTCGATCGCGATGAAGAGGTTGCCGAACGTGGCATGCCCGTCCGGCACGACGACGCGGAAGGTGGGATCGCAGCCGAACCGCGTGGCGAGAGGGTGCGTATGTGCGTTGTGACCCAGGCGGACGTCCCAGGTGAGGGCGTCGCAGGGTGCGGTGCCGTCCTCGGCGTCGACCCCACTGCCGCGCAGGGTCACGATGCTGCCAGGGCGTACCGTCGCTTCGTCGGCGGGGGAGATGATGGTGACCTCCGGCGGCGTATTGCCGACGACGATCTCGGCGACGCCCGGAAAGCTGCGCTCGCCGGAGTCGGCCACCACCACGAGCGACACCGGGTAGACGCCGTTGCGCCCGAAGGTGTGTGTCAGCGTGGCCGCGCGGCTGTCGGGACGACCATCACCGTCGATGTCCCACTCGTAGCGCGCGATGCGGTCGCCCTGGCCCGGCGTGCGCGAGCCCTCGGCCGAGAAGGTGACGGAGAGGGGTGCCTGTCCCGCCGTGGCCGACGCCGTGACGGCGGCGATCGGCTTGAGTCGTCCGACGGCGGAGTGCTCGATGCGCGACAGGCGCGCGTCGAGGTTGTCGCCGTAGAAGCCGGTGCCGTACTCCATCACGTAGAGGGCACCGTCCGGTCCCACGTCCAGGTCGATGGGGCGAAGGAACGTCTCCCACGGCAGCAGACGGCGAAGGTGCGCGAGCGTGCCGTCCGGCGCGACGTCGACCGATGCCAGGATGTCACGTGTCCAGTCGGTCATGAGCAGCGTGTCGGCGTACGGCGGGGGAAGCGCGTACTGCACACCCGCCGGTGCGTGGTAGAAGGTGCCCGCGATCGCGGTGCGGCCGGTGAACGATGCACCCTCCGACGGGAACGCGGTCCCGAGGGCGAGGTACGACGGCGTCAGGTAGTCGTACGCCAGGACCGCCGGGCGGTACGTCGCACAGGTGAACGCACCGCTGACCGAGCCGGTTGCGTAGTCGTAGTCGGCGTAGGGGACGTCGAAGCCGATGCAGTACGGCCATCCGTAGTTCCCCGGCGAGTCGGCGACGTTGATCTCGTCGAAGCCACGCGGGCCACGGCGCGAGTCCTCGAAGGCGTCGGGGCCGACCTCACCCCAGTAGAGGCGCCCGCTGCGGGGATCGATCGCCGTGCGGTACGGGTTGCGCGAGCCCATCGTGTATATCTCGGGGCGGCCCTCGCTCCCGTCCGGCGGGAACAGGTTGCCCGACGGAATGCTCCCGTCGGGATCGATGCGCAGGATCTTGCCGCGCAGGTCGAACGGATTCTGCGCCGTACGCTGCGAGTTCCAGCGCTCCCGACCAGGACGCTCGTCGAGCGGTGCCGAGCCTTCGGAGTCTCCGAACGGATCGGTGTTGTCGCCGACCGACAGGAAGAGCGTGCCGTCGGGACCGAATGCCAGCGAGCCGCCCTCGTGACAGCATTCGCGCTCGCTCGGCACCACGAGCACGTCGGTGCGCGACGCCATGTCGAGGGTGCCGTCGGCGCGCGCAGTGAAGCGCGACAGCACGTTGTCGCCGGGCGGACGGCCGACGGGGGGTGGATCCGCCACCGGCGTCGAGTGGTAGAGCCACACGCGACGGTTGGCCGCGAAGGCCGGGTCGAGCGCTATGCCGAGGAGGCCGTTCTCGGCCGTGGTGTCGACGTCGAGCCGGGCCGCGAGCGAGACGCGACCGGTGGTGGGGCTCCACAGCTTCACCTCGCCGGTGCGCTCGATGTAGTAGACGCCACCGTCGGGCGCGACGGAAAGCGCCAGCGGATTGCGCGCGTCGCCGGTGAGGACGACACGGCTCCAGGCCACCGGACCCGCGGCCCAGCGGATGCCGGCGAGCAGATGCTGTCGGAAGCGCGGATCGTCCCAGCTTTCGGGACGATGCCCCAGGTTGGTGTAGAAGCTGCGGCCGCCGTCGAACTCCTTGTACCAGGCGACGGGATGATCGGCGCCCATCGACGGGCCGCCGGGGAAGTTCGGATAGATGAAGCCGCTCTCGTCGACCGTCAGCAGGATGACGTTGTCGACGCGCGGATTGCGATCGAGGTTGTAGATCTCGTCGGTCCACGCGAACGTCGGTGGCAGATGGGCCGTCGACGGATGGGTGTCGTCCTCCGTCGTCACCGTGACCGTCACCGGCAGCAGCGGGTGGCTCGTGAAGTACGCGCCGACGAGGCGTCCGTACCAGGGCCACTGGTACTCGGTGTCCGCAGCCGAGTGTACGCCGACATAGCCGCCGCCGCGCTGGATGAAGCGCTCCATCGCGGCCTGCTGCGCCTCGTCGAGGACATCGCCGGTGGTGCTGGCGAACAGCACGACGTCGAAGCCGTCGAGGACGTCGTCGGTGAACCGCGTCGGATCTTCGGTGAGCGTCGTGACGATGCCGTCGGAGGGTCGCAACGCACCCAACACGCGCTTGGCATCGTCGATGGACGGATGCCGGAAGCCGGCGGTGCGCGAGAACACCAGCGCGCGGACGGCGCGATCGGCGGCGAACGTCGTGTCGCCGGCAGCGGTGCGCAGCCGGCCCGTCATGGTACGGCAGGTGCCGGCGTCGACGGTGGCGATCAGACGCACGAGCCGTCCGCGATCGTCGCAGCGACGCCAGTGGGCGCGCACGCGGAAGCCGTCCGGGCGGCGTTTCACCCGCGCGATGGCGCGACCGCATGCGCCGGGAATCGTCACCGAGCGACCGTCGATGGTGATGACGTCGGGCTCGGTGCCGCCGCCGGGCAGCAGCGGGCCGCCGGTGACGACGAACTGTCCGTTGGCACAGCCGACGTCGCGCGCTGGCGCGGCGTCGGCGGGCAGGCCCGAGAAGGCCGTGGCCACGAGGGCCGCTAGGAGGGAACGCATGACGCCCGCCTACGACGGTCCGCGAGCGAGGGTCAACGCGCTACGCGTCGGACGTGAGGATCACCTTCCCGACGTTCTGCCGCTCCTGCATGTAGCGGTGCGCGGCCGCTGCCTGCACGAGCGGGAACGTCTTGCCGACGACGGGCTTGATGGTGCCCTTCTTCCAGCCGTCGAGGAGCGTCAGCATCTCGCGACGCAGCATCGGGATGTGGTCCCAGAGGTGGCCGAGATTCACGCCGATGACGGCCTTGTTGGCGTTCATCAGCTGGATCGGGTGGAAGATCGGGATGGCGAGGATGCTCTTCAGCGCCTGCAGCTTGCTCGGCTCGGTGCTGGCCGACGCGCTCGAGAGGCCGAAGCAGATGAGCCGTCCGAGCGGCGCCAGCGAGCGATAGCTCTTGCGGAACGCGCCGGTGGCGTCGAGGACGATGTCGACGCCGCGCCCATTGGTGATGCGCTTCACCGCCGCCTCGAAGTCCTCGGTACGGTAGTCGATACAGTGCTTCACGCCGGCGGCGCGCAGCGCCTCGTGCTTCGACGCCGACGCCGTGCCGATGACCTCGGCGCCGACGGCGTTGCAGAGCTGGATCGCCGCCATGCCCACGCCTCCGGCGGCGGCGTGGACGAGGACCTGCTCGCCCGCCTGCACGTTGCCGAAGCGGTACAGCATGAGGACCGCGGTGAGGTAGTTCACCGGGATGGCGGCGGCTTCGTCGAACGACATGCCGTCGGGCATCGGGAAGACCTGCGCCTGCGGCACCGCGATCTTCTCGGCGTAGCCACCGAAGCGGGTGAGGGCGAGCACCTGTTGGCCCTCGGCGAGTGTGCCGTCGGTGCCGCTGCCGAGGCGCTCGACCACACCGGACACCTCGTAGCCGACGACGCACGGCCGCGGCGGCGCATCGGGGTAGAGGCCCATGCGTGCGGAGACGTCGGCGAAGTTGACGCCGGCACCGCGCACGCGGATCAGGACGTCGCCCGATCCGGGGACGGGGTCCGGAACCTCGCGCACTTCGAGCACCTCGGGCGGACCGGGCTTCGGGATCCATACGGAGCGCATCCGCGGCGCCTAGCCTGGTTGGCGCGCCGTCGTCAATCGACGCGCCGCGGGGTTGCGCCTCCGGACGGATTCTAGTTGGTTCCGGCCCCATGAATCTCGGACTCGCGCAGCAGGCCATCGCCGCCCGCAACCCCGACCGGGAGTGCATCGTCACGCCCACTCGCCGTCTCACCTACGCGCAGGTGGCCGAGCGCGCCCGTCGCCTCGGCAACGTCCTGCACGCGGCCGGCCTCGGCTGCCGCACCGAGCGCGCGCAGCTGCAGGGGCACGAATCGGGGCAGGACCACCTCGGCATCTACATGCTGAACCGGCCCGAGTATCTCGAGAGCATGCTCGGCGCCTTCGTGGCCCGCGTCGCGCCGTTCAACGTCAACTACCGCTACGTCGAGGAGGAGCTGCTCTACCTCCTCACCGACTCCGACGCCGTCGCCCTCGTCTACGAGGCGCGCTACGCGCCGACGCTGGCCCGCATCCGTGACCGTATGCCGAAGATGCGGCTGCTCCTCCAGGTGGCGGACGACAGCGGCGAGGCGCTGCTGCCCGGCGCGATCGACTACGAGACCGCGCTCGCCGGTGCCTCCGCCGACGCACCGCCGGTCACGCCGTCGGCGGACGACCTCTACATCCTCTACACCGGTGGCACGACGGGCGCGCCGAAGGGCGTGCTCTGGCGCCAGGAGGACATCTTCCACGGCGCCATGACGGGGGGGGCGCCCGGCATGCCCGGACCCGCGACCATCGAGGAGGTGGCCGAGAACGCCACCGCCAACGGCGGCTTCATGCGCGTCATGACCACGCCGCCGCTGATGCACGGCGCGGCACAGTGGCTCGCGTTCGGGGCGCTCCACCAGGGCGGCACCGTCGTGCTGCAGGGACGACCCGACAAGCTCGATCCCGTCGACGTGCTGGGCTCGGTCGAGCGCGAGGGGTGCAACACGTTGACGCTCGTCGGCGATGCCTTCGCGCGTCCGATCGTCGAGGAGCTCAAGCGCACGTCCTACGACCTGTCGAAGCTCTTCGTCATCGGCTCGGGCGGCGCGATCCTGTCACCACACATGAAGGAGGCGCTCATCGAGTGCATTCCGCACGCGATGGTGATCGACGGCTTCGGCTCGTCGGAGACCGGTGCGCACGGCTCGCATGCCACGCGTGCCGGCGACACCGCGCAGACCGGCAAGTTCGCGATGGCGAACACGCTCGTCCTGAAGGACGATCTCTCGGGACCGCTGCCGAGCGACTCGCGCGACACCGGCTGGCTGGCGCGCGCCGGTCACGTGCCGCTCGGCTACTACAAGGACGCGGCGAAGACGGCGAAGACGTTCCCCACCGTCGGTGGCACGCGCTACGCGGTGCCCGGCGATCACGCCACCTTCCACGAGGACGGCTCCATCAACGTGCTCGGCCGTGGCTCGGTGTGCATCAACTCGGGCGGCGAGAAGATCTATCCCGAAGAGGTCGAGCAGGTGCTGCGCAAGCATCCGGCGATCTACGACGCGGTGGTGGTGGGCACGCCCGACGAGCGCTTCGGCGAACAGGTGAACGCCGTCGTCCAGCCGCGCGAGGGCATGGAGGTGCAGCACGCCGAGGTCGGCGAGTTCGCTGCCCGGCACCTCGCCCGCTACAAGCTCCCGAAGGCGATGGTGGTCGTCGAGCAGATCGTGCGCAGCCCGAGCGGCAAGCCCGACTACCGATGGGCCAAGGCGCAGGCCATGGCGGCACGCGCGAAGGGCTGATCCAGGGCGCCCCAGTCCCGTCTCGGCGTCAAGGAATTGGCACCCGCCCGCGACCGCGAGCCACGTCGCACCGGCGTCCGTCTGACGCGTCGGCTGGCACAGATGATGCTCAATCGGCGACGTCCATGGCGGGGGTACGACAGGACAGGCTCGACCTGACGGCGGCCTACGAGGCCGACCGCCAGGCGGCGGTGCGGACGCGCGTCGAGCTCGGCGCCGTCCTCTTCCTCGTGTTCGTCGCGTGCGCGTGCCTGATCGAGCACGTGAACCACGGCGAGCGGACGCGCGTCGTGCTGCAGTTCTTCGCCACCGAGGTCGTGGCGTGTCTGTTCGCGGTGATCGCGCTCCGCCTGTCGCCGCTGCGATCGCGGCCGATCGTGGTGGCGACGACGCTGATGTGCGGGCTCGCGGCGCAGATGAACGCCTACAACCTCGTCGTCGGCGGCTTGGCCGAGCGACTCGCGATGGCGCAGGTCTGCATGCTGACGACGCTGGCGCTCCTCATCCCGTGGGGATGGCGCGCGCAGGCGATCCTGTCGACGACGACGCTCGGCACCTTCGCGCTCGCGCTGCCGCACCTGGCGATTCCGGAGGGAATGGCCTTCCCCGCGCTCGGCCTCGCCGTCGGCGCCATCGTGTCGGTCGCGGGGGCCGCGTTCCACGAGCGCTCCCGGCACGACACGTTCGTGCAGACCGTGCTGTTGCGCGAGGAGGTCGAGACCGCGGCGGCGCTGATGGCGGTGGGCCAGCTGCTCAGCGCGCATCTCGATGCGCCCGACATGCTCGAGCGCGTCAACCGCTTCGTCGTCGAGACGCTCGGCTGCACCAGCAGTGAGACTTACGCCTGGGACGACGCCCGGCACGCGTATCGCATGATCGCCACCGTCGGTCTCGCGCCCGACGTCGCCACTCAGCTGCAGCAGCTCGACTTCGGGGTCGAGACCACGCCGCTCATCGCGCGTCTGCACCACGGTGAGATCGTCGAGCTGGCGGATACGGGCCAGCAGTCGCTGGTGCCGCCGGAGATCATGGCCTACTTCGGCGTCACGTCGTCGATGTACGCGCCCATCATGCGCGGCAACGATGTCATCGCCGTGTTGGGTTACGCCTGGAACGGCCGGCGTGGACCGTTCTCGACGCGCGAGCGACGGCTGGCGCTCGGCATCGCGCATGCCACCGCGATCGCGATGCAGAACGCGCGCCTGATCCGCGACCTGCAGGCGGCGAGCCGGCTCAAATCGGAGTTCGTGGCGACGATGTCGCACGAGCTGCGCACGCCGCTCAACGTCATTATGGGCTACAGCGATCTCCTCGCCGACGGCGACGCGGGTCCGCTGTCGCCGGCGCAGCACGAGCTGCTCGATGCCACGCGACGGAGCGCCGTCGAGCTGCTGGCGCTGGTGAACGCGACGCTCGACCTGAACCGGCTCGACGCCGGGCAGGATCCGGTCGAGGTGGCGCAGGTGTCGCTGCCCGAGGTGTTCGCCGAGGTCGCGGCCGAGCTGTCGGCGTTGCGGCCGCGCGACGTGCAGGTGCGATGGCAGCCCGGCCCCGCCGGCCGCCGCGTCGTCACCGACCGCGTGAAGGTCAAGACGGTACTGAAAAACCTGGTCGGCAACGCGCTCAAGTTCACCGACGTCGGGACGATCGACGTCGGCGTCATCGTCGCGCCGGGCTCGTTCACGATGACGGTGCGCGACACCGGCATCGGCATCCCGACCGATCAGCTGCCGGTGATCTTCGAAATGTTCCGCCAGGTCGACGGGTCGTCGACGCGCAAGCACGGCGGCGTCGGGCTCGGCCTGCACATCGTGAAGCGGCTCGTCGACACGCTCGGCGGCACCGTCAGCGTGGAGAGCGCACGCGGCTGCGGTGCCGTGTTCACGGTCGTGCTGCCCGAGCTGCGCAGCACGCTGCAGGCGACGGGGACCTGAGCCGCACTACGTCGTGCGCTGCACGATCACGCCGTACCAGCCGAGGCCCTGGTAGGTCTCGTAGCCGGGCACCTCGCGGGAGCGTGCGAGAATCCGCTCCGGCATACGGCGGCAGTATCGGCAGTCAGCGCGCGATGCTTTAGGGGGCCTGGCAGGGCAGCTGCAGGACGACGGTCGTTCCCTGGCCCTCGGTCGACTCGATGTGGACCGTGCCGCCGAGTGACCCGAGGCACTCGTGGACGATCGACAGACCGAGTCCCGAGCCGTCGTTACCGAGCTGGCGGTCGAGGTGGCCGTGCGCGCGCAGGAACCGGCGGTGGAAGAGCTGCGGCACGACGTCGGCGGGGATGCCGAGACCGTTGTCGCGCACGGCGACGGTGCAGCGACCGTCGTCGATGGAGCCGCCGATCTCGATGTGGCGATGCGTCTTCTCGGGGTCGCTGTACTTGATCGCGTTCGAGACCACGTTCATCAGGGCGAGCTCGAGCCGGGCCATGTCGACGTTGACCGCCGGCAGCTCCGGAGCGATGCGGATGGTGACGTCGCGCGCTGCCGCGACGTCCGCGAGCTGCCGCGCCACCTCGGCGGCGACCGCGCCGATCTCGACCACCTGCACGATCGGCGTGTCGGGCATCTCGCGGGCGCGAACGAGCGCCTCCAGGTTGTGGAGGATGTCGGCCATGCGCGTGACGTTGCGTTGCAGCACCGGTGCGACACGCGTGCGCAGCGCGGGCAGATCGCCGTCGCTGGCCGACGTGAGCATGCCGAGCACCAGCTGGACGGTGTGGAGCGGGTTGCGCAGCTCGTGGCTCACCATGCGGTTGAAGCTGCCGAGCTGCTCGGTCTGGCGGGTGATGGTGTCGGTGTAGGCGGAGACGAACGTGTCGACCGTCATCTGCATCAGCGCCTGCACGGCGCGGCCGACGCGATGGGTGACGGCGAAGATCTCGCCCGGCGTGGGCTGGACCGGCAGCGTCGCCGTCGCTTCGGCGACGACGGTCTCGAGCACCGTTCCGAGCAACGCGTACTCGCGCAGGATCTGGTGCACCGACGCCTGCTGGCCGTGGCGCAGGAGGCCCAGCTCCTGGGCCTTGCTGATGACCGTCGTGTTGGCCGCGAACTCCTCGTCGTCGGGCGCGCGCAGATAGGCGGCGATCTCGTCGATGAGGGTGGGGATGTGGTCGAGCAGCTGATCGGACGGGAAGACGTCGCGCACGTCCACCGGCAGGAGCTCCGTCAGCCGGGCGAGCCAACGCCGCGAGATGTCGCGCTGGCCGGCCTCGATCCGGTCGGCGAGCGCGCTGGCGTATGACGGTCGATCCTGGTCCATGCGACGGGACCGGGATCATAGGGGCTCCTCTGCAACGACGCGAGGACCTGGCTCAGTCGCCGAACATGCCGCCGAGGGCCTGCTGCTCCTTGTGGAGCGCCGCCCAGATCTCCTTCCAGGCGTTGCCGTCGACGAGGCCGGGCGCGAAGGCGGACAGCTCGTCGAGCACGTCCTGGCGTGCGGCGCCGCTGCTGGCGTCGGTCGAATGCACCAACCGGTCGGCGACGGCGACGATCGCGGGCAGATCGAGGCCGTAGTCCGGGTCGAGCGCCTCGGTGTGCAGGGCGACGGGGTCGACCAGCACGAGCGGCATGCCCCAGAGCTGCAGCAGCCAGCCGCCGACCATGCCGTGGTTGCAGCCGAACGCCTCCTGCTCGGCCGCGGCGGCGCCGCCCTGCTCGACGGCGTCGTCGAGCAGCGACCAGTAGGTGTCGCCGAGGCGCAGGCCCAGAACGAGCTTGCCGACGTCGTGCAGCAGGCCGGCGGTGAACGCCTGTCCCGGATCGGCGCTGCGCGTGCGCTCCGCCAGCAGCTTCGCCGCCGCCGCCACCATGGCGGTGTGGTTCCACATGTGTTTGCGGTAGCGGCGTCCCTCGGGGCTCGAGCCTTCGAGGGCGCCCCACACGCTGAGGCCGAGCACCAGGTCGCGGACCCGCGAGAAGCCGAGCAGCGTGACCGCCTGCGAGATCCCCGTCACCTTGGTGCGGACCGCGAAGAGCGCGCTGTTGGCGAGCCGCAGCAGGCGCGCGGCCAGTGACTGGTCGCGCTCGATCAGCGACGACAGTGCGCGCAGGCTGACGTCGTCGCGGTTGATCGCGACCAGCATGCGCTGTGCGACCTCTGGCGCGGACGGCAGCGACTCCACTGCCATCAGCTCGCGGTAGAAGCGTTCCAGGACCGGTGAGCGTGAGGGAGGGTCCCAGACGCGTCGTCGCGGCGCCGATGCCGTCGCGGGGAGAGCCATCATCGGTGGCAGAGCAACCGCCATGCCACGAGCGAGGACCGTCCGACATGGGGCCGTGCTCCCCTCCACCGTCACGGAAGTGCCGATCGGAACCGAGCCGTACCGTTGACTCGCGAAGATCGGTGGCCTAGCTCCGGTTCATGCGCTGCGTCACGTGCGGCGTCGAGCTCATCCCCGGCAAGCAGTTCTGCCACGCGTGCGGCACGAAGGCCGCGACGCATTGCCGTGCGTGCGATGCGGTGCTCGATCCCGCGTTCCGATTCTGTCCCGACTGCGGAACGCAGGTCGATGCGGGCAGCGATGTCCCGCCGCCCGTCGTCGATCCGCTCGCCGGCATGCTGGCGCGGCGACGTCAGGTGAGCACGCCGACGGTGGTGTCGAGCCCGTCGGCGGTCGAGGGCGAGCGCAAGCTGGTCACGGTGCTCTTCTGCGATCTGGTCGGCTCGGTCGCGATCGCCGAGAAGCTCGATCCCGAGGACTACAACGAGCTGCTCGAGCACTGGCTCGACGTCGTGTTCCCCGAGATCTATCGCCTCGAGGGATCGGTGAATCACGTCGCCGGCGACGGGCTGATGGCGCTCTTCGGCGCGCCGGTGGCGCACGAGGACGCGCCGCATCGCGCGGTGCGGGCGGCGCTCGCGATCCGCACCGCCATGGAGCCGCTCGCGCAACGCATCCGCGCGCAGCACGGCGTCACGCTCCAGCTCCGCACCGGCATCAACACCGGGCCGGTCGTCGTCGGCCTCGTCGGGCCCGATCGCCAGATGGGCTACTCGGCCATCGGCGACACCACCAACCTGGCGTCGCGTCTGCAGACGCTGGCGGTGCCGGGCCAGATACTCATCAGCGAGACGACGCACCGCCTGGTGCGCGGCTTCTTCGACGTCGAGCCGGTGGGGCCGCTCGTCGTGCGCGGCAAGACCGAGCCGGTGGCAGCGTACGCGGTGCGCGATTGGCTCGGTGGCGTCACCGCCATGGCCATCGCCGCGGCGCGCGGGCTGACGCCGTTCGTTGGCCGCGACCTCGAGCTCGACGGGCTCGACGCCGCGTGGCGCCGCCTGACGGAGGGCCGCACGCAGGTCGTCGCCGTGGTGGGCGATGCGGGCAGCGGCAAGTCACGGCTGCTGTACGAATTCCGCCAGCGTCTGCTCGTGTCCGACGTGCCGGTGTTCGAGGGCCGCTGCTCGTCGATGTCGACGACGCTGCCGTACCATCCGTTCCTCGCCATGTTCGGGCGTTGGTTCGATCTCGAATGGGACGAGCCCGAGGCCGCGGCGTGCGCCAAGCTCGAGCGGCGCTTCGGCATGCCGTACGACCAGATCGAGCGCCGCTACCCGCTGCTGTGTCGCTTCCTCTCGCTGCCCATCGAGCACCTCGTCGACCAGCCGCCCGACGATCTGAAGCGCGAGACCTTCGACGCCGTCGCCCGGCTCGTCCTCGACGCGGCGGCCGAGCGCGGTGCCGTCATGTTCATCGAGGACCTGCACTGGATCGACGAGCCGTCGCGCGAGCTGATGCAGGATCTGCTGCGTCGCTTCGCGGGCTCGCCGGTGCTGCTGGTGGTCACGCATCGTCCCGACAGCCAAGCGACGTGGCAGGTGGCGACGTCGCTGACGCAGTTCGTGCTGCGGCCACTCGACGACGACGACGTCGCCGCCATCGTGCGCAACGTCGCCGGCGGACCGTTGCCGGACGAGCTGGTGCCGGTGCTGGTCGCCAAGGCGGGCGGCAGCCCCTTCTTCGCCGAGGAGCTGGTGCGCGCGCTGCTCGACGAAGGCCATCTCGTCGCCGACGCCGACGGCGCGATGCGGCTGACCCGCGCGCTGCGCGAGGTGGCCATCCCTGGCACCGTGCAGGAGGTCATCGCCGCGCGTCTCGACAGCCTGGCGCCTGCCGCCAAGCGCGTCGTGCAGGTGGCGGCGGTGCTCGGCCGTCAGTTCCGTCGCAGCCAGCTCGAGGACCTCCTCGCGGGCGAGGGCATCGACGTCGGGCGCGAGCTGGCCGAGGCCGAGCGTCGCGGCCTCCTCCATCGCAAGACGGCACTCGGCAGCGACGAGCTGCGCTTCGGCGAGAGCCTGACGCAGGAGGTGGCGTACGAGACGATGCTGCTGCGTCTCCGTCGCCAGCTCCACGAGCGCGTCGGCGAGCTGCTCGAGGCCGACCCCGAGCCGGGACCCGAGCACGCCGCGCTGCTCGCGCACCACTTCGCACGCAGCGACAACCACACCAAGGCGGTCTCGGCGCTGCTGCGTGCGGCGCACGACGCCGAGGACATCCCGTCGTACCGCGTGGCGCAGAATCTCTACCGCCAGGCATGGCAGCTCGCCGAGAGCGTGCTCGGCGAGCGCGAGGACGGCCACTTCCACCGTGCCGCGCTCGAGGCCATCGAAGCCACCTCGCGGCTCACCATCTTCTTCGGGGCCGACGACCTCGCGGACATGGAGCGGGCCACCATCCGCGGCCGCGAGCTGGCGGAGCTCCTCGGCGACAACGGTGCGCTGGCGAACCTGCTGTTCGCGCACGGCATCATCATGATGATGCGTCCCGACAGCGACTTCGCCGGCGGCCTGGCACTGGCGGAGCGCGGCGAGGTGGTGGCTGAGTCGAGCGGTTTCACCGAGCGCGCCGCCCGCATCGCGCGCGGCCTCTGCATCCACTACACGGCCGACGGGCGCTTCGCGCAGTCGCTCGGCCGGGTCGAGCCGCTCCTCGCCGAGATGGAACGTACGCTGAATCGCGAGCGTCCCGCCGACTACTACCTGTCGACGCGCTGGCTGCGCGACCTGACGCTCTACGCCAACGACGAGTTCGACCGCGTGCTCGAGTCGGCGGGCGAGACGTTCGCGATGGCGCAACGGGTGAACAACCGCACCATGCGCTCGGCGGTGGGCTCGCTGCTGGCCCCCATCCACTTTCTGCGTGGCGAGTACGCCGAGGCGCAGCGATGGGCCGACATGTGCCTCGAGATCGCCGAGGAGATCGGCAACGCCAACGCGCTCGCGACGGGGGCGTCCATCGGGCTCCTGAGCCGCATCCTGCTCGGCGAGCATCCCGAGCCGGCGCGCTGGGTCGAGATCATGGAGCGCGGCCTCGCCGCCGCCGGCATGATGCAGCTCAACACCCGCTTCGTCGGTGAGGCGCTGCTCGCCATCGGCGACGTCGAGCGTGCCGAGCGCATCACGTCGCAGCTCGCCGGACGGGTCGGCGGCCGGCTCCGTCAGGCCATGGTGCTGTCCATTCGCGGCGACGTGCTCGTCCGCCAGTCGCGTCTCGACGAAGCGACGCACTGCTACGACGACGCGCTGGCGCTCGGCGAGCACATCGGCTCGCGCTCGACGCAGGTGGCGGCCATCATCGGTGCCGCCGAGGTGTCCATCGCGCGCGGCGAGCAGCCGGTCGGTATCGACCGGGCCGCGGCGCACTGCGCCGCCCTCGGGCTCGAGCACTATCGAACGCGGCTGGCGCGCATCGTCGGCGCGTCGGGCGCCGGCGAAGCGTTCGGCACCTCGTGAGCGCCGCGCCCGCGCGCGGCTTCGTGCTGACGCCGACGTACCGGATGCGTGCCGGACGGGCGGCCGTCCATCTCTATGCCGTCCTCGACGACGGCACGCCGGCGTTGATCACCGACGATCGCCTGACGCCCTACTGCTTCGTGCGCGCTGCCGATGCCGGCGCCGCGGCGCTGCGCGGCTTCCCGGTCGAGCCGACCCCGCTCACCACCTTCGCGGGCGTGCCGGTGTCGCGCGTGTCGGTGGCGGTGCCGGGCGACCTGACGGCGCTCCGTCGGCGGCTGATCGGGGCGAGCGTGCCGGTGTACGAGGCCGACCTGCGCTACGCGTACCGCTGGCTCATCGATCACGACGTGCGCGCCGCCTTCACCGTCGACGGCGCGTTCGAGGTGCTGCCGGGGCTCGGGCGCGTGTACCACAATCCCACCGTCGCGCCGGCGGCGTGGACGCCGCGCCTGCGCGTCCTGTCGCTCGACATCGAGACCAGCATGGACGCCGGCCAGGTATGGTCGATCGCGGTCGCGGGTCACGGCGGCGAGCACGTCTGGATGGTCGGCGACGCGCCGGTCGCCGGCGCCACGGTGGTGCCCGACGAGCGCGCGCTGGTCGAGGCCTTCGTGACGCACGTCCGCACCGCGGACCCCGATGTGCTCACCGGCTGGAACGTCTGCGACTTCGACCTGACGGTGCTGCGCGACGCTGCGCACCGTGGCGGCCTGCGCCTGCTGCTCGGCCGCGACGACGACGAGGTCGAGATCCAGCGCGACCAGAGCTTCACGCGCGAAGCACGCGCCGTCATGAACGGGCGCATCGTCCTGGACGGCCTGGCGCTCATGCGCAGTGCCTTCATCCGTCTCGACGACTACCGGCTCGAGACCGCGGCGCGCACGCTGCTCGGCAAGGGCAAGCTCTTCGGTCCCGATCATCGCGGCGCCGCCATCGCCGCCGCGTACCGCGACGATCCCGCGAGCCTGGTCGCGTACAACCTGGAGGACGCGCGCCTCGTGCTCGAGATCCTCGAGAAGACGGGGCTCGTCGAGCTGACCGTGCGACGCAGCCTGCAGACGGGCATGCAGCTCGACCGCGTGAGCGCGCAGATCGCCGCCATCGACTCGCTCTACCTGCGCGCGCTGCGGGCGCGCGGGCACGTTGCGCCGTCCGTCGATGCCGATCGTCGCGATGCCGCGCCGATCACCGGCGGGCTGGTGCTCGAGTCGCGTCCCGGGCTGTACCGCAACATTCTCGTCTTCGACTTCAAGAGCCTGTACCCGAGCCTGATCCGCACCTTCAACATCGACCCGCTGACGTACGTCGACACGCCGGTGGCAGGAACGGCGCTGCAGACGAGCCCGTCGGGGGCGGCGTTCCGTCGCGACGAGCCGGGCATCCTGCCGGCGCTGGTGGCGAAGCTGTGGGAGGAGCGCGCGCAGGCGCGTGCCGCGGGCGACGCCACCGGCGCGCAGGCGACGAAGATCCTGATGAACTCGCTCTTCGGCGTGCTCGGCTCGCCGGCGTCGCGGCTGTTCTCGCCCGACGTGGCGAACGCGATCACGGTCGCCGGGCAGCACGTCATCCGGCTCGCCGCCGCCGCGGCCACCGCGCGCGGCCACACGGTGGTGTATGGCGATACCGACTCGCTCTTCCTCGACGTCGGCGTCACGGACACCGACGTCGCGACGGCGCTGGGCGCTCGCCTGCGCGACGAGATCGACGGCGCCGTCGCCGACTCGCTGAAGCAGGACTTCGGGTGCACCAGCCACCTCGAGCTCGAGTTCGAGAAGGTGTACGCGCGCTTCTTCATGCCCGAGGTGCGCGGCGGCGCCACCGGCAGCAAGAAGCGCTACGCCGGTCTGGTCGGTGGCGCCCTCGAGATCACCGGCCTGGAAGCGGTGCGGCGCGACTGGAGTGCCGTCGCGCGACGGTTCCAGCGCGAGCTGCTGCTGCGCGTGCTGCAGGACGAGCCGGTGGCCGACTTCGTCCGCGAGTTCGTGAAGGCGCTGCGCGCAAGTACGTTCGACGGCGAGCTCGCCTACCGCAAGGCGGTCCGGAAGGCGCTGGCGTCGTACACCCGCACCACACCGGCGCACGTGAAGGCGGCGCGGAAGCCGGGTGCGACGGGTGGCCGCATCGTCACCTACGTCGTGACCCGCAACGGCCCCGAGCCGGTGGAGGCGCTCACGGCGCCTCCGGACCACGAGCACTACGTCACCCAGCAGCTCCGTCCGCTCGCCGACGCGATTCTGCGCTTCGCGGGCGAGAAGGAGTTCGACGAGCTGATCGGTGCGCCGCGGCAGCTGTCGCTGTTCTGACGTCGATCAGCCCGTCGTCTCGTCCTGGCTGAGCTCCGGCTCGTCGATCGCCGAGTCGTCGAGATGCGGTGGCTCGGCCGGCCCGATGTCCTGCACCCATTCCTCGAGCGTGACCGGCTGCTCGAGGTCGGTGAACGTCAGGTCGCGCTCGGGTACCACCGTCCACAGTACCGTCACGCAGACCCCGGCCAGCGCGGTCGCGGTGGCGGCACGCGTCAGGCGGGGGAGGGACACCGCCGGCAGACGCAGCCACCCCTCGGCGGCAGCGCACAACGTCATGAGCACGCCCAGGTCGGCGATCGTGAGCGCCAGGCGCACGCCGGCGGGAGGCCACGCGTTCCACACCAGCTCCATCACCGGGATCTCGGTGAACACGTGGGCGACGTAGAAGAGAAGGCTGTGCCGTCCGAGCAGCGCCAGCCAGGCCGACGCCTGCGAGTCGCGCAGCACGCGCTCCCACGCCAGCAGGGTCCACGCGAACACCACCTGGACGATGGCGAGGTACCAGAGCAGCGCGCCCGGCTGTAGCGGCTTCTTGTCGAACCCGAGTGGGAGGAGTCGTGCCGGCGCCTCGATACCCATCGACGGCCCGTTCTGGAGCAGGAACACGATCGCGAACGCGCCCGTGGCCGTCAGGGCCCAGGCGACGAGACCGCGTTCGCTGCGGCCGCGCAGCCAGTCGAAGCCGCGCGTCGAGAGCAGGCCGGCCACGAAGATGGGCTGCCAGTAGGCGACGTGGAACTCGCCGTCGGGCCAGGCGAGCGCGCCACCCGTCGCGACCGCGGCGACGTAGAGGCCGATGCTCGCCAGAGCGACCGGCCAGTCGCCGGCGCGGCGGCGTACCTCGTAAAGCAACGGAACGGCAGCGAGCAGGATGGCGTAGAGGACGAGGATGCCGCCCATCACCCCTGGACGACGGAGCAGCACCAGGTTCACGAGCGCGTCGGTGAGCGGCGTGTCGGGATCGCTCGGGAACCATCGCAGGGGATCGAGCATCCGATAGACGATGGACGCCGCCAGCTCGATCAGGACCAGCTGGCCCGCGCGCCGCCAGAGTCGCTGGTAGGTTCGATGCCGCGCCTCGACCGAGCGTGCGATCGCCGGGCCGAAGGCGACCGCGACGGTGAGACCCGCGAGGAAGACGAAGCCGCCGGCGGCGAATCGGGTCCAGTGCTTGATGGCCTCGTCGAGGGGTCCGGGGAAGCCGAGCCCGTTGAAGGCCAGATGGACGAGGACGACGTCGATCAGGCACAGGCCGCGCCAGACGTCGAGGCGATCGTCTCTCGGGGGCATGACACGTCTCCGTTCCCGGCACAGTCTGCCCCCCTGCGCCTGCTGCGGCATACCGCGTCGAGGGTTCCGTGTGAAGAGCTGCCCCAACGTCCCGCGCCGCTGCACGACTGCTCGATTCGCGCACCTGCGCGACGAAAACGCAGGCGGCGTGGTAATGGAATAAGGGTATTCGCGGGCATGCGCGTTGCTGATTGCACCTCAATGGCCGGAGTACGCCTCGCGCTCGTCGCGTTCGCGCTGCTCGCTCTGGCCCGTCCCGTGGTGGCGCAGGTGCCGTGTGCCAGTCCCGCGCCGGACGACTGTGTCATCACCGCCTCGATCACGGTTCCAACCGGCACCGAGTGGGACGTCGGCACGCGGGCGCTGAGCATCGCCGCGGGTAAGACCGTCACGGTCCAGACGTACGGCTACTTCACCATCCGCGCCGCGAGCATCACGCTCGAGTCCGGGGCCAAGATCGTGGCCAACGGCGCCGACGGCTACGGCGGTCTCGTCAGCCTCGAAACGTCCGGCAACATCGAGCTGAAGAGCCTGACGCGGATCGACGTGTCGGCGAACGAGGCGGCCGGCGTCATCACCATCGCGTCCAATGCCGGCACGCTGGTGTCGCAGGGCGAGCTGCGCGCGAAGGCGTCCAACAAGCTGGGGTCGGGCGGGTTCGTGTCGCTGCTCGGCGATGCGTCGGTCACCATCGGCGGCGAGGGCATCGATGCCTCGGGCGGCTCCATGGCCGACGGCGGCTACGTCGAGATCTACTCGTCGGGTGGTGTCACCGTGTCCTCGCTCCTGAACGCGTCGGGGGGCGACTACGGCGCCGGCGAGGTCGACATCGACGCCGAAGGCAGCGTCGTCACCTCGTCCGCCGGTCTCATCGACGTCCAGAGCCGCAACGGCTCGGGCTCGGGCGGCGCCGTCCTCGTGTCCTCGCGGCTGGGCGTCTCGCTCGGTGCAGGGGTCGTCGGCCTCGGGTCGGCCGGCGGTTCCGACGGCGACGGCTACGGCGCCGAGGTCGAGCTGTACGCCGAGACCGGCGACGTCGTGGTCAGCGCACCGCTCGACCTGCGTGGCGGTGGCGCGAATGGCTACGGCGGGCTCCTCACGGTCAGTGCCGGCGGTGCCATCACCATCGGTCAGCAGGTGCTCGCCAGTGCCAAGGCCAACGGCTTCGGCCGTGGGGGCGAGATCGAGCTCGACGCCGGCACGTCCCTCGCCATCACCTCCACCGTCGACGTCCGCGGCGGCATCATCGGCGGATCGCTCGAGGGCACGGCCGGTACCACGGCGAGCATCCCCGGTACCGTCCTCGCGTCGGGGACGACCCTGCTCCCGCCGGCCACGTCGCCCCGCGCCGGCCTGATCACGGTCACGGCGTGCAGCATCGACCTGCCGGCCGGCGGCGTGCTCACCAACCTCGGGACGGCCGACCCGGAGCGTGGCATCAACACGCTCCGCGCCAGCACCGGCATGAGCATCGGCGGTACCATGACCGCGGGCAACGCAAACGAGCTCGAATGGCGCGACGTGGCCCCGACGCTCCTGCCGTCGCGCAGCGTGACGCCGGCAGAGCACACGATCCAGAACGTCGCCCTGCCGTGCTGCGGCAACTGCACCACGACCACCACCAGCTCGACGACGACCACCACCACGACCAGCTCGTCGACGACGAGCAGCTCGTCGACGACGACCACCAGCTCATCGACCACCACCACCGCGCCCCCAACCACGACCACGACGACGACCAGTACGTCCACGTCCAGCACGCTGCCCGAGCCGACGACGACGACGATCGCACCCACGTCGACGACGATCGCACCGACGACGACCAGCACCACCACCTCGACGACGACCACGCTCAGCGACGACACCACCACGACGACTTCCACCGTCGCACCCACGACCACGACGACGAGCAGCACCGTTGCCGCCACCAGCACGACGTCGTCCACCGAGCCGTCGCTGCCGACGACGACCACCACGACGCTGCCCACCGAATGCACCGACCTGCCGCTCGCGGGCTTCGAGGCGGTCGACTGTCGCCTCGACACCATCGACACGACGCTGGCGGCGGAATCCATCGAGACGCTCGGCGGGAAGAAGTGGGCGACGCGGCTCGACAAGTCGCTGACGCGCGCGCGCAGCGCCGTGGCGGTGGCGCGCACCGGGCGGAAGGTCACGCCGAGCCTGCGGCGCGCCAACCAGCAGCTGCGCACGTTCCAGAAGAGCCTGACGCGCGCGCAGTCGAAGGGCATGCCGGCAATCCTCGGCAATCGGCTGATGGTGCTCGCGAGCGGCGCCACCAACGAAATCGGCGCCCTGCGTTCCGCACAGCGCTAGCCGCTGCACGCCGCACGCGATTCGTGCGACGGTGCGCCGGCCGCGCAGCCGCGCATCGAACCCCATCCGAAATGCCGCGCCGTTGCGTGATCGAGCGCGGCACATCGGTTGCTCCGCACCGTCTCATGACCCGAACGCTGCACGCTGTCGCTCTCGTCTGTGCGCTGTGCGCCCCGGCCCTCGCGGTCGAAGCGCCCCGCTTTCTCCGTGCGCCGCGCGCACTCGGCTTGGAGGCGCCCACCGCGGGCTCGCCCCGCGACGACGTGTCGGCGCGGATCTCCGTCGGCCAGAGCGCACTCCTGGCCGACTTCGTGGCCACGCCGCAGGCAGCGCTCGCGCAGACGGCCAGTGCGTCCGCGGCGTTGTTCCTGGTGACCGCCAAGAACGGAATCGAGAGCTGCGTCGACGTCACCGTCGAGCTCTATCGCCTGACCGGCAACGATCAGCGGGTGCCGGTGGCCTCGGGTGCCATCACCACCTCCATCCTGCCGCGCAAGCAGGCGTCGACGCCGATCATCGTGCCCATCACCGTCGGCGGCACGCTGGCCGACGTCGGCGAGCGGCTCGGCATGTCCGTCATCGCGCGCAACCGCTGCTCGAGCGCGCGCAACGTCACGCTACTCTATGACGGCGCGGGTGCCGCGAGCAGCCTGTCCTTCTCCGACGTGCTGCCGCCGCCTCCGCCGCCGCCGCCGGGATCGCCGACCACCACCACGTCGACGACGACCACGACCCTGCCGCCGCCCGCAAGCTGCCTCGACGCGCCCATGGCCGGATTCGAGGCGCTCATCTGCCGCGTCGATTCGCTCGAGGCGGCGCTGCGCTCGCGCCCGCCGGCGGCGGTGGGTGGCAACCGGACCTTCCGTCGTCAGCTCGTGCGGCTGGCGCGTACGCGGAGCCTGGTCGTGGCCGCCGGCAACGGCGACCGGGCCGGCGTCCGGCTGCGTCGCGCGCAGCGGAAGGTCGACGCCTTCGCCCGTGCGGTCGAGATCGGCATGCGTCGCGGCCGGGTGACGGGCGATCTCGGCGTCCTGCTCGAGGACTTGGTGTCGCAGGCCGCCGCCGAGCTGCACGGCCTTCGGAGCAGCGTGCCCTGACGCCGGTTCGCGTCACCGGGATCGCGGTCCTGCTCGCGCTGGCGCTGGCCGCGCTGGCGCGAGCGGACGACGACACGGCGCTCCACCTTCGCGACGGTGACGAGGCGCGCCAGCTGCTGCCGGGCGCCTCGATTCGCACGTCGTTCCGAGAGGTCAGCCAGTCGGCGGGCGATCGCGCCACGGCGACGCTCGGCGGATTCCTCAGCCCGGCCGCGACGACCAGCAGCAAGTTCCGCGTCGGCGCGATCACCGTCGAGGCCTACCTCGGCACCGGCCAGGCCGGCATGCCGGGATGCGCCGACATTTCCACGACGATCTTCCGCACTCCCGCCAACGGCGGCGACCGGGTCATCCTCGGCAACTCCTATCTGCAGGGTCTCACCATCGGGCCCAAGAACGATGTCCCTGCGCCGATCCTGCTGCCGGTCACGGTGGGCGGCACGCTGGCCGACCGCAGCGTGGCCATCGGCGACCGCATCGGTCTCGAGATCATGGTGCTGAACCGCTGCGGCGGTCTGCGGCAGATCGCGTTGCGCTACGACTCGCTGAGCCATCCGAGCCGCGTGGTGCTCGAGGACAACTGCCCGGGCACCGACAACGCCGACCAGGCCGACGACGACGATGACGGCGTGGGTGATGCCTGCGACACCTGCCGCGGTGTGGTCAATCCCGATCAGAGCGACGCCGACGGCGACGGCTTCGGCGACGCCTGCGACAACTGCGCGACCGTGCCGAACGTCGATCAGGCGAACGGCGACCACGATTCGCGCGGCGACGCCTGCGATCTCTGCCCCGCGCAGCCGGGCGAGCCGCTCGAGCCCACTGGCTGCCCCTGCGCCCAGCTCAGCTGCGACGACGACAACGTCTGCACCACCGACGTGTGCACCACCGGCATCGGCTGCCAGTACGCCGAGGCCATCTCGGTCGATGCGGTGCTCTGCCGCCTGGCCACCATCCGTGGGACCGTCGCCGGGGCGGCCCCGGCCGACCTGAATCCGACGCTGCGCAAGGCGCGCGCGAAGCTCATGCAGGCTCTGGCCAGGAGCGTGCGGCTCGCGAATGCCACCCAGGCCGAGCTGCATCGTGGGCTCTCGCCGAAGGTCGCCCGGAAGATCGATCGCCTCCAGGCAGCCATCCAGACGTTCGTGCTCGAGGTCGACGCGGCCACCGCGAAGAGCCGGATGTCGCCGGCGCTACGCGAGACGCTCCTCGTCCTCAGCAATCAGGCCATCGGCGCCGCGCGCGTGATCCACTGAAAACGCGAGCGGCCGCCGGACCTCCCTGGTCCAGCGGCCGCCGTGCCGAACGTGCGCGCGGGGACGCGGTCAGCGCACGATGACGTCGGCGTTCAGATCGAGAGCGTCGCGGTCCTTCACCTGGACCTTGGTGCGGGTGATGTCGATCGTGCTGCCGTCACCACCCTCGGCGTAGATGTGCACCGAGGCGGCGCCGCCCGTGCCGCGGATCTGGCTGTTGCGCACCGATGCGTAGCCCGGGCCCATGCCGGCGCTGCGGCCGCTGCGGCTGCTGCCGTGCGAGCCGATCACGATGGTGCGCGCGCTGAGACGGACGCCGTCCATCAGCACTTCGTCACCGGCCGTGAGGCGCGCCGAGCCGGCGCCGGAGGCGATGCGCGACCCCTCGCCGACGTTCACCGAGCCGCCCGTCTCTTCGCCCGTGCTGAGCTCGATGAGACCGGCCGCACCGATGTTGGCGTCGTCGCCGACGGTGACGTCACCGTTCTGCGACGACAGCGCGACCATCGCGAAGCTGTTGCTCCGGCTGCGCATCTCGACGCTCGAGCCGACCTCGACGTCGCCGAGGCCGATCAGCTGGATGATCGTGTCGGTGAAGAGCCGCACGTTGTCGGCGACGTGGACGGCGCCACCGTTCGAGAGCAGGAAGATCACGCCGCCGCTGCCGGGGACGGTGATGTCACCGAGCACGGTGATGTCGCCGCTCGCCTTCAGCACGACGGCCTTCTTCTTGCCGATGAAGCGGTCGGGGACGACGATGCCGACGGGGCCCGCCTGCGGCTTGAAGGCCCCCTCGGCCTTGTCGGTCGAGAACTGACCGTCGTTGTTGATGAGCTTCCCGATCGCGACGTCACCAGGGCCGAACACCCCGTCGTTGTCGAGGTCGGCGAACGGCTCGCTCGCACCCCACGCGCGTCCGCCCAGGCCGAGCCCCGCAGTGATGGCCAGTGCGATCAAGAGCGTCTTCCGGTTCCTCAGCATTGGTGTGTTCCTCCGTGAAAGTTCGTTTGATGTGTTCATGGGAAGCGAGGAGGTGCTTGTGCGAGATGCATGCCACGCGGGCCCGACGTGGAGTTTCCTGTAGCGCGCGTACCGCCGTGCGCGCGCCGCACGGCGGGTCCGTGGGCGAATGCCAAGGGGCGCGGACAAATCTGTGAGCGAGGACGAATGGACCGACGGAACCCTGCCGCCGCATGCGGAGTCCGCCCGCAGCACGCATGGCAGCCGGCACGCGCGGGGTGTATTCCCGGCACATGCTGAAGCGAGCCCAGCGGCTGATCGCACACTATCGAGTGACGGATGGGAAAAAGTTCCGGCTGAAGGACGTCGATCCGGGTGACACCCGCGGCCTCGACGACGAGTTCAAGGACGAGGCGAAGGAGCTGCTGGCCAAGGGCGTCGAGGCGCTGGCCGATCTCCAGGAGCGGCTCTACGCGCAGGATCGCTGGAGCGTGCTGCTGCAGTTCCAGGCGATGGACGCGGCCGGCAAGGACGGCACCATCAAGCACGTGATGTCGGGGGTGAACCCCCAGGGCTGCCAGGTGCACTCCTTCAAGCAGCCGTCGAGCGAGGACCTCGACCACGACTTCATGTGGCGGACGACACGTCAGCTGCCCGAGCGCGGCCGCATCGGCATCTTCAACCGGTCGTACTACGAGGAGGTCCTCGTCGTGCGCGTCCACCAGGAGCTGCTCGCGAGCCAGAAGATACCGCCGCGGCTCGTCGGCAAGCACGTCTGGCGGGAGCGCTTCGAGGACATCGTCGCCTTCGAGCGCTACCTCGCCCACCAGGGGTACGCGATCCGCAAGTTCTTCCTCCACGTCTCCAAGAAGGAGCAGAAGCGGCGCTTCCTCGAGCGTCTCGAGAAGCCAGAGAAGAACTGGAAGTTCTCGACCGCCGACGTGAAGGAGCGCGGTCACTGGGACGAGTACATGGAGGCCTACGAGGACATGATCCGCCACACCGCCACCGAGGAGGCGCCGTGGTTCGTGGTGCCGGCGGACAACAAGTGGTTCACCCGGATGGTGGTGGCGGCGGCACTGGTCGACACGCTCGAGAGCCTGAAGCTGTCGTTCCCGCGGGTGCCGCCGTCGAAGCGCGCCGAGCTGGCCAAGGCACGTGCCATGTTGCTGCGCGAGAACGGGAAGCGCTGATCAGGTCGGTAGGACGACCGGCTTCACGACGCTCGGATCGTCGAGCGCCGCCACCATCGCCGCCAGGTCGAGCCCGGTCACGACCGCCGTCGCACGGGTGAAAAAGGCGGGATGCTCACGGGCGAGACGGGCGACGGCCTCGGCCGCGATGCGCCAGTCGTCACGGCCGGCATTGATCGAGCCGATGCGGAAGTGGTTGCCCGTGGTCCGGCGCACGGCATCGGCCGTCGCGTGTGCGCCCTCGGCGATGCCGAAGTCGACGATGCCGCCCGTGGGACCGAGCCGCGTGGTCAGATGCTCGACGGCGGACGGGCTCCCGCAGGCGTCGAAGAGCAGGCGGACGGATGGTCCGGGTGCGGACGGGCCGACGACGTAGTCCGCTCCCAGCATCCGCACCAGCGCGGCGCGTGACGACGTGGCGGGTGCGAGGTCGAGCGCCGTCACCGTGAAGCCGTGCTGGCGGAGCAGGGCGGTGGCGAGCAGACCACAGGAGCCGGCCCCGAGCACGATCGCGGCGCGCGCGACCACCTCGTCGTCACCGCCGGCGATGCCCGCCCAGCAGTGCTCGAAGACGCGGACCGCCTTCACGATGCACGCCATGGGCTCGACCCACACCGCCTGCTCGGGCCGCAGGCCGTCGGGCAGCGGTACGAGGGACGTGGCTGCACAGCGCAACGCAGGCCGCAGGCCGCCGTCGAGCCCCGACAGCCCGCGCTCGACGAAGTGCGCCGGGTCGTGTGCGAGGTGCGGCGAACGACGAAACGGTGCGGGTGCCGTCGCGACGGGCTCTCGGACGACGAGCGCATACCAGCGACCGGGCGTGATGCCCGGCGCCGCCTCGTCGGCGCACACCACCGTCTCGTGGCCGGTGATGATGTCGTCATGGCCGTAGGCTGGACCGCCGTAGCGGCCGGTCATCAGCGCGCGATCGGTACCGCAGCAGCCGACGGCGACCGGCCGGCATCGCACCAGACCCGACGCCGGCGGCTCGATGCGCGCAGACAGGGCGCGAAATCCCGCCGTGCCCGGCACGATGCCGATGGCGTCCGCGAGCGTCGACACCTACAGCACGTCGAGCGCGTGACGGGCGAGCAGCCCCAACGTGTTGCCGCAGCGATCGCGGTCCGAGAGACGTTGCCCGACGCTCTGCACGCGTGCCAGCTGCCGTCGTGCGCGAGCGACGAGGCGGGTCGAGCCGCCTTGACTCCAGGCCTGCTCGACCAGCTTCCGTGCCTTCGTGAACGCGCGCACGCCCTTACGCGGAATGCGCGTCGTGCAGCCTGCCAGGGCGAGATCGACATGGAGGGCGCAGCGCGCGGCGTCGAGTGGACGGGTTTCGTCGATGCAGCAGACGTTCAGGTAGTCGACGTCGCGCGGCTCGTCGCCGTCGCGCGCGAGCATGGTCACGCCGACGGCCGACGCCGTCGGCAGGGTCACCGACGTGGGTTCGCCGCAGACGCCGGCATCGCCGGCGAGGTCGGGAACCTCGAGCGCCAGGCCCTCGACCTCGACACGCGTCACCGAGCGCGGATTGCACCCGGGGTCCTCGACGGCTCGGCAGACGCCGACGTCGAAGCGGCAGGCACCGTTCACGATGCCGTCGAGGTCGCAGGTGTCGCCGTCCCGGCAGACGACACCGCTCATGCCCGCCGTGGCATCGACGCCGCCGAAGGCGACGGTGCAGTCGGTGTCGGCGAGGCCGCCCCCGAGCACGATGGCGGGGGCTCGGCGCGGCAGAGCAGCGAGGAGGAACGCGGTGAGCAGCAGCACACGCATGCTTTCGGGCTACGCCCGGGCCGACGGACCGTCAACTGTCTCGTTTTGCTTGACACCCGCCGGGCTCACGTCTGGAGTCCTCCCATGCTGACGCGGCGGCGGCTGTTGCAGGTGGGGGCGATGGCGGTGCCGGCGACGCTGGTCCCGGGGCTGGTGCGAGCGCGGCCGGCGAAGCGGGCGGTGGTGATCGGCGGCGGGCTCTCCGGCCTGGCGGCCGCATGGCGCCTGACACAGCGTGGCTGGGAGGTGACGGTGCTCGACGGCCGCAGCCGACTCGGCGGCCGCGTCTTCTCCTACGTCTTTCCCGAGGCGCCGGAGCTGGTGTGCGAGCTCGGTGCGCAGTGGATCGGCGAGGACCATCATCGCCTGCGCGCGCTGTGCGCCGACTTCGGCCTCGAGCTCATGCGCCATCGCTTCGAGCGCACCACGCTGCTGCGCGATGCCACCGTGTCGGCGCCCGACGCGTGGGACTTCTCGCCCGCGACGAAGGCGGCCCTCGAGAAGATCGGCGAGCGCTACGAGAAGATGCGTCCGCAGGAGAAGCAGACGTTCGACCGCAACGACTGGTGGACCGCACTGCGCGACGCCGGCTGTCCCGACGACGACCTGCGCCTGATGGACCTGATCGACTCCACCGACTTCGGCGAGACCATCCGCATGGTGGGCGCCTTCGGCGGCGCCGACCTGCACTTCGGGTCGAACGACACCGTCGAGATGGACTTCAAGGTCGTGGGCGGCAACAGCCGCATGACCGATGGTCTTGCCGACCGTATCGGGCGCGAGCACATCCGGCTTCGCCATCGGGTCACGCGCGTCGTGGAGCGGCACGGCATCGTGACCGTCACCGCGGTCAACAACGCGTCCGGTCTCGAGGTGCCGTTCACGGCGGACGCGGTCGTGTGCACGGCGCCCGTGCGCTCGCTGCGCGACATCGTCTTCGAGCCACCCCTGCCGGCGGCGCAGCGCGAAGCGGCCGAGCAGCTGCAGTATGCGCGCATCATCAAGACGCACGTCCTGTGCAGCGAGCGCTTCTGGGGCGACGACGACTTCGCGATGGTGAGCGATCGCACCAGCCACTACTACTTCCACTCGACGCAGGGGCAGCCGGGCACGCGCGGCATCCTCTGCGCCTACGCCGTCGGCGACAAGGCCGACGTGCTCGCCGACCAGAGCGACGAGCGCAAGCTGCAGCTCGTGCTCGACGACATGGCGCCGTTCGCGAACGGGGCGCGCCGCTACGGACAGAAAGCCACCGCCTACGCCTGGCAGCGCGATCCCTGGACGCAGGGTGCGTACGCGTTCTTCCGTCCCGGCCAGTTCTTCGGGCTGCGACCGGTGCTGGGAAAGCCGCACGGGCAGGTACTCTTCGCCGGGGAGCACCTCGCCGACTGGGTCGGGTTCATGGAGGGAGCGGTGGTGTCTGGCGAGACCGCGGCCGACCAGATCGCGGGCGGCCTCGCGGTGCGACGCCGCGTCGGTTGAGGTCCAGCGTTCGGGACCGGCGAGCCCGTTCAGCCCGCCGCCGCGACCGGTCGCGATCGAACCCGGCACGCGCCACGCGCCCGCTGTGGTAGGCCGGTCCCATGATCCGTCGCCTCCTCGGCCTGCTCGCCCTCCTGACGTGTCTCGTGCCCGCGCCGGCCACCGCCGGCTCGAAGGACGTCTGGGATCGTGTCCGTCACGGCTACGCCGACAACGACGGCACGACGATCCACTACGCGACGCTCGGCCGCCGCGGCCCGCTCATCGTGATGATCCATGGCTTCCCCGACTTCTGGTACACGTGGCGCGACCAGATGGACGCGCTGTCACGGCGCTACCGCGTCGTCGCCATCGATCAGCGCGGCTACAACGAGAGTGCGCAGCCCACCGACGTCGCGCAGTACGACATCACGCTGCTCGCGAGCGACGTCGCGGCGGTGATCCGCGATGTCGGCGAGGAGCAGGCGGTCGTCGTCGGACACGACTGGGGCGGCGCCGTCGCCTGGACCTTCGCCATGCTCTACCCGGCGATGACCGAGCGCCTCGTCATCCTGAACACGCCGCATCCGCGCGGTCTGCTGCGCGAGCTGCGCGAGAACCCGGTACAGCAGGCGAACAGCGCCTACGCGCGCGCCTTCCAGCAGGAGGGCTCGCATCTCGGGCTGACGGCCGCGGGCCTGGCGGGATGGGTGACCGATCCCGTCGCGCGCGCGCACTACGTCGAAGCCTTCGAGCGCTCGAGCTTCGAGGGGATGGTCGCGTACTACAAGCGCAACTATCCGCGGGAACCGTACGCCGACGTGGCGTTCCCGCTGGTGCAGGCACCGGTGCTCGCCATGCATGGGCTCGGCGATCCGTTCCTGCTCGCCGCTGGCTGGAACGACACGTGGAACTTCGTCGCGAGCGGCTTCACGCTGGTGACGGTGCCCGGCGCGGGCCACTTCCTGCAGCAGGACGCGTCGGCGACGGTGACGAAGACGCTCAAGAGCTGGCTCGTGAGCGAAGGCATCCGCTGACGGGATTGAGGCGGACGCGTCGCTGGTTCTCCGGCCCTTCGATGAGGAGCAGGCTATCTGTGTACTCCTCAACTCTGAGTTGTAGTTGACCAATGGACGAACCGTCTCGTATATCGTCCTCGCCGTGCGGTTCGCCTGCGCAATCCTGCTGGCCGTGCTCCTCGCTCCGGCCGTGCACGCGGCGGATCCGGTACGCGCGGCAAAGCCCGGCCTGCCGCTTCCTGGGCTGACCCCGGCCGAGGTCGACGCGTACAAGGCAGGGTTCCTCGCCTTCCGCGAGCACATGGGCGCGGGGGAGGGCCTCGGCCCGAACTTCAACGGCGGGTCGCGGTGTTACCACTGTCACCGTGGCCCTGCGCTGGGCGGTACGAGCAAGGAGACGGTGACGCGCTTCGGCCGCACCATCGCCGGCGGCTTCGATCCACTCGTCGCGCTGGGTGGCCCCGTCCTGCAGGAGAAAGCCGTCGCGCCCGGTTGCGAGGAGGTCGTTCCGCCGCAAGCCAACGTGGTCGTCCGGCGCAGCGTGTCGTCTACGCTGGGTGCCGGCCTCGTCGAGGCCATTCCCGACGAGCAGAGGCTGGATCGCGAAATGGCCCAGGCCGCCGCCAATCCGGCGATGGCGGGCCGCGTGCACGTCGTGACCAGCGTATCGGACGGACTGCAACACGTCGGGCGCTTCGGCTGGAAGGCAACGGGCGCGTTGCTCGCGGACGTCGTCGCCGAGGCGATGGTGAACGAGATGGGTGTCACCAACCCGCTCTTTCCCGCGGAGAGCCCTCCGAACGGCAACGTGGCCCTGCTCGCGCTGTGCGATCCCGTCCCTGATCCAGAGGACACGGGAGCCTTCCTCGACGAGCTGACCACGCTGTTGCGGTTTCTCTCACCGATGCCGGTGCCGAAACGAATGCAGGGTATCGTCCAGCCCGGCGAGGTCATTTTCAACGCGATCGGGTGCGGGTTCTGCCACTACAGCGGCTACACGACGGTGAGCGCCAACGCCGCCATCGATGGAAAGCTCGTCGACCTCTACTCCGACCTCTTGCTGCACGACGTCGGCACGGGCGACGGCCTGGCCGACGGCAACGCGCAGGCCGCCGAATTCCGCACGGCGCCGCTGTGGGTCTTGAAGAGCACCGCTCCGTTCCTGCACGACGGCCGCGCACGGAACATCGAAGGGGCGATCCTCGCTCACGCGGGGCAGGCGACCGACGTTCGCGCCGCCTACATGGCCCTGGCGAAGACGGAGCGGCTCGCGGTCCTCAAGTTCCTGGGCTCCCGGTAGCGGGACTGCCACCAGCGCTCGACGACCAACGCGTCGTCCGGCCCGTGCGCATGGGACGAGGTCGACTTCGAGGCGGGTAGGGTCCGGTTCGAACTGAAACACTAACTTCGGGCGTACCTGTATTGACAGTCGCCACGCGTCGAGGCGACACTCCGGGCCCCTGGGCCCCGACCGGATCCGTGGAGGACGACATGTCGAAACGCCATCTCGCTGCATCCGTACTGTGCGCAGTCCTGCTCGCCGTCGGGGGCATCGTGCTCCCACACCAGGCCGACGCCGGCGGCGGCGGCCTGTGCTCGTCCGACTTCCAGTGCAACGACTTCAACACCTGCACCACCGACGCCTGCATCAACCGGTTCTGCTCACATGTGCCGATCAACTGCGACGACTCGGACCCGTGCACCGCCGACTCATGCAGCATGTTCCTGGGCTGCATGAATTCGCTCCTCAGCTGCGACGACGGCGATGAATGCACGGATGACGTCTGCGTCGACGGCACGACGTGCGGCTACACGCCCGTCAGCTGTGACGACAACGATGCCTGCACCGTGGACTCCTGCGCGATGGTCGGCGGCTGCGGCCACGCGCCGATCACCGACCCATCGTGCGGGGGCATCCCGGTCGCCGGCAGCCGCCTGCGCGTCGACGACGTCGGCCCCCCGCGCGGCAAGCGCAACGAGGTGACGCTCTCCGACGCGACGATCGACCTCACCGGCCTCGACCCGACGGTGAGCGGCGCAACCGCGATCATCGGCAAGCCGGGTGGTGCCTCCGTGACGATCGATCTACCGGCGAGCGGATGGACCAAGGGCGGCACCCGGTCGCGAGCCGACTACAAGTACAAGAGCGACACCGCCGGCGGCGTGCTCGCGGCGCGGCTGCGTGACGGTCGATCGATCCGCTTCTCCGCTCGCGCGGCCGGCGTGTACGGGCTGGGCGGCGCCTCGCAGGGCACGCTCGGCGTCATCGTCGAGATCGGCAGCGGTCGCTTCTGCGGCGAGTTCGGCGGCACGGTCAAGATCGACGACGGCTCCCATTTCTTCGCGGTGCGGGCGCCCTCGCCGCCGGCCTGTCCCGACCTCGGCGCGCACTGAGCCAACCCTGAGGTCAGGTCCGTCGTCGTCGCCACGTATCGGCGACGATCGTGTCCAGGAGGAGCTGCGTCGCGTGGTAGGCGAGCAGCGGGAACAGCACGAACGGTGCGTCCTCTGTCACCACCGATGGGTTGGTGGCGATCAGCAGGCTCACCGGCAACGACTTCTGGCTGCCGGTGATCGCGGTCGCGATCCGGTCCTCGGGCGGGAGCCGCAAGAGCGCGCCGCCGTACCAGCCGCTCTCGAGCCCGGCTACGTGGACGAGGAGACACATTCCCGCCATGACCGCGCCGTCGACCGCCGACGGCCACGCGCCGTGGCGTTGCAGCTCGATCCCCGCCTTCACCGCCGCGCCCGAGACGATCGCCAGCACGATCAGCTGCGACACCGATCCGATCCGCGCGCGATGACGATCCGCGAGTGCCCGTCCGATGCGTGGCCAGAGGAAGAGCTGGCCCAGCACCGTCGGCAGGAGCACGCAGACCGCGAGCTGGCGCACGATGGCCGTGGTGTCCATCTGCGCGGCGCGCGACACGAGGAGCGTGAGCCAGAGCGGTGTGACGACGACGCATGCGGTGTTCGTCAGCAGCGTGACCAGGGGCGAGATGGCGTCGTTGCCTCCGGCGCGTCGTGTGAAGACCGACCCCGTCGCCAGCGTCGACGGCGAGATGCCGGTCAGGATCAGCCCGAGTGCGAGATCGGGTAGCGCGAGGCCACGCGCGCAGGCGGCGGCGAGGATGGGCAGCACGCCGAGGTTCACCACCGATCCAAGGACGGCCCCGGCGGGGCGGCGCAGCGAATCGCGCAGGCGGTGGGAATCGAGACTGAACGCCATCAGGAAGAGCACCAGCGCCGTCGCCGCCGATAGCGGCACGAGCTCGACGTACAGCGTCGCGACCGTGGGGGCGCCGAGACCCGTCGCCAACCCGAGGGTCAGCACCGCGGCGAGTGCCAGCAGGAACCAGTACTGCCGCCACAGCCGTGCCACGAAAATCAGGCTGGGACAGCAGGACGCTACGCGCTCGCCGGCGCCGTCAGCTCGCGGGCGTTGTCGCGCAGGATGCGCAGCTGCGCGGCGTCGTCGAAGCCGTCGAGCTCGGCCACGTAGTCGAGCGGACGGGGCATGCCCTCGATGTGCGGCCAGTCGGAGCCGAAGATGACGCGGTCGGCGCCCATGTAGCTCACCACCTCGCGCACGTCGTCCTCCCAGAACGGGTTCACCCAGACGTGGCGACGGAACAGCTCGACCGGATCCTCGCCGAACCAGCCGACGTACTTCTTCGACACCGAGCGCAGCTTGCGGAAGAGATCGCCGAGGAACTCCGAGCCGTTTTCGACGGACGCGATGCGGAGCCCGGGGTGGCGCTCGTACAGCTTGTCGAACGACAGCGTGGCCAGGAAGTCGTGGATCGCGCGTTCGATGTGGAACAACTTGACGTTCGGGCCCATCATCTCGTCGAACGAGGCGCCGAAGCCCTCGCGCGCGTAGCCCTCGGCGGAGTAGCCGCTGTCGCCGGCGTGCGCGACGACGGTGATGCCGGCCTCGGCGACGCGGGCCCAGAAGGGATCGAAGCGCGTATCGGCGGGTGAGCACGGGCCGCTCGCCGTCCACGCCGCCGCGGGTCGCATGCAGATGACGCGCGCGCCACGCGCGAGCGCCCACTCGAGCTCGCGCACCGCCCAGTCGACGTCGGCGAGCGAGAGGTACGGCGCCGCGAAGATGCGCTGCTGGTACGCGAAGCCCCAGTCCTCCTCGAGCCAGCGGTTGAAGGCGGTGAAGGTGATCGTCACCGCTTCGGGGTCGCGCTTCAGCAGCTCCTCGTAGAGCACGCCGAGGGTGGGGAAGAGCCACACCGCCTCGAGCCCGTGCTCGTCGAGGACGCCGAGCCGCGCGTCGCGATCACGGTACTCTGGACGGATGGGCTCGCGCGCGCGCAGGAAATCGAGCGGCGAGCGCCCGTCGGGATTGCCGCGGAAGTAGGCGTGCAGTGCGCCCGCCTTGGCGACGGGGTTGAAGGTGGGGTTCACCACCGCCCGGCTCACACGGCCGGCCACCACGTGGTAGCGGCGGCCGTTGATCTCGGCCCACTGCACGGTGCGGGGACCGAGCCGTGGGTCGAGATGTCGCGTGAACGCGTCGAGCGCCTCGTAGTAGTGGTTGTCGGCGTCGAACGGGCGGTAGGGAAGCGCCGTCACTCGGTTACCAGCAGTCGTTCACCGCGCCGTCGGTGATCCACTGGCGGAGCGCATCGCGGAAGGCGATGGGCAGCAGCGGACTGCCGAGCGGCATCGACGACCCGCAGAAGCCGCCGACGCACTGGGCGGCGAACGCGGTGTGGGTGTTGTCGAGCTTGTGCATGATCCAGCTCGTCGTCGGGCTGCCCGGCGTGACCCGGAACATGGTCGGGTTCTCGGTGCTGGCGATGCTCACCAGCGCCGCGTACGCGGTGTGACACTCGTCGAGGCCGCTCAGCCCGCCGAAGCCGGAGGCGCCGTGGCAGCCGCCGCAGGTCGTGCCGATGGTGTTTGCGTGCAGCGCGAAGAACGATGCCGGGAGCGTGGTGGTGGTCGTCGACGACGTGGTGGTCGTGGTCACGACCGCGACGTCGGAGACGGCCTTCAGCTGCGACGCGTCCTGCTTCTGGAACGGCGGGCTGAAGGTGGCGCCCCAGCAGACGCCGCCCGACGACTTCTGCAGCTGCACGTCGAGGACGCCGGTGAGGCCGTCGAGCCCGGCCAGCCCGAGGTGGCTGCCCTTGCCCTTGAGCGTGATCTTCGCCTTCCCGGCCAGGAGTCCCTCGGTGATCTTGAGGGACTGGATGCCGTCGGGCGTGAGGTCCTTGTCGGAGTATGAGAAGCCCTTGCCGATGTCGCGCCAGCACGGCTTGGTGCCGCACATCTGGCCCGCCGGCATCTCCCAGCTCTGCACCAGCGCGCCGTTCTCGTACATGCAGAGCGCGTAGGAGTCGGTGGCGACCGGGTTGCCGAAGTCGGCCTTGGCGGTGACGGCGCCCTTGGTCCACTTCCAGGTCAGGCCGTCGCCGGTGTCGGGCGTCTTGTTCTTCAGCTGGATCGACGACTTCTTGGCCTGGATCGGCGCCAGGCACGACGACGGCGTGGGCGTGCAGGCCGTCGACGCGCCACCGTTCTCGTTCTCGAGAATCTTGACGACGTCGGCGATCTCGTCGCTGAGCGCCAGGTCGAGGTCGCCGTCGTTGTCGGCGTCGAACAGGACGGCGCACGACGGGTTCGACACCGCGTCGAACTCCTCGACGAAGGTGAACGCGCCCGTGCCGTCGTTGCGGAACCAGCGCCAGAAGCCGCCGCCGTAGCTCGACACCACCATGTCGGGATCGCCGTCACCGTCGAGGTCGCCGAGGTCGACGGCCGGGGTGTGCGCGCCGATGTTGATCGTTGACGGCGCGGCGAAGCGGCCGTTGCCGAGGCCCTTCAACACGCTGACCGTGCCGGAACCGTCGTTGGCGGTGGCGGCGTCGAGGTTGCCGTCGCCGTCGACGTCGCCGAGGACGACGACCCAGGTGTTGCCACCCGTCGGCTGCGCTGCACCCGAGGCGGTGAAGGTGCCGTTGCCGTTGCCGAGCATGGTGTTGATCTCGGAGCCGTTGCGGCCGGCGATGACGAGATCGGTGATGCCGTCGGCGTTCATGTCGGCGGCGTAGAGACCGTACTCGCCGTTGACCCCACCCTCGAAGAACGTCGGTGATCCGAAGACGCCGTTGCCGTTGTTGATCAGCAGCGACATGTTGTTCGAGCCGACGTTGCAGTTGACGACGTCGAGATCACCGTCGCCGTCCACGTCCACCGGCCAGATGCCGTGCGGCTCGGAGCCGACGGTGATGTCGGTGGCGGACGAGAACGAGCCGTTGCCGGCGCCGAGAAGGATCGACACCGTGCCGCTGGTGGCGGCGGCGACGCACATGTCGGTCTTGCCGTCGTTGTCGAAGTCGGCGGTCTCGTTCGGGCTGGCCTCGACGCCGATCTCCTGCGGCGGGCGCATCGGGCCGAACTGGTTGCTGCCGTCGGCGTGGTTCAGGAAGACGCGCACGTCGGCGCTGACCTCGTTGACGGTGGCCAGGTCGAGATAGCCGTCGTCGTTGAAGTCGCTGGCCGCGGCGCCGTAGATGCGGGTCTGGTTGCCGCCGGTGCGGTTCGAGAACTGCTGCGTCTCGTGGAACGTCGCGGCGCTCGGGACGGTGGCGATCTCGAACTGCCACGCCCAGCCCGCCGACCGCAGCGTCGTGGTGTCGGCGGCGGTGAGGTCGTGCGACAGGTTCACGTACACCATCTCGCCGGCGGAGAACGGCTCGTCGGGGGTGAGGGTGGCGTTCTTGTTGCCGTTCGAGAACGTCCAGCTGCCGCGCACCGCGCCGCTGTAGCGCCCGAAGACCCGGAAAGTGTCGATCGTGACACTGCTCGTGTCGAGGGCACGGTCGAAGGCGACGACGATGGCGGTATTGGCAGGCGCGACGGCGTTCAGCTGTGGCACCGTGGTGACCACCTGGAGCTGAGCGGCGGCGACGACTGGCAACGCGAGCGCCACCAGGGTGGCGAGCAGCGACGATCTTCCCATGGATCCGATCCCCCTCAGCGGGGGCGGTACCATGGGCGGCGGCTTCGCGTCTACCCGTCAACGGACATGACGCGGCTATGGACGGCGTCGCTGCCAGGGCTCGGGATCGAGCTCGCGCAGCTTCGTCTGCTGCTCCGCCGTCAGGGCGTTCTTGACGGCGATGAGCAGCGTCAGATGCTCGCGCTTCGACTGCTCCTCGAGCGTCATGAGCTCGCCCGCCGCCGCCAGCGCCGGGCCGGGATCGATCTTCTCGGCGGCGAACAGCGGGGCGGCGGTCTCGCCCTTGGCCTCGATCTCCCAGCGTAGGGCCAGGAGCTTCTGCTGCGCCTTCGCCATGGCGGCGCTGATCGCGTCGCGCTGGGCGGGCGTCAGGCCGATCGCTTCCTGATTGCGCATCACGACCTCCGGCCGGAAGAGGTAGCGCAGGAACGCCGGGCGGCCGGGTCGGCCTCCCCCGTCCATGTCGTCGCCTCCGGGCGGCCCGGGCTGGGCGAGCGCGAGCACGGGGAGCAGGACCAGGGTGGCGAGTGCCGTCGCACGGAATCGCATCATGACCAGATTCTCCTTTCGTCGGTGGACGGACCCGAGAGCGGCTCGGTGGACGGTGGGGTGGCGGCCGGGCAGCCCAGGACGTCGTCGGGACAGTCGGTCCAGGCGTCGGTGTCGAGCGGCTCGACGTCGGACAGCGCCAACAGCTCGTCGCTGCCGACCTCGTACACGCCGAGCGCCGCGATCGGGATCGCCGGCACGGGCTGCTCGACGGGACGGCCGAACCAGAGCGCCAGCCCGGCGGCGAGCGCCAATGGCACCAACCACCGCGTCGGCCGGATCACGCGCGCGCGGCGTCGCGCGGGTGCCGGGGCTGCGGCGACGATGCGCGCCACCAGCGCCGCGGACGGCGGCTCGACGACATCGTCGTCGAGAAGCGCATCGAGGAGCGCGGCGTCGTCCTGTAGCGCGCGCGCCGCCGGCGATGCGGCGATCAACGCGAGCGCGGCGTCGCGCTCACCGTCGGGCCAGCGCTCGGGGGCGGCGCCGTGGGCGTCGAGCAGCGCGTGCAGACGGTCGAGCGTCATCATGCGTCCCCCAGAAGTGCCGGCGCCATGGCGCGCAACCGTTCGCGCAGCGTGCGGCGGGCGCGTGCCAGCAGCGACTCGACGGCCTCGACGGAGATCGCCATGACGTCGGCCGTCTCCGTACTGGATAGGCCCTGGTAGTGCGATAGCACCAGCGCCGTGCGCTGGCGCTCGGCGAGCTGCATCACCTCGACGCGGACGTGGCGCGAGACGTCCGCGGCCTGCAGGGCCTGCGTCACGTCGGTATCCGGCGCCGCGGGCAGCGGAGCCGCGTCGAGTGACACGTGCGGTCGGCGGGCGCGGCGATCGAGGCAGAGGTTCAGCGCCACGCGGTGCAGCCAGGTGGTGAGGCGCGCGCGCCCCGGCTCCCATCGTGCCGCATGGGTCCACAGTCGCATGAAGGTCTCCTGTGCCACGTCCTCGGCCTCGGTCCGATCACCCAGCGTGCGGGCGGCAAAGGCGGTGATGCGTGACAGGTGAGCTCCCACCACGACGCGGACGGCTTCGGCATCGCCGGCCGCCACGCGCGCCATCAGGTCGTCGTCCGAATCCGCCACGATCGCTGTGGGTGACGCGCGGGGCGCTTGTGCGCCCCGCGCGTGCCGTCGAGCCGCGGACGATAGCATCTCCGGGCGTCACCGGCCCGTCGACTACATGTCACGCGGCGGGCCGCCGTGCGGGCCACCGCAGTGGTGATGATCAGCCGAGATCTCCTCGATCGTGAGCGTGCCGTTGCCGTCGGCGTCGAGCTTGCTGAAGCGCAGGGTCTCCATCTGGACGCGCATCAGATCGTGGAAGGCCGCGAACTCGGCGGCATCGAGCGCGCCGTCGCCGTTGGCGTCGGCCTGCGCGAAGGCCGCGGTGCGGGCGGCGTCGAACGCTTCGCGCTTTGCGTCGTCGCGTGCGAGGGCCACCGTCGCGCCGAGGGCCAGGGTGATCGCACCGATCCGGGTCATGAGCTTCGTCATCGGTTCCTCCGTCGGCTTGGCCGGAGGCGTCGTGCCTCCGTGCGTGCCGTTCGTACCCCCTCATACGGACGGCGCGACGGATCCCGTCGGTCAGCGCTCGAAATGTTCGCCGAGGACGTGGGCGTCGATCAGGGCGCGTCGCTGCTCGACGTCGTGCGACGCCACCAGCTGCACGGGCGGGCTCGCCGGCAGGTCGTGCAGCGCCCGGAACTGCGCCATCACGGCGTCGCGGTCCTCGCCCAGGAAGAGGTCGGTGACGAGCCGTGGGCGGTACCAGAGCTGGCGAATCTGATCCATGTGCCAGGCGATGTCGCCCAGGAAGATCAGCTCGGTCCCGTTGGCGAGGGCCACGTACACCATCTGGCTCCCGGGCGTGTGTCCCGGTGCCTTGATCAGCACGACGCCGGGTGCGACGGCGAGATAGCGGTCGTACTCGAGCGGTTTCAGGCGCTCGCGCAGCTCCGCCGGGAAGCCCGCCCGATCGAGATCGGCGGTGTTGGCGAGCTGCTCCTTCGTCAGCAGCAGCCGGCCGACGAGCTGGCTCGGATCGGCCCGACGCACCAACCCGCCGATGTGGTCGGCGTGCTCGTGGGTGACGACGATGGCGCGCGCCGTGCCGAGTGCCTCCTGCACGGCGGCATAGCCGGCGGCGTCGAAGGTGGCCTTCGCGTCCATCTGGCGGAGCTGCTGCTCGTCCACCGCTGCGTCGATGACGATGAACCCGTCCGGAAAGACGACCTGGTAGGCGCCGTGGGTGAACGACAGCGGCTCGAACGGCGACTGTCCGGCGAACACTGCTCCGCGCGGTAGGGATGCCACCGCAACCTGCTCGTTGTTCACGCGCGTCGCGCGATCGCCCGGGAGCGACGCCGCCAGACGGCGCACCTCGGCGAGGTCGAGGACGAAGGAGGTGGTCTCCGGAACGGGGGTGCGCGCGGTGAGCCAGAGCCAGGCACCGGCCCCCACCACCCCGAGCACCACCACGATGGCGAGAACGACGCGCAGCCAGCGAGGCATGTGGGCCGGAACCTACGTGCCCGTCGTGAGGGGAGCAACGGCCAGCAGCCGGTGCGTGATTCTTGTTGACGGTCTGAATCGGAATCGCCTAGAGGTCGCTCGTGATCGCGGGGGGGCTCGCCAAGCACGACGAGGTGAGCACCGACGTCGTGGACGACGCGCCGAAGGCGCAGGCACCGTCGTCCGTGATGCGTCGGATCGACGGCGTGCTCGGCCTGCTCACGCTCTACCTCGTCGTGATGGCCATCCTCACCTGGCCGCTCGTCACGTCGATCGGGACGCACCACCTGTTGTCGTGGTGGGGGACGCCCTTCGACCTCTACCAGGGCGCCTGGGCGATGGCCTGGCAGACCGACGTGCTCTTCCATCGCAGCGCGGTCATGGCCGACGCCAACATCTACTTCCCCGACCACGGCGCCCTCTTCTTCGGTCAGACGGGCTGGGGCGCGTTGCCGCTGTTCGCGCCGGCGTACCTCCTGACGCGCAATCCCACGTACGCCATCAATCTCACGTTCCTGTTCGGTGTGGCGCTGACCGCGTGCGGCATCCACCTCGTGGTTCGACGATGGACGGGATCGACCATCGCCGGAGGCGTCGCGGCGGCGACGTTCGTGACCAATCCGTGGATGACGACGTGGTTCGGTCCGACGGCTCCGCAGTGGGCCGCCCTGATGTGGTTGCCGTGGATCGCGCTGGTCGCGTCGCGGCGCCCCATGTGCGTCGTCGACGCGGTCTGGCTCGCGCTCCTGGTGGCGCTGCAGATGCTGACCGATCCCGTCTACCTGCTGCCCGGGTTGCTGGTGCCGCTCGGCGTCCACGCGGTGATGCGCATCGCGCGCGCCGAGACGCGTGCCGACGGCCTGCGCATGGCGGCGGCGATGGCGTGCGCGGCGCTCCTGATGATCCCGTTCCTGCTGCCGTACCTGCGGGTGTCCGCAGCCAATCCCGACCTCGCGAAGCAGACGAACTGGGCAGACACGTTCGCCGCCATCCCGCTGTCGTCCGGACATTCGATGTACGTGGCGCCGATCACGGCGCTCCTGCTCCTGGTCGGCATCGGATGCGTCCTGTTCCGGGGACGACGCGAGCAGGGCGCCGTGCCCGGGGCGTGGGCGACGGCATCGGTGTGGGCGCTCGTCGGCTTCCTGCTCGCGCTGCCACCCAACCTCGTCATCGGTGGCGTCGGCGGGTGGCGCTTCCCGACGCCGATGGGTGTGCTCCAGGCGCTGATCCCCGCCACCGCCACGTTACGCGCGTCGTCCCGGCTCGCGGTCGCCGGCCTGATCGGACTGGCGATGCTCTCGGGCCTGGCGTTCGCGGCGATCCACCGCCTCGTCGTCGCGCGCATCCACGATCGCCAGGTGCTCGGCGTCGTGACCGTCGCGTTGATGGCGCTGTACCTCTCGACGCTGGTCGACACGTCCTTCGGTGGCGACGCCCGGTGGCCGCGGAACCTGAAGGAGGCGCCGACCATTCCTCCGTCGTTCGAGCTGTTCCTGCGCCTTCCCAGGCGCTCGCTCCTGCAGCTGCCGCTCGGCGCGCGCGACGGAACCCCCGCACCGCACGCGGTGGCGATGTATCGCTCGATCGGGCGCTGGTACTCGCTCATCAACGGCTATGCGAGCTACTGGCCGAAGGATTTCCCGTCGCGCATGCGTCTGGCACGCCACGTTCCGGACCCGGATGCGACCCAGGAGCTGGTGCGACGCGCCGGGCTGGGCTTCGTCTGGGTCGATCTGCCGCTGTTCACGCGGCACGAGCGCAAGCGCTGGGATCGCCTGATCGCGCGTGGTGGCAACGGCCTCATGCTCGTCGCCAAGACCCAGGACAGCGTGCTCTATCTCGTCGCTCCCACGCGCTGAAATCGGTTGCCAAGCGCGGCGCCGACCTGGTACCGCCCGCGCGATGACGATGCGCCTGCTGCTGGCGATGGCGACGCTCCTGGCGACCGGTGTGGCGCATGCCGACCGCGACTTCGTCCTCGAGCCCAATCCGTTCGTGCTCGGACAGGCGGTCGACTGGCTCGATGCGACGCACGTCGTCTGGCACGACAGCTTCGTGCGCGACGAGGACGCGGACGGCGAGTTCAACATCTATCGCTCGCGGCTCGACGGCTCGGAGAAGGTGTGTCTCACCTGCAGCCTCGAGGGCCGCGACCAGGTGCCGGTGGTGCGGCCGGGTGGCGACTGGATCCTCTTCCACTCCTGGCACGGCCATCCGATCGCCATCGGCGCGCCGGGCTTCGGCGGCATCGGCTCCGATCTGTGGGTCATGACCTCCGACGGGACCGGTCACACCAACCTCACCAACAGCACCGACCTGCACGACCACTTCCACGCTTACTGGTCGCCCGACGGGAAATATCTGGTCTGGACCGCGCTCAGCTGGAACAACGACGAGGGTGGCAACGGTCGCTCCGAGGTCCGCGTCGCGCGCTTCGATCCGAACGGGCCGAGCGGACCGCGGCTCGTCGACGAGCACGTCGTGCGGCCGCCGAACGGGCACTGGTACGAGACGCAGTGGTGGGCACCCGATGGCTCGGGCTTCCTCTACACCGAGACCGCCGACACGGCGATCAACCCCGAGCTGTTCTTCTGCCGGTTGAAGAGTCGGGCGCGCGGCGACTGCCAACCGGTGCGGCTCACCGTCGACCCGGCGTGGGACGAGCAGGCGATCTTCACGCCCGACATGAAGCACGTGATCTTCATGTCGTCGCGCAATCTGCCCGGCGCCCACAACGACTGGTCGCGCGTCGCGGAGCTGCTGCAGCTGCCGCCGGACTGGGACTACGCAATCGTCCTGTCGGTGTTCAGCAACAACTTCCTGCAGCCCGTCTTCCAGCAGCCCACCGATCTGTACGAGATGACGCTGCGCTGGAATCGCGGCCGCACGCGCTTCAAGCCCGGCCCGATCCGCCGGCTCACCACGTCCGGCGACCAGGGCTGGATCATCCCCGAGTTCGCCTGGGACCCGGCCGGCAAGCGGCTCCTGTGGAGCCAGGCGCGTTCCATCGACGGCGTGCGCGTCGACGAGGCGTGCGTCATCCGTCGCATCCGCGAGGCGTTCATCGCGCGCGTGAGCGGTGTGACCAGCGTCGCGCAGATCCCGTTCGCGCTCGACGTCGAGATGCGTGAGGCGGCGTCGGAGCTGCTGCGCGATCCGAACACCTATCCGATCGGCGACGGCGCCTGCGGCGGAGCGGCACCGAAGGCGCCGTTCGTCCAGGAGACGTGGATCGGCCGCTACGCGCAGTGATTCGGCCCCAGACGTCCGCTCGACTGGACGTCGCGTCCGCACGTTCGGACGTCTTCGGGGGGATGAGACGCCACGAACGCGCGTCGGCGGGCAGGCACGATGCTCGCAAGACGACGCCATGGCGACCATCAAGCTGACCGATTCCCTCCGCACCGAGTATTCCGACCTGTTCGACAGCTGCGTTATCGATGCTGGCCGCCGGTCCGAGGTCGACGCGCTCGTCGGTGTGATTGCCGCCGCGAGGTCGAGGTACGAGTCCGTGGGACAACCACTGGGCGTGCCATGGCCCTTCATCGGTGTGGTCCACAGCATGGAGGCATCGCTCAGGTTCACGACCCACCTTCACAACGGCGATTCCCTGAAGGCCCGTACGGTCCAGGTGCCCAAGGGGTACCCGAAGGGCGGCGCGCCGCCGTTCACGTGGGAATTCAGCGCCACGGACGCGCTGCGCCTGAAGCGGCTCGACGCGTGGTCGGAGTGGACGCTGGCGGGAATGCTCTACAAGCTCGAGGAGTACAACGGCTTCGGCTATCGGCAGTACCATCCCGACGTGCTCTCGCCGTACCTGTGGGGATTCTCCAACCACCACACCGCCGGGAAGTACGTCGCGGACGGTACGTGGTCGTCGACGGCGAAGACCAAGCAGTGCGGCGCGGCGGTGCTGCTCCGGCGCATGGCCGAGAACGGCACGATCCGGTTCGACGCCGACGGCAAGGTGGCCGCAGGCGGCGCGTCGCCGACCGTCGGCACGGTGGTCCCCCTGATACGCTACTCGACGACCAGAGAGTCGGCCCTTGCTGCGCAGCTGCAGGCGCTGCTGAACGTCTTCCCCGGCGTCTTCGTGCAGGTCGACGGCATCCCCGGCAAGCGCACCTCCGATGCCGTCCGCCAGGTCACCGGCCAGTACCTGGCGGGAGATCCACGCGCGTGAGCAGGTTGCGCGCCGTCGAGCGTCGGCGCGTTCGGTGGCATCCGACGTCGGTTCCCTCGTGCGACGATGTGCGCTACAGCCGCGCGCGGAGCCCCGTATCCGGTGACGACGTCGTTCGAGATACCCGTGATCGGCCACGCCAGGACGCCCTGGCGACGGCGACAGGACGCGCCGCACCAGCCGACGGCGTCGCCGGAGAGCGTCGGGACGCTCGAGATCGATCCGCCGTATCGCGAGGCGCTGCACGACCTCGCCACGTTCGAGCGCATCTGGCTGCTCTTCGTCTTCCACGGCAGCGACGGTTGGGCGCCGAAGGTGCGACCGCCGCGGGGCGGGCCGAAGCGGGGCGTCTTCGCCACGCGCGCGCCCGACCGGCCGTCGCGCGTCGGGCTCTCGAACGTGATCGTGACCGGCGTCGACGTGGCGGCAGGCACGGTGCAGGTGCGCGGCATCGACCTGCTCGACGGCACGCCGCTGCTCGACGTGAAGCCGTACCTGCCGAACATCGACGCGTGGCCGGACGCCGGCCACGGCTGGCTCGAGCCATATCTCGCCGCCGGCATCGAGCCGCGTCTCAAGCGGCCGTACAAACCGCCGCGCGATTGAGCTGCTCCCGACTCATGGGTTACTGCGGGCGCATGTTGCGTCTGCGGATCGTGCCGGTTCTGGCACTCCTGGTTTCGGGCTGCGTCTCGGTCGACTACGTCGGCAAGACGTATGCGCCGACGACGACCGTCGAGCTCTTCATGTCGGCGGACGACGTGGAGCGGCCGTACGAGGTGATGGGCGAGGTACGCGCGCAGGTCGATACGATTCCCTTCTCGAATCCCGGCCAGCAGCTGCAGCAGAAGCTGCTCGAGGAAGCACGTGCCAAGGGTGCGGACGCCATCATCCTTGGTCAGCTCGCCGACCGGCAGGTGGGCTCGACGAGCAACACCACTGGCCAGGCGAAGAGCAAGTGGCACAAGGGCAAGAAGAAGACCCAGTACGTCGAGACCACGACGAGCAGCACGGACGACGTGACGGAGCTGCGCGGGACCTTGATCCGCTATCGGGCGGAGTGAGGTGCGCGACGGGTGCGGACGGTTACGCGTCGCCCGCGCGCGTCCGTAGCTCGACCTGGAAGAAATCCCGGAGCACGCCGAACAGGTCCGGCATCGCCTCTGCCAGGGCGCGCGGTCGCGTGAAGTACGACTCGGTCGCAACCGCGAAGAACTCTGCCTCGTTGGTCGCGGCGTAGTCGTCGAGGAAGGTGTGTTTGCGGCGCGCGACCGCGGCACGGAGCTCGAGGAACGCGGGTTCGCACGCCGCAACCCATGCCCGAACCCGGGTGCGGTCGGGGAGGGGTGGCGTGCCGTCGATCGGGCCCTCGTGCATGTCGATCTCGTGCGCGAACTCGTGCAGCACGACGTTACGATGGCCGTCCTGATCGCGTGCGCCGGCGAGCGCGCGATCCCACGCGACGATCACGGGTCCGTTCTTGAATGCCTGGCCGAGGATCGGCGTTTCGGATTCGGGCGCCGTCGTCTGCATCTCGAAGACACCCTGCCGGCGTGGCGGTATGACGACGGTGCTCGGATAGACCAGGATCGATCCGGCTTCGGCGAACAGGTCGTGATCGTTGACGCCGACGAGCAACAGGCACGCCTGGGCGGCAATCGTCACGCGATGCGCATCGGTGAGCTCGACGCCTCCGCATCCTTCCCAGTTCTTCTCGGCGATGAAGACCTGAGTCAGATCACGCAGGCGCTGGTGCAGTGACGGGTCGAGCCGCTGCAGGAGCGTGACGTCGCGTTCGAGAATCTCCAGCCACGGCGTCGGGAACGGTTGCTCGAGGAGATGTCGGCGGCGGCGCTCGGTGAGCCAGTGGAACATCGTGATCGTACCCGTTCGTTCGAACGCTCCCTATCAGAATCCACCGTGGAGGGACCACGCCCGCATCCGCCGACTTGGCGCCGCGCGCGCCGCTCTCTATACCTGCGCGCGTGTTCCCCGACGGACTCCGATCGATGGCCTACTGCCTGCCGCAGAGCGTGCGGCCGGGCGACGCCGTGGCGCTGCATCTCTCGGCGATGACGCCCACCGTGGTCATCGAGGTCGTCCGCGACGGCGCCGAGCCCGTCGTCGTGTGGCGTGCGGACGACGTGCCGGCGCGCGCGCTGCCGATTCCGCACGACGCGCCCGAAGCCGGCTGCGGGTGGCCGGTGGCGCTCGTCGTGCCGGTCGATGCCGCCTGGCCGAGCGGCGTCTATCTCGTGCGCTGCACGCCCGCCGGCGCAGACGAGCCCGATGCGCCGACGGCATTCTTCGTCGTGCGTGCCGCCACCCCGTCGCCCGACGGTCTCCTACTCGTCCTCGCGACCACGACATGGAACGCCTACAACGACGTCGGCGGCCGCAACTTCTACACCGGCGCCGTCGCGCTGTCGTTCGAGCGACCGCTCGCCGCCGGCATGCTGGCGAAGCCCGCCGGAGCGGGCGAGCGTGTCGCGACGGTCGATCCCGGCACCGGCCCCGCCGCCTTCATGCAGTACACCGCGAGCCATGGGCTCGCGATGTGGCACGGCATGGCGGGCTGGGCGGCGTGGGAGCGACGCTTTCTCGTGTGGGCGCAGGCGGCGGGTTACCGCGTCGACGTCGCCACCAGCGTCGATCTCGAGACCGTGCCGGGGCTGCTCGTGCCCTACCGGCTCCACCTGAGCGTCGGCCACGACGAGTACTGGAGCGCCGGCATGCGCGACGTCGTCGAGGCGTTCATCGCGGGCGGTGGCAACGTCGCGTTCCTCTCGGGAAACACCTGCTACTGGCAGATCCGGCTCGAGGGTACGCGCGAGGTCTGCTTCAAGCACCGCTTCGCCGAGGATCC
>DASYLJ010000160.1:0-60383 GCA_036009625.1 Binatia bacterium
CGCTCGAGGATGGTGAGGAAGCCGATGCGCGTCGGATTCATGCCGACGTCGCGGATGCGGACCTCCGAGCCCGGCACCAGGAGCGCCGCCGCCACCAGGAAGGCTGCCGACGACGGGTCGCCTGGCAACGGGATCTCGCCGCCCTGCAGGCGCTGCCCGCCTGCTAGGGACACCCCGTCCGCGAAGCGCTCGAGGTGCACGCCCATGTGGCCGAGCATGCGCTCGGTGTGATCGCGGCTCGCCACCGGCTCGCGCACGCGCGTCGTCCCCTGTGCGCGCAGACCCGCCAGGAGCACGGCCGACTTCACCTGCGCACTCGCCACCGGGAGCGCGAAATCGATGGCAGCGAGCGCCGTGCCATCGACCCGCACCGGGGGACGATCGCCCGTCGTCTGCACGCGCGCGCCCATCTGTCGCAGCGGCAGCGCCACGCGTTCCATCGGCCGACGGCGCAGCGACCCGTCGCCGTCGAGCACCACCGTGCCCCGTCCACCCGCGACGAGCCCCATGCCGAGACGCATCGTCGTACCCGAGTTGGCGCAGTCGAGCGTGACCGTGTCGCCACACCCGAGCGCCAGGCCCGCGCCCGTGATGCGCACGACGCCGTCCGCTTCGGTGACGGTCGCGCCGAGGCGCTGTACCGCCGCCATCGAGGCCCGCACGTCGGCTCCGCCGCCGAAGCCGCGCATGGTGGTGACCCCCTCGGCGAGCGCACCGAGTAGCACGGCCCGATGCCCGATCGACTTGTCGCCGGGCACCGACAGGTCACCCGCGAGCGGCCCTGACGGCGCCGCGACCCGGCACGGCGTCATGTGCTCGTCCCTCCGAGCCGCACCCGGACGGCCCGCGCCACGGTGAGTGCGGCCTCGAGGCCGGAAGCGTCGCCACTCGTGACCAGCGCGTCGAGCCGATCGAGCGCGGTACGAAAGTCGGCGAGCGCACGCCCGAGCGCGGGGGCGTTGGCGAGCGCGATGTCACGCCACAGCTCGGCGGGGCTGGCCGCGATGCGGGTGGTGTCGCGCAGGCCGCTGCCGGCGTAGTCGAGCGCGACGCGTCCACCGGCGCGCACGTCGTCGAGCGACGCCACCAGCGCATAGGCGACGAGATGCGGCAGGTGCGAGACCCGCGCCAGCAACTCGTCGTGGACCGCGGCCGGCATCTCTTCGACGCGTGCACCCACGGCCAGCCAGAGCGCACGCACCCGCGCCAGCGCGTCGGCGGCGGTGGTGTCGGTGGGCGTGAGAATGCAGGCTCGCCCGCGGAACAGATCGGCCCGCGCCGCGTCCGCACCCGAGGCCTCGCTCCCCGCGACGGGATGGCCGCCGACGACGTTTCCGGGCGTGGGCCAGCTCGCCTCGAGCGCATTCACCAACGTCCCTTTGACGCTGCCGACGTCGGTGACGACCGCATCGGGGCGCGCGTGCGGCGCGAAGCTCCGGGCCAGCCCGACGCACGCGCCGACCGGGGCCGCGAGCACGATGACGTCCGCCCCCGCCACCGCATCGGCGGGGGTGGTCGCGATACGATCGATGAGCCCACGCTCGCGGGCGATCTCGAGATTGCGTGCGGTCCGACCGAAGCCGATGACCTCGCTCACCACGCCCGCCTGCCGCGCGGCCAGCGCCAGCGAGCCACCGATGAGGCCGACCCCCGCGACGCACATCCGCTCGAACCGCGGCGTCATCGCCCCCCGCGCAGGACGCCTTCCAGCGCCTCGATGAAGCGCCGGTTCTCCGCCGGCAGCCCGACGGTGACGCGCAGGTAGTCCGGAAAGCCGTAGCCGTCCATGGGTCGCACGATGACACCGCGACGCAGCAGCTGGTCGTAGACCTGCGCCCCGTGGCCTACCCGTACCAGGACGAAATTCGCGACGCTCGGGACGTACGGCAGCTCGAGCCGCCGGAAGCTCTCGGTCAGATACGCCATGCCCTCGCGGTTGACCTCGAGCGTGCGGCGCACGTGCTCGTGATCGTCGAGCGCCGCGAGCGCCGCGATCTGGGCCAGCAGGTTCACGTTGAACGGCTGGCGAATGCGCTGCATGGCCTCGATCACCGGCGCCGGCGCGACGGCGTAGCCAATCCGCAGACCCGCCAGACCGTAGAGCTTCGAGAAGGTCCGCAGCGTCACCACCGGCACCGAGCCATCTCCGCGCGAGCCGATCGTGTCGGGGTAATCCGGGTCCTCGACGTAGTCGGCGTAGGCGTCGTCGGCGACGACGATCAGCTGGTTCGACGGCAGCGCCCGCAGGAAAGCCTGCCAGGCGGCGCGATCGAACATGGTGCCGGTCGGATTGTTCGGATTGGCGAGGAAGACGAGGCGCGTGCGCGGCGTCACCGCGTCGGCCATGGCCTCGAGGTCGTGCGTGAAGTTCCGCAGCGGCACGATCCTCGGCGTCGCCGCCACCGCCTGCGTCACCATGCGGTAGATGACGAAGGCCTGATCGGCCATCACCGCCTCGTCACGCGGCCGCAGGAACGTGCGCACGACGAGCTCGATGATCTCGTTCGAGCCGTTGCCGACCAGGATGTCTTCCGGCGCGACGCGGTGCTGCGCGGCAAGCCGTCGGCTCAGGTAGAACGCCGAGCCGTCGGGATACAGGTGCAGGCGATCGAGCGCCGCCCGCGCCGCCTCGAGCGCCTTCGGCGACGGACCGAGCGGATTCTCGTTCGACGCCAGCTTGATCGAGTCGGTGATGCCGAGCTCGCGCTCGACCTCCTCGATGGGCTTGCCGGGCGGATACGGCGTGAGCGTGCGGATCCACTCGGGCACGAGGTGGCGGATGTCCATCAGGCCTCCGGTTCCGCGGCCTGTGGGTACGACCCCAGCACCTTGCACCGCAGCGCACGTCGCTCGACGGCCGCGAGCGCGCGCGCCACGCGTGGCTCGCGACGATGGCCCTTCAGGTCGAGGAAGAAATAGTACTCCCAGGGACGCTCGCGCAGCGGTCGCGACTCGATCTTGATGAGGTCGATGCGATGGGTGGCGAACGGCCCGAGCAGCTTCGCGAGCACGCCCACCTCGTCGCGCACGCTGACGACGATCGACGTCTTGTCGTCGCCGCTCGGCTGCTCGGTGTCATGGGCTGCGAGGACCAGGAAGCGGGTGACGTTGGCGGCGTCGTCCTGGATGCCGCGCGCGAGCACGGCGAGCCCGTAGGTGCTGGCCGCCTCGGGAGCGGCGATGGCCGCAGTGCCCGGCTCGTCTGCCGCGCGCTGTGCCGCGCGCGCGTTGCTCGACTCGTCACCGGCGGTGACGCCGGGGAGGTGCGCCGCCAGCCACTGCCGGCACTGGCCGAGCGCCTGCGGGTGCGCCACCACCCGCTGCACCTCCGCGAGCGTCGTCCCGGCCTGCGCGAGCAGACAGTGGCGGACCGGCAGCGCGACCTCGGCGCAGATCGACAGCGGCGACTCGACGAGCAGGTCGAGCGTGTGCGCCACCATGCCCTCGGTGGAGTTCTCTACCGGCACGACGCCGAGATCGGCACGCCCGCGCTCGACGTCGCGGAACACCTCCGTCACCGTCGGCGACGGCAGGTACTCGATGGCGCTGCCGAACTGGCGGCGCGCCGCCAGGTGCGAATAGGTGGCTTCCGGACCGAGGTAGGCGACGCGGAGACGCTGCTCGAGCGCACGCGACGCCGAGATGATCTCGCCGAAGATCGCGCGCAGGCCCGGGGCGTCGAGCGGGCCACCATTGGTTCGCGCGACGCGCGCCAGGACGCTCTTCTCGCGCGCGGGCGCGAAGATGCTGGCGTTGCGGTGCTGCTTCTGCGTTGCGATCGCCATCGCGAGCTCGGCGCGTTGGTTGAGCAGCCGCAGGAGCCGATCGTCGATGCGATCGATGCGCCGCCGCAGGGCGGGAATCGAAGCCGGGCGGGCCATAGGAAGCTGATCGGCCGCCGGTCTACCCCGGGTTCCCCGGATTTGCAATGTGGATTTCTGCGCCGCCGGCGAGAAACGCGCGCACGTCGGTCAGCACCGCGTCGCGATCGGTGTCGGGATGTCGCCAGACCACGTCGGGCTGGGCACGGAACCAGGTGCGCTGACGCTTCGCGAAGCGACGCGTCGCCAGCACGGTGGCGGCCAGGGCCTCGTCCAGGCTGCTGCGACCCTCGACGCATGCCAGCAACTCACGGTAGCCGACGGCGTTCCACCCCGGCGCGTCAGCGACGAGCCCGCCGTCGCGCAGCGCCCGCACCTCGTCGAGGAATCCCGAGGCCGCCATCGTCGCTGCGCGCGCCGCGATCCGGGCATCGAGCTCCGGCACGGGCAACGCGAGACCGATCACCAACGCTTCGTACGGACGCTCGGCGAAGCCGTGCGACGCCTGCCACGACGACAGCGTGCGTCCGCTCACCAGCGGCACCTCGAGCGCACGGATCAGCCGCCCGCGGTCGTTTCGGTGGATACGTGCCGCCGCCGTCGGATCGATGCCGGCCAAGAGCCGATGCAGCTCAGCTGCGCCGACGCGCGTGGCCAGGGCCTGGAGTGCCGTGCGAACGTGGGGTGCGCGCGGCGGCGCGGGACAGAGCCCCTGCAGCAGCGCCCGCAGATAGAGCCCGGTCCCGCCGACGACCAGCACGTGCCGTCCGCGCGCATGGATGTCGGCGATGGCACTCGCTGCGACCTGCCGGAACGCCCCAGCGTCGAATGCCTCGTCGGGTGCGACCACGTCGATGCCGTGATGCGGGACGCGCGCGCGCTCCGCCGCCGACGGCTTCGCCGTGCCGACGTCCATGCCGCGATAGACCTGCCGCGAATCGGCCGAGACCACCTCGGCACCGACGGCGACGGCGAGCTCGAGCGCCAGACCGGTCTTGCCGCTCGCCGTGGGCCCGACCAGGCACACGATGCGCGGCCGGCTCATCGTTGGAACAGCGCCTCGACCTGGGCGCGCTTCAGCTCGACCGCGACCGGCCGTCCGTGCGGACAGTGCGCGTTGACGTCGACGGTGTCCATCGCTTCGAGCAGCGCGCGCACCTGGCCCGGCTCCATGCGCTGGCCGACGCGGACGGCGCTGTGGCACGCGAGCGTCGCCAGCACCGCGTCGACGGCACGCTCGGCGCTGCCGCTGGCGCCCTCCTCGACGAGCTCGTCGGCGACGGCACGCACCAGCGCGCCGACGTCCTGTCCGCGTAGCAGACGCGGCACGGTGCGGAGCAGGAACGTGTCGGGCCCGAAGGGCTCGCCTTCGAGCCCGGCGGTGTCCAGCGTGCCGAGGCGCTCGGTCAACGCTGCCAGCTGCGACGGCGGCAGCGCGATGGTCTCCGGCACCAGCAGCGGGTCGCGCGCCACGCAGCCGTCGACGTGCTCGCGCCGCAGGCGCTCGAACCGCACCCGCTCGTGCGCCGCGTGCTGATCGATCAGCACGCAGCGGCCACGTCCCTCGCACAGGAGATAGCCGTCGAACATCTGGCCGACGAAGCGCAGCGCGGCGAAGCCTTCCGGCGCGGGCTGCCAGAGCGCCGCCTGCTCCGCGTCCGGATCCGACGAGCGCACGGCGGCGGGTGGCGTCGGAAACGTCGGTGGGCTCCACAGGCCCGGCGGCGGCGGGGAGCCGTACGACGGACCCGCATCGGCCACGGTGGGCGTGACCTGCGGCGTGGCCGCCGCCTTCAGCGCCGCGGTGAGGTGGCTCCGCAGTGCCGAGCGGATCAGCTGATGCGCCGCCGCCGGACGGTGGAAGCGCACCTCGAGCTTCGCCGGATGCACGTTGACGTCGACCTCGCCCGGCGGCGCCGACAGGAACAGCATCGCGACCGGATAGCGCCCACGCATCAACAGCGACTCGTAGCCGTCGAGGGTCGCGCGCAGCAGCAGCCGATCGCGCACCCAGCGGCGCGCCACTCCCTGTCCGGGCGACGAGCCGACGGCAACGAAGGTCCACACCAGCCGCGCCGTCGCGAGCGACTCGCGCGGTGGCCCGAGGAAGGCGGTGAGCGCCATGCCGTTGCCGGTGGCGTCGACCTCGATCATCGCCCCGGCGCGCTCGGCGCCGAGCACCTGCGCCAGCCGCTGCCGGATGTCGCGCACGGGTGGATACGACACCACCTCGCGCCCGTCGTGCTCGAGGCGGAAGCCGGTTTCCGGACACGCCACCGCCAGACGCGTCAGCAGGTCGACGACGTGGCCCACCTCGGTCGAGGCGGTGCGCAGGAACTTCCGTCGCGCCGGCGTGGTCGAGAACAGCTCGCGCACCTCGACCGTCGTACCCCGCGCGCCCGCCGCCGGTCCCGCCAGCCGCGCGCCGTTCCCGTCGGCCTCGACGACGACGGCGGCGACATCGTCCGCGGTGCGAGTGACGAGGCGCACGGCGCCCGCCGCGGCGATGCTCGGCAGCGCTTCGCCGCGGAAGCCGAGCGTCGGGACGCCCGGCAGATCCTCGGCCGTGCGCAGCTTGCTGGTCGCGTGGCGCGAGAACGCGAGGACGGCGTCCTCGGGGCTCATGCCCTCGCCGTCGTCGCGGACCGTGATGCGCTCGACGCCGCCGCGGACCAGGCTCACGTCGACGTGCGCGGCACCGGCATCGAGTGCGTTCTCGACCAGCTCCTTCACCACCGACGCCGGACGCTCGATCACCTCACCTGCGGCGATCTGGCCCTGCACGATCGGGGGGAGTATGGCGACCTTCCCCACGCTGTCCCCGCTACGCGTCCACGCTCAGAGAATGAAGCGCGGATCCTTCGCCGCCACCCACGCCTCGACCTCGTCGCGTCGTGCCTCGAACCCGGGCCGACCCATCAGCCCGAAGGTGTACTGCTTGCCCTCCTCGATCGCCGGCTGCCCGAACGGGTCGACCTGCGCGAGCAGCGCGCTCGCCACCGTCGCGGTCTCGAGGAGATAAAAGAGTTGGCCGACCGTGAACGGGCTGATGGCCGGCAGCGTCAGCGTGGCGCTCGGTCGTCCGCGACGCGCGAGCGCGCGCTCGGTCGCACGCTGCTCGCCGTTCAACATGGCGCCGAGCGAGTTGCCGCCGAGACACCCGACCTCCTCGATGTCCTGGTACGCCGCCGGGATGTCGAGCGACTCGCCGTGATCCTCGACGCGCAGGAAGAGCACGACCTTGTCGCGCGGGCCCTCGCAGTAGAGCTGCAGGTGCGAATGCTGATCCGCGCTGCCGCGTGCCCGCACCGCCGTCTGCCCCGACTCGACGGTGCGACCGTGGATGTCCTCGGCCTTGCCGAGGCTCTCGCCCCACAGCTGGCAGAACCAGTCGCCCGCCGCCGCCAGGCGCTCGGCATAGCTCATCAGGACGACGATGTGCTTGCCCCGCGTGGTGCCGAGCGACCAGAGCGCACCGGCGAGCGCCAGCGCCGGATCGTCGAGCGGCGACTCGGCGGCGCGCATGCGCTCGTCCATGTACGCCGCGCCCGCCAGCAACTCCTCGACGTCGATACCCGCGGCGGCGGCCGGGAAGAGCCCGCAGGCCGTGAAGACCGACAGGCGGCCGTCGATGTCGGGCGGGAACGCCAGCGCCTGGAAGCCCTCGTCGTTCACGATCTGGCGCAGCGAGCCGTGCTGCGTCTGCGTCGTCATGAGGACGTGCCGCTTGTAGTCGACCGCCCCGAACTGGCGCAGCAGACGGTCGCGCACGATGAGGAAGCGCGCCATCGTCTCGGCGGTGTCACCCGATTTGCTGACGACGTTGAAGAGCGTGCGCTCGAGGTCGACCTGCGCGAGGAGACCCCGCAGCGTGCCGGGGTCGATGGAGTCCGACACCAGGAGCCGCATGCCTTTCGTGCCGTTGCCGACGAGCGCGCTCGCCAGCGCCTGCGTGCCGAGCGCCGAGCCGCCGATGCCGAGGACGACGAGCGTGTCGAACTCCTCGCGCGCGGCGGTGGCGGCATCCGTCACCTGGCGCAGCTCGTCGGTACGGTACGGCAGGTCGGCGAACGCGAGCGCGCCGCGCGCACGGCGGTCGGCGAGCTCCAGCCGGACACGGCCGAGCTCAGTACCGAGGGCCTCGAGGTGCGACGGCTCGAGGCCTTCGCCGCCGATCGCTCCCGCGAGCACCCCGTTCAGGTCGAGGCGCACCGTCATGGCCTCGCGCCAGCGACGGCGCCGATGAGTCGGCATGTGCGCGGGGTGTATCGGTTCCCCCGGGGGGGGGTCAAGGCGACCCGTCGCGTTGGGCAGCCAGGTCGACCCGCGCTATGCTGCCGCTCCGTGGTCGCTCCGAAGCTCGCTCCCGACGTCACCACCCTACTGGCGACGCTTGCCCCCCGCCGCGCTGCCGGCGCGCGGGTCGTCTTCACCAACGGCTGCTTCGACCTGCTCCATCCCGGTCACGTGCGCTATCTCGGTGCGGCGCGCGCGCTCGGCGACCTCCTCGTGCTCGGCCTGAACGGCGACGCCTCCGTGCATCGGCTGAAGGGCGCCGGCCGGCCCATCCTCGCCGCGGCGGAGCGGGCCGAGGTCCTGAGCGGCCTCGCAGCCGTCGACCACGTCGTGGTCTTCGACGACGACACGCCCCTCGCCCTCATCACCGCGCTCGCTCCCGACGTACTCGTGAAGGGCGCCGACTGGGCGCTCGAGGACATCGTCGGGCACGAGGAGGTTCTGGCGCGCGGTGGGCGCGTCGAGCGCGTCACCATCGTGCCCGGGGTGTCCACCACCGAGCTCATCCGTCGCATCCGCATGGGGTGAGCGGAGGTTGCCACGTTGGGTGACGCATGGTACTGGCCACACCCTTATGGCGCGCTCCTGTGAACTCTGTGGCAAGCAGCGGTCGGTCGGCAACACCGTGAGCCACGCCAACAACAAGACGAAGCGGACGTGGCAGCCGAACCTGCAGCGCGTCCATGCCAAGGTCGGCAGCGCCGGCACGCACCTGCTGGTGTGCACCCGCTGCCTGCGCAGCGGCAAGGTCGCAAAAGCCGTCTAGACGCCGACCCGAGCTACAGCTCGGGTCGGGGGCGAGACTTGGGGCGGTCTTGATCGCTCGACCTGTGTGTCGCGGCTGGCAAAGCCAGCGCTCCATGGCGGGTACGTCCGCTAGCGAGATCGGACGGCTACGGCTTCGATCTCGACCAACGCGCCTGCTGGTAGGTCTGACACCTGGACGGTGCTGCGCGCGGGGTACGGGCTGGGAAAACGGTCGCCGTACATCTGGTTGAGGACAGGGCCGTCCTTCAGATCGGTGACGAAGACGGTCGTCTTCACCACGTCGGCCAGCGTCAGGGATTCGGCGGCGAGGACGGCTTCCAGGTTGGTGATGACGCGCGCCAGTTGGGCGGCGAAGCCGCCCTCCACGAGGCGACCCGTCGATGGATCGAGTCCGATCTGGCCTGCCGTGAACACGATATCGCCGGCCACGATGGCCTGGCTGTAGGGGCCGACGGCCTTCGGGGCCGATTCGGTCGAGACGATGCGTCGATTCATGTGCGTACCCTCGTGACCCGCATGACGCCGCGGACGCGGCCCAGGTTGCGCATGACCAGGTTCAGGTCGTCGAGCGTGCCGACCATCAGCTCGAACGTGTTCTGCGCCTTGTGGTCGCCCATCGCGTGCACCTGCGCGCGGGCGATGTTGATGCCGGTGGAGCTGATCGCCTTCGACATGGCCGCGAGCAGGCCCGGCCGGTCGACGCAGGTGACCTCGATCCGCACCGGTCGCGGCAGGCTCTTGACGTTCTCCCACTGCACGTCGATGCGACGCTGGGGGTCGGTCTCGAGCACCTTCGGACAGTCCTGCGCATGCACCGTGACGCCCCGGCCGCGCGTGATGAAGCCGGCGATGCGCTCGCCGGGGAGCGGCTGACAGCACTTCGCGAAGCGCACCAGCATGTCCTCGACGCCGGAGACGCGCACGCCGCTCTTCGTCTGGCGGCTGACGAGCCGCATGAGGCGCTGCAGCGCGCCCTCGCTGCGTTCGCGCCGTCGCTCGAGCTCGGTCTCGGGCAGGATCTTCGCCAGCACGTGCTGCGTCGGCAGCTTGCCGTAGCCGATGTCGGTGAGGAGCGCGTCCTCGTCCTCGCGGTCGAGCTCCTTCAGCACGCGCGCCAGCGTCCCGTCTTTGCGCAGCGTGGCGAGGTCGAGCTGATGGCGCCCGAGATCGCGCTCGAGGATCTCGCGCCCCACCGCCACCGAGCGCTGGCTCTGCTGGCTCTTCAGCCAGGCCCGGATGCGCGCCTTGGCGCGCGACGTCCGCACCAGCTTGAGCCAGTCCTTCGACGGCGTCTGGTTCGTCGTGGTGATGATCTCGACGGTGTCGCCGCTCTGCAGCGGGTACTTGAGCGGTACGATGCGTCCGTTGACGCGCGCACCGGCGCAGTGCCGCCCCACCTCGGAGTGGATGCGGTAGGCGAAGTCGATGATCGTCGAGCCGAGCGGGAAGTTGAGCAGGTCGCCCTTCGGGGTGAAGGCGAAGACCTCCTCGCTGAAGAGGTCCTCCTTCACCGAGCGCAGGAACTCGGCCGGGTCCTGCAGGTGCTGCTGCCATTCGAGCAGCTGGCGCAGCCAGGCGAAGCGCTGGTCGTTGTCGGGCTCGCCGTCGCCGGGCGCCTTGTAGCGCCAGTGCGCGGCGATGCCGTACTCGGCCACGCGGTGCATCTCGCGCGTCCGGATCTGGATCTCGATGCGCTCCCCGAACGGGCCGATCACCGTCGTGTGCAGCGACTGGTAGCCGTTCGCCTTCGGCAGCGCGATGTAGTCTTTGAAGCGCGCCGGCACCGGCTTCCAGCTCGCGTGCACGACGCCGAGCGCCTCGTAGCACTCGCCCACCGAGTCGACGACGACGCGGAAGGCGATCAGATCGTAGATCTGGTCGTAGAGCAGGTTCTGCGCCTGCATCTTCTGGTAGATCGAGAAGAAGTGCTTCGGGCGGCCGCTGACCTCGGCCTCGAGGCCCGCCTCGGCGAGCTTCTTCGAGATGATCGAGAGGACTTCCTTGGTGTACTTCTCGCGCTCGGCCTTCTTCTTCGCGACGCTGCGCTTCAGCTGGTAGTAGACCTCGGGGTGCAGGAAGCGGAGCGCGTTGTCCTCGAGCTCGCTCTTGATCCAGTAGATGCCGAGGCGGTGCGCGAGCGGCGCGTAGATGTCGAGCGTCTCCTGCGCGATGTCGATCTGCCGCTCGGGCTTCAAATGGCTCAGCGTCCGCATGTTGTGCGTGCGGTCGGCGAGCTTGACGAGGATGACGCGGATGTCGCGCGCCATCGCGAGCAGCATCTTGCGGAAGTTCTCCGCCTGCTTCTCCTCGCGTGACGTGAAGCTCACCTGGCCGATCTTGGTGACGCCATCGACGAGGGTGGCGATCTCGGCGCCGAACAGCTCCTCGACCTGCGGCAGCGTCGCGAGCGTGTCCTCGACGGTGTCGTGCAGGAGCCCGGTGGCGATGCTCGGCACGTCGAGCCGCATCTCGGCGATGATGCCCGCCACCTGCAGCGGATGCGTCAGATAGGGCTCGCCCGACATGCGACGCTGCCCCTGATGCTTCTCGGCGGAAAAGTCGTACGCCGCCCGGATGGTCTCGACGGGGGCAGTCGGACTGTAGGCGAGGACGCGCTCGATGAGGTCGTCGATCGTCATGCCGGCGGGCCGGCGAAGCGCGCGCGCGCGGCCGCCACGATGGCCCGTGCCACCTCCTCGGGCGTCCGCCCATCGGTGTCCATGACGAGATCGTACCGGTCGAGCTGGTGGTAATCGACCCCATAGATGTCGCGATAGCGCCGCCAGTCGGAGGCCTCGCGTGCCTGGATCTCGCGCAGGCGCTCGTCGGCCTCCCCACCTTCGCGTCCGGTGATGCGGAAGGCACGCACCCGCTCCGAGGCATCGAGGAATATCTTGAGCGCATCGGCCCCGGCCCGGTCGGCCATGAACGCCGCCAGCCGGCCCTCGAGCACGGCCGGGCCCTGGCCGGCGCGCTCCTGCATCCGCCGGTCGAGCTCCCGATCGATCGACGGGTCGATCTCGGCCCGCGCCAGGTATTCGGACAGCGACAACCCGGCGCGTTTCGCCTGCTCCCGGAAGATGTTGCCGGCGTAGACGTGCTCGAGCCGGAGCTCGGTCGCCACCAGGCGCGCCACCGTGGTCTTGCCGCTGCCGGGCAGCCCGGAGATCGTGATCAGCACCCTGTCCTCACTCGACGTTCTGCACCTGCTCGCGCAGCTTCTCCACCTCGCCCTTTGCCTCGAGCACCATGGCGCTGGTGGCGAGGTCACCCGCCTTGGCGCCCGTCGTGTTGAACTCGCGCAATATCTCCTGGAGCAGGAACTCGACGCGTTTGCCCGCCGGTGCGCTGCCGCGCAGCGCCCCGTCGAGCGCCGCCAGGTGGCTGTCGAGCCGTACCAACTCCTCGGTGATGTCACTCCGATCGGCGAGCGTCGCCAGCTCCTGGCCGATGCGTGCCGGGTCGACGCCCGCCCCTTCCGTCAGCCGCGTCAGGCGCTCTTCGACGCGACGGCGGAGCCCGCGCAGGACGTGCGGCAGACGGCGACGGATGCGCTCCGTGGTGCGCAGCAGCCCCGCCGCGCGCCGCCGCATGTCACGTTCGATGTGCCGTCCCTCGCGACGACGCTCGCGGTCGAACGCCCGCAGCGCCGCCACCAGCGCGCGCCGCAGCACCGGCAGCTCACGCGCGATGTCGGGCGCCCGCTCGACCACCTCGAAGAGCTCGGGCAGCCGCAGCAGATCGGTGACCGCGACGTCGCTGGCGATCTTGAGCCGTCGCGCCAGGGCGCGCGCCGACTCCACGTACGCCGCCGCCAGATCCTCGCGCACCGCGACGCGGTAGCGTCGCTGCGACGCCACCGGCGTGCGCGCGATGGTGACGTCGACGCGCCCGCGCTCGGCGTGGGCGCGAACGCGGTCGCGGATCTCCGCTTCCCAGGGCGCGTACTCGCGCGGCGCCACGATCTTGACGTCGAGGTGGCGCTGGTTGACGCCGCGGATCTCGACCGTGATGCGGGCCAGCCGGCCGTCCGCACCCGCGGTGCCGTAGCCGGTCATGCTCCGAAGCGCCATGCCCTGCCCTACCGTCCCGCCACGGCCGCCGCCAGCTCTTTCGCGGTGACGGTGGCGGTGCCGCGCTTGCCGACGACGAGCCCCGCCGCATGGTTCGCCAGCATCGTGGCGTCCTCGAGGCTGCTACCCGCACCCAGCGCGAGCGCGCAGGTGGCGATGACGGTGTCACCCGCGCCGGTGACGTCGTAGACCTCGCGTGCCTGCGTCGGGAACTCGTGCACGCGGCCACCGCGCTGGAACAGCGCCATGCCCTCGTCGCCGCGCGAGATGAGGACCGCCTCGGCCTGCCAGCGGGTCAGCAACCGCGCACCGGCCCGTCGCAACGAGGCGCTGTCGACGATGTCGACGTCCGACGCCGCCGCGGCCTCCGCCAGATTCGGCTTCACCAGCGACACGCCCCGATAGTGCGCGAAATTCGCGCGCTTCGGGTCGACGACCCAGACGAACGGCCGTCGCGCGTGCTCCGTCGCCAGCGCGTCGAGCAGCTCGGGGCCGACGACGCCCTTGCCGTAGTCGGACACGACCAGGACGTCGACCTTCCGCAGCCGCGCCAGCACCGCGTCGCGCAGGCGCCGCGCCGCTGCCGGGTCGAGCGCGCCCACCTCCTCGCGATCGAGACGCACGAGCTGCTGCTGCGTGGTGAGCACACGCGTCTTCTGCGTCGTCATGCCGCGGCGGCTGACCACGATGCCGTCGGTCTTGGCGACGGCGTCGAGCGCCGCACGCAGACGGCGTCCGGCGTCGTCGTTGCCGACCACGCCGCAGACGGTGGCGCGCCCGCCGAGCGACGCGACGTTGCCCACCACGTTGCCGGCGCCGCCGGCGCGCGACTCCTCTTCCGTCACGTGCAGCACCGGCACCGGGGCCTCCGGCGAGATGCGTTGCACGCGGCCCCACACGAACTGGTCGAGCATGAGATCGCCGACCACGAGCACGCGCACACCACCGAGTCGTCGCACCAGCGCCCCGAGACGCCTCGCCGTCACCCCCCGCATGGCGGCTCTCCGTAGCAGGCCAGCGTGCCGTCTGCCATCGCCGCGCCGCTGTAGCGCGCCAGCACGCGCGCGCGCCCCGCGGCCCCGAAACGCCCACGCTTCGCCGGATCGGAGGCGAGGAGCCCGAGCGCCGTCGCCAGCGCCGCCGGATCCTCGCGCGGCACCAGCACACCGGTCACGCCGGTCTCGACGGCTTCGGCGAGCCCGCCGATCCGGCTCGCGACCACCGGACGTTCCGCCGCCATCGCCTCCAGCGCCGCGACGCCGAGGCCTTCCTGTCGCGACGGCATGGCGACGATGTCGGCCGCCGCCAGGCAGGCGGCGACGTCATGACGGAACCCCGCGAACACGACGGGCACGCCGAGCCGCACCGCCGCTTCCGACAGCTTCTCCTGGTCCCTGCCCGCACCGACGAAGACGTAGCGCAGGGCGCGATTCACCGTCGCCGGCAGGAGCGCCGCCGCGAGCAGGACCTCGTGTCCCTTGCGGCGCTCGAGCACGCCGAGCAGCATGACCAGGGTCTCGCCGTCACCGACGCCCCACGCCCGACGCAGCGTCGCGCGCGCCTCGGGCGGTGCGGCCATGGCGGCGACGTCGACCCCGCTCGGCACGACGTGGATGCGGTCCCACGCCACGCCGCCGGCGACGAGCGCATCGCGCACGCCGCCCGAGATCGCGATCACGCAGTCGACGACGCGATTATAGAGCCAGCGCACGTACGGACCGCCGCGCGGCACGTAGTCCATGCGTCGGGTGACGACCAGCCGCGCGCCGAGCCCGCGGCAGAACGGCGCCATCGCATGCGCGCGTGCGGTGTGGAAATGCACGACGTCGTGGCCGCGCGCGAGACGGCGCAGCGCCAGGCCGGCGGCGACGTCGAGATGGTTGCGGATGCGCAACGGCAGAACGGTCACACCGGTTCCCGCCACCTCCAGCGCCAGCGGGCCCCCGGGATGCGCCGCGAGGCTGACGGTGTGGCCGCGCGCCACCAGCTCGCGCAGCAACGTCCGCACCTGGACCTCACCGCCCCCCCATCCGCGCTCGGGATCGACGTGCAGGATGCGCACGTCAGCCTTCCCGGCAGCGCAGCAACACGGCGGCGGCGCACCACATGCCGATCGCGACCTCGTTGTCGCCGAAGTTGTACTGCGTCATGCCCGCGATCAGGAAGACGAGGATGCCGAGCCAGGCCCCGGTGGCCACGATCCAGCCGTCCGCGTCGGGCGCATCGCGGATCGCCTCCCAGCCGAGTTGCAGCAGCCATGCGAAGAGCAGACAGAAGGCCGCCAGCCCGATCAGCCCCGCCTCGGCCGCGATCTGCAGGAAGTCGTTGTGCGCGTGCGACTTCCGATCGGCGTGGGGATACGGCTCGTAGTACGGCCTGGCCGCCGTGCGGTAGCGTCCGAAGCCGAGACCCAGCACCGGATGCTCGGCGACGATGTCGAGGTTCGCCTGATAGATCGCGACCCGCCCCGCGTTCGCGCCGTCGAGCGTGAACAGCGGCGCCGCCTGCGCGCGCAGCCCCGGCGACAGGGCGAACGCCAGCGCCGCCACGACGAGCAGCCCCGCGAGCCACGGCAGCCCCTGGCCGCGCCGCCCGATCAGCGCCAGCACGAACAGTCCGACGAGCGCCCCCACCCACACGCCGCGCGCGGTCGAGAACGCGATCGCCGCCACCATCGCCGCCGCCGCCAGCGCCGCGAACAGCCGGCCGCGCAACGTCGCCGCCAGCGCCCACGCGAGGGGGAAGATCATGACGTGCGCGAAGGTGAGATAGTTGCGGAAGAAGCCCACGACGGCGAAGCCTTCGGCGCCCGCGATCCGCGGTCGCACCCGGGTCTGGCGACCGAGCGCGGCGCGCCACCAATCGACACCGGTGAAGTGCTGCAGGATGCCGTAGACGGCGGCCACGGCCCCGGCGGCCACCATCACCATTGCGAAGCGGCGCGCCCGCTCCCGGTCGCCCAGCCACCAGAACACGCCATAGAAGGCGATCACCACCCACGGTCGCGACCACCCCGCGGCCTCGGTCGGGTGTCCACTGGCGAGCGTGCTCACCGCCAGCGTGGCGAAGAACACCATCAGCACGCCGTCGAGCGGCGTACGCCGCACGACGCCGACACCGAGCGCGCTGGCGACGATCGCCAGCAGGGCGAGCGCGACGATGCCGATCTGCATGCCGCTGATCGACAACGGCACCGATGCGGCCGTGAAGATCAGCAGGACATCGGCCGATCGCCGCATCCAGGGCGGCGGGCCGTTGCGCGAACCCACCGCTCAGACGCCCCGTCGCGTCAGCATCACCTTCATCGTCTCCGAGAGGATGCGCACGTCGAGCCAGACGGACTGGTTGTGGATGTAGGCGAGGTCGTACTTGAGCTTGGTGGCGGCCGACGTGTGATACTCCCCGTTCACCTGCGCATAGCCGGTGAGCCCCGGGCGAACCCGGAAGCGCTCGGCATACCCCTGGATGTCGCGCTCGAACTGCGAGACGAACTCCGGGCGCTCCGGCCGGGGACCGACGAAGCTCATGTCGCCGCGCACCACGTTGAGGAGCTGCGGCAGCTCGTCGAGCCGCGTCGCGCGCAGGATGCGTCCGAGGCGCGTGATGCGCGGATCGTTCTCGATCGCGAGCACGGGTCCGGTCGTGCGCTCGGCCTCGGCATGCATGGTGCGGAACTTGTGCATCGTGAAGACGCGCCCGCCCTGCCCCACCCGGGCCTGATGGAAGATCACCGGCCCCGGCGACGTCGCGCGGATCATGGCCGCCACGACCAGCATCACCGGCACCGCGGGCACGAGCAGGACCGAGCCCAGCACCAGGTCGACGCCGCGCTTCACCGCCGCGCGCGCGCCGCCCGAGAGATCGTCGAGCACCTCGATCAGTGGGATGTCGTGCAGGCGCAGCGTCTCGCGCCGACCAATGAGGATCTCGTAGGGCGACGGCACCACCGACACGCGCGAGCGCGTGCCGGGCCAGCGGCTGAGCGCATCGAGCAGGCCGTCCTGCCAGGTGGCGTCGGACGCGATGATCACCTCGTCGATGTTGTGGCGCTCGCACAGGGCCGGCAGCTCGTCGCGTGTGCCCAGCACCGGGACGTCGTGCAGCGCCTTCACCCGCGTTCCGTTCTGGTTGCTCACGACGGAGCCGATGATGTCGAGGCCGAGCCAGTGCTGGCCACGGATGGTGTCGATCACCTCCGCGGCGGCGGCGTTGGTGCCGACGATGACGACGCGCCGACGAGGATAGCGTCCCATGAGCGCGCGGCAGCCGAGGCGCCAGCCGCCCAGCAGCAGCGCGTTCAGGACCGCGAACACGACGAAGATCGAGCGCGGGAAGGCGAGGTCCTGGCGGAAGAAGTACACCGCGATCAGGAGCAGCGCCTGCAGCGCCGCGGCGGCGGCGATGGCGCCGAGCTGCTGGCGCGGGCTCAGGATGGCGCGCGTCTCGTACAGGCCGAGGAAGTACAACGTGACGAGCTGCGCCAGCAGCATCTCGATCCAGTGATGACTCACCTCGCCGAAGCGGAGGGCCGGCAGGTAGCCCTGGGTGAGCGGCAGCGGGACGACCGCACGCAACAGGAAGGCAAGCAAGTACGCGAGGCTGCAGGCCAGCAGGTCGCCCGTGGCGAGCAGCGTCCATCGCAGCCGCCATCCCGTGTCGCGCCGGTGCACGCTCGGCGACATACCAGACCGCCACCCACGCGCAAGGCGGCGACGCGCCGCGCCAACCTACGGGTGAGACCCCATCGCGGCGACCCAGGCCGCCTCGACGGCATCGGCGGACGTCTCCCAACGGTAGTGGGTCTCGACCAGCGTCCGTGCCGCGGCCGCCATCGCCCGTGACCGCGCCGGGTCGCGCAGCAGCTCGACGGCCGCCGCCGCGAGCGCGGCGGCCCCATCGGCGACGAGGAAATGCTCGCCGGGCCGCCCCATGATCGGCTCGGCCACCTGCGGCGTCGTGACGACCGGCGTACCGACGGCCATCGCCTCGAGCACCTTGTTCTGCAGCCCGGTCCCCGCGCGCATCGGCACCATCGCCACCGTCGCCGCGGCCAGCTCGGGCGGCATGGACGGTACCGCGGCGCGCAGGCTGACGCCCGGGAGCGCCGTCAGCGCGCGCACCGCCCGCGCCGGTCGCGCCCCGACGAGGCGCAGCTCGGCGCCGGGGACGGTCGCACGCACGCGCGGGAAGATCTCCTGCGCCAGCCATCGCGCGGCATCGACGTTCGGGAAGTAGCCGAGGTTGCCGGCGAACACGAGGCACGCCGGCGGCCGACCGTCGGGCTGGTAGGCGAAGGCGTCGACGTCGACGCCATTCGGCACCACGTCGATGCCGCGACCACCGAGGAGTGCCGCGTCCACCGCCGACACCGCGAGGCACCGTGCCGCCCGCGCCATCGCCGCCGGCTCGAACGTCGCCAGCCGTCGGGCCTCGAACGCCGCCACCGGTGCCAGCGGCCCGCGCTCACGCCGGGCGCGGCGCCCGAAGTTCGCCGACAGGGCGTCGATCAGATCGAGGACGACGGGTGGTCCGTCCGCCGGCAGATACGGCACGGTGCGCACGAGCTGCGCGTGCACGACGTCGAACCCACCGCTCGCGATCAACGCCGCGACCGCGCGCCGTGCCCGCTGCCGCAGGTAGAGCAGCACCTGCAGCGGGCGGCGATCACCGAGGAGCGCGCGGCCGAGCGCCGGCAGCGCACCGGCGTAGCCGATCGGGACCGTCACCAGGCGCACGCCGAGCGCCTCGACCTCGGCGCGCAGCGCGGGCGACGGCGGCCGCCACACCAGCGCACAGCAGGTCAGCTCGTGCCGGCGAGCCAGCACACGCAGGTGATGGAACGCGCGCATCTGGTCGCCGCGCCATGGCGGCACCGGCAGACGTGAGACGAGGAAGAGCGCCCGCACGCCGCGCTCTCAGGCGGCGCCCCAGCGCTTGGTGCTGGCCGCCTGTCGCCAGATGCCGGCCGTGTGTCCGCGCCGGAAGCGACGGCGCGCGATCGCGTAGCAGAGCTCGCGGAGCGTCAGGTAGACGCCGAGCCGCGCGATGTCCGCGACACCGAGGTACCGCAGCGCCGCGCGCGCGCGCGGCTGCGCCACGCCCTGCGCCTCCAGCCCGGGATGGTCGTGGGCGATCTGCACCTTCCCCATCTCGATGCGGATCCGCTGCCGGAAGAAGTCGGCCAGCGTCCCGGGCAGACGGACGACCACGTGCGCAGCGGGATCACGCACGACGTGCGCCGCGCCGACCACGAGCTCGAGCCAGCGCTCCGGCTCGATCAGATCCTCCGGCATCTGCGCCGGCAGCCCGTCGCGTCGGGCCGCGTACAACTGTGCCGACAGGTTCGGGAAGTCGATCGCGTACGGCACCGCCATGATGCGCTCGAACGCCGTCGGTCGCGGCGCGCACGTCGTCTTCGGCGACGCCAGCACCGCCGCGGAATCCGCGTCGAGCAGATCGAAGATGCGACCGAGCGTGTCGGGCGCGAAGGCGACGTCCGCGTCGAGGAAGACGACGACGGCGCCGCGCGCCGCCGCCCGCAGCACGTTCCAGGCGATCGGCTTTCCCTCGCGCCGGGTCGTCAACGCGACGGCGGTGAGCGGTCCCTCGACGGCGGGGAGGACGGGAACGGCATCGGCGTCGCACGATGTCAGCGTGCCGCCCGTCGCGCGGACGAACGCCGCGAGGTCGTCGTGGGCCGGCGACGTCGCGGCATCCCGTCCGTTGAGGCACACGAGTAGCTCGAGCGCGTGCGCCGCGCCACGACCCGACGCCTGCCAGCTCACCCACGCCGCCGCCAGCGTGTGACCCAGCTCGGGCTCGTCGGTCCGACACGGAATCGCCAGCGTGATCACGTCGCTGCTCATGCGGTCAGTCCGCTGACGCATGTCCGCACGACGCGACCGTAGGTGCTCGCCACGGCACCGCGGCCGAGCGCCGCCGCGATCACCGCCTTCAGGCCGAACTTGCAGGTCGCGACGGCGCGGAACAGCGCCAGGTCCACCGCCCCACCCCGGCGGGCGTAGAACCGCAGCTCGCCCGTCACCACCGCGGCCTCGCGCCCGAGCCCGAAGCGCTGCTGTGCGCTGATGTTCTTGCCGTGCACCGCGCGCGCCGCGGGGACGAGGATGCTGCGCGCGCCGAGGCGCGATGCACGATGGCAGAGATCCATGTCCTCGCCGTAGAGGAAGTAGGCCGGATCGAATCCGCCGAGCTGCCGGAGGAGGTCGTGCCGCACCGCCATGAAGGTGCCGTATACCCAGTCGACCGCGTACGGCTGCCGCCGCCGTCGTGCCAGCAATCGTCCCGGGGTGGTGTCGAGCAGAAGATGGCGCACCGGCCCGAACCGCGCCGCCGCGGGCTGCCACCGGCCATCCGGATCGACCAGGCCGCCCCCCGCGATGCCGGCCCCGGGGATCACGCGCAGCGTGTCCGTCAGCGTCGCCAGCGCGCCGCGCTCGAGGCGTGCATCCGGATTCAGGAAGACGACGACATCGCCCGACGCCGCGGCCGCACCGCGATTCGCGCCACCCGCGAAGCCGAGATTGGCGCCGGTCTCGATGACCCGCAGCCAGGCGTGCCTGGCGCGCGCGGCCTCGAGGCTGCCGTCGCTCGACGCGTTGTCGACGAGGATCACCTCACGCGCATCGAGCCCGTCGTCCGCGACACTGGCGAGGCAGGCCTCGAGCGCGGCGCCGGCATTCCAATTGACGATGACGACCGACACCCGCACGCGCCCGTCGTCTATCACGGCCGTCGCTCCCGCTCCCACACGCGTGCCCAGCGCAGGAAGGTGTAGAAGGCATCGGTCGCGGCGACGAAGAATCCGGGCAACCCCTCCTGCACGCCGCGCTTGATGACGAAGGCGCGGAAGAAGCGCCATACCGGCTCACCGAGCAGCCGCCCGAGCCCGACGCGACGACCCGCGGCGACCTGCGTCGCCGCCACCGCCGTGAGCTTGCCGACGCTGCGGAGGTGATCGGCGATGTCGTCGTAGGTGTAGTGCAGGATCGGCTCGCGCAGGCCGATGACCTTGCCCGGGATGACCGCGCGATCGTGCGGATCGGTGCCACCCCATACCGTCTGCGCACGCCGCACCAGCCGCACCACCGGTCGCGGATACCAGCCGCCGCGGTACCACCACCGTCCGAGGTACGACACCAGGCGCGGAATGCGGAAGCCGTCGACCGCCTCGGGCACGTGCCGCAGGGCGGCCTGGATCTCGGTCGCCAGCTCCGGCGTGACGCGCTCGTCGGCGTCGAGGTTCAGCACCCATTCGCCGGTGGCGTGCTCGAGCGCGAACTGCTTCTGCGCGCGATACCCAGGCCACGGGTGATGGATGACGCGCGGCGTGTAGCGGCGCGCGATCTCGACGGTGCCGTCATGCGAGCCGCCGTCGATGACGACGATCTCGTCGCACCAGGCGACGCTCTCGAGGCAGCCGGCGATCTGACCCGCCTCGTCCTGGCAGACGACGGTGCACGACACGCGCGAGGCTCCCGGCGTGCGCATCGGCCGGCTGCGCTGCCGCTCCTTGGTGTCGGCAGCGCCGAGCACCGCCGACGTCCACTCGCGACGCGCGGCGCGCCCGGCTGCGTCACCGAGATAGGCGCGCAGGAAGCGCAGGCGGTCGCCACGCGACGCCGCGCGGCCGAGCGTCCGCTCGAGCTGCACCAGGTTCTTCGTCCGCCGCCGCCGATCGAGACGGGGACGGAACTGCACGCGCTCGAGGTCGAGCAGGACGAACTCGGGCGCCGTCGACGGCCCACGCACCAGCACGTTCACGTCCTTCAGGTCGCCGTGGTAGACGCCCGCGCCGTGCAGGCGGCGGAACAGGTCGCCGAGCCCGGTGACGAACGCGCGCCGCGCCGCCACGTCGCCCGCGTCTTTGAGCGCGCGCCAGTGCAGATCTGCCGTGGTGGCGTCCGCCACCGTGCGCGTGATGAAGAAGCTGCGGGTGCAGAGACCGAGGTGGCGGTACTCCACCGCCGCGACCGCGTCTGGCACGACGAAGCCACGCGCCTCGAGCCCGCGCGCGTTGGCGAACGCCGTGAACGCCGGCGACGCACGCCAGAGGCTCCCCACCACGACGCGCCATGCGTAGCGGTTGTACCGCTTCACGTAGACCGACCCGATCGCGGACTCGATCTCCCCGACGGCGACCTTGCGTTGGAACTTGACCACCCGGCAGCGCGGGTGCGTCAGCAGGCGATCGGGATCGCCGTCGGGACCGACGGCCCGCGTGAGATCGACGCCGGGCGCGACCAACGCGCGCAGCGCCCGGTGCGCCCGCCGCCGATCAGCGGCCACCAGCCACCTCCCGCAACGTGTCTTCGAGGGCATCGATATGCGCCGACCACGGCAGCGCTTCCGCGCGACGGCGACCCGCCGCGCCCAGCGCCGGCCCGTCGGGACCGAACGCACGCGCCACCGCCGCCCGCAGCGCGTCACGGTCCTCGGGGTCGTCGACGACCAGCGCCGCGAGCGCCCCATCGAGCAGCTCGGCCGCACCCGCGCGCCGGCTCGTCACCACCGGGACGCCCGCCGCGCAGGCCTCGAGCACCACGTTGCCGAACGCCTCCTGCCTGGACGGCACGCACACCACGTCGGCCGCCGCCATCACTGCGTCGACGTCGGAGCGCGGACCGGCCACGATCACCCGACCCGCCAGCGCCGACGCCTCGCGCCGCCAGCGCGCCAGGCGCTCGTCGTCGCCGACGAGCAGGAGCACGGCGTGCGCCGGCGCGGCGGTGCGCCACAGATCGAGCAGCAGGTCGAAGCCCTTGCGCACGAACCCCGTGCCGATGGCCGCGCATACCGGCACGTCGGCGGCGATGCCGAGGCTGGTCCGCAGCGCCGCCCCGAGGGTGGCGCGGTGGCGCGGGTGGAAGCGTTCGAGGTCGACACCGTTGTAGAGCACCGCGATGCGCGACGATGGCACGGCGTAGTCGGCCGTCACCTCGGTGCCGGCGAGCCCGGACACCGCCACCACCCGCCGGAAGGCTTCAGGCGCGAACTGGCGCCGCTCGATCCACAGGATCGCACGGTGATACGGACCGCGCGCTGCGCCGCGCTGCCCCGCCGTCTCCATACGCCGGAGGTAGCTCCGATGCGTCCCACCCCCGACGCGCACCACGTCCTGGCGCAGCGTGCGACCGAACCCCATCACCACGTCCCAGCGCTCGCGCGCCACGGCACGCGGCGCCGCCACCGCGAACGACAGCAGGCGCGCGACGCGCCCCGCACGTACCACCGGCACGCGATGGACCGTCACGCCTGCGGGCGCGTCACCGCGGCGGGCGCAGAAGACGTGCACGTCGTGCCCGCGCGACGCCAGGCCCTCCGCCATGCGGCGCAGATCCGCTTCCGTTCCGCCGCCCGCCAGACTGCGATGCATGAACGCGATCCGCATCAGTCGCCGGAGCGCAGCATCAGCCAGAGCGCGCGCAGGCGATAGCGCAGGTTGGCCGGATCGAGGCGCCGCGCCCGCCCGAGCGCGGCGCGTGCCGCCACCGGATCGCCCTCGCGCGCCCGCATCCTCGCCAGACGTGCGTAGCGTCGCGCCTGACGCTTGCGGAAGGCGCCGCGGCCGAGCAGGTCGAGTACCTCGGGATGATCGCCGGCGAGCTTGTCGGCGAGACGGATCGACTCCTCCCGCACCGTGACGCGATTGCGTGCGATGCCGCCGGGATGTCGACGGTAGGCGAACGCGGGGACGTCGAGGAACACGGCCTGGAAGCGCGCCGTCACCCGCAGGACCAGGTCGAGGTCGTCGAGGATCGTGAATGAATCGTCGAAGGACCCGGTGGCGTCGAGCGCACGACGCGTGAAGCACATGCCCTGCAGCTGACCGAGGTTCCAGCGGAAGACCTCGGCCACTCCGATCGGCCGCGCCGTCAGCGTGCGCGCCACCTCGGGACGGATCCAGGGCTCCTCGACGCCATCCGGCTCGTCCTCGGGCGGCAGCATGCGGCCGTTCTGGATCACGAGGTCGACGTCGGGATGCGATTGCAGGAACTCGACCGGGATGGCGAGCCGACCGGGGAGCGCCAGGTCGTCGGAGTCGTGGAAGGCGACCAGTGGCGTCCGCGCCAGCGACAGCCCCGCGTTGCGGGCGGCGGCGATACCCGCGTGCGCGCCGTGCACAACCCGCAGCCGTGGATCGACGTAGCGCGCCAGCAGCGCCGCGGTGTCGTCCGTCGAGCCGTCGTCGACGACGATCACCTCGAGCGCGACGTCGCGCTGTGCGAGCAGGCTATCGAGGCTGGCGCCCAGGGTGTGGGCCCGATTGTAGGTCGGGACGATGACGGCGACGTCCGCCATCAGCGATTCCCGTCCGCGATGGCCGTCTCGAAGGCGCCGAACATCGTCGCCGCCCAGCCGTCGAGCGTGAACTGCGTGGTCAGACGGCGATGGGCCGCCTGGCCCATGGCGATGCGCGCGGGGGCGTCGCGCAGGAGCGGCACCACCGCGGCGGCGAGCGCGTCGCGATCGTCGGGTGGCACCAGACGACCGCTCTCGCCGTCGACCAGCATCTCCGGAATGCCGCCCACCGCCGATGCCACGATGGCGCGCTCGAGCGCCATGCCCTCGAGCAACGCCAGCGGAAACGGATCCCGCAGCGCGGGATGGACGAGGACGTCGAGCGTGCGCACGACGGGGAATGGGTTGGCCAGGAAGCCGGTGACGAGGATCGTATCGTCGAGGCCGAGCGCCGTGATGCGCGCGCGCGCCGTCGCCTCCGATGTCGCATCGGGAAACGCGCCCACCAGCAGCACGCGCACGTCGGGCACCGCCGCGCGGATGGCCGGCGTGGCCTCGATCAGGAGCGCAGGATTCTTGCGCGCGTCGAGATTGCCCACCATGCCGATGCGCGGGCCCGCGCCGACCGCGAATTCCACCGGCAGCGGCGCCGCCGCCTCGCGCACGAGACGGTCGACGTCCATGCCGTTGTAGGCGACGCACGTCCGCGTGTCGGGCGCGAAGCCGCCGAGCGCGCGCCGCGCGAGCTCGAGCGAGTCCGCCGATGGCGACACGACGTGCCGGGCGCGCCCGAGCCAGTGCTTCCGGTACGGGCGCGCGGTGCCGTAGCTCGAGTAGACGTGCACGACCTGCGGCACGCCGGTGACGCGGCCCGCGAGCCAGCAGTGCGGGAACGTCGACAGCGTCGTCGAGTACATGACGTCGGCGGCGCGGGCGAGCCGCGACAGCTGCCACACGGCGGCGGGCAGGCCGAGCCGCGCCTGCCAGCGACGCCAGCCGCCGAGCCCCGGAATGATGGTCGTGCGCGCCGCCGGGATGCCCACCGTCGCCAGCAACGGATCGCGCGACGGGAACGCGTACGACAGCTCCCAGCCATGCCGCGGGCCGGCGTCGTCGAGGACACGCAGCGCCCGCAGCATGCCGGCATGCTGCGGATGGGACAGCGTCACGAGCGCGCGCCTCATGCGTCCGGCTCCGTCCGACGTGCGGGATCGAACGCTCCGCCGCTGCGCATCAGCTCGCGGAATCCCACCCGCGCCGCGTCCTCGGCGGCGATGCCGTCGATGGCACACCGGCGTGCGGTGATCTTGCGCGCCACCCAGCGGCCGAGGCGATGGCGCGCCCGGCGATCGAGGCCACAGATGCCCGCATAGGCCCACAGCACGCGGGCGCGGTCGCTGAGTCCCAAACCAGGCACCACGAAGCGGCCGAGCTGCACCAGGTTGCGACGCGCGCCGACGGCGAGCAGCCCGCGTGCGGTGCGATCGTTGTCGAGGAAGACGAGGCTGCCGTCGTCACGCACGCGCACGTTCGGCGGCACGAGGTCGCCGTGCACGAAGCCCGCCTGGTGCAGCCGCCCGACGTCGGCACCGAGGCGCGCCAGCAGGCTGCGCTTCGCGCCGCGCAGGTCGCGGTCGCGTCCGAGGCGATCGACCAGCGCCAGCAGGTCCTCGCCGCCGGTGTCGCGGGTCACGAGCACACCCGCACGCCGTCGCCATGCGACCAGCAGCGTCTCGGGGGCGACGAAGCCGGCGGCGGCGAGCGCGCGTCCCATCACGAAGGCGCGCCGCGCACGACGGGCCCCCGGCGGGGGATACGCCTTCACCCAGACGTCGCCCGTCGGTGTCGCGAGACGCAGGCTGCGGGCATGCCGCGAGGTTCGTCCCTCGCCGCTCTCGGCGGCGGCTAGCGACGCCGCCTCGTCGAGCGGCTCGCCCGCCGCCCGCCAGCCGCGCCAGCCATCGCGGTTCCAACGCGCGTACTCGCTCATGCCGCCAGCGCCTCGCACGTGCGCGCCAGGACGTCGTCCGCCGCGATGGTGCGCATGCAGACGCGACCGATGGGGCAGCGTTTGAGGAAGCACGGTGCACACGGTGCCGTCCCCTCGATCGCGCGCTGCTCGGAACCGAAGGGTGCCGAGCGCAGTGCGCTGGTGGCACCCCACAACGACACCACCGGCACGCCGAGCGCCGCCGCGAGGTGGAGCGCACCCGAGTCGGGGCCGAACGCGACCGCGGCGCGGGCCAGGACGGCCAGCAGCTGGCGCAGCGTGGTGCGCCCGGTGAGATCGACGACGCGCGCGCGGGTCGTGCGCGCCACCTCGGCGGCGAACGCCGTATCGGCACCGGTGCCGAGCAACGCCACGCCACCGGCACCGCGCGCCGCCAACCCGTCGAGCACCGCCGCGGTCGGCGGCGCGAACCAGCGCCGCGACGGGCACGACGAGCCGAGGCACGCCGCCACCAGTGGACCGTCGAGCCCCGCCGTCAGCGCGGCGGCCTCGGCCACCTCGGCGTCGGTCGGCGTCAGACCGAACGCGACCTGCACCGGCGGCAGATCGAGCAGATCGCCGAAGGCCAGGAACTGCTCCAGCTTCGAGCGCTCGATCCCCTGCTCCGGCAGGTGACGGGTGGCGAAGAGCCAGCTGCCTTCGCGCGCGTCGGCGCGCGCGAAGCCGAGGCGGACCGGCGCGCCCGACGCGCGCGCGATGAGCGCGCTCTTGATGCCGCGGCCGAGATCCAGTGCGACGTCGAAGCCCCCGGCACGCACCCGCCGCAGGAGCGGCGGCACTGCGCCGCGCCCGTCGCGACGCGCGAACACGACGACGCCGTCGAGCCAGGGATGCCCCACCAGCAGCGGCGCCGACGGTGGCTCGACGACCCAGACGAGATGCGCGTCGGGCAGGCCGTGCCGGATGCGACCGAGCAGCGGCAGCGCGCGGACGACGTCGCCGATGGCCCCGGGCAGCACGATCAGCAGACGCATGGCGCTCCCAGCTGGCTGGCATAGGTGGCGCGGAACGCCGCCACGTCGTCGGCCGTCGCCAGGGCACCGCTGGGATCGAGCTTGTGCCACGAGCGGTTGAGCCGCCGTAGCGTCCGGCGACGTGCCCGGCGCGCCAAGGGCGGCGTGTACAGGCGGGCACGATCGAGGTCGAGGACCGCCATCTCGATGCCACCGGTGGCCACGCGCCGCGCCAGGAGGTTCGTCAGGTTCAGGTCGGTGTGGAGGAGGCCGGCCTGGTGCATGCCCGCAACCGTCCGCGCCGCGCCCTCGACCAGCGCACGCCGCGTGCCGGCGTCGGGCGACGCGCGCAGGGCATCGACGAGCGTGGCCGCATCCGGCACCTCCGCGGTCACGACGGCCCCGCGGTAGACGAGGCCCCCTTCGACGCGCACCGCGAGGATCTCCGCCGCCGGCACGCCGCGGCGCCGCGCTTCGGCGGTGACCTCGAGCTCGCGCAGCGGCCGATGCCACGGGCCGAGGTAGGTCTCGCGCACGACGCGAGCGAGCCAGCCGCCGCGGCGATTGCAGCGCAACACCACGCGCAGGCCGTCCGGCAGTGCGAGCCGCCACACCGCGCCGCGCCCACCGCGCAACGCCTCGGCCTCGTCGGGCAGGGTGAGCACGGGCGCCAGCAACCATGTGCCGAGCACCGACGCCAGGTCGCGACGGACGACCACCCGCACCGCGCCGAAACGCATTCGCACGTAAGACTCGGGGAGCGTCATGCGATCTCGAGCGGACGGTTCCGCACCCGTTCCCACAGCTTCGCCTGCGCAGCCACGGCCCGATAGCCGAGCAGCACTGCCGTCACCCAGCGCGCCAGCCCCGCCGGTCGCCGGGCATGGGCGACGAGCACGCGCAGCATCGCCACGCACGGTGAGAGCAGCAGCTCGCGAAAGCGCGGGCGGCTGCCGGCAGCCTCGAGCAGTGCTGCCGCCATCGAGCTGTCGGCGTCGAGCACGTCGAGCGCGGCCGCGAGCGACGACGCCAGCGCGACGACGACGACGGGATCGAGCGGTTCGAGGTTCGGCACCCCACGCGACACCCGCAGGCTCAGCTCGAGCCCACGCGACACCACCACCCGGCTGCCGGCGCGTGGCGCCAGCCGGAGCGGCGCACGCCTGAGCAGGAGCGTGATCCCGAGCACGTGCAACTCGCGCCGGACGCGGCGTGGCTCGCCGACGGCCATCGCCGCCGCGACGGCATCGCGCATTTCGGGCGGCAGGATCTCGTCCTCACGCAGCAGCATGACCCACGGCGCGCGCCCGACGGTCGCCAGCGCCGCCACGCTCAGGACGTGCTCCACCCCGGCCGGCAAGCGACCGACCTCGACCCGCCCGAGCGGGTCCAACACGACGCGCTCGTCCGCCCACGCCACCGCTGCCAACGTGCGTTCGAGCTTCGCGTCGCCACGGCTCGCGACCACGACCACCGCGACCGGAACCTCGGCCTCGCTCATGCGGCACTGCCGGTGCTGCAGCGGCCGGCGAGGAGCGCGCGCGCCGCCCCGAGCACGGCATTCGGCGTCACCAGGCGCATACAGTCCTCGGTTCCTCGTGGACACGACCGCCCGCCGTGCGTCCCACACGGCCGGCAGGCGAGATCGGCCTCGACGACGATCGCGCGCGCACCGCGCGGGCCGTAACCCAACGCCGGGGTCGTGGCGCAGAAGATCGCCACCACCGGGACGTCGCGCGCACACGCGACGTGCATCGGCGCGCTGTCGTTCGCCACCAGCAGCGCCAGGCGATCGACGACGGCGACCATGGTGGCGAGATCGGTGCGACCCGCGAGCACGGTGGCGACGCCGCCGGCGCGGCGCGCCACCTCGTCGGCGACCTCGCGGTCGGCGGGCGCGCCGAGCAGCACCACGCGTGCGCCGTCGGCAGCGAGAGCCGCCACGACCGCGGCGAACCCTGCGGCCGTCCACCGCTTCGTGGCCCACACCGAGCCAGGGGCGACGCCGATCAGCGGCCCGGGCCCCTCGGGCAGCAACGCCGCCGCCCGCGCCGCGGCGTCGTCGTCGACCGGGAGGCGCATCGGCGGCGATGGCACCACGGCGGGACCGAACGGCGCCAGGAGGGCGAGATTGCGATCGACGTCGTGCTGGCGCCGGTCGCGCGCCACGCGCTCGTGGAACAGCACGGCGCCACGGCTGTCGGCGAACCCCACCCGCCGCGGAATGCCGGCTGCCGCCAGCACGAGTGCGGTACGCAGGGAGCGATGCGGCGACACCGCGACGTCGAAGCGCTCGTGGCGCAGCCGTCGTGCCGTGCGCCACAGCCCGCCGAGGCCACGGTCGGCGCCCCGCTTGTCGTCCACCAGCACCGTGTCGACGTCGGGGTGACCGCGCAGTAACGGCACCGCCTCGGGCCGCACCAGCACGTCGAGACGACGCGGGCGGACCCGCTGGCGCAACGCGGTCAGGAGCGGCGTGGTCAGGACGACGTCACCCAGAAAGCTTGTCTGCACAACCAGGAGCGACGGGCCGTCCCGCGCGTCAGGCCGCGCGCCCGCCGCCATCGCTCGGCCTGCGCGGAAGGTCGGTGGCTGCGATCGCCATTCGTGCCGTCTACCGTCTATCCGGCGGCAATGCCACTTCGCCCGGGGTGGCATTCACGCCGGGCCGAGGAGCAGGTCGACCAGCGCCTCGCCCCGGTCCACGACCAGCTCGACGCGCAGCGCGTGCATCGCCGTCACGCCCGGCTGCTCGGCCAGCTTCACCAGGTCCTTCTCGGTGGTGACGAGCACGCCCTCTGCGGAGGCGGCGATCAGCGCCGCCACGTCCACCGACGCGTAGGCGTAGTGATCCGGGAACACGATGTGCCGGCGCACTCGCGCGCCGCAGCGTTCGAGCAGGGCCGTGAACCGCTCCGGCCGCGCCACCCCAGACACCGCCACCACCGTCGTGCCCTCGAGCGACGACAGCGGCAGCACGCGCCAGCCGGCGGGCGTCACCCGCACCAGTGCCGTCGCCTCGAGCCGTGCGGTGAAGCGCGGGATGCCCGGTGGCGACGGCGGCACGCCGTCACCGACGGCCAGGACGGCGCGGGCGCGACCCAGCGCCGCGACCGCTTCGCGGCGCGATCCGGCGGGCAGCAGACGGCCGGCGGCCGGGTCGTCGCTCAGCAGGACGAGATCGGCGTCCCGCTGCAGCGCCCGGTGCTGGAAGCCGTCGTCGAGCACGATGGTGTCGAGCCCGAGCTGCGTGCACGCGACCAGCGCCGCTTCGGCACGTCGTTCGCCCGTCACCACCGGACCCGCGAAGCGACGCGCCAGCATCACCGCCTCGTCGCCCCCTTCCTCCGGCGACACCAGGGGCGTGCCATCGGTGCCGACGATCACGACGCCCGGCTGACGTTTGCGATACCCGCGCGCGACGATGCCGACGCGCCGGCCACGCGCCGCCAGGCGCTCGGCGAGCCAGAGGGCCGCCGGCGTCTTGCCAGTGCCGCCGACGGTGAGGTTGCCGATGCTGAGCACCTGCGCCGGCACGCGGGCGCGTGGCAGCCAGCCACGATCATACAGCCCGTTGCGGATCACCATCGCGGCGCCGTAGACGACGGACAGCGGGCGCAGCGCGAGCTGCACGGCCTGCTCGCTCGTGGAATGCGGCGTCCAGGCCCGCTGTACCAGGCCGCCGAGGCCACCCGACATCAGCCCGTCGCCGCCCGCGCGAACGTCGCCGATTCGAGGCGCGTCGCGATGATCTTCATGTGGCGCTCGACGGCACCCTGCCCGGTCTGCGACGCCGCCCAGGCACGCAGCCCCATGTCGTGCGCGCGCTCCGGCTCGGCCAGCAGATGATCGAGCGCGAGCGCCAGCGCCTCGGGCGTGGACACCCGCATGCCGCCACCGGCGGCGAGCAGCCGCTCGACGACCGGACCCGCGTTGCCGGTGTGCGGTCCCACCAGGACCGGACGGCTGTGTCTGGCAGGCTCGATGACGTTGTGGCCGCCGATCGGCACCAGGCTGCCGCCGACGAACGCGATCGCACCGAGCGCGTAGGCGTGCGCCAGGACGCCGATCGTGTCGAGCAGGATCACGCCCGCGCCCGCCGGCACCTCCCCCTCGCCCCGAAGCAACGCGCTCCAGCGCACCAGCGCCACGCCGCGCGCCGCCACCTCGGCGGCGATCCCGTCGAAGCGCTCGGGATGGCGCGGCGCGAGGAGCAGGAGCAGGCGCGGATGACCCAGCGACAACCGCCCCAGCACCTCGACGAGGATCGTCTCCTCGCCCTCGTGGGTGCTGCCCGCCACCACGACCTGGCGGCCCTCGAGCAGCGCCGCCATCGTCTGCACGTCGGCCGGTGGCATCGCCGCCTCGGCATCGAACTTGAGGCTGCCGGCGACCTGCACGCGTCGCGGATCGGCACCGAGCGCGATGATGCGCTCGGCGTCCTCCGGCGTCTGCATGCAGCACGTCACGGTGGCAAGCGCGTTGCGGTAGAGCGGACGCAACCAGCGCGCACGCGCGAGCGTGCGCGCGCTGATGCGCCCGCTCACCATGATGGCGGGGACGCGATGCTCGGCCAGCTCCGTCAGCAGTGTCGGCCATATCTCCGTCTCGGTGAAGAAGAACGCCTCGACGCGCAGCGTCCGCAGCAGCGCGCGCACGGGTCCCGGCGCATCGAGCGGCAGGAGGAAGGCCATGTGAACATCGGGCAGGTCGCGCGCGAGCGCCAGGCCGGTGCGGGTCAGCGTCGACACGACGGCGAGGCGCCCCGGGAACCGCGTCCGCAGCTGCGCCAGCAAGGGTCGCACGGCGGCCAGCTCGCCGACCGAGGCGGCGTGGATCCAGAGTGCCGGTGCGCTCGACGCCGCCGCACGATCGTCGGCGGGGAGCCGGCCGAGGCGATCGCCGAGCCCACGCCACCCGGCCGGCAGGCCGGGGACGTAGGACGCGACGGTCGCACCCGTCGCGGCAACCCGCATCACGGTGCGATACAGACCGCCCGTCACGCCCGCGTCCCGTCGAGGTGCCGCAACGGCGAATCCTCCGGCCGCGTGCGCTCGCGCACCCGCCGGCCCTGCGAGCCCCCCCGCATCACCGACGGCGCCTACCCGGCGCGTCCGACGCCCGCCGCGGGTACGTCGGGCTCAGGGACCGGTTCGGATTCGCCGAACTGCAGCTCGTACAGCTTGCGATACTCGCGCCCGCGCGCCAGCAGCTCCTCGTGCGTGCCGCTCTCGACGATCCGCCCGCGCACGATCACCACGATGCGGTTGGCGCGACGCACCGTCGACAGGCGATGCGCCACGACCAGCGTGGTGCGATTCGTCATCAGGCGCTCGATCGCCTCCTGCACCAGCCCCTCCGACTCGGTATCGAGCGCGGACGTGGCCTCGTCGAGGATCAGGATCGGCGAATTCTTCAGCACCGCGCGGGCGATGGCGAGGCGTTGGCGCTGGCCACCCGAGAGCCGCACGCCCAGGTCGCCGATCTGCGTGTCGTAGCCCTTCGGCAATGCGGTGATGAACCCGTGCGCGTTCGCGGCGCTCGCCGCCGCCTCGATCTCGGCGGTGGTCGCATCGGTCCGACCGTAGGCGATGTTGGCGCGCACGGTATCGTTGAAGAGGAACGTGAACTGCGTGACGACCGCGATGTGTGCGCGCAGGCTCTCCAGGGTCAGGTCGCGGACGTCGGTGCCGTCGATCGCAATGCGTCCGGCGATGACATCGTAGAAACGCGGGATCAGGTCGGCGAGCGTGCTCTTGCCGCCGCCGCTCATACCGACGAGCGCCACCACGTCGCCCGCCGGAATGGTGAGATCGATCTCCTGCAGGACCGGCTCACCCGGCTCGTAGGCGAAGCTCACGCCCTCGATGGTGATGCCGTCGTGGATGCCTTCGAGCGTCACCGCCTCCGGCCGATTCGTGATCTGCGTCTTGGTGTCGAGCAGCGCGAAGACACGTTCCGCGCCCGCCAGCCCCTGCTGGATGGTGTAGTTGGTGCGCACCAGTTTCTTGAACGGCTCGTACAGCAGAATGACCGTGATGATGAAGCCGAAGAAGCTGCCCTGCGTCCGCGTACCCGCCATGACGCTGGCGCCGCCGTACCAGATGATGCCGGCGATCGCCGCACCCGCCAGCACCTCGGTGACGGGCAGCGAGCGCAGCCGGCTGGCTCGCATGTAGAGCTCGAATATCTTCTCGTCCTGCGCGTGGAACCGCGACTCTTCGTAGTGCTCCTGCCCGAACGCCTTCACGACGCGATTGCCCTGCACGTTCTCGTGCAGCATGCCGTTCAGTCGCCCCGTGGCCTCCTGCTGACGACGGCTGTTCTGTCGCAGCTGCTTCGAGAACACCCGGATCGGCAGCGCGGCGATCGGGAAGAGCGTGACCGCCAGCAGCGCCAGGACCCAGTCCATGTACACGGCGACAGCGACGAGCCCGATCAGCGTGGTGGTGTCCTGAAAGATCGACTTGATGGCATCGGTGACCGTTCCACGCACCAGGATGACGTCGGCGGTGACGCGCGAGACGATCTGTCCGGCGCGCTGCTTGTTGAAGAACGCCAGGTCGAGGCTCTGCAGGTGCGCGGTGAGATCGTTGCGGATGTCGGTGATGACCCGCTGCCCGATCCAGTCGCTCAGGTATCCCGAACCGAAGCTGAGCCCGCCACGCAGCAGCGCCGCTCCCACCACCGCGAGCACCGCCCACGGCAGCATCTCGCGACGCTGCTGACTGAAGACCTCGTCGAACGTGAAGCGGACGAGGAAGGGCACGCTGCTCTCGAGCGCGCTGAAGCCGAGCATGAACGCCACCGTGAGAACGCCCTGCGGCCAGAGGTAGGGCCGCAGGTAGGCGAGGACGCGACGGTACAGGATCACGTACCGCCTGCTCCCATCATCTCGCTCGCGATCGCCGCGGCGCGGTCGGCAGCGCCCCCTCGTCCGAGACGCCGACGGATGTCGCGCAGCTCGGCGGTGATGGCGGCGTGGCGTGCGGGATCGTCGAGGATGCCGCGCGCCGCCGCCGCGATGCGGTCGCCCCTCACCTGGCCCTGCAGCAGCTCCGGCACCACCTCGTGCCCGGCCACGATGTTCGGCATGCCGACGTTCTGCACCCCGCGCACCAGGAGGCGCGCGAGCGCGAACGTGACCGGCGACAGGCGGTAGACGATGACCATCGGACACTCGAGGAGCGCGCACTCGAGCGTCGCCGTGCCCGATGCCACCAACGCGATGTCGGCGGCGGCGATCAGGTTGTGCATGTCCCCATCGATGATCGGCACCGACACCGACGTGCGCGCCGCCCGCACCCGCGCCTCGACCTCGGTCCGCGACAGCGTGTGCGCAAGCACGAGCGGGAACTGGTAGTTGCCGTGCTTGGACAGCTCCTCCGCCGCCTCGAGCAGGCGCGGCAGGATGTAGTCGATCTCCTTGGCGCGACTCCCCGGCAGCAGCAGCACGGTGCGCTTCGACGGATCGAGACCATGCGCCCGCAACGTCGGTACCCGTCCAGCCGTCACCTCGACGCGGTCGAGGAGCGGATGCCCCACGAACTCGACACCCGGCAGGCTGCTCTCGTAGAGCCCGGCCTCGAACGGGAACACCACCGCCAGACGGTCGACCCGGCGCGCGATCTTGCGCACGCGACCGCGCCGCCAGGCCCACACCTGCGGGGCGATGTAGTAGAGCACCGGCACGCCGGCACGCTTCGCCGCCCCCGCCAGCCGCAGGTTGAACTCGGGGAAGTCGATCAGCACGCAGAGATCGGGCGGATTCTCGCGCAGTCGCCGGCGCAGCTCGCGGTAGATGCGGACGACCGTCCGCAGGCGCGCGGCGCCTTCGAGGAGACCGACGGTGGCCACCTCGCCGGCGTCGGCCAGCGTCTGCATGCCCTCCGCCCGACAGTGCTCGCCGCCCAGACCGAACACCTCGATGTCCGGCATGCGCCGGCGCAGCGCGCGCAGGAAGTCGGCGCCATGCTGGTCGCCCGACGCCTCACCGGCGACGAGCAGGACCCGACGCCGGGGCGTGGGGGTGGGGACACGAGACGCTTCGCCTGATGCCATCATCCGACGAGGCCGACTTGCGCGAGGCGCACCTCCGTCTCGACGCTCTCGCGGATCACGTGCGCCACCTCGAGCGCGCGCAGGCCGTCCCATCCCGTCACGGCAGGCGTCTCACGCTTGCGCACGGCGGTGAGAAAGGCGTCGATCTCTTCCTTGAGCGCATCGCCTTCGCGCACCTCGAGATCCTCGATGGTGAGCGACGGCTGATGCCCGTCGGTCGCCGGCTCGCGCCGGCAGATGCGGACACGGCGCTCGTCGAAGTCGAGGGAGAAGTAGGCGTCGGCCTGGAAGATGCGGAGCTTGCGTTCGCGCTTCAGCGACACGCGGCTGGCGGTGACGTTGGCGATGCAGCCATTCGCGAAGCGCAGGCGCGCGTTGGCGATGTCGACGGATGCGGTCAGTACCGGCACGCCGACGGCCTCCACGGCACGGAGCGGCGACGGCACCATGCTCAGGATGAGATCGAGATCGTGGATCATGAGATCCAGCACGACGTCGACGTCGGTCCCGCGCTCGGTGAACGGCGCCAGTCGCTGGCATTCGATGAAGCGCGGCGACGTCACGCGGTCCCCGAGCGCACGGATGGCGGGGTTGAAGCGTTCGAGGTGGCCCACCTGCAGCACACGGCCGCCACGGACCGCCACTTCGAGCAGCGCCTTGCCGTCCTCGATCGTCGTGGTGAGCGGCTTCTCGACGAGCACGTCGACACCGCCGACGATGAGGTCGTAGGCGACGGCGTGATGCGCGTGCGTGGGCACGGCCACGCTCGCACAGTCGACGAGGCCGATGAGCTCGCGGTGATCGGTGAACGCCCGCACGCCGAGGTCACGCGCCACCGCCTGCGCCCGCTCGCCGTCGCAATCGACCACCCCGACGAGCTCGGCCGTCGGATGCGCCTTGTACTTCTCGGCGTGGAAGCGGCCGAGATAGCCGACCCCCACCACCGCCGCGCGCAGACGCCCGCCATTGCCGCTCATGTCATGTCCTCCGTCGAATCGACCGCCACCACCGCGACCCCGGCTTCGTCCGCCATCGCCACCAGCTCGGGACGATCGAGTACGATGGTCCGTCCCGCTTCCACGGCCAGCACGCGCCCGCGAACCTCGGCGATGGTGCGAATGGTGTCGGGGCCGACCGCCGGGAGGTCGAAGCGCAGATCCTGCGTCGGCTTGCAGGCCTTCACCACGACGATGTCGCCGTTCACGAGCTGGCCGGCGCGTCGGATGGTGGCGTCCGTCCCCTCGATACCCTCCACCGCCATGACGGTTCCGAGTCGCACGACGACGCTCTGGCCGATGTCGAACTGCCCGATGACCTTGGCGGCACGGAAGCCGAGCCGGATGTCGTCCCACTCCGCGGCCGTCGGCGCACGCGCCGTGAGCACGCCCGGCCCGGGCACGATGTCGCGCAGATAGATGGTGGACTCGACCACCTCGACGCCGTCGCTCTTGAGCTCGTCCGCGAGCGCCCGCAGCAGCAGGTCGTCGCGCACCGCGCCCAGCCGCGAGATCACGGCGAGGGCCCGCTCGTCGGGAATGAACTCGCGGAACAGCTTCGGCTTGGCGATGCCGCCCACCATGACGGCGCGCGTGATGCCGGCGCTGGTGAGCGCCTTGATCAGGGCATCGACCTGTCCCGGCGTGACCCACGTGATGCTGTGCACCACGTCGGCGAGGGCTTCGTCGGTCTCGCCGCGGTGTGCGACCGCGACCACCTCGACGCCGCGCCGTCGCGCGGTCTCGGCGAACAGGACCGGAAAGCGCCCGCTGCCGGCGATCAGCCCGATGCGCTCCATGGCTACCGGCACACTCCGCGCTCGGAGGCGGCAACGAATGCCAGCAGGCGCGCCACCTCGGGCACCGAGCCGAGCTCGGCGGCGACGTGCTCGGCAGCCGCGCGTCGCGTGTCCCCGGCGTGGAACAGCATGCGGTAGGCGCGCTTCAGGGCGCGGATGCTGTCGGCGGGGAGCCCCCGTCGCTTCAGCCCGATCAGGTTCAAGCCGAACAGCCGGGCGCGGTCGCCGGCGACGGTGCAGAACGGCGGCGCGTCCTTCGAGACCATGGCGCCGGCGGCGCAGAGCGCGGATTCGCCGACGCGCACGAACTGGTGCACGCCCGCCAGTCCCCCGATGATGGCATGGCTCTCGACCGTGACGTGGCCGGCGAGCGCCGCGCCGTTGGCGAGGATGACGGAGTCGCCGAGGTGGCAGTCGTGCGCGACGTGCGACGAGACCATGAAGAGGCACCCGCTGCCGATGCGGGTGGCCATGCCGCCACCCTGGGTACCCGGGTTGATCGAGACGTATTCGCGCACGATGTTGCCGTCACCGATGGTGAGCGTGCTGGGCTCTCCGCGAAACTTGAGATCCTGCGGCACCGACCCCACGCTCGCGAACTGGAAGACGCGGTTGCGTGCCCCGAGCGTCGTGCGGCCGTCCACGACCGCGTGCGGCCCGATCCAGCAGTCGGGCCCCAGCGTAACCTCTGGACCGATCACCGCATAGGCCCCAATGCGGACCCGGTCGCCGATCGCCGCCCGCGGCGACACCACGGCGGTGGGGTGGATGCGGGGGCCGCGCGCCGGCGCCAGGACGAACTGCACCTCGGCGACGACCGCCTGATCGGCCGCCACCACGACACCCTTGAGCTTGCCTGCGACGCCCGACGTGACCTCGAGGCGGAGTGCGTCGCCCGGCATGACCGGCCGCCGGAAGCGGGCCCGATCGACGCTGCCGAGCACCAGGCCCTCGTCGTCACCCAGGAGAGCCGCGCCCAGCTGCGCCAGGGCTTCGCAGAGCAGGACCCCCGGGAACACGGGCGTTCCCGGGAAATGGCCGACGAAGTACGGCTCGTTCGCGCTGACGAGCTTGGCTGCCACGGCGCGCACGCCGGGTTCCATCTCGAGGATCCGGTCGATGAGCGGGTAGGGAAACCCCGATGGAGCCCCGCCCCGAATGTGTGTGCCGGCGCCGATGAGCCGCTACTCCGACTTCTTGCTCTTGTGCGGAGCGCTGTTGTGGAGGGCGACGATCTGATCGGTGATGTCGAGCGACTTGTCGGCGTAGAGGAGCGCACCGCTCGAGGCCTCGAGCACCAGGGTGTAGCCCTGCTCGCGGCCGTAGTCGTTCACGATGGCGTAGAGCTCTTCCACGATGCCGGAGGTGAGCTCCGAGTCGGTCCGTTTGAGATCACGCTGGAAGTCCTCGTACTTGCGCTTGAACTCGAGCGTCTCGCTCTCGAGCTCCTTCTCGAGGTTGCGCCGCTCCTCCTCGCGCATCACGGTGGCCTTCTTCTCGTAGTCCTCACGCCGGCGATCGAGCGACTCGCGCTGGTTCTTCAGCTGATCCTGCGCGCGCTCGAACTTCGACTTCACCGAGTCCTTGGCGCGCTTGCCGGCGTCGCACTCGTTGAGCGCGCGCTGCATGTCGACCACGGCCACCCGGAACTCCGCCGCGGCGGTACTCGCCACCAGCAGGCTCACCATGCCCGCGAGCGCGAGCGTTCTCCCCCAACGAACCCACGAACGATCCGCCATGTGACTCCTCACTTGTCCGGTTGTCAGATTCAGAACTGGAATGGGCCGCCGAACGAGAACAGGACCAGGCTCTTCTGGTCCCGCTTCTTGTCCTTGATGGGCAGGCCGAGCTCGACCCGGAGGGGACCGAGCGGCGAGAGCCAGCGAACGCCGGCGCCCGCGGAGGCGCGCGTGTTGTCGAGCGAGATGTCCTCGTCACCGCCGTAGGCATTGCCGGCGTCGACGAACACGACGCCCTTCAGCCCGATGCTCTGCACCAGCGGGAAGATGATCTCGTTGTTCAGGATGAACTGCGAGCTGCCGCCGATGGGGGACGTCGAGATGATCTCGCCGCGGGTGTTCTTCTTCGCCTCGCGCGGACCGAGCGTGCGGGCCTCGAAGCCGCGGATGGAGTTGATGCCACCCGGGAAGTAGCGCTCGAAGAGCGGCAGCTCGTCGCCGTCGCGACCGGCATCACCCACGCCGTAGCCCGCGGTGACGCCGAGCGAATACGTGAAGTCGCCGAGCGCCTTGGTGCGCAGGAAGGTGTAGTACCAGCGCGACTTCGCCTCGGCCTTGTAGAACTGCTCGCCGCCGAGCCCGGCGACCTCCACCGAGAAGTCCTGTACCGAGCCGGCGGTGGGATCGAAGGCGTGGTTCAGCGTGTTGCGCGAGATGCGCGGCGTGATGCTGCTGATCCAGCTCGAGCCTTCCTCCGCCCGGATGGAGGGCGTGGCGTTGAAGCTCAGGTCGGAGATCTCGGCGCGCTCGAGGCGGTAGTCGGCGCCGATGCGAATGTCCTCGAGCGGCAGCCCCCAGAGCTCGTTGTAGCCGAAGGCCGTCACCGGGTACGTGAACTGCACCCCGCCGCCCGTGCCCGTGCGATCGAAGTCCTCGAACGCGAGCTGCCAGCTGAAGAGATCGAAGCCGGCGGTGAGCGGCGTGCCCATGAAGTAGGGCTCGGTGAACGACAGGATGACGTTGCGACGGATCGAGCCGATGTCGCCGTTCACGACCAGGCGCTGGCCACGGCCGAAGAGGTTGTTCTCCTGGATGCGGACGTTGAACAGCAGCGAGTCGGCGGAGCTGAACCCCGCGCCCGCGCTGAAGGCGCCGGTCTGCGCCTCCTTCACGTCCACCACCACGGCCATCTTGTCGTCGGCGCCGGTGCGCCGCGTGGTGATGTTGACCTCCTGGAAGAAGCCGAGCCGCTGTAACGCCTCGCGGCTCTTGCGCAGCTTGGTGCCGGAAAAGAGCTCCTGCTCCTGGAGACGCATCTCGCGTCGCACGACGTTGTCGCGCGTCTTGGTGTTGCCCGTCACCTCGATGCGATCGACCGTGACCGGGCTGCCGCGATCGACGGTGAACGTCACGTCGACGACCTTGCCGTTCGGGTCGACCTCGGTGAGCGGCTCGATGGCCGCGAACGCGTAGCCGTCGTCGGACACGCGCTCGGTGAGCTTCTGCACGTCGTCGCGCAGCGTGCTGGCACTGAACGTCTCGCCGGTCTTGGTGGCGAGCCCCTCGGTGGAGGCGGCCGATTCGGGGAGGTTCTTGCCGCTGATGCTGACCTTGCCGACGTTGAACTGCTCGCCCTCGTCGATCTTGATGGTGATGACCAGCTCGTCGTCGCGACGCTCGACCTTCGGCTCGTCGATGCGGACCGTGACGTAGCCGTTGTCGTAGTACCACGCCGTCAGCCGCTCGACGTCGGTCTTGAGCACGTCCTTGTTGAGGTTGCCGGCACCGGTGAACGGCGTGAGGAGCGACGACTCCGAGGTCTGCATCAGGCCCTCGAGCTTGCGGCTCGAGAACGCCTCGTTGCCCTCGAACTCGATCTCCGACACGCGGATCGGCTCCGACTCGGAGACGGTGTAGGTGACGTCGACTTCGTTCTCGCCGACGGAGGTGGTGGCGTAGGTGATGCGGGCATCGAGGTAGCCCTTCTCGGCATAGAGCTTCTTCGCTGCCTCGATGCCGGCGCGGGCCTTCTCGGGGTCGAGAATGGTGTGCGGCCGGATGCGGAGCGCGCCCTCGATCTCGTCCTTCTCGAGCTTCTCGTTGCCCTCGATCGAGACGGCGCGGACGAGCGGCCGTTCCTTCACCTTGAACGTGACGACGACGCCCTTGCCGCCGGGGGCCGGCGTGACGTCGGCATTCACCTGATCGAAGAAGCCCATCGCGTAGACGGCGCGGATGTCCTTGTCGAGCGTGGCACGTTCGAACGGCTTCCCGACCTGCGACTGCAGGTGGACGCGGATGGCGTCCTCTTCGACGCGGATGTTGCCGTCGATGGCGACCTTCTCGATCGGGCCGCTCTCCTGTGCCCGGGCCGTCCCGAGGGCCGCCAGCACGAGCAGCGCCGTCATCCGGAGCACCACCCCCATCCCGTTGCCCAACATGGCTCGTCCCCTACTCCCGCTCACGCGACACCCCCTCCCACACCGCCCCGGCGGGCCGGGCTCTCGGTGGTGTCCTCCAGACGTCCACCGACGAGGCGCAGCGTGCGCTGCATGGCCGCCGCCAGCCGGTCGTTGTGGGTCGCCACCACCAGGGTGGCGCCGCATTCGGCGTTCAGCTCGAGCAGCAGCTCGTGCACCCGCTCGCCCGTCGCCGGGTCGAGGTTGCCGGTGGGCTCGTCGGCCAGCAGCAGGCGCGGCTTGCGCATGACGGCACGCGCGACGGCGACACGCTGCTGCTCACCACCCGAGAGCTCGCCAGGCCGATGGTGCATGCGGTGTCCGAGGCCTACCCGATCGAGCAGCCCGCTCGCCCGCTCGTGGACCTCGCGCGCGTTGTCGCGTGCGATCATGCCCGGCAGCTTGACGTTCTCGAGCGCGGTGAAGTCGCCCAGCAGGTGATGGAACTGGAAGACGAACCCGATCGCGCGGTTGCGGAAGGCCGCCTGCTCGGTCTCCGGCATCGCCAGGACGTCGACCCCGTCGATCAGCAGCTGGCCGGCGCTGGGGGAATCGAGCAGCCCCAGGATGTGCAGCAGCGTGCTCTTGCCGGTACCGGACGCTCCGACCACGGCCACCCGCTCGCCGGCGTCGACGGCGAAGTCGAGGTCGGTGAACACACGCACCTCGGACGGACCGTCGACGTATCGCTTCTCGATCGCCACGGCCTGCACGAGCGGAGTCACCCGGGCGGACATTGGCGGCTACTCATATCGGATCACCTCGACGGGAACCAGGCTGGCCGCCCGCCGCGCGGGCGACAATGCCGCCAGGAGACAGATGCCCACCGAGACCACACCGACGACGAGAAAATTGAGCGGCTCCATCCGCACTGGGAGCGTCGTCACCAGGAAGACGTCCTTCGGCAGCTCGACGAACTGGTAGCGGGCAAGGAGCCAGCAGCCGGCGAGCCCGAGGACGTTGCCGAGTACCGTCCCGGCGATACCGATGACCGCCCCGTTCAGGATGAAGATGCGGCCGATGGCGGCGTTCGAGGCGCCCATCGACTTGAGCACCGCGATGTCGCGACGCTTCTCCTTCACCACCATCGTGAGCGAGGCCAGGATGTTGAAGGCCGCCACCACCACGATGAGCGCCAGGACGATGCCGTAGACCACCTTCTCGAGCTTCAGGGCCGAGAAGAGGTTGCGGTTCACCTCCATCCAGTCGCGAGCCCGATACGGGAACCCACCGAGGGCGGTCTCGACCGCTCGCGCCGCCTCGCGGGCGGCGTAGACGTCGTGCACCCGTACCTCGATGCCGCTCACCGTGTCGCCCATGTCGAAGAAGGTCTGGGCGTCGGGCAGCGCCATGTAGGCGAGCGTGGTGTCGTAGTCGAACATGCCGGAGTCGAACACACCGACCAGCACGAAGCGCTTCATGCGCGGCACCATGCCGGTGGGGCCGGGCTTGCCGAGCGGCGAAATGACGTTCAGCACGTCCCCCGGCCCGACGCCGAGCTGCCGCGCCAGCTCCTGCCCGATCAGGATGCCGGGAAGCTCGACCCGTCCGCCGCCCTCGTCCTCGGGCAGCGTGATCGGCTGCGGCTTGCCGAGATCGGCGAGGTTGCCGCTGACGAGGTGCTTCGCGACGTCGATGACGCCGCCGGCGGTGGCTGGGTCGATGCCGCGCACGACCACGCCGGACACGCTGCGGCCGAGCCCGAGCATGGCCTGGCCGTACAGGACGGGGGACGCCGCCGTCACTGCCGGCACCGTGCGCACCTTCTCGACCGCGTCCTGCCAGCCCTCGAGACCGCCGCCGTAGCTGACGACGGTGACGTGCGGGTTGAAGCCGAGGATCTTCTGGCGCAGCTCGAACTCGAGCCCGGTCATGACGGCGAGCACGATGAGCAGCGTGGCGACGCCGATGGTGACGCCGACGAGCGAGAGCGTGGAGATCAGGGAGAGAAACGCGCCCCGGCGCCGGGCGCGCAGGTAGCGGATACCGACCAGCAGCTCCCAGTTCACTCGCGCGACTCCGGTCGCAGCTGGGGGAAGAGGATGACCTCGCGGATCGACGTGGCGCCGGTGAGCAGCATGACCAGCCGGTCGATGCCGATGCCCTCGCCCGCCGTCGGCGGCAGGCCGTACTCGAGCGCGCGCACGTAGTCCTCGTCCATCGCGTGCGCCTCGTCGTCGCCGGCGGCCTTGGCCGCGAGCTGCGCCTGGAAGCGCTCGCGCTGGTCGTCGGGGTCGTTCAGCTCGGAGAACGCATTCGCGATCTCATGCCGTGCGATGTACAGCTCGAAGCGGTCCACGAAGCGCGGATCGCGGTCGTTGCGGCGGGCGAGTGGCGACATCTCCACTGGGAACTGGCACACGAACGTGGGCTGCACCAGATGGGGCTCGACGAGGCGTTCGAAGAGCACGCCGAGCAGATCGCCCGTCGTCATGCTGGCACGCTCGATACCGCCGGTCGCGCGGGCGAGATCACGGATGGTGTCGCCGTCGAACAGACGCTCCACCGGGACCTCCGCACGCTCCGCCACCAGCTCGGCCATGCTGCGGCGGGGCCAGGGTGGGGTGAGGTCGATCGCCAGATCGCCGTAGGTGAGCTGGAGGCTGCCCGTCACCTGCTCGGCCACCGCCACCAGCATCTCCTCGGTGAGGTCCATCAGGTCCTCGTAGGTGGCGTAGGCCTGGTAGAACTCGAGCATGGTGAACTCGGGGTTGTGCCGCGTCGACAGGCCCTCGTTGCGGAACACGCGTCCGAGCTCGAAGACGCGATCGAAGCCGCCGACGACGAGCCGCTTCAGGTAGAGCTCGGGCGCGATCCGCAGGAAGAGCTCGATGTCGAGGGCATTGTGGTGCGTGACGAACGGCCGCGCCGCCGCCCCCCCGGCGATGCCCTGCATCATGGGCGTCTCGACCTCGACGTAGTCACGCGCGCCGAGGAACGTCCGCAGCCCGCGGATGATACCGGCGCGCGCCGCGAAGATGCGTCGCGCGTCGGGATTGACGATGAGGTCGAGGTAGCGCTGGCGGTAGCGCGCCTCGACGTCCTGCAGCCCATGCCACTTCTCGGGCAGCGGACGGAGCGACTTGACGAGCAACTGCAGACCGTCGGCGGCGATCGTGAGCTCGTTGGTGCGCGTGCGGAAGGGCGTCCCGGCGACACCCACGAGATCGCCGACGTCGAGCGCGCGGTAGACGGCGAACGCGTCGTCGCCGAGCCGATCGCGGCGGGCGTGCACCTGGATGCTCTCGCCACGGTCCTGGATGCGCACGAATCCGGCTTTGCCGAAGTCACGCAGCGCGGTGATGCGACCCGCGACACGGAGGGGGGCAATCGCGCTCAGCCCGGCCTCGTCGAGCGCGCCATAGCGCGCATGCACCTCGCCGGCGGTGTGGTCAGGGCGGAAGTCGTTCGGGAACGGATTGGCGCCCTGCTCTCGCAGCGCGCTCAGCTTCCGCCGTCTGACCACGATCTGCTCATGGTCGTCGGGCATACCTCGATGGAAAGTCGAGGGTTCTTACTGAGTTCGACGGAGAGCGTCAAGGAAGGTCGGCGAGGATCGCCGAACGAGCCGAGGCGCCGACCAGATCGGCGATGACGACGAGGCCACCCTGACGATTGCCGTCGACCGCGAGGATCTCCGACACGGACCCGCCGAGCGGCGACGGCGTACCCGGCCCGACCACGACCGTCGCCTCGGGCGCCGCCGCGCTCGCGGACGGCACCGTCGTGCCCGCGACGCGGAAGAGCGTCGGCGTCGCGATGGAGCCGGTCAGACGTGCGAGGAACGCCACCCCGCCATCGCTGACGATCGGCCGTCCGAAGCTGCGGAACGTGGGCCCGGTGCCCGACGGGTCACCGGTGCCGACGAGGAGGCCGAAGCCCTTCCTGGCGGTCACGTAGATGCCCTCGCGACCGCCCTCGGTGAGCGTCGCCCGGCAGGCCACCAGCGAGGCGCTGGCATCCGGCGGATCGAAGTCCTCGAAGCGGCCGGCGACGCGCCCCGGCGCGGTGTCGCCGGCGAGGGCGATGCGCCGGAGCGGTCCACGCACGCGCGCGAACAGCGCCGTCGCGCGGGTCTCGTCCTGATCGACCTGGGCGACGAACGCCAGGCGGTTGCCGCCCAGGAGCGCCGGCGTGCCGAAGCTGTCGAAGGTGCCGCCACCCGGGGCGCGCTTGCGCGCCCGCGCCAGCACGCGGACCTTCTTCGTTCCGTTGCGCATGAACAGACCGCGCGGCGTGCTGCTGCCCTGCACCGTCGCCTCGAACGCGATCTCGCCATGCGGCCCGACGTCGCTGCGCGCGAGCGAGTCGATCGTGCCGGCGAAGAAGTCGACGAACTGTCCGCCGCCGGGCACCTTGCCGGTGGTGGCCGCGACGACGCGGGCCTCGGCCTTGCCGTTCACCGACACCACCGCGCGGCTGGCGCGGCCGTCTTTGATCTCGGCACCGAACGCCACCACGCCGCCGGCGTCGATGGCGGGCGGGTCGAACGACGCATAGGTCCCGCCGAGCGGCGTGGGCCCGCCGATGAACGCGAGTCGTTCGATGGGCGACGCGCCGTCGGTGAGGAAGATGCCTTCGCGGCTTCCCAGGAAGACGGCGTCGTCGGCGCTGGTACGCACGCTGGCCGTGGCGAAGCGGAAGCGCTCCTGGCCGGCATCGACATCGGTGGCGTCGCCGAGCTTCGCCAGCGCCGAGACCACGCCGGCACGGTAGATGAAGAGGCCCGGCCCGCTGCCCGTGATGGACGCCGAGACGACGACACTGCCGTCGTCGGCCATCGCGGGGTCGCGGAAGCGGACGAGCGCGCCAACCGCCGTGGGATCGCGTGTGGAGAGGATACGCGTCGGCGCCGCATTCGGCGCCGCCACGAAGATCGCGGAGCCGGTTTCCGCGCCGCCCAGCGAGGCGCGGAAGGCGACGGCGCCACTCGCGTTGATCGACGGCGCCAACGATGACGGCAGCTGCCGCAGCGTGACGCCCGCGGAGCCACCGACCGCGTCGTCCTCGAGCGCGACCCCGCCGCCGATCACCACCGGTCCGCTCGCGTCGGCGCGGAACACGCCGGCGCGGCGCCCGACCGAGACGACGCCACGGAAGGCCCAGACGCCGGAATCGTTCAGCGTCGCACCCGAGAGCTGCGTGAAGGTGCCGCCGCCGGCGAAGCTGGCGTCGCCGACGACCACCACCGGGCGCGTCGTGACGCTCCCCTGATCGCCCGACGCCGCGAAGAGGCCATCGCGGCCGCCCGACACCGCGCCCCGGTAGCCGACGACTCCGCCGACCGAGACGCCGACGAGTCGCAGCGATACCAACGTCCCGCCCGCAGGCGACGTGTCGCCGGTGCGCACCATGCGGGTGAGCGTCGTGCCGACCGCACGCAGGAGGGCGATGCCGCCATCGTCGAGCAGTGCCGTGAAGGCGATCTCGCCGCCCGGACCATACGCGGTGCCGGTGAGCAGGTCGGCGATGATCCCGCCGCCGGGAGCCGGCGCGCCGGTGGCCACGATGACGTCGAGGAGCCCGCCACACCGCCGCAGGAGGCGGCTGCCGCCGTCGACCAGGAATGCGCGCACCGCGACGCAGCCACCGGGACCGATCACGGGATTGCCCACCCCGGCCACGACACGACCATCGCCGAGGACGTCACCCGCCGCGACGACGTGGGTCAGCGCATTGCCCTGGCGACGGAACGCGCCGGTGGACGCCCCGATGAACGCGACGCGGTCGTCGCCCGCGAGCGACACACCCGAGAATGCCGAGAACGGCAGGCCGAGCGGCGACTGCGCCCCCGTCGCCACACGCACCGTGGCCGCGCCCGCCACCCGGGCGAACAGCAGGAACACGACGACCAGGAGGACGCGGGTGCGCACGGCAGACGAGGGGTTCGCAAGACCGATGCCAGGCATGCACCCCGGGAAGCCACGCCGGCCGTACCTCACCAGCGTCACCAATGCGGCACTCGTGCGCATGTGCACGACACCCGCGACGTCAGGCCCAGAGCTGGCGTATCAGCTCCGGCAGGCGATCGAACGTCGGCCCGCGCTCCACGAAACGCTCGCGGCTGCCCCGTCGCCGGGAGAACTCGACGTGGCCGAGCTCGGCCAGTCGCGACAACGCGTTGCCGAACGTCACCACGGAGCTGGCCTCGGGCTTGTGGACCTCGGCGAGCAGCAGGCTGGTCGCGAACTGGCGTCGCATGCGGGTCGTCAAGTCGGACTGCTTGATTGGCCATTCTTTCTGGGCTGCCACCGTCCGTGCCGCCACCAGGTAGTTCTCGCGCACGTTTTCGAGCAGCCCGGCGGTGACCTGGATGATCACGTGCTCCGGATTCGCCGTGTCGCCACTGACCGCGCCACGCTCGCGATAGTACGACAGCCAGCGTCCCAGCTCGGCGGACAGCGTCTCGCGATCGGGCAGCGGGAACTCCCAGCGATAGAGGTCGAGCCACCACACCACGTGCTCGCGCAGCGCGCCCAGCGAGACACCGGCCGTGAGCGCGCGCGTCAGCAACGACGGCAGCACGAAGAAGTGGATCGTGTTGTTCTTGTAGAAGTCGAGGTTGACGCGCTTCTCGGGCGGCACGTGCAGCACGGTGCCGTCGCTGTCGGTGAGCCGCGTCACCAGACCGCCCCCCTCGAGCCACGACAGCCCCTCGCGGAAGCCCGTGCCCTCGTTGCGCACGAGCGAGGCGGTGAGATGCGCGCCCTGCACGCGCAGCAACGCCACCAGCGCATGCGCCGCGGTCTCGAACTCCGACAACCGACACGCCGCGCGGCGCGCACCGAGGAGGGCCGTGGCGCTGACCGACGTCGCGCCCGCCACCGCCACCGCGTTCACCTCGCGCAGGATGCGGAAGCCCAAGCGCTGGATGAAGCGGCGTTTGTCCTCCTCGACCTCGGGCTGGCCGATCTCCTGCTGGAAGCGCTCGCGCTGGGGCCCGAGTGCGTCGGTGAGGGAGATGGGCTCGCCGTAACTGACGTACGCCGTCCCGAACCGCTTCGACAGGATGCTGCGCGCACGCAGCAGGGCGCCGAGCGACTCGCGCTCCTTCTCCTCGCCCGTGACCTCGCGCTTGTATGCCTCCTCCTCCGGGATGCGCCCGTAATGGATCGAGATCGGCACCAGGTAGAGGTCACGCCGGATGCCCTGCACGAACGCGTTGGTGATGGCGGCGAGCATGCCGAGCTTCGGCGTCACCATCTTGCCCGTACGCGTGCGGCCGCCCTCGATGAAGAATTCCTGCGTGTACCCCTCGCGGATCAGGAAGGTGAGGTACTTCCGGAACACCATCTTGTAGAGCTCGTTGTCGTCGAACGAGCGCCGGATGAAGTACGCCCCCGCGCCGCGGAAGAGCGGCCCCATCGGCCAGAAGCTCAGGTTGATGCCGGCGGCGATGTGCGGCGGCGAGAGGTAGTTGGTGTGGAAGATGTAAGTGAGGATCAGGTAGTCGAAGTGGCTGCGGTGGCACGGGACGAGCACCACGGGGTGCTCCTTCATGCACTCGATGACGCGCTCGAGCCCGACGATCTCGAGGCCCGAGAACACGCGCGGGAAGATGCGGTTGAAGAGGAACTCGAGGACGCCGAAGTAGAGGCCGTTGAAGTTGGCGGCCATCTCGTCGAAGTAGCCGCGCGCCTCCTTCTGCACGGTGCGACGCGGCACCGCGCGTTCGGCGGCGAGCCGTCGCGTGAGACGTGCCAGCTCGGGATCACGCAGCACCTGCTCGCGGATTACCCGGCGCGGCAGCAGCGCCGGCCCCTGCACGACGCGCTCCTCGCGATAGAGGAATATCTGCAGGGCGCGGGCGAGCCGGCGCACGGTACGCTCTTCGCCCTCGCGCCGGTGGTCCTCGACGAAGCGTCCGACGGCGATCTCGCGGCCGAGCGTCAGCTGCGTCTGTCCCGCGTTCCAGAGGTAGGTGAAGAGGCGCTTCGCCTCGCCAGGCGCCTCCTGCACGCTGTAGAGGAGCGTCGCGAAGCGTGACTCGCGTCGCCGGAAGCCGCTGCCGCGACAGATCGCGATCGGCACCAGGAAGACGGGACGCGACGCGGTGCCCGCCGCACGCACAACGTCGCGCAGGAACTGCGGGCCGAGCCGTGCGGCCGCGAGCGCGCGACGCCGGCGTCCCGCGACGGCGTGGCTGCGCATGAAGAGCAACACGGGCTCGCCGGCGGTGACGAGGCCGGCGCACGCGGCGTGCTCCGCGCGTCGCGACGGCGCGGCGCGCAGGAGCCAGCGCAGCATCTCGCCGAACGGCCGCCACCACACCGTCGACACGCCGGGCGCGAAGCGGGCGAGCGGCAGTCCCTCGCGCACCAGCACCGCGTTCACGAGCAGGTAGTCGATCGCGGAGCGGTAGCGCATCACATAGATGATGGTGCCCTGGCTGGCGAGCTGACGAACCCGCTCCGCGAGCTCCGGACGGATGCGCACGTGGGCGAACGCCAGGCGGATCAGGAGGCGCGCAACGACGCCGAAGCGCTCGCGCATCGCCGAGCGCTGCTCCGGTACGCGCGGCGGCTCGCTCGGCAGCGGCGGCTCGACCGCACTCGACGCGCCCATCTCCGTGTTCACGACGGCTCCTGCACGCGCGCCGACCATACGCCGGCATCGCGCGGCCAGAACCGGGTTCCGGGACCGCTGCCGTCGACGATGGCTGAGCGGGAAGGAGGTGACACGGTTGCGTGTGCGGGCGGCGCGCCCAGCCATTGGATGTAGGCAGGGCCCCCACGAAAAGCAAGGCAGCACGCCGCGCTTGACAGGTCGCACGCGTTGGCGATGTCTTGCCCGCATGATCGTGCTCGCCCTGCTCGCGATTCCGCTCGGCGCGGGCCTCGCGATCGCGACCCTCCAAGGGGTCGTGCACGTCGCGGCGGCGCGCGCAGCACGTCTCCGCGACGACGCATGCGCATTCGACGATCCCGACGAGCACACGAGCACGGCCACCTGGACACGCCTCGGGCTCACGGAGACGCTGGCGTCCGTCGCCACCGCCATGGCGACGGTCGTACCATCCCGCGTCACCGGCGCCGACGTCGGTCGACGCTCCGTCGTGCTGGTGTCGGGATGGGCGATGCCGGCGGGCGCCTCGACGCCGCTGGTGCGGCGGCTGCGACGACAGGGCTGGGCGCGCGTGTATCCGCTCGGTCTCGGCGCCTGGTCATCGCTCGACGACGGCGCGCGCCGCCTCGACGACGCCCTCGCCACGCTGCGTCGGACGCACGACGTCGGTGATGTCGACGTGATCGCGGTCGGCCTCGGCGGGCTCGCCGTGCGCGCGCTGCTTCGCCGCGATGGTCGGCGCGCCCGCATCCGCCGCGTCCTCACCCTCGGCACTCCGCACCAGGGAACGACGGCCTGCCCATGGCTCCGCGTCGGCCCCTGGGCAGCCGACGTGCGTCCGGGCGCGGCGGCGCTGCAGGCGCTCGACGGTGACGCGATGGCCCCGGCACTCGACGCCGTCGCCCTGGCGTCGCAGCACGACGTCCTGCTCGATCCACCTGCGCTCGCCTACTGGCCCGGCGCCTTCAACGTCACGCTGCGCGAGGTGGGGCACCTGGGCCAGCTCTTCTCGGCGCGCGTCTGGGAGCTGGTCGCCGAGAACCTCGCGCACGCGCAGGACGTCGCCACGAGCGGACGGTCCAATGTCGGCTGACGACGTCCGCGTGCTCGACGTGCAGGCGCCCGGTCGGCTCGATGCGTTCGTGATGGCGGCGGGACTGCCCCTGTCGCGACGGATGGTGCACGACCTCATCACCGACGGCGTCGTGCGGCTCAACGGCCGGCGCGCCCCCAAGGGCGCGCGCGTCGCCGTCGGTGATCGCGTGACGGTGCCCTGGCTGACGACCCTCTCGCCGGAGCCGGACCTGCCGGTGCGGATCGCCCACGTCGATGCGCAGGTGATCGCGCTCGACAAGCCGGGAGGCATGCCGGGGCATGCACTCGACCCACGGCGACTCGGCACCGTCGCCGCGTTCCTGGTGGCGCGCTGGCCGGAGACGGCGCGCATTGGCGAGCCGTTCAGCGGCGGCCTCGTGCATCGCCTCGACACCGGCACATCGGGACTGCTCCTGGCGGCACGGACCGTCGCCGCATTCGATGCACTGCGGGCGGCGTTCCGGGCCCGACAGGTGACGAAGCGCTACCTCGCGATCACCGCCGGCACGCTCGACGCCGCGACCGACGTCGCCCATCCCCTCGCGCACGACTCCGCCGATCGCCGACGCATGTGCATCGCACGCGACGGCGACGTGTCGTGGGTGGCACACACCCACGTCGAACCGTTGGCGCGTGCCGGGAATCGCACCCTCGTGGCGGCGACGATCCGCACCGGCGTGACGCACCAGGTGCGCGTCCACCTGGCGTCGATCGGCCTGCCCGTCGTGGGCGACCTGCTCTATGGCGGCACCGAAGGCGGTCTGGCACCGGGGCGCCACGCGCTCCACGCGAGCACGCTCACGATCGTCTCCGGTGTGCTCGACGAGCCGCTCGCGCTCGAGAGCCCGTTGCCCGACGACCTGCGGGCACTGATGCCCGCCACGGCGGGCTGACAGACGTCAGGCCGCGGCGGCCTTGCCCCCGCCCTTCCCGCCGCGACTCGGCTCCTTGGCCGTGCTGCAGGGGGTGCAGAGGTTGTTCACGTTGTTCGGATCCTCGACGAGACCGTCGTCGATGTTGTGGCAGACCTTCTTGCAGGACGCGCAGATGAAATAGACGCCCTCGATGGTCTTGTTGATCCGTTCACGGTTGAGGATGCGGCCCTTCAGCTTCTCGATACGGATACCGAGGAGCTCCTCATACTGCCGCTTGATCTTGCGGCGACCGGCCTCGTCCTTGGGAAGCTCCTCTTCCGCGTCGTCGACGGAATGATCGTCGTCGTCGAGGAGTGGAGCGGCCTTCGACTTGGCACTCTTCTCGCCCTTGCGTGCGCGTGCCATGCGGGAGCGACCTCCGTCAGCGCGTGCGCTTGGTGTAGCCGCAGTTCTTGTCGCAGACCCAGAAGAATCCGCGAGGACCGGCACCGACGTACTGCACGACGCGACTCTCAGAGCCGCACGTGGGACACAGATGCTTCCGTAACGCGTCGGCGTTTTTTTCGGCCGTCTTCGCTTTTTTCTCTGCCATGTCCGTGACCGCGGCGCGCCCGCGTGATCCGAGGGTTCTAGAGACGCCGTCCCGCCCTGTCAAGGCGAGCGTCGTTTCGGCGACACGACCTTGAGGCAGTCAGGGCCCCGTGCTACGCGACCCGACTACCATGCGCGTCCACCTCCACCCGCAGCATCGCACGGTCGAGATCGCTGGACGCCGCTCCGTGAGCCGCCTCCTCGCCGAGCTCGGCATCCTGCCCGGCACCGCCATGGTCATCCGCGGCGACCTGCTCCTCACCGACGGCGAGATGGTCGACGACAGCGACGAGATCGAGATCCGCGCGGTCATCTCCGGGGGTGCTGCGTGAAGTGCACGCGGTGCAAGGAGAAGGCCGAAGTCCAGCTGCGGGCGCACAACGCGGGGTTCTGCCGACCCTGCTTCCTGATGTTCTTCCAACGCCACGTCGAGCGCGCCATCAAGTCGGAGAAGATGTTCACGGTCGGCGAGCGACTGCTCGTCTGCGTCTCGGGTGGCAAGGACAGCCTGGCGCTGTGGGACGCGCTCATCGAGCTCGGCCACGACACCACGGGCTTCTACCTGGCCCAGGGCATCGGCGCCTACTCGGACCGATCGCGCGAGAAGGTGGAGGCATTCGCCACCGCCCGCGGCCTGCGCCTGGTCGTCACCGCGCTGTCGGACGAGGGTGACGGCCTCGAAATCCCCGAGGTCGCCAAGCTCACGCGACGCTCGGCGTGCTCTGCCTGCGGCACCTTCAAGCGTCACTACTTCGATCGCGCCGCACACGAGGGCGGGTTCGACGTCCTCGTCACCGGCCACAACCTCGACGACGAAGCGGCGCGGCTCTTCGGCAACGTCCTCCGGTGGCAGACCGATCACCTCGCCCGCCAGCGGCCGGTGCTCCCGTCGACGCACGAGAAGTTCGTGCGCAAGGTGAAGCCACTGTATCTGCTGAGCGAGTACGAGACCGCCGTCTACGCGTTCATGCGCGGCATCGACTACGTCGTCGACGAGTGTCCGAATGCGGTCGGCGCCACGCAGCTCGTCTACAAGGACGCGCTGAACCGCCTCGAGCACGCCAGCCCCGGCACCAAGATGGCGTTCGTGCGCGAGTTCCTCCGCACCGGGCAGCCACTGATCGCCGCCGGGCTCGCGAGCGCTGCCGAAACGGCGAGCGGTCCGCCCGGCGCCTGCGAACGCTGCGGCATGCCGGCATGGGGCACCATCTGCGGCTTCTGTCGTCTGGTGTCCGAAGTCGAGACACGGCGCGCCCGCCAGATGCCGGCGCCGCCGGCGTGAGCACCGAACCGGGATTGCTTCGCGACGGCGACGCCGTCGTCTTCATCGATCGCAAGGACCGCACCTACCTCCGCGTGTTGCGCGCCGGTGGCCGCATCTCGGTGCGCGGCATGCCGCTCGGGTGCGACGAGCTGATCGGCCGCGCCGAGGGCAGCACCGTCGAGACCGCGGGCGGCGAGGAGCTCCTCGTGCTGCGGCCGACCTACGCGCAGCTCATCCCCGACCTGCCCCGACAGGCACAGCCCATCTATCCGAAGGACGTCGGCATCATCCTGCTGTGGGGCGATATCGCCCCCGGGCATTCGGTGGTCGAGGTGGGCGTCGGACCGGCCGCCCTCACCATGGGGCTGCTCCGCGGCGTCGGCCCGACCGGCCACCTGACGTCGTACGAGCTGCGCGAGGACTTCGCCGCGCTCGCCCGCCAGACCGTCGAGCGCTACCACGGGCCGGCGCCGAACTGGACGCTGCACGTCGCCGACGCCATCACCGGCGGCATCGCCGAGCGCGACGTCGACCGCATCGTCATCGATCTCGCCGAGCCGTGGCTCATCCTCGACGCCGTCGCCGCCGCACTGCGCCCGGGGGGCGTCGTCACCGGCTTCATCCCGACCGCGCTGCAGGTGAAGCAGCTGGTCGACGCATTGCGCGCGCACGGAGGCTTCGGCTGCGTCGAGGCGCTCGAGACCATGCTGCGCCCCTGGCACGTCGGCCCACGCAGCCTGCGTCCTGATCATCGTATGGTCGCGCACACCGGCTTCCTCGTCTTTGCCCGCCGACTCGCCGACGGCTCGACCATCCATTCCGAATTGACTCCCCGGGGGTCGGGTGTTAGCGGTTATTCAGCGAGCCGCACACGCGCCTCAGGGTCGACGCACGATGACGAAGGCGGAGATCCGCCAGCGAGTCTGGAAGACGATTGAGCGGGAGGGTGTAGGCCGCTTCCCCGGCGCGCCCGGTCGTATTCCGAACTTCGAGGGTGCCCAGCAGGCTGCACAGCTGCTACGCGAGATGGCCGTCTGGCGTCGCGCATTGGTGGTGAAGGTCAATCCCGATGCGCCGCAGCTGGCCGTCCGCCGTCTCGCCCTCCAGGAGGGCAAGATCGTCTACATGGCGGTGCCGCAGCTACGGACCGAGAAGTGCTTCATCGAGATCGACCCGCAACGCTTCGGCAAGCGTGCGACGCTCGCCGCCAGCATCGCCGGCGCATGCAAGTACGGACGCGCGGTCTCGCCGCGTGAGATGCGTCCCGTCGACCTGATCGTCTGCGGATCGGTCGGCGTCGGCCGCGACGGTGCGCGTGTCGGCAAGGGTGGCGGCTACTGCGACCTGGAGTACGGCCTCCTGCGCGAGGAGGGGAAGGTGCGCGAGTCGACGCCCATCCTCACCACCGTCCATCCGCTCCAGATCCTCACCGAGCGCATCGCCATGCTGCCGCACGACCTGCCCGTCGACTTTCTGGTGACGCCGGGCGAGGTCATCGCCACCCGGCCCGCGCACCCGCGGCCCCGCGGCATCTACTGGGACCTCCTGCGCGCGCTTCGCATCAACGCGATTCCGCTGCTGCGCAAGCGGATGAAGCGCGGCGCCACCGGCGCGCCGTCGCCCCGGCGTCTCTGACCGGCGTCAGCGCTCGAGCAGCGCCGCCAACTCGGGCAGCGTCCGGACCACCCACCGGGGTGAGATGACGCCCACCGGCACGCCGCGACCCGCACGGTCGATCCAGACGGCGTCGACGCCGGCGGCATGCGCCGCCGCCATGTCCTCGTCGAACGTGTCGCCGACGAACAGCACCTCGTCGGCCGCGAGCCCGATGCCGCGTAGGCCCTCGCGCACCAGGGCCGGGTGCGGCTTCCGCATTCCCACCGCCTCCGAGATCACCACCGTGTCGACGCTGCCGAGGATGCCGTGGCGGGCGAGGATGCTGTACGCGGCCGCGGTGTCGTCGAAATTGCTGACGACGCCGGTGCGATGCGCCGCGCGGACGCCAGCGAGCAGGGCCTCGTGCTCGGGCGGAAACACGGTCGCGTCGGCGATCGCCCGCATGTGCACCCGCGACAGCATCGCCGCCGTCTCGCCGCAGGCGACGTCGTCGCACCCGAGCTGCAGCAGGACGCGACGGAAGCGCTCGCGCGACGGGTGCTCGATGTGATCGTCGGTCCGCGCGCGCATCATTTCCTCGCTCACCGCGCGCAGCGTGCGATGCAGCAGCGCAGGCGAAACCGCCGGCAGGACGTCGCCGAGGAGCGGTGCGAGCAGCGGCACCGTCGACCGCACGTCGCGACCGTCGAGGGCGATCGTCGGCAGACGCGCGTCGTCGAAGTGCACGAGCGTGCCGAAGAGATCGAAGAGGACGCCGCGGTAGCGCGCCACGACGGGGTGCTACTGCAGCCAGCGCTGCGGTGCGGTCCCCGGCAGCGGTTGGCGACCGGCGAAGCCGTCGTCCTCACGATGCCAGAACGCGACCTCGGGCTCGCCGAACTGCCAGCACAGGCACACCACCTCGCCGCCGACTTCGCCCGGGAAATCGACGAGGCCGAGCCGCACGTCCTTCAGCTGCGCGCCCGTGTCCTCGATCTCCTCCACCACGACGTCGAGCTCCTCGACCAGCGCGCGCGCGACGCTGCGCTCGCGCAGCAGGTCCTCGGTTTCGATGTCGTCGGCATCGACGGCACGCTCGCGCGCCAGCGAGAGGCGTTCGTCCTCGAGCGCCAGCGCACCGCGCTGAAGGCGCTCGACCAGCAGCTGCAACCGCGGCACGCGCGCGTTGACCTCGGCGACGGTGAAGAGTCTCGGCGGTTTCACGCGGGCGCGACAGTACCGCCTCGTCCAGCGGGAGTCGAGCCGCGCGACACCCCCGGACTCGCCTTGTCGCTCGGCAGGGGCTGGGCTAAGTTGCCCTTCGCTCCATGGCCGACGATCCGACGCAGGCAGAGTCCGGCACGGAACCCGAAGGGCCGCAGCGCTTCTTTGGTTTCGACGAGGACGTCAGCGGCATCGCCATCCCGGACGAGCTCCCGATCCTGCCGCTGCGGGGCGTGGTGATCTTCCCGTCGGCGATCGTGCCACTGCTCATCTCGCGCGGCCCGTCCCTCAAGCTGGTCGAGGATCGGCTCGCTGGCGACCGGACGCTCGGCATGGTGTCGCAGAAGAATCCCGAGGAGGAGAACCCCGAGCCCGAGGGACTCTATGCGCGTGGCACCGCCGGACGCATCCTCAAGATGCTCAAGTATCCCGATGGCAGCGTGCGCATCCTCGTGCAGGGTCTGCGTCGCATCGAGATCCTGCAGCAGGAGCAGCGTCAGCCGTACCTGAAGGCGCGGGTGCGCCACCTGCAGGACGTCTACGAGCCGTCGCCCGAGCTCGAGGCCATGCAGGTGCACATGGTGAACCAGTTCGCCAAGTTCGTCTCGATGATCCCCTACCTGCCCGACGAGCTGCAGGTGGTGGTGATGAACATCAAGGACCCGGGCAAGGTCACCGACCTGATCGCGTCCAACCTGAACATCGCCATCGAGGAGAAGCAGGAGCTGCTCTCGACGCTCGACGTGCGCGCTCGCATCGAGCGGCTGTCGACCATCCTTGGCCGCGAGATCGAGCTCCTCGAGCTGGGACACAAGATCCAGACGCAGGTGCAGTCGGAGCTGAACAAGAACCAGAAGGAGTTCTACCTCCGCCAGCAGCTGAAGGCGATCCAGCGCGAGCTCGGCGAGGGCGACGCGCGTACCGTCGAGCTCGACGAGCTGCGCAGCAAGCTCGACGACGCGCAGCTCCCCGAGGAGGCGCGCAAGGCCGCCGACCACGAGTTCGACCGCCTCAAGATGATCCCACCCGAGTCGGCCGAGCACAGCGTCGTGCGCACCTACCTCGAATGGCTGGCGGGGCTGCCGTGGGCGATCTCCACCGAGGACAACCTCGACCTGCACCACGCGCGCGCCGTGCTCGACGAGGACCACTTCGACCTCGAGAAGATCAAGGAGCGCATCCTCGAGTACCTGGCCGTCCGCCAGCTGAAGCAGGATCCGAAGGGTCCCATCCTCTGCTTCGTCGGCCCGCCCGGCGTCGGCAAGACCTCCCTTGGTCGCTCGATCGCACGCGCCATGGGACGCAAGTTCGTCCGCCTGTCGCTCGGCGGCATACGCGACGAGGCCGAGATCCGCGGCCACCGTCGCACCTACATCGGCGCCCTGCCCGGCCGCATCATCCAGAACCTCCGCAACGCGGGCTCCAACAACCCACTCTTCATCCTCGACGAGATCGACAAGCTCGGCATGGACTTCCGCGGCGATCCGGCGTCGGCACTGCTCGAGGTGCTCGACCCGGAGCAGAACGCGACGTTCCAGGATCACTACCTCGACGTCCCGTTCGACCTGCAGCGCGTGATGTTCGTCACCACCGCGAACGTGCTCGATCCCATTCCGCCGCCGCTGCGCGACCGCATGGAGGTGATCGAGCTCGCCGGCTACATCGAGCAGGAGAAGCTCGAGATCGCGAAGCGCCACGTCATCCCGAAGCAGCTCGGCGAGAACGGCCTCACGCCGGAGCAGCTCCGCTTCGAGGATGCCGCGGTGGCGGAGATCATCCGCTCGTACACGCGCGAGGCGGGCCTGCGAAACCTCGAGCGCGAGATCGGACGGGTCTGTCGCAAGGTGGCGCGTCGGATCGTCGAGGGTCGCACCGATCCCATCGTCTGCACCGTCGACACCGTGCGCGAGCTGCTCGGGCCGGAGCGCTTCGTATCCGAGGTGGCCGAGCGCACCGACGAGCCCGGCGTGGCCGTCGGTCTCGCCTGGACCCCCGCCGGTGGCGACATCCTCTTCATCGAGGCCACCCGTATGGCCGGCAAGAAGGGCTTCACGCTGACGGGCTCGCTCGGCGAGGTGATGAAGGAGTCGGCACAGGCCGCGCTCAGTTGGGTGCGGTCGCGCGCCAAGCAGCTCGGCATCGCCCCCGACTTCTTCGAGACTGCCGACATCCATCTCCACGTCCCGGCAGGCTCCATCCCGAAGGACGGACCGTCCGCCGGCGTGACCATGGCCACCGCGCTGGCCTCGTTGATGACGGAGCGTCCGGTGCGGCCGAACCTCGCGATGACGGGAGAGATCACGCTGCGCGGGAAGGTGCTGCCGGTCGGCGGCATCAAGGAGAAAGTGCTGGCCGCACACCGGGCCGGCGTCGAGACCATCCTGCTCCCGAAGCGCAACGAGAAGGACCTCGAAGACGTCCCGCCGGCGGTGCGCGAAGATCTGCGCTTCGTGTACGTCGAGACGATCGACGAAGCACTCGCCCATGCCCTGGCGCCGGCGCTGCCCGACCGCGAGGCGCACGGCGCCCGCGGCTGACGTCGATGCCCGAGCTTCGCAAGGACCCGGTCGTCGGCCGCTGGGTGATCATCGGCAGCGAGCGCGTGCGGCGACCCGTCGACTTCCAGGTACCGAAGCCGACGCGACGGGGCGGCCCCTGCCTCTTCTGTGCCGGCCACGAGCCGGAGACACCGCCCGAGCTGCTCGCCTACCGCAGCGCCACCGGCGACGGATCGTGGCGCGTCCGCGTCGTGCCCAACAAGTTCCCCGCGCTGCGGGTCGAGGGGCACCTCGAGCGTCGTGGGCACGGGCTCTACGATCTGATGAACGGCATCGGGGCGCACGAGGTGGTGATCGAGTCGCCGCGGCACGACGACAGCCTGGCGAAGCTTTCCGTCGGCGCCGTCGAGGACGTGCTGCGCGCCTATCGCGAACGCATCCTCGACCTGAAGCGCGATCAGCGCTTCCGCGCCATCGTCGTCTTCAAGTCCCACGGCGTCGACGCGGGCGCGCACCTGGAGCATCCGCACTCCCAGCTGCTCGCGACGCCCATCCCGCCGCAGCGACTGAACGACGAGCTGCATCACGCGCGCTCGTACCACGACTATCGCGAGCGCTGTCTGTTCTGCGACATGCTGCATCAGGAGGTCGGCGAGACGTCGCGCCTCGTCGTCGCGTCCGAGCACGTGCTCGCCTTTTCGCCGTTCGCGTCGCGCTTCCCGTTCGAGACGTGGATCCTGCCGCGCCGACATGCGCCGGCATTCGAGCAGACCGGCGCCGCCGAGCTGCGCGACCTGGCCACGGTGCTGCGCAGCGTCCTGCGCCGGCTCGACCACGCGCTCGGCGATCCGCCCTACAATCTGGCGCTGCACAGCGCGCCGTTCTCGGACAGCGAGAGCCCGTACTTCCACTGGCACATCGAGATCACGCCCAAGGTGACACCGGTCGCCGGCTTCGAGTGGGGCAGCGGGTTCCACGTGAATCCGATGCCGCCCGAGGACGCCGCCCGCTTCCTGCGCGACACGGCCGACTGATGCGGGTCGCGATGCTCACCGCGGAGGCCTTCCCGTATGCCAAGACGGGTGGCCTCGCCGACGTACTCGCCGCACTGCCGCAGGCGCTCGCCGCCCGCGGCGTCGAGACGACGGTGGTGCTCCCGGCCTACCGTGGCGCACTCGCCGCCGCCGGCCCCGTCGAGCGTCTGGCCCGTGTCCGCGCACCGATCGCGAGCCGCATGGAGCCCGCCGATATCCTGCGCGTCTCGGGCGCTCCCTTTCCCACCATACTGGTCCACGCGCCACGCTACTTCGATCGACCGCACCTCTATGGACCGCCCGGTGCCGACTACCCCGACAACGCCGAGCGCTTCGTGTTCTTCTGTCGCGCAGCGCTGGAATGGCTCCGCACCCTCGGGACGCCGCCGGACGTGCTGCACGCGCACGACTGGCAGGCGGCGCTGGCGCCGGCGTTCCTGCGCGGCACCGCCATCCTCTATCC
>DASYLJ010000161.1:0-23966 GCA_036009625.1 Binatia bacterium
GATGCGGCCGCGGTGCTCGAGCAGCGTGAAGCAGTCGGACAGCACCTGGCAGGGGTGGTGCATGTCGGAGAGACCGTTGATGACGGGGATGCGCGACGCCGCGGCGAGATCGGAGACGCTCTGGTGCAGGAACACGCGCGCCATGACGAGGTCGACCCAGCGCTCGAGGTTGCGGGCGATGTCGCGCGCGGGCTCGCGCTCGCCGAGACGGATGTCGCCGGGGGCGAGATGGATGGCGGCGCCGCCGAGCTGCACCATGCCGACCTCGAACGTGACGCGGGTGCGGAGGCTCGGCTTCTCGAAGATCATCGCCAGCGTGCGGCCCGCGAGCAGCGGATGCGGCGTCCCCGCGCGCAGCTCGGCTTTGAGACGCTTCGCCAGGGCGAGGACGGCTTCGATCTCGGTGGACGTGAGGTCGGCGATGCGGAGCAGGTCGTGCTTCATGATGCGAGGGCCTCGTCGAGAATGGCCATGCCCTCGTCCACCTGCGCCGTCGTGATGATGAGCGGCGGCAGGAAGCGGAGCACGCGGTCGGCGGTACAGTTGATGAGGAGCCCGGCGTCGAGACACCGGCGCGCGACGTCGGCACCGGGCCCGTCGAGCACGGCGCCCATCATGAGGCCGAGGCCGCGGATGCTCTTGATGCGCGGGTGTTTCGTGGCGAGCCGCTCGAGGCCGGCGCGGAAATGGTCGCCGACGGCGACGACGTGTGCGAGCAGCGCGGGATCGGCGATGGTACGGACGGCGGCCGCCGCGCTGGCGCACGCCAGCAGATTGCCGCCGAAGGTGGTGCCGTGCGAGCCCGGCGTGAACGCCTTGGCGATGGCCTCGGTGGTGCACATGGCCCCGATGGGCACGCCGCCGCCGAGCGCCTTCGCCACCGTCAGGATGTCGGGGACGATGCCGGCATGCTGATGCGCGAAGAGCTTCCCGGTGCGGCCGAGCCCGGTCTGGATCTCGTCGAGAATGAGCAGGAGGTGGTGGCGGTCGCACAGCTCGCGCAGGCCGCGCAGATAGTCGGCGCTCGGCACGACGACGCCGCCCTCGCCCTGGATGGGCTCGACGATGATGGCGACGGTCTCGGGTCGGACGGCGGCTTCGACGGCGGCGACGTCGTCGTAGGCGACGAGGCGGATGCCGGGCAGCAGCGGCAGGAAACCCTGGTGGTACTTCTCCTGGCCGGTGGCGGTGAGCGTGCCGAAGGTGCGGCCGTGGAACGAGCCGGTGGTGGCGAGGATCTCGTAGCGTCCGCCGCCGTCCGCGCTGCCCCAGCGTCGTGCCAGCTTCATCGCGGCCTCGTTGGCCTCGGCGCCGCTGTTGCAGAGGAACGCGCGCTCGGCGAACGAGTGCCGGCACAGCAGCTCGGCGATCTCGCCGACCGGTGCCGAGTGGTAGAGGTTCGACACGTGCAGCAGCGTCCCCGCCTGCGCGCGGATGGCCTCCACGACGGCGGGATGACAGTGGCCGAGGTTGTTGACGGCGAGGCCGGCGAAGAAGTCGAGGTAGCGCTTGTCCTCGGCGTCCCACAGCTCGCAGCCCTGCCCACGCACGAAGGCCACCGGGAAGCGCGCGTACAGGCCGATCTCGTGAGCCTGGTTGCGCGCGATGATCTCGGCGCTGGTCATGCGCGTGCGAGGCGCCGGCGTGACCGTCGCGGGTCGCCGACCACTTCGGTGCCGACACCGCGGCTGGTCAGCACTTCGAGAAGCAGGGCATGCCGCACGCGCCCGTCGATGACGTGGGCCTGCTTCACGCCGCCGCGGAGCGCCTCGATGCAGCACTCGATCTTCGGAATCATGCCCGACGCGATGGTGCCGTCGGCGATGAGCTGCTGGGCCTCGTCGGTGCCGAGCGTGTCCAGCAGCTGGCCGTCGCGACCCTTCACGCCCTCCACGTCGGTGAGAAGGATGAGCTTCTCGGCGCGCAGCGCTTCGGCGATCTTCCCGGCGACGACGTCGGCGTTGATGTTGTAGGTCTGGCCGCTGGCGTCGGCCGCAGTGGGCGCGATGACGGGCACGAACGCCTGCAGCGCCTCGATGACCTCGGGGTTGACGCCGACGACGTCGCCGACGAGGCCGAGGTCTTCGTCACCGCCGCCGCGCTTGCGCGCGACCACCAGCTCGCCATCCTTGCCGGAGAGGCCGACGGCGCGGGCGCCGTGGCGGTTCAGATCGGCCACGATCTCGCCGCTGATCTTGCCGGCCAGGACCTGCTCGACGATGTCCATGGTGGCGGTGTCGGTGACGCGCATGCCGCGCACGAAGCGCGGCGTGATGCCGGCCTGTCTCACGGCGGCGTCGATCTGCGGGCCACCGCCGTGCACGATGACGGGGTGCATGCCGACGTACTTCAGGAGCGCCACGTCCTGTGCGAACGAGTCTTTCAGCTCGTCTTTCTCCATGGCATGGCCGCCGTACTTCACGACGAGCACCTTGCCTGCGAAGCGCCGGATGTAGGGCAGCGCCTCGAGGAGGACGTCGGCCTTCTCGATGGGGGTCACTCGGGCGTTATGCCTCGCGATTTCCGAAGGCACAACGTCTCCTTGCCGGCGGCGAGCCGGCGGTGCTACCCGGGCGGCATGGAGCTACGCGAGATCGCCCGCGACGTGCACGCCTGCCTCCAGCCCGACCGGGGCCTCGGCTTCAGCAACTCGGGTCTGCTGGCCCGCGGCGGCGGCCTCGTCGTCGACACCTTCTGGGACCTGCCGCACACGCGCCAGATGATCGACGCCTATGCGCGGGTGCACCCCGAACCCGTGTCGCGCGTGGTGAACACGCACCACAACGGCGACCACTGCTGGGGCAACCAGCTCTTCCCGCAGGCCGAGATCATCGGCCACCGGCTCTGTGCCGAGGCGTTCGGGAAGGAGAAGCCCGAGGTGATGCAGATGCTGCGCTCGGCGACGGGGAGCTCGAACCCGGCGCTGGCGGGTTTGGCGGAGCGTCTGGCGGAGTGGGACTTCACCGGCGTCGAGCTGCGTCCGCCGACGCGGCTCATCGAGGATCGCCTCGAGCTCGAGCTCGACGGGATGGCCGTGCACCTCATCTACGTCGGGCCGGCGCACACGATCGGCGACGTCATCGTGCACCTGCCGGCGGAGGGCGTGGTGTTCACGGGCGACGTGCTGTTCCGTCTCTGCACGCCGATCGGGTGGGAGGGCACGTTCGCGCAGTGGACGGCGGCGCTCGATGCGATCGTGGCACTCGGGCCGGACGTCGTCGTGCCGGGGCACGGGCCGCTGTGCGGCGTCGAGGGGCCGCGCGAGATGAAGGCGTATCTCGAGTACGTGCGCGCGGAGTCGCGGCGGCACTTCGACGCGGGGCTGCCGGAGCTGGAAGCGGCGGGGAAGATCGAGCTCGGGCCGTACGCGACGTGGACGGAGCCGGAGCGGATACTGTTCAACGTCGCGCGGGCGTATCGGGAGTTTCGTGGGGAGGCGTTCGATGCGGCGTTCGACGTGAATGCGATGTTCGCGGGGATGCACGCGTTGGCGGTGGGGCGGGGCGCCTAGCCTCTACAGCAGAAAGTTCCCGATCCCCGCCGCAACCGGCTTCGCCGGATCATCCTGCCACGCCAACACCCGCACGTTGGCAATTCGCCGCCCGCGCTTCACCACCTCCGCCCGCCCGCGCGTATCCCGCGGCCCCGCCGAGCGCAGATAGTCGACGCTGAACGTGATCGGCTTCGGCACCCGATCGCTGTCCGCGACCGTGAGCGCCGCTACGAGCGCCGTCAGCTCGAGAAACGCCCCGACGACACCACCATGAATCGCCGGCAGCACCACGTTCCCAACGAGGTCATCCCGAAACGGCAGCACGCAGACGAGCCCGTGCTCCCCCTCCTCGACGTGGACGCCAAGAAACCGCGCATACGGAATGTGCGCCAGCGCCTCGACACCCCTCACGACGGCTCCTCGACGCTCTTCCGGATGGCACGCGCGATCGCGTTCTCGCCCGGATTCGCCCCCAGCATGAAGCTCGCATGGCACGTCGCGAACGGATCGTCCGGCGAGTCGTCCCACGCGCTGGCGCGAATGAACGCGACGTGGTGCGTGACCTTGTAGCAGACCGACTCGCCGATGAGATCGCGATCGGGCACCGCGGCGCGCAGGTAGTCGATGCGCAGATCTAGCGTCGCGATGGCGCGGAACTCCGGCAGGCTGGCGGAGACGGCGAGCCCGCTGGCATGATCGAGGAGCGTCGTGATGACGCCGCCGAACACCACGCGACGAACCGGATCACCGATCAGCTCCTCACGAAACGGCAGCTTGATGCGTGCCGTGTACGGCCCGACGTACAGCACCTCCATGCCGAGGCGCTTCACGTGCGGGATGTGCTCGATGAATTCGCGACGTCCCTCGCCGAAGAACGGCGCCAGCGCGAACTTGGGCTCGTCCGTCACAGGATGAACCGCGACAGGTCCTGGTCCTGCAGGATCGCCTCCAGCCGCTCGCGCACCATCGCGCCGTCGATCGTGATCTCCTTGCCGCCCATCTCCGGCGCGTCGAACGAGATCTGATCCAGCAGCCGCTCGAGCACCGTGTGCAGACGGCGGGCGCCGATGTTCTCGGTGCGCTCGTTCACCTGGGCGGAGATGCGCGCGATCTCGGCGATGGCGTCGTCCTGGAAGACGAGATGGACGTCCTCGGTGGCGAGCAGCGCGACGTACTGCTTGCTGAGTGCGTTCTCGGGCTCGGTGAGGATGCGGATGAAATCCTCCTGGGTGAGCGCTTCCAGCTCAACGCGGATCGGGAAGCGGCCCTGAAACTCGGGGATCAGGTCGGACGGCTTGGCGATGTGGAACGCGCCCGACGCGATGAACAGCACGTGATCGGTGCGCACCGGGCCGTGCTTCGTGTTCACCGTCGAGCCCTCGACGATCGGCAGCAGGTCGCGCTGCACGCCCTCGCGCGAGACGTCGGGGCCGTGCACGCCCTCGCGGCCGGTGATCTTGTCGATCTCGTCGAGGAAGACGATGCCCGACTGCTCGACGCGACGGATCGCCTCGCGGGTGGCGGCGTCCATGTCGATCAGCTTCGCCGACTCCTCCTGCGCCAGTGCCTCCAGCGCCTCGGGAACCTTGAGCTTCGTGGCCTTCGCGCGCTTCGGCATCAGATTGGAGAACATCTCGCGCAGGTTGCCCTCGATCTCCTCCATGCCCTGCGGCGTCATGACCTCGATCATCGGCGTGGCGGGACGGGTGAGCTCGAGCTCGACGGTGCGGTCGTCGAGCGCGCCCTCGCGCAGCATGCGGCGTAGCTTCTCGCGCGTGTCGCTGTTGTCGGTGGGGACGTTCGTGACGCCGACGCGCGGGGTGGGGAGCAGCAGATCGAGGATGCGCTCCTCCGCCTGCTCGCGTGCCTTGACGCGGTTCTTCGCCTTCTCCTCCTCGCGCACCATGGCGATGGCGAGCTCGGTGAGGTCGCGGATGATCGACTCGACGTCGCGACCGACGTAGCCCACCTCGGTGAACTTCGACGCCTCCACCTTGACGAACGGCGCCTGCGCCAGCTTGGCGAGCCGGCGCGATATCTCCGTCTTCCCGACGCCGGTGGGGCCGATCATGATGATGTTCTTCGGCGCGATCTCGTCGCGCAGCGGCTCGGGCACCTGCATGCGGCGCCAGCGATTGCGCAGTGCGATGGCGACGGCGCGCTTCGCGGCGCGCTGGCCGACGATGTAGCGGTCGAGCTCGGAGACGATCTCGCGGGGCGTGAAGTTGGCCATGACGGCTCAGCGCGCCTCGGGCGCGTCGAGCGCCTCGGTGACGATGTTGTCGTTGGTGTAGACGCAGATCGACGCCGCAGTCCGCAGCGCCTCCTCGACGATCTGGCGCGCGTCGAGCGCCGTGTGCTTCACCAGCATGCGCGCGGCGGCGAGCGCGAAGTTGCCGCCCGAGCCGATGGCGCAGACCCCGTCCTCGGGCTCGATGACGTCGCCGGTGCCCGACACGATGAGCGACGTCTCGCGATCGGCGACGATGAGCAGCGCCTCGAGGCGGCGCAGCAGGCGATCGGTGCGCCAGTCTTTCGACAGCTCGACGGCGGCGCGCTTCAGGTTGCCGTTCACCTTCTCGAGCTTGGCCTCGAAGCGCTCGAACAGCGTCAGCGCATCGGCACCGGCGCCGGCGAACCCAGCGAGGACGCGATCGTGATGCAGGCGACGGATCTTGCGCGCGTTGTGTTTCAGGATGGTCTGGCCGAGCGTGACCTGGCCGTCGCCACCGATGACCACCTGGCCCCGGCTGCGGACGGTGAGAATGGTGGTGCTTCGCAGCTGCTGCTCAGGCTCGCGGGTGCGCGCGGTCATAGACCTCCATCAGATGTCGCAGATCGACGTGGGTGTAGCGCTGGGTGGTGGACAGGCTCGAGTGCCCGAGCAGCTCCTGGATGGCGCGCAGATCCGCGCCGGCGCCGAGGAGATGGGTGGCGAACGTGTGCCGCAGCGCGTGCGGCGTGGCCTTGGTCGGCGTGCCGGTGGTGAGGACGTGCGCCGTCATCAGCCGCGCGACGCTGCGGCTGGTGAGGCGTCCGCCGCGCGCGTTGCGGAAGACGGGGCCACGCCGCGTGTCGGCGCCGTTGGCCGCACCGGCCTCGCGATAGGTGACGAGTGCCTTCAGCGCCGGACGCCCGACCGGCACGATGCGTTCCTTCCGACCCTTGCCGAGCACGCGCACCGCGCCGCCGTCGAGATCGACCGCGGCCCAGTCGAGCCCGGTGAGCTCGGAGACACGCAGGCCCGACGAGTAGAGCAGCTCGACGATGGCCCGATCGCGCAGGCCGAGGAGCGTGTCGCCCGCGGGCGCCACCATCAGCCGGTCGACCTCGTCGAGCGTCAGGTGCGCCGGCAGTCGACGCTGCGTCTTCGGCGTGGCGACGCCGGCGGTCGGGTCCTTCGGGAGCTGGCCGGTGCGCACCAGGAAGCGGAAGAAGCCGCGCACGGCGGCCAGCTTGCGCGCGATGGACGTGCGCTCGGACTCGCCGTCGAGCTCGCGCAGCCAGTGTCGCAGCGTCTCGGGACGGACCGCCGCCGGATCGTTGCCCGCGGTGGCGAGCAGCTGGCGGACGTCGGACAGGTAGGCGCGCAGGGTGTGCGGAGACGCGTGACGCTCGGTGCGGAGATGCGTGGCGAACGCGGCCAGCATGTCGGCACCGGCGCGGGGCGGGCGCGTGGGCATGACGACGGCGGATGCTACCCTCGGTTCGGCGATCGGACAAGGCGAGCGGCGGCGTTTGGAGGCCGGCGGACGACGGTGCTATCTGCAGCGCGTGACGAGCCGGCGGTCCCTCGCGATCCTCGTGGTGCTGCTGCTCGCGGCCTGCGGCCCCGATCCGTCCACGCCGCGTGGCACCGCCGAGAGCTTCCTCGACGCGCACTACGTCCGCATCGACCTGCCGTCGGCGCTGCCGTTCACGTCCGGTCTCGCGCACCAGAAGGTGACGAAGGAGATCGACCTCGTGAAGGACGTCGTCATCGATGAGACCACCCACAAGCCCACCGTCCACTACACCTTCCTCGAGGAGCGGCCCGACGGCGAGGCGTTCAGCTACGTCTATCGCGGCCACATCGCGGTGGAGGGCGCCGATGGCATGGAGCGTCGCTGGATGCTCACCGTGCGGCAGGAGCCGGAGGGGTGGCGCGTCACCAACTTCCAGGAGTTCACCGAATGACGTCCCGCATCCTTGCCCTCATCCTTGCCCTCGCCACACCCGCCGCGGCGCTCACCGGTCGTGAGGTCATCGATCAGGCGCAGCAGAAGAACGGGTTCTCGACGTGGAAGGACCGCAAGGGTTCCGCCACGATGGACACCTTCGACAAGGGCTCGCTCACCCGCACGCGCGACATGACCATCACCGAGCAGACCGATCCGCGCGGCGAGCATCGCACCTTCCTGCACTTCACCGCGCCGTCCGACGTCCAGGGCACGCGCTTCCTGCACCTCTCGCCGCGCGGCGACAAGGACCAGCAGTGGCTGTGGACGCCCACCACGCGTCGCACCCGCCGCCTCGGCGACGCGCAGCGGGACGAGAACTTCTTCGGCACCGATCTCAGCTACCGCGACCTCGAGCTGCTGGTGCGCATCCAGCAGTGGAACGACGACGAGGCCACCGCCACGCTCGTCGGCGAGGAGACCATCGACGGCAAGCCGAGCCACGTCGTCGAGCTCAAGCCGAAGAACGACGAGTTCGCCTACACGAAATACAAGCTCTGGTTCGGCAAGGACGACCTGCTGCTCTGGCGTCTCGACGTCTACGAGGACGACGACACGGTGCTGAAGCGCATCGAGCCGGCGAAGTACCAGCGCATCGGCAACTACGAGACCGCGATGGAGGCCAACGTCAGCAACCTCCCGAACGACTCGCGGACGTTCTTCAAGATGCGCGACGTGAAGTACGACACCGGCGTTCCCGAGAGCACCTTCACGATCTCGAACCTCGACAAGTAGCGACTAGCCCGAGTACCGGTCCCAGAAGAGACAGGTGTCGACGGACCGTCGCACCGGTCGCGCGTAACGTCCGCGCGGCCAGCCGATGGGGATGAGGGCGCAGGTCGGGCAGCCCTCGGGCAGGCCGAGCCAGGCGTCGATCTCGCGGCCGACGCCGAGATGCACCTGCGTCAGCGACGCGCCGAGGCCGACGGCGCGACACGCGAGGAGGACGTTCTGCACCGCCGGGAACAGCGCCTGCAGCTGCGGCGCCCCCCGTCGCGTCCAGCCGGCGACGAAGAGATGGACCGGCGCCTCGTGGAGATGGTCGGCGAGGTGGATCGCCGAGCGCATGTTGCGACGCTGTGCCTCGGGGTAGGCCGGGTCCTTCGCGGCCTCGAGCGCCGGCGCGATGTACTGGTGGAAGAGGGGACGGTAGCGATCGGCCACCCACTGCCGTCGCGCGGGCTCTGTGACGGCGATGAAGACCCACGGCTGGCGGTTGCCGCCGCTCGGCGCGAAGGTGCCGGCCTCGCAGACCGTGCGGATCAGCTCTGGGGGCACCGGATCGGGACGCAGGCGGCGGAGCGCGCGCGTCGTGCGGATGCCTTCGAGCAACGGGACGTCCTCGCCGAGCCGGTCGATGTCGTGCACGGCGGGAGTTTGCGCCGGACGGGGCGGGTGGGGCAATGAGCCAGCGTGCTGCGCCTCCTGCTGCCCATCGCGGTCTTCGTCTCCGGCGCCTGCGTCATGGTGCTCGAGGTGCTGGGCAGCCGGCTGATCGGCCCCGTCTACGGCACCAGCCTCTACGTCTGGTCGAGCATCATCGCGGTCACGCTGCTCTCGCTGTCGGTGGGTTACTGGCTCGGGGGCTGGCTCGCCGATCGACGACCCGACGCCGCGACGTTCTTCCTGCTGTTCGAGCTGGCCGCCGTCCTGATCGTGCTGGTGCCGGTGGTGCGCGAGCCGGTGTTCGCCATCGCGCATCCGTTCGGTGTGCGCGGCGGGTCGCTGGTGTCGGCGCTGCTGCTGCTGGCGCCGCCACTGACGGTCCTCGGCACGCTGTCGCCGTTCGCCGTCCGCATCGCCGCCGATCTGGTGACGACGCTGGGACGGACCGCCGGCCGGCTCTACGCCATCTCGACCGCCGGATCGCTCGTCGGTACGCTCGCCGCCGGCTTCTGGCTCATCCCGAGCTTCCGCGTCACCACCATCTTCGCCGCAACCGCCGTCACGCTGGTGCTCCCGGCGCTCGTCTACCAGGTGCTCGCGGCGCGACGGCACGCAGCTGCGGCGCTCGTCGTGCTGGCGCTGGTGCCGTTTGCCGCCACCCACCGCGCGCTCCCCGCGGGGCCGGTGAAGGTGATCGACGTTCGCGAGTCGTTCTTCGGGCAACTCAAGGTCATCGAGGGCGGCGGGATGCGGGCACTGCTGGCGAACGGCGGCGGTCAGACCGTGACCGACGCGCGCACCGGCCAGTCGGCGGTGTCCTATCCGCTCATGATGGCCGGGCTGGCGTGGCGCGCACACCCAGGCGGGCGCCGGGCGCTCGTCGTCGGTCTCGGTGGGGGCATCATCCCGCCGCTGCTCGACGCGGCCGGCATCACCACGCAGAGCGTGGAGATCGATCCCATGATGGTGGACGTCGCCGTCGCGCACTTCGGCTTCGATCCACGGCGCCATCCGGTGGCGCTCGCCGATGGTCGTCGCTTTCTTGCTGACGACGAGCGGCAGTGGGACTACGTCATCCTCGATGCATTCGGGGGTGACGGCGTGCCCGCGCATCTACTGACGGTGGAGATGATGACACTGGTCGACGCGCGTCTGGCGCCCGATGGCGTCGTCACCGTCAACTACAACGGCTGCCGCCACGGTGAGACGGGCCGTCCACTCCGAGCCATCGTGACGACCCTGGCAACACGGTTTCCCTGGGTAAAGGTGTTTCCCCGCGACCACGACGTCTGCGGCGGCAACATCGTGCTCGCGGCTCGCGAGCCGCACACGATGCAGACGGGGCCGTTGCCGTTTGCCGTACCGGCGGCCCTGGCGGCGGAGGTGGACGATGTCGCGCCGATCGCGATCGAGCCGGGGCTCGTGCTGACGGACGCGTACAACCCGCTCGATCTGTGGGCCGTCGACGATCTCGAGTATCTGCGCGGGCTCACCCTGACGACGTTGCGCTGGGACGTCGTGCTCGCCGACTGACGCGACGGCGCGCCGTAGCGGGTCCTGCGATGGACCTCATGCTGCATGCGCTATGCGAATAGTCTCTGGCCGTAGCAGCGCATGACGGGGTAAATTCTCGTCCGTCACCGGCGACGCCATCCCCTGGTCGTCGCCCGCGTGATCAGTCTGCACGCCTTCCCCATCCCACGTCGAAATCCCTCAGGTCAGGAGACTCAATGTCATTTCGCTCGGCGCACCGCGCCGCTTTCGTGCTGCTCGCTCTGCTGTCCGTCGCTCGTTCCGCCGCCGCCGTCCCGATGAATCCGATCGACGGTTCCAGCGGCTTCCTCGTCGTCGTGGAGGGCAACGCCACGCTCAACGACAACGAGAGCGAGGCCGCCATCGCCATCGGCGGCAACCTGACGATGAACGGCAACTACCGCGTGACGAACAATTCGCCGGGGACCTTCTTCGCCCCGGGCGACCTGCGCCCGACGGGCCTGCTCGTGGGCGGCATCGTCGACTTCGCGGCGAGCACCGGAAAGGTGACGGTGAACCAGAGCGCCTATGTGCACGTGGGCAATCTGTCGAACGGGACGCAGGCGTTCAATGGCGTGACCTACGTCATTCCGACGGGCGGCAGCACCGCATCGAACCCGCAGATCCAGCTGCAGACGACGCAGCTCAGCGCGGTGCAGGCGGCGAACCTCTTCGACTTCACGACGGCGTTCACCGCCTATCGCGATCGGTCGTCGAGCCTCGGGGCGTGTGCCGGCACCGTGCAGCTGCGCGACCAGAACGGCCAGGGGCCGTGGCCGGGCAGCGGACCCGCCACGCTGCAGCTGGTGGCGAATCAGCAGAACGTGCTCTCGATCACGGCGGCGCAGCTGAACGCGCTGCAGAACCTCAACATCAACGGCACGCAGCCGAGCGCCTCGACTCCGCTGCTGATCAACGTCGACACGACGGCGGTCGGCAACAGCTTCGCGTGGAACCCGGGCCCGCTCTTCAACGGTGGCGTCGCGCGCTACATTCTGTGGAACTTCGCCACCGCGACGACGATCACGATCACCGGTGGCAACACCATCGAGGGCACCGTCTACGCGCCGCGCGCGACCGTCACGGACACGAACTCGGGCAACGTCCAGGGCAACGTGATCTCGGTCGGGTTCGTCCACGGCGCGAACGGCGGCGAGGTCCACGACCTCCAGTTCGGCACCCTGCTGAACGGCTGCGGCACGCCGACGACCACGACGACGAGCAGCAGCACGACGACCTCGACCAGCACCAGCACGTCCACGAGCACGTCGACCAGCACGACGACCTCCACCACCACGAGCACGTCGACCAGCACCAGCACGACGACGTCCTCGACCTCGACGAGCACGAGCACGACGTCGTCCACCAGCACCAGCAGCTCGACGACGACCAGCTCGACCTCGACCAGCACGTCCACGTCGACGACGTCGTCCAGCACGACGACCACGACGTCGCCCACCTCCACGACCAGCTCCACCAGCACGTCCACGACCACGACTCCGACCACGTCGACGACGACCACCACTATCGACCCCGGGGCCATGTGCAGCTGCGCCGGCTATCCGTTCCTCGTCCAGCACGAGGCCAAGTTCAACAACGACGCCGAGATCGTCGGCACGGTCGCGGCCAACTCGCCTGGCGGTCGCATCCGCACCGGGCGCAACGTGCGGATGGCCGACGGCACCCGCATGGTGGCGGACAACGTGCTGCTGGCGACGGCGGCCAACGTCTTCCAGGTGGACGCCAACAACCTCGATCGCGGCCCGGGCGCGGTCGTGCGTGACACCACCGGACCCGCACCTGCGCTACCCCTGGTGATGGACTTCTGCCCCATTCCCGCCGCGGCGTGCGACGTCGGCAACGACGTCAACGTCGGCGTCGGTGAGATCACTGCGCTCCCGCCCGGTGCCTATGGCCGCTTACGCGTGCTCAACGACGCCACCCTGAGCCTGCAGGCGGGCGAGTACACCTTCTGCGACGCGCAGACGGGTCGCGACGCGGCGATCGTCACCAACGGCGCCGTCGTCATCAACGTGACGGGCAAGCTGCGCGTCTCCACCGGCAGCGCGGTGGGTCCGGGCAACGGCAGCCCGCTGCCGGCCGTGAACGTCGGCGGCACGAGCTACCGCGTGAGCCAGGGCGCGACCGTCCGCGCCGTTGTGTCTGCGCCGCTCGCGAGGGCGACGCATGGTCGCGACTCGCGCATCGAAGGCTGCGAGTGCGCCAGTCGCAGCAAGACCGACAAGCACACGACCTGGGTGTGCGTCGACCAGTGAGCGCGCGGGATCGCATCAAAGGGGGGTGATCGACCCCCCTTTGGTGTGACCGTCCGTTTGTCCTTGACCCTCCGGCGACGCGGCGCCTACGGCTGACTCTTCCCGATCACCCATGGAGGAGCTCAGCATGCGCCCGCAGCCCCGCCGTCTCGCGCGTCGACTCATCGCCCGCGCGGTCTTTCTCGCAGCCCTCACCGCCGGCACCGTGGCCAGCGCGTTCCAGGGACCCTACGCTTCCATCGTCACCGGGTTCGGTGGCTTCGCCCTCGATCTGGACGTGCGTTGGCCCGACGGCCCACCGCCGGTCGGTGGATGGCCGGTGGTCTTCTGGGGCCACGGAGCGGGTGGTGACAAGACCACCTCGGCGTTCGCCACCCAGCGCTATTCGAACGACGGCTACGTGACGCTGACGTGGACGAATCGCTCGACCGCGTCGAATCCGTCGGCCGAGGTCATCGCCGCCGACATCGTCGCGCTCAAGAGCTGGCTCGTGAACGACTTCCAGGCCGAGGCGGGCGTGACCGTGCCGGTCGATCCGGCGCGCTTCGGCATGACCGGCGGCTCGCTCGGCGGCTACACCAGCTGGTCGGGTGGTCTGCGGTCGAACGCGTTCGCCACCATCGTGCCGTACGGGTGGGGCATCCACTTCTTCACCGACGGCGTCACGCTGAACGGCAGCATCGACCGCATCACGGGCGGGCCGCGCGCGGCGACGTTCCCGACGCCCTACGACGACGTCAGCCTCGATGCCGGCTTCGATGCCATCTTCACGCCGCTGGTCGACGCGCTGTCGACCACCACGATTCCGATCATGACCCAGATGGGCATCATGGACGCGCGCACCGGTGGCACCTACGCGATGGCCGACTACCTGGCGCTCACCAGCACGCCGGCGCGCTTCATCTACATCGGCACCGGTGGCCACGGCACGCCCGACACCGACGACGAGTTCCGCGCCGACCTCCGCGACCGCTGGTTCGCCCACTTCCTCCAGGGGGCCTCGAACGGCATCGACACCGAGCTGCCGATCCAGGTGGCGCTGCTCGGCACCAACGAGCATCTCGCGTATGCGAGCTGGCCGCCGCCGGGACAGGCGAATGCCACCGTGTGGCTGCGCTCGGCTGGTGTCCTGTCGCCCGCGCCGCCGAGCGTCGCCGCACCGCCGGCGACGCTCGTGAATGACCCCGGGACGTACACCTGGGCCATCTCCGAGCCCAACTTCCCGCCGAACCAGATCCGCAACAACGTCGTCAAACAGACCGTCGCCTGGCAGACGGCCCCCCTCACCGACGAGGTGCTGCTGATCGGCCAGCCGCGCGTGCGGCTCGAGCTCGCGGGAACGGGCTCGCGCTACCAGGTGAACGTGCACCTCTACGACGCGCAGGACGGCTTCGATCCGCTGCTGATCGGCACCACCAGCGCGACGGTGGGGACGTCGCCGACAGTCGTCGACATCGCGCTCTCGCTGACCGCCCGGCGCGTGCCGGCGGGGCACCGTCTGCGGCTCGAGATCACCAACCGCGACGACCAGGACCTCGACTACACCAACGGCTTCAACCCCTCGAGCGAGACGCTGCGCCACATCCCGTTCTTCGAGCTCTCCACCACGCAGATATCGCAGGACGTGCTGCGGCCGTCGTCGTTGACGCTCCCACTGGTCGGCCGCACTGCGCTGCCGCTACCCGGCGTAGCGTGCGACCCGACGCCTCGCATCGGCTGCCGCCTCCCGAGTGCGGCGGGTGCGTCGCCGCTGACGCTGAAGAACCTCGTGCCCGACACCAAGGACGCGCTCACCTGGAAGTGGAGCAAGGGCACGACGACGTCGTTCGCCGAGCTCGGCGATCCGCGCACCGACGACGCCTATGCCTTCTGCCTCTACGACGGCAGCGGGGCGCTCGTGCTCGATGCCGTCGCCCCGGCAGCGGGAACATGCGGAACCAAGCCGTGCTGGAAGCAGCTCGGCGCGACGGCCAACCCGAAGGGCTTCCAGTACGCCGACAAGGACCTCACCCCCGACGGGCTGTCGAAGGTGCAGGTGCAGGCCGGCGTGACGCCGAAGGCGAAGGCCATCGTCAGCGGCAAGGGTACGGCGCTGGGCGTGCCGTCGCTGCCGCTGGCCCTACCGGTGGCGGCGCAGCTGCAGACGACGAACCTGTGCTGGGCGGTGACCTACGGCACGGCGCAGCTGAACGGCCCGTCCGTCTTCAAGGCGAAGTGACGTGGTGGGCCCGACGCGCCGTGCGTGCGTCGGGCCCAGCCAGGGTCAGGGCCAGACCGCGGCGCTGATTGCGAGCGGCGTCAGTGCCCAGACCGTCCGCGTCTGTGCATCCGCCACCGTCAGTCCGGGCGAGTCGAAGTAGAGCAACTGCTCGGAGCGCAACGAGTTGAACGGCGCCGTTCGTGGATCAGTGTTCGGCAGGGCCTGGTTGATCCATGCGCCGCTGATGCCGTAGGCGAATGCGTCGCCGGTGCAGAGCGCGATCGGCGGCGTCGAATCGTCGAGGTAGTAGCTCGTCGGCGCGAGGCCGCCGATGTCGGTGATCAGGTTCGACGTCCGCGTGAGCGAGCCCTGCACACCCGTCACCAGCTCCCAGAGCGTCAGGCCGGCGGTCACGGTGTCGGGATTGCCGTCGATGAGCACGCCGGTCGTATTGTTGTTGTTGCGATACAGCATGCCCGTCGCCGCCGGCGCGTAGTCGAAGAGGTCCATGATGCCCGGGATGGCGTGCACGCGCAGGGAAGTGCGGATGTCCTCGCGGCGCTCGTAGAAGACGTGCTCGCGCTGGCTGAGCGGGCCGCTGTTGGCGCCGACGTAGGAGCGCAGCGCACGCACCGGACCGCTCTTGTTGACGACGAACGCGCCTTCGGCAGCGGAGAAGGTGTCTTCGCTGCGCCCGCAGACGCCAGGCCCGAAGAGCGGACGGTGGCGATCGAGGATGTCGACGCCCGTGGCACCCGGCGCAGTGATGTGCAGCTCGGTCTGGATCCATCGGTCGGTGAAGCGGCGCTGGTAGAACGGGCTGGTGACGGTCGAGCTCTCGGGGTTGGGTCCGGTGCTCGTGTTGTACGTCGTCAGGTACGGCCCCGACGCTAGCGAGAACGCGTAGGTGACGTACTGCTGGCCGGCGCCCGGCGGCAGCGCGCCCGAACGACGGAACAGGTAGGCGTATCCGACGCCGCCGTCGCTCGGATCGGAGATCGTCACCTTCACGCCGGTGCTGGCGATGACGCCTGCGGGTGCGGCCACCGACGGCGCGGCGCTGCCGGCGTCGCGCGCCATGAAGGCGATCTCGTCGTCGCCGTCGAGCGCCGTGTTCGGGTCGGCACCGGTGAACGTCCCGGCATCGGCGTAGCCGAGCGTGGTGACGCCACCGCCGAAGCCGGCGTTGCCGTTGTAGACGGTCGTGTAGTTGACGACCTTGCGCTCGTCGACCTGCACCGGAATCTGCTGCCACGCGCCGCTCCAGCGGAACGCCACCAGGTCACCCGGCGGAATGCCGACCAGCGTCGGAACCTGCGCGCCCGTCATCACGACCGGATCGGCAGGACGTGCGAGAGTTGGCGACGCGCCGAGGGTGCAGTCGGCGAGTGCCGTCGCGGGTGCGTTCTTGCCGAGGAACAGGTTCGCCTGATCGCGCACCACGTTGGCGCCCTCGAAGCGCGCGCAGCTGCGCAGCGAGCCGACGGTGAGTCGCACCGACACGCCGCCCTGCGGACCGGTGAGCGGCAGGCCGATGCCCTTGCCGACGATCTTGAGCAGCTTGCCCTGCTTCAGGATCGTCACCTTGATCGGCGTCGGACCCGCGGGCGCCGACGAGTTCGAGTATTTGTACTGATCGACGGCCGCGTCCTTCACCGCCCATCCCGGCTTGCCGAGCCCCGGCGGGATCGCGAACGCGCCGGTCGCGGAGCCCGCGTCGGCGAAGAGCTCGAGCAGCGCCCCGCCGGGACTGCCGGTGGCGGGGTCGTCGAGGCTCCCGATCGCGGGGAACAGGAACGCCGGGTCCTTCGAGAGGAACACCAGGCTCTCCTTGCCCGACGCCGAACGCTTCAGCAGCAGCTTCGTGCCGGCGATCGGTTGATCCGTTGCGAGGGCGGGCGTCGAGAGCGCGAGACCCAGGAGCAGTGCCGTGCGGAGTCGAGTCATGCGGTGCTTGTCGCATCGGTCCGGCAAGCCGACAAGGACAAAACTGCTGCGAATGCGGTCGTGTCGGGGCGCGTCACTCGCTACGCAGCGCCGACAGGATCGGCAGGCGTGCGATGCGACGTGCGGGCAGCAGCCCGGCGGGCACGCTCACCACGAGCGCCGCCAGCGCGGCGAGCGGAATGCGGTCCCACGCCGGATGGAAGGTGAGGTCCCATCCGATCTGGTGCGTGAAGTTGACCCGCACCCAGAGCACGGCCAGCACGAGGCCCATCGCGAGCCCGCCCGCGAGCCCGAGCACGCCGACGCCGGCCGCCTCGGCGACGACGCCGCGCGCGATCTGTGCGCGCGTCGCTCCGCCGGCCCGCAGCAGGGCCAGCTCGCGGCGGCGGTCGAGCGCGACCGCGAGCAGCGCCTCCGCGAGTCCGAGCCCGGCCACCACCAGGGGCAGCAGCTCGAGCGCCGTCGTGAAGCGGAACGCGCGTCGGACCGCGTCCTGGTGGTATTCGTAGAGCTCACGCTGGGTCAGCACCTTGAGGCCGAGCGCGGCGCCGGGGCCGGCGGCGATCGCGCGACGGACGGCCGCGGCGTCGGCGTCGGGCGTCAGCGTGACGTGGAAGCGGTTCACCAGCGTGTCGTTCCACCAGTGCTCGTACGCCGGTCGCGCCAGGATGACGCTGCCCTTCGGCGACACATAATCGACGACCACGCCGGCGACGCCTGGCGTGTAGCGGCCCGCCGGCGTGTCGATCTCGAGCACGTCGCCGAGGCGGGCGCCGAGCTGACGCGCGAAGTTGCGCGAGACGAGGACGCCCGTGCCGTCGCGGACGGCGGCGAGCGCCGCCTGCGGCTCGCCCTCGGCGAAGACGAAGTCGTCGGCGCGATCGGCGGCGAAGGCGCTCGGATCGAGCGAGTCGATGCTGATGCGCGTGCCGTGGTGATCGTGCTCGGCGAGTCGCAGTCGCTCGACGCGGGCGACGCCGGGCAGCGCCGCCAGCGTCTCGCCGACGCTTGCCGGCAACGGCGACTCGATCCAGCCCGTGCTCGCCGTCGAGGCGACGACCAGATCGGCGCGCACCTGATGGCGGATGAACTCGAGCACCGACTCCTCGAAACTGCGCGCCAGCGTGCCCGCCATCAGCATCAGCCCGAGCCCGAGCGCCAGCACGCCGCCGGCGAGGGCGAGCTGATCCGGAATGTGGGTGAGCCGATCGATCGCGAGGCGTCCCGAGAAGCCGAGGAGCGGACGGAACGGTCGCAGCACGAAGGCGGCGACGACGTTCGCCCAGCGCATGAAGAGGCAGACGAGCGCGAAGTCGGTGGCGAGGGCGGCGACGTTGCCCGCCCACGCCGAGTCGTGGCGTACCTCGACGAAGAGCGCCGCGATGGCGACCAGCAGCGCCGCCGACACCGCGCCGCGCGCGGGCCATCGTCGCGTCCCGTCGATCGGTGCGGCGGGTCGTACCGCCGCCAGCGGCGACACGCGCACGGCCTCGCCCGCCGGCAGGATGGCCGCGATGATGGCACCGCCGATGCCGGCGACGGCGCCGAGCACGATGGCGTGCGGCGGCACCGCCAGCGCGGTCTCGAAGAAGTGCATCGAGAACACCAGCTCGGCCGACTCGCTCACCGTATCGAGCAGGAGACGTGCCAGCCCGAGGCCGAGCGGAATGCCGGCGAGCGTGCCGAGCACGCCGAGGAGCGCGGCCTCGCCGATGAAGAGCCGCAACACCTGACGGCGCACGGTGCCGATGCAGCGCAGCAGGCCGATCTCCGCGCGACGCGCGGCGACGCTGGTGGCGATGGCGCTGCCGACGACGAACACCGCCGCCAGCATGGCCAGCCCGGAGACGCCGGAGAGCAGCGTGCGAAACGAGCGCAGGTAGCGCTCGATCTGCTCACCGCGCCGCGCCGGCCGCTGCACCTCGAGATCGGGAGACAGGGCGGCGCGCACCGTCTGCTCCGCAGCATCGACGGTGACGCCCGGGTCGAGCGTGACGTCGACCTGGTCGATGAGGCGATCGCGGTCGAGGACGACCTGTGCGCCGATGACGTCCATCAGCAGCAGGTTGCCGCCGAAGGCGCGGCCGACGCCGCCCGGCGGCAGGATGCCGCGCACGGTGAACTCCTGGATGCCGGCGGGTGTGCGCAGCCGGACCTTGGTGCCGATGTGCGCGTCGAGCCGCTGCGCGAAGACGTCCGTGAGGATGATGCTGCGCGGGTCGACGAGGAAGGAGAGGGGATCGTCGACGACCTGGTCGCCGGACTGCACCAGGCGCAGCGTCTTGACGGCGTGGCCGTCGGTCACGTCGGCGGCGAACACCGACAACGCCTCGCCGGCCACCGGCGGATCGACGCCGAAGAACGTGCTGGTGATGATCGGCACCGCGTGGTCGACGCCGGGCAGGCCGCGCACCCGATCGGCCACGTCTTCGGGGAACGGCGCGCCACCGCGCACCTGCAAAGCGGCGCTGCCGGCGAGGTCGTCGATGGCATCGGTGAAGGCGCGCAGCGTGCTCGCGTTGATGACCTCGATGGCGACTACGAGCGACACGCCGCAGGCCACGCCGGCCGCGGTGAGCGCGGCCCGGGCCAGGTGACGGCGGAGCTGGCGGCGGGCGAGCAGGAGGACGGCCATCGGCCGGCGCACAATGCCCGCGGCTCGCTTGCGCCGCCAGCGGTCGGTCTGGTAGCCGACCTGACGTGGCAGTCGCGCGGGTGACGGAGATCATCGCCTCGTCGCCGGACGGGTTCCGGGAGGCGGTGGAAGAGGGCATCGAGCGGGCCGCCCGCACGATCCGCAACATCACCGGCCTCGAGGTGCTCGCGAAGCGCGTCAAGGTGGAGCGCGGTCTCATCACCGAGTATCGCGTCGAGATGAAGGTCATCTTCCTGCTCGAGTAGCCGAGGAGAACGGGTTCATGGCGGTCGCACGCATCACGCAGATCATCGGCGCCTCGCCGCACAGCTGGGAGGACGCCGTCCGCAACGCGCTCGAGCGCGCCAACAAGACGCTGCGTGGCATCACCGGCATCGAGGTGCTGAAGGAGAACGCGGCGGTCGAGGGCGGACGCATCGCCGAGTTCCGCGCCACCGTCCAGGTGACGTTCGTTCTCGAGGGCACCTGAGGCATGGCGGCGGCGCAGCGCGGCGGCGACCGCATGACCGCGCTCGACGCGGCCTTCTACAACCTCGAGCGCACCGGCCAGCTGCTGCACGTCGGCGGCGTCTACACGGTCGAGGGTCCGCTCGACTACGAGGCCATGCTCGCCGATCTGGGATCGCGGCTGCATCTCATTCCGCGCTACACCCAACGCGTCGTGCCGGTGCCGTTCGGCCTCGGGCTGCCCACCTGGGAGCCCGCGCGCGGCTTCGACCTCCGTCTCCACGTCCTGCACCACACGCTGCGTCCGCCCGGCGACGACGAGCAGCTGCGCCGCCTGGCGAGCCGTCTCTTCGCCCAGCCGCTCGATCGCAGCCGGCCACTCTGGGAGCTGCACCAGATCGACGGCTACCGCGGCGATCGCAGCGCCATCTTCGCCAAGGTCCACCACTGCATGATCGACGGCGTCAGCGGCGTGCAGCTGATGAGCGTCATGTTCGATCCGAGCCCGAACCCGGCGCCGTTCCCACCCGCGCCCGAGACGCTGCCGGTGCCGCCGCTGCCGACGCCCACGGGCCAGATCTGGCGCGCGCTGCGCGACAGCGTCACCACGGCCGGCGAGCGCGCACGGGCCGTCGTCGATCTGCTGCACGATCCGCCGCGCGCGCTCGGCGAGGCGCAGCAGGTGCTGGACGCGATCGGCGAGGTGCTGCGGCTGGCGGTAGCGCCGGTGCCGTCGACGCCGTTCAACGGGCACGTCAGCACGCTGCGGCGCATCGAGTGGGTGACGTTCGCGCTGAACGAGGTGAAGGCGGTCAAGAATCGCCTCGGCGGCACCGTCAACGACGTCGTGCTGACGACCATCGCCGCGGCGTTGCGCCGCTATCTCGAAGGACGCGACCTCGACCCCGATCGCATGGAGCTGCGCGCGATGTGCCCGGTGAACGTGCGCTCCGCGGGCGAGCACCTGCATCTCGGCAACCGCGTCTCGGCCATGGTGGCGCCGCTTCCCGTCGGCATCTTCGATCCGCTCGAGCGCCTGCGCCAGGTGCGGACGGCGATGGCGCAGCAGAAGCGCTCCGGCGAGTCGGCGAAGATGTCGCGGATACTCGACCTGATGGCATTGCTGCCGCCGCCGCTGCAGGCGCAGCTCGGCTGGCTGATGCAGGTCCCGACGACGCCCGTGAACACCATCTGCACCAACATCCCCGGACCACCGGTGTCGCTCTACGTGCAGGGAAAACGCCTCGAGACGCTGGTGCCGATGGTGCCGCTGATGCAGGGCGTGGGGCTGGCCTTCGCGATCCTGAGCTACGCCGACACGCTCACCATCGGCGTCTCGCTCGATCCGGCGCTGATCCGCGACGCCGATCACATCAGCGCGCACCTGCGCGAGGGCTTCGACGAGCTGCGGGTGCTGGCCGGCGTCGAGCGCATCGAGCGACGCACGCCCGTGCGCTCGGAGCGTCAACGTCGCAGCGACGGCGCCCCGAGCCAGGTGGCGTGAGCGTACCCGAGTACGACATCGCGGCCTTCCCGGCGCTCGGCTGGGAGTCGCGCGCGGTGCTCGACGGGCTGGCGAACGTCGAGCCCGGCGATCGCCCGCGCACCTGGCGCGGCTGGCTCGGCGACGGTGGCGCCTGCTTCGTGGCGCAGACGGGCATCGGGCCCGAGCAGGCCACGGCCGCGGTGACGGCGGCGCCGGCGGCGCGGCTCGTGCTGTCCGTCGGCTGCGCCGGCGCCCTGGTACCTGGGCTCGTCGCGGGCGATCTCGTCGCCGCCACCGAGGTGCTGCGCCTCGACGCCGGCGGCCGCGTCGCGGAGCGATTCGCGGCGGTCACGCGTCCGCTCGCCGCCTGGGCCACGGGACGGGGCTTCGTGGTGCAGGCCGGGGCGGTCGCCAGCAGCACGACGGTGCTCGCCCACCCGGACGAGAAGCGCACGCTGGCGGCGTCGGGAGCGCTCGTCGTCGAGATGGAGAGTGCCGCGGTGGCGGCGGTGGCGCGGCGTCGGGGCATGCCGTTCGCGGCCGTGCGCGTCGTGCTCGACGGGGCGGCCGATGCACTGCCTGTGGGCGGTGGGCTCGTCGATCCTCGCACCGGCGACGTGCGGCCGTTCCGTGCCGCGGCAGTGCTGGCGACGCAGCCGTGGCGCTGGGGTGCGATCGCGCGCGTGGCGCGCCAGCAGCGGCAGGCCGATCGTCGACTACGCGCGCTGCTCGCGATGCTGCTCGGTGGCGGCGGTCTCGATGCGTTCGTGACCGACGCCGAAAGCCTCGGAGCCGCGCCGGGCGTCTGATCGACGCCCGGCGCGGCTGGCAGTGGCTCGGGTCAGCGTCCAGCGCCGGCAGCAGGCAGCACCGCACAGAGCGGCACGAAACCCGTCACCGGTAGCCCCTGCTGCATGATGAGTTCATCACGCAGCTGCCGGGCGCCTTCCTTCGCCTGACCCGCGACAGCGTCGACGAGCCAGGCCTGCCAACGAGGGTCGTCCAGGTCGATCTCTAGCGTCGTGGACACCGAGATGCCGTCGGCGGCATCAGGATCCCCGGCGCTGAGGAGTATCGAGACCTTCACTGGGCGACCTCCGTTCTGCACGGGATCGTAGTGAGCAATGTCGGTGCCACGAAGATGTCTGAAAATGCGATGCCCGATGCAAAACGAATCATGCAACGTTGCCCGTGAGGGGCGGGCTCGTGCGTGCGCGCCGCGGCGATGCGTGGTGCTGTGGCATCACGCATGGAATGCATCGCGGCCCCTCGCCTTCGCCGTGCGGATTGGTAAGATGCCCGCGATTTTGGGGCTGCGGGGAGGACGATGGGCATCACGGCACCACCACTCGAGACAAATCTTCGTGAGGCGGCGGAGGAGCGCTATCTCGCCTACGCGCTGAGCGTCATCACCTCGCGGGCGCTGCCGGACGTGCGCGACGGGCTCAAGCCCGTGCAGCGGCGCATCCTCTTCGCGATGTACCAGAACCTCCGGCTCACGTCCGGGGCGCGGGCCCGCAAGTCGGCGGCCATCGTCGGCGAGGTGCTCGGCAAGTACCACCCGCACGGCGACGTCGCGGCCTACGAGGCCATGGTGCGCATGGCGCAGCCGTTCGCGCTGCGCTACCCGCTGGTGCACGGCGAGGGCAACTTCGGCTCCCTCGACGGCGACGCCGCGGCCGCCTACCGCTATACCGAGGCCCGGCTCACCGCGGTCTGCGAGGAGATGCTCGAAGACCTCGGCGCCGAGACGGTCGACTTCCGCGCCACCTTCGACGCCATGCACGACGAGCCCGTCGTGCTGCCGAGCGCCATTCCGCAGCTGCTGATGAACGGCTCGACGGGCATCGCCGTCGGCATGGCCACCAACATCCCGCCGCACAACCTGCGCGAGATCGTGGCCGCGCTCACCGCCATGATCGACGAGCCCGACATCGACGTGAAGGGGCTGCTGAAGCACGTGAAGGGGCCCGACTTCCCCACCGGCGGCGAGATGCTCAACTCGAAGAAGGAGCTGCGCGAGGTCTACGAGACCGGGCAGGGCCCCATCCGGCTGCGCGGCGAGTACGTGCTCGAGACGCTGCCGCGCGGGCGCCGCCAGATCGTCGTCACCTCGGTGCCGTACACCGTCAACAAGTCGGAGCTGGTCGAGGGCATCGCCAACGAGATCATCTCGCGCAAGCTGCCGCTGATCGTCGACGTGCGCGACGAGTCCACGACCGACGTCCGCATCGTGCTCGAGCTCAAGGCCGACGCGTCGCCCGAGATGGCGATGGCGTACCTCTACAAGCACACCGCGCTGCAGCAGAACTTCAACGTCAATCT
>DASYLJ010000162.1:0-35633 GCA_036009625.1 Binatia bacterium
GGTGTGGCCCCAGACCCATCGGAACGGATTCGGGCTGCCGGTGATGTTGGCGACGTTGCCGGTGACGACGGTTCCGTCGACGGGCTGCGCCAGCGTCGTGGTGCGGTAGTGCGTGCCGACGACGATCGCTTCGTCGATGGCGTCGGCGCTGGTGAACTCGTTGTCCGTCACCTCGGCGTTGTCGTCCTCGACGCGCACGCCGAAGGTGACGTTCTGGAAGGTGTTGTTGCGCACGATGTTGTCGTCGGCGTAGTCGAGCGCGTAGCCGGGCTGGTACTGCGGATCGCTGCACTCCATCGGGAAGATGTTCTCGCCCATGCGCGAGCCGATCCACACGCCGTTGTCCTCGTCGATGAAGGTATTGTTCTCGATGATGTTGCCGTCGGCGCCGTAGCGACGGTGGAACCAGCGTTCGGGCCGCGAGTTCACGTACTCGCCGCAGTTCTTGTAGAGGAAGATGCCGCCGGCGACGTTGCTCTGGAAGGTGTTGTTGCGCACGACGTTGAAGCGCGACCCATCGATCGCGAGGCCCTCGCGACCGATGCCCCAGTACCAGAAGTCGATGCCCGCGACCGTGCGCACGCCGCCGGCGGGACCGTTCTCGCCGAAGCCGTTGTCGACGATAGTGTTGTTCTCGACGACGCCGTTCTTCGAGCCCGCCTCGAGGTAGATGCCCGTGCTGCTGGCCCCCTCGATGTGCATGTTCCGCAGCGTCACGCCTTCGACGTAGCCGTTCACGAACACGCCGACGCCGCGCGAGTTCATGCTCGTGCTGTTCTCGATGGTGATGTTCGAGAAGCCGTTCACGTACTCCACACCCTCGGCGAGCTGACGGAAGCCCTCACGCTCGATGTGGTAGTTGTTGAGGAAGCCTTCGACGTAGCAGTTGCGCACCGTGATGTTCGTCAGCGGGGTGTTGGTGTCGGCGTGGATGTAGATGCCGAACCGGCGATCGGGCGCCGCGATGTGTGCGTTCTGGCAGTCGAGCGTCACGTTCGACGCCAGGATCTCGATCCCGCGCGTCCACGTGCACGACGGATCGAGGTGCGAGGTGGCGGTGAGCTCGATGCGCTCGTCGGCGCGATCGCAGGTGATGAGCTGGGATCCGGGATCGACCGCAGCAGCGGGTCGCGGCGCGAGGACGGCCACAGCGGCGAGCAGCGAGAGAGTGGACAGCGTCGGCAGGCGCATCATCAATGGTCTCCGGATCATCGGGCCGCACGGGCCGCCGCGTCGTGTCGACGCGGGCGATGATCGTCTTCCAATTGGCGTACCGTCGCATTCCCAGGGGGTCAAGAGAATTCCTCGGGCAGGCCCCTCATGCAGGAACCGCTCGGCCGTAGACCAGGGAATCGCTCCTGAGCGCCGCTACGAGAAGTTCCAGCGCGCCATCGTCACCACGTCCGCCGGATTCTGCGCCAGCGACCGCACCACTGACGGCTCGAACCCCGAGTGCATGAAGCAGTTCTGGCACTTGGGGTCCTGGCGCGACTCCCAGTAGTCCCAGTCGACGCCGCCCCAGAAGTCCTTCCACGAGCCGTAGTACTTGCCCTCGATCAGGTAGCAGGGGCCCTTCCAGCCCTTCGGCGACCGCGTGGGGTTCCCCCAGGGCGTGCACGGGTATTCGCGCTCGCCGGCGGCGAACTGCAGGAAGAGCGGCGTGGAGTAGAGCCGGTACTTCTTCGACAGCTCGAGGACCCGCTTGAATTTCGTGTGGGTCTCCTCACGATGGAGGAAGCGGTCCTCCTGGATGGCGGCGTAGTGGTAGCCGGGCGAGATGAGCATGCCGTCGACGCCGAGGCCGGAGAGGAACGCACACATCTCCTCGACCTCTTCGATGGCCGTCTCGCGGAACACGGTGGTGTTGGTGCACACCGTGTAGCCGAGGCGCTTGCCTTCCTTGATCATGTCGATGGCCTTCGCGAACGTGCCGGGCTTGTCGGTGATGTAGTCGTGCGTCTTCTCCATCCCGTCGAGATGGACGTTGATGGAGAGACGCTTGTGCGGCCGACCCTTCTTGAAGAAGCGATCGAGCAGGATGCCGTTCGTGCACAGGTAGATGTGCTTCTTGCGCTCGATGATCCGCTCCACCAGCGGCACCAGCTCGGGATACACCGTGGGCTCGCCGCCGCAGATCGAGACGACCGGCGCACCTGCCTCGTCTACCGCCTCGAGGCACTGCTCGAGCGTCAGCCGATCCTTCAGGTCGCCGTTCCAGCGCTCGGGCGAGCAGCCCAGACACGACAGGTTGCAGGTGTGCAGCGGCTCGAGCATCAGCACGAACGGATAGCGCTGGTTGCCACGCATCCAGTTCTTGAACTGCCACTTCATCATGTCGGTCGCGATGTGGATCGGGAAACGCACGGTCACCTCCTGGTGATCACGGCCAGCCGGCGGCGACGTGTGCCGCGGCGCGAGCGCCGCTCTCCACGGCGCTCTCGATGGTGGGCGGGAGCCCGGTGTCGGTCCAGTCGCCCGCGAGCGCCAGCCCGCGCAGTCCAGGATCGACTCCGGGACGCAGGCGCTCGGCGGCGGGCGTGCAGGCCATCGTGGCCTGCTTCTCCTTCACGACGACGGTGCGGCGCAAGCGCGCCTCCCGTGCGGCCGGTACCAGGGAGCGCAGATCGGCGACGACGGTATCGGCGACGCGCTGCGTGTCCCATTCGACGGCCTCGCGCCCGGCGCTGATGACGGCGCTGACGCTCTGCCCACCGTCGGGCTCGGCGCAGCCCGTCAGCCGGGTGCGGTTGAACGCCCACTGCGTCGTCGTGCCGAGCAGGCCGAGGAAGTCGCCGTCGAGCACGGGCCGGTCGAACCACAGGTGCGTGCTGACGATGGGCGACGTCTCGAGCTGCGCCAGCGCGGCCATCGGCGGCCGCTCGCGCAGGGCGTCGGGCAGCAAACCGCCCAGCGCACGCGGCGGCACGGCGGCGATGCAGGCGTCGGCGGCGAGCTCGCGCCCGTCCCGCAGCATCACGCCGGCGACGTGGTCGTCACGCACGCTGACTCCGGTGGCGAGCGCGCCAACCTCGATCCGTCCACCGCCCTGCTCGATCACGCGACGCGCGTCGTCGGTGTAGAGCTCGCTCAGCCCGACGCGCGGCAGGACGAACTGGGAGTCGGCGCGCGAGCGGAAGAACGCACGCGCCAGCACCTCGACGAACGGCCCCGCCGCCGCCCGCGCCGGCTCCTCGTTGAGCGTCGCCACCACCACCGGGTTCCAGAACGCCTCGCGGGCGTGCGCGGTTTGGCCGAGCCGGATCAGCAGCTCATCGACGGTGGACGCCGCCAGCAGCGGATCGCGCCGGCGTCGCATGCCCATGAGTCGTGCGCCGGCGAGGAGCGCCCTGCCCCGCTCGGCACCCGACAGCAGTCGATAGCGCGCGATGCCGGCCAGCATGTGGAGCGGGCTCGGCCACGCCGGGCAGGCGATGACCCCGGCGCCGAGCCGCGGATGCACCATGTCGACGCGCAGGTTGCCCTGTCGCATCACGCGATCGGCGGCACCGATGCGACGCAGGAACTCGAGCGTGTGGGTGTAGCAGCCCATCATGGCGTGCTGGCCGTTGTCGACGATGGTGCCGGTGGCGGCGTCGCGGAACGAGTACGCGCGACCGCCGAGCCGGGGGCGCGCCTCGAGCAGCGTCACGCGCACGCCGGCGGCGGCGAGCGCCACGCCCGCCGACAGGCCGGCGAAGCCGCCGCCCACGATCACCACGTGCCGCATCAACGCATCGCCGCCAGGTGCGATCGTCCCCACGCCGCGAGTGCCAGGCCCACCTTCTCATAGCGCGGCAGCGTGATGCGCGGCCCGAAGACGTCGAACCGTCGCGACTCGATGCGCCCGAGGAGACGCTCGTAGATGAGTCGCATGGCTTCCGCCGGCGCCAGCGCGCGGCGATCCTCCGGGGCGAGCGCGCCACGTGCGCGCAGGTAGTAGGCACGGGCACGGCCGCACTGGAATGCCATCAGCGCACCGACGTGCGGCGAGTAGCGGCCCGCCAGCAGCGCGTCCTCGTCGCAGCCGAAGCGCTCGAGGTCTTCCAGCGGCAGGTAGATGCGGCCGCGCTCGGCGTCCTCGTGGACGTCACGCAGGATGTTGGTGAGCTGGAACGCGATGCCGAGGTCGACGGCGTACTCGCTGGCGCTCGCGTGCTTCCGTCCGAAGATCTCGATGCAGAGCAATCCGACGGTGGAGGCGACGCGGTAGCAGTAGGCGTAGAGGTCGTCGAAGGTGGCGTAGCGCCGGCGGCGCAGGTCCATCTCGACGCCGCGGATGAGCTCCTCGAAGTGCTCGCGCGCGAGCCCGAAGCGCGGCACGGCGTCGGCCAACGCGATGCCGATGGGATGCGTCGGCGTGCCGTCGTAGATGCGTCCCAGCTCCTCGCGCCAGCGTAGCAGCAGTGCGGCGGGGTCGCGGCCGCCCTCGTCGTCCGCGACGTCGTCGACGAAGCGGCAGAAGGCGTAGACCGCGTCGAGCGCGGCGCGACGATCGGGCGGCAACAGCCGGAAGGCGTTGTAGAAGCTGGTGGCGCTCCGCCGCGTCACGCCGCGGCAGTAGGCGTAGGCCTCGGCGACGTCGGTCATGCGATCGCCTCCTGCCGGCCATAGTGCCGCTTGTGGTCGCGGACGCCGGTGAGATGGCAGAGGGCGCCGTCGTCGACCGACGGCGTGCCGCCACGCGCGCCCTCGCGCACGAAGTCTTCGTACTGCGCCACGTCGAGCAGCACGCGATCGTCGAGCAGTGCCGCCGCGCCGATGCGGCCCGCGTGCGCGCCGCTGCCGGCGGCGAAGCGACCACTGAAGAACTCTCCCTGGCAGCCGGAGCCGTAGGAGAACAGGCCGACGTCGTGCCCCTCGAGCGCCGCACCCCGCTGCTCGGCGAGCCAGGCGAGGCCCAAGTAGAGCGACGCGGTGTAGGTGTTACCGGCCTGCCGCGCCAGCCATAGCCACGGCTCGACCAGCTCGGCATACGAGCGCTCGAAGAGCGCCGTCTGCGCATCCCCGTCGAGGTCGGGACGCTCGCGCTCCACCAGGCGACGATGCGCCTTCTGCGCCATCTTGGGGAAGGGGGTGTGGTAGAGCAGCGCCGCCATGCGGTCCACGACGGGCGCGGCGTCGCCGCGGTAGTCGGCGAGCGCGCCCGCCAGCGCGTCGAGATAGCAGTCGACGGAGAACTTGCCATCGACGAGCGCCTCGCGTCGATCGAGCGGGCGCCAGAAGTCCCACACGTTGCTGGCGTAGACGCCGGTGCCGGCGTCGAGCGTCAGCAGTCGCGGCGCGGCGCCGATGACCAGCGCTGCCGCACCCGCGCCCTGCGTGAACTCCGCGCTCGAGCCGAGGTCGTAGCGTGCGATGTCGGTGGCGACGACGAGCGCTTTGCGGCCGCGCGCGGCGCCGGAGCGCACCCAGTCGACGGCCATCATCACGCCGGCGGTGCCGCCGTAGCAGGCGTGCTTCAGCTCGAACGTCCGGCAGCGCGACGTCAGGCCGAGCAGCTCGTGCAGGAAGATGCTGGCCGGCTTGGCGTGATCGACCGCGGTCTCGGTGCCGACGACCAGCAGCCCGATCTCGTCGGGCGCGATGCCACCCGCACGCAGCGCTCGCGCCGCGGCATTGGCGCCGAGCGTGACGGTGTCTTCCCAGGGTGCGGGCACGGCCATCGCGAGCGCGCCGAGACCGATGGATATCTTCTCCGGCGGCACGCCGCGCGCGGCGGCGAGGCGGTCGAGCGGCAACGCATGCCGTGGGATGTAGATGCCGAGCTGGTCGATGCCGACGTCGGGCGTGCTCATCGCGTCGCCTCCAGGCGCGCGCGGTAGATGCCGAGCGCCATCAGCGGGAAGTAGTCGCGGTACATCCAGTAGCGAAGGTAGAAGTGCCGCGGGAAGCCGGTGCCGGTGAAGAGCGTCTCGTCCCAGCCACCGTCGGTACGTTGCGTGTCGACGAGGTGGGCGACGCCGCGCTCGAGCTCGGGACTGATCGCGTCCTCGCCGGCCAGGAGACCGAGCACCGCCCACGCCGTCTGCGACGGGGTCGATTCGCCACGGCCGGCGAGGGTTTCGTCGTCGTAGGAGGCGAGCGTCTCGCCCCAGCCGCCGTCGTCGTTCTGGAACGCCTTGAGCCACGCCACGGCGCGACGGATGTACGGCGCGTCGACGTCCTCGCCGATGGCGCGCAGGCCGGAGAGCACCGACCAGGTGCCGTAGACGAAGTTGGCGCCCCAGCGTCCCCACCACGAGCCATCGGCACGCTGCGTGCGATGCACGAACGCGAGGGCGCGGCGCGCGCGGTGGAAACGCCGGTCGTAGCCGACCGTGCCCATCAGCTCGAGGAGGCGACCCGTCAGGTCCTCGGTGGGCGGGTCGATCATCGCCTCCATGTCGGCGAACGGGATGCGGTTCAGGAACTCGGCGTCGTTGTTGGTGTCGAAGGCACCCCAGCCGCCGTTGCGACTCTGCATGCCGAGCGTCCAGTTGACGCCGAACGCAATCGACCGTCGCCTGGCCGCCTCGTCGGGCAGCGCCACCCGCTGCAGCACCATGAGGATGACGGCGGAGTCGTCGGTGTCGGGATACCAGTCGTTGGCGAACTCGAACGCCCACCCACCCGGCTCGAGGTCGGGGTTGTGGACGCTCCAGTCACCGGGCGCGAAGATCTGATTCTCGATGAGCCACTCGGCAGCGCGCACGAGCGCGGGATGCTCGGGCGGCAGGCCGGAGTCGAGCAGCGCCTTCGCGGCGAGCGCGGTGTCCCACGTCGGCGACACGCACGGCTGGAAGAAGAGCTGGCCCTGATGCTCGTAGAGGAAGTCGTCGATGGCCTGCGTGCCCTTCACGATCGCCGGGTGATCGCTCGGGTAGCCGAGCGCGTGCAGCGCCATCACGCAGTTGATCATCGGCGGCTGGATGCCGCCCCAGCCGCCGTTCGTGTCCTGGCGCGCGAGGATCCACTTTTCCGCACGCTGCATCGCGCGTGCACGCAGCGGCTTCCAGGTGCTGCGCCCGAGCACGTTCAGCACGCGGTCGAGCGCCAGGAACGCGTTGCGGACGGTGAAGAGCGCGTCGCTGCGCTCGAAGCCCACCGAGTCGGGCGTCGGCGCCGCGAGCCACAGCTCCTCGACACCGCAGCCCGGGTCGAGCGGACGCGTCGGCTGCAGCGCCATCAGCACGGTGAGCGGTACGACGGTCTCCCGCGCCCAGCTCGACATGGCGTAGATGTTGATCGGGAACCACGACGGCAGCAGGTTCAGCTCGACCGGCATCGCCGGCAGCCCCCACCACGGGAACTGCCCGAAGTAGGCGAGGAACGTGCGCGTGAAGACGCCGGCGCGCTCGAGTCCGCCGTGGGCGTGGATGTAGGCGCGCGCGCGCACCATCGACGGGTGATCGGCCGCGATGCCGGCCAGCTTGCACCCGAAGTAGGCCTCGATCGTCGTGCTGAGGTGTCCGGGACCACCGTGGTAGAGCGACCAGCTGCCGTCGTCGGACTGCGTCGCCAGCATGCGGGCGACGAGCCGCTGCTCGGCCTCCTGCGGGCGACGGCCGACGAAGCGATTACAGATGATGTACTGCGCGTCCATGCCCACGTTGGCTTCGAGCGGCGCGTGCCAGTAACCCGGCTGGCGCTGTTGCCCGAGCAGGTAGGCCTGGCTGCGCGCGATGGCGTCGTCGACACGCGCGTCCGGCGTCTCGTCGGCCGACAGCATCGGGGCCGACATCAGGACGCCCCTCCCGCCTGGAGATCGGCAAGGATCTCGCGCGCCTTGTGCAGCTTGATCTCGCCCGAGCTGATGAGGCGCTGCACCACGGCCTCGGCGAGCCCGTCGGGCGTACCGGCAGCGAGCGCCAGGCCGCGCGCGTGCAGCGCCATGTGGCCACGCTGGATGCCGTCGGTGACGAGCGCGCGCAGCGCCGCCAGGTTCTGCGCCAGGCCCGCGGCCGCCATCACGGCGGCGAGATCGCGTGCGCCGCGTACGGCGAGGATGCGCAGCGCCAGGCGCGCGCGCGGATTGCATTCGAGGTTGCCGCCGACGATGCCGACCGCGAGCGGCAGGGCGATGCGTCCGAGCAGCACGTCGCCGTCGATCGACCAGGTCGTGAGCGGCGCATAGCGGCCGGCGCGGGCCGCGAACGCGTGCGCCCCCGCCTCGATGCCGCGCCAGTCCTGCCCCGTCGCCAGCGCCACGGCGTCGACGCCGTTCATCACGCCCTTGTTGTGCGTCGTGGCGCGGTAGGGATCGACGTCGGCCAGCGCCCACGCCTCGACCACTCGCTCGGCGACGACGCGCCCTGCCAGCGACGGGGTATCGAGCGCCGCGAACGGGACACGTCCCTCGGCACGCGCCACGCGCTGGTCGGCCAGGTTCGACAGGATGCGGAGCCGCGCCTCGCCGCCCGAGAGCGCCTCGAGATCGGGCGCGATCGCCTCCACCATGCTGTTGACGGCGTTGGCACCCATGGCGTCGCCGACGTCGACCAGCAGATGCACCACCATCCCGGTGCCGCCGGGGGCATCAGGCAGCACCCGCGCCGTCAGCCCGCGCACGCCGCCGCCGCGCCGGGCCATGTTGGGATGGATCGCGTCGGCCACCGCCATGACGCGTTCGGCCGCCGCCTCGATACGCGTCCGGGCGACGTCGGGATCGGTGACGCGCAGCAGGTGCACCTGGCCGATCATGATCGAGGGATCGGCGTCGGCGGTGAAGCCACCACCCTCCCGCACCAGCCGCGCCGCCGAGCTGGCGGCGGCCACCACCGACGGCTCCTCGACGGCCATGGGCACGAGCCGGTCATCGCCGTTGATGCGGAAGTTGAGCGCGATGCCCATCGGCAGACCGAGGACGCCGACGGCGTTCTCGATCATGTGGTCCGCCGCCTCGAAAGTCAGCACCTGAGCGTCGGTCAGGGTGGCTACGTCGTCCAGCCCGAGGCCCGTGCGCTCGGCCAGGCGCGACAGCCGTTCGGCATGTCCGAGCCGGCCGAAGCCGGCGATCCGCGATCCCATTCCGTTGCCCTCCCTGGGTGACGGCGTCCCGCTGACCCGACGGTCAGCACCTGGCATCGTTCGATCTTCCTTCACCGCCCCTGCACCTCCGCTGGCGAACGATGGTCGGGCGCGAGCGGTGTCGTCTGCCGCGCTGACCGTTCGGTATAAACCGATCGGTCAGGGGCAATATTGGAGGGCAGAGACCTTGTCAAATGCGAGGGGGGCGCTGTCGTCGCCGCCGTCGTGCCGGAGCGCGGGAGCCTCCGGCTTGCTCGGAGCTCGCGCGGCACCCCCCGCCCCGCCCAACATCCCCGCGCGTCTCGCAACTCGCCGCTCGGAGGCTCCCGCGCTCCAGCACGACGGCGGGGACGGGGCGCTATTGGGTGTGGAAAAGGCTCGGAAGGCTTACAGCTTCTGGCGGAAGGCGCGGATGGCGGCGAGCTGTTCCGGCGTGAGCTGGAAGGTCGTGCCGCCCAGGGTGCCTTTGATGGAGCTGGCTTTCGACATTTGGTCGAGGGCCGACATGGGGACGGCGATGGTGACCGTCTCCTCCTGGTTCAGGCCGGCGGGGCCGCGGACGCTGGTGTTGGGTTGGGTGCGGTACTTGACGACGTCGCAGGCCACCGGAGTGCCGTCGACGACCAGGGCCAGCTCGCGGGTCTCGCGGTAGAGGCCCTGCGACGCGCCGGTCGCGATGATCAGCTCGGGACGGACGGCGGCGGCACCGGTGCTCTTCTCGGCGCGGAAGGTGATCCAGTGACGGGCTCCTCCGCCCGAACGCTCGAGACGGCTCGGCTCGGTGGCGATCGTCGTCTGGTCGCCGTCCTCGTCGACCTTGACCGACACGGTTTCGCGAGCACGCTCCTCGAGCGCGGCGGCGAGCGGGTTGTCGACCTCGCCGCGCAGCTTGGTGACCTCGGCTTCGAGCGTCTTCACGCGCTCGCTGAGGCGCGCGTTCTCGGCCCGCAGTCGCTCCAGCTCCCCGGAGTCGGCAGCCATCGCCACCGTCGCGAGCACCATGGCGAGCGAAACCATCAGCAGACGTCGTCCCATCAGACCCCCAGCGCGACGATGCGATCGAACGCCGCCTTCTCGAGCGGCATGACGCTCAGCCGCGACTGCCGGAGCAGCGGAATGCCCGCCAGCGACGCGTCACCCTTGATCTGCTCGAGGGTGACGGGCGCCTTCAGCTTCTTCACCGGCACCAGGTCGACGGCCACCCAGCGCGGGTCCGTTGCGCTGGGATCGGGGTACGCCTCACGCGCCACCTCGGCGATGCCGACGACGGACGTCCCGACGACCGAGTGGTAGTAGAGCACCCGGTCGCCGGTCTTCATGGCCGCGAGGTTGTTGCGCGCCTGGAAGTTGCGGACGCCGTCCCATGTGGTCCGGCCGTCCGTCACGAGCTGGTCGAACGGGTACTTCGTGGGCTCCTGTTTGACCAGCCAGTACTGCCGCGCCATTCGCGTCGACGATTCAGAGTGCGGCTTCGAACAGGCCGGCCGCGCCCATGCCGCCACCGATGCACATGGTGACGATCCCCCAGCGCTTCTTCTGACGCTGCAGCTCGAGGAGCAGCGTGCCGGTCATGCGCGCGCCGGTCATCCCGTAGGGATGACCGATGGAGATGGCGCCACCGTTCGGGTTGAGCTTCTCCTGCGGGATGCCGAGCCGGTCGCGGCAGTAGACCGCCTGCGACGCGAAGGCCTCGTTCAGCTCGACGATGTCGATGTCGTCGATGGTGAGCCCTGCACGCTTCAGCAGCTTCGGCACCGCGAACACCGGGCCGATGCCCATTTCGTCTGCTTCGCAGCCGGCGAAGACGCAGCCGCGGAAGTAGCCGAGCGGCTTGATCCCGAGCTGCTGGGCGCGCTCGGCGGACATCATGACCACCGCTGCGGCGCCGTCGGAGAACTGCGACGAGTTACCGGCGGTGACGCTGCCACCTTCCTTGAAGGCCCCGGGCAGCTTGGTGAGGTTCTCCAGGGTGGTGCTGGGGCGGTTGCACTCGTCGTGGTCGACGGTGACCTGCTTCTGCGTCTTCTCGCCCGTGGCCTTGTCGGTGACTTCCATGGTCACCGTCATCGGCGCGATCTCGTCCTTGTCCTTGCCCGAGGTCTGGAAGGCGGCGGTGCGCTGCTGCGACGCGAGCGCCAGCTCGTCCTGCTTCTCACGGCTGACCTTGTAGCGGTCGGCGACGATCTCGGCGGTGAGACCCATCGGCATGTAGACCTGCTTGTAGTGGTCCATCAGCCAGGGGTTGAAGAGGTTCACCTTGTTGAAATCGTTCTGCATCATCGTGATCGACTCGAGCCCGCCACCGATGACGGCGTCGGCACCCTCGACCTCGATCATGTGGGCGGCGACGGCGACGGCATTGAGACCGGACGAGCAGAAGCGGCTGACCGTCGAGCCGGCGACCTCGTGCGGCAGGCCGGCGATGAGCGCGACGTTGCGGCCGACGTTGAAGCCCTGCGGGCCCTCCGGGAAGCCGGTGCCGAACACGCAGTCGTCGATCTCCTTCAGATCGAGCTGCGGCACCTTGGCGACGGCGGCCTTGATGGCGTGCGCGGCCAGGTCGTCCGGCCGGGTCATGTTGAAGGAACCACGGAACGACTTGGCGAGGCCGGTCCGGGCCGTGGCGACGATCACCGCTTCACGCATCTTACGCATCGAGGTCTCCTTATGGACGGACTTTGGGGAACCCGGGACGGGTACCATGGCCCTCCAGGTGCGACAAGCGCGTCTGCTATGAGAACGCCATGCTGCGCGCACTCGTTCTGGGCCTGCTGCTCACCGCCGCGATCGCCCGGGCCGCCGATCCCGCCGCCATCGTCTTCATGAGCGACTTCGGCACCGACGACGACTCGGTGGCGATCTGCAAAGGCGTCATGGTCGGCATCTCGCCGCAGTCGCGGATCGTCGATCTCACCCACACCGTGCCGCCGTATTCCGTCGCCGACGGCGCGCGCTTCCTCGCCGGCACCGCCCCGGCGTGGCCCGTGGGGACGGTGTTCGTCGCGGTCGTCGACCCCGGCGTGGGCACCTCGCGCCGTCCCGTGGTGGCACGCTCGAAGCGCGGCCAGTGGTTCGTCCTTCCCGACAACGGCCTGCTCACGCTGGTCGCCGACCGCGACGGGCTCGCGGAGGTGCGCCAGATCACCAATGCCGACTGGTTGCGCGGCGGCGGCATCTCGTCGACGTTCCACGGCCGCGACATCTTCGCACCGGTGGGAGCCCACATTGCGCGCGGCGACGACTGGACGGCGGTCGGCCCCGTCATCACGGACCCCGTGCGGCTTCCCCTGCCACAGGCACGCATCGACGGCGACACCCTCACCGGCGAGGTGATCGCGTTCGACGGCCCGTACGGCAACCTCGTCACCGACGTCGACGCGCCGCTCTTCCTGCGCCTCGGCTGGGCGCGCGGCGACCAGGTCGTCGTGCGGATCGGCGAGCGCGAGCTCACCCTGCCCTTCGTGCAGACGTTCGGTTCGGTACCCGAGGGACAACCCCTCCTCTACATCGACTCGCGCGAGCGCCTCGCCGCCGCCGTGAACAAGGGCAACTTCGCCGAGCGCTTCGGCGTGACGCCCGGCACCCGGTTCACGATCCGTCGCAAGACGCCCTGAGCCACCCGTGACAGGTCTTGTCGGCGAAACGGCATGGCGCTACAGGAGGCGCCCATGCGCACACTCCTAGCCGCCGCAGCCCTGCTTCCCGTGCTCCTGGCCTCCGCGGGGGCACAGCCGCCCGACGCCGACACCATCATCAAGGGGATGAAGACCGCGCTCGAGCCGCCGCGCGCCAGCACCCGCCAGATCGTGCTGACGATCAGCGGCGTCGACAACGAGACCACGAAGTGGACCGCGGTGCAGGCCCGCAAGCCAGTTCTCGGCAAGCCGCGCACCCTGACGGTCGTCATCTCCCCCGCCGATGGTCGCGGCATCTCGTCGCTGATCCACGATGGCAAGAAGCCCGGCGTCGAAGACCTGGCGCTCTGGATCCCGATGGTGCGCCGTGTGCGCGAGCTGGTGCCGCTCGGCGCGTTCGAGCCCTTCCTGCAGTCCGACTTCACCTACTCCGATCTCGGTCTCGTCGGCCTGGGCGGCACGCACAAGCTGATCGCCACCGAGAAGAAGAACGGCAAGGACGCGTACAAGGTCGAAACCGTTCCGGGCCTCAATTGGTACTACTCGAAGGTCGTCACCTGGGTGGACACCAAGAGCATGATGCCGGTCGAGAACGACTACTATGACCCGGCCGGTCAGCTCTGGAAGGTCGAGACCATCGATTCGGTCAGCGTCATCGACGGCGCCCCGGTGGCACTCGGCGTCACGATGAAGGACGTCCAGACCAAGACGCAGACCGTGCTGGCGGTGACCAACGTCAAGTTCGACGTCGAGCTGCCCGACTCGCTGTTCGCGCCCGAGAATCTGCCCAAGTCGATCCAGTCGCCGGTCTTTGCCGGCGTCGAGTAGAGCCGCCGATCCGCGACGGGGGCCGCGCTGTCGGCCCCCGTCGCGGGTTTCCTCAGCTGGGCCCGCGAGAATTACTTGCTGACCGTTCAGCAAGTGGAGTACTACCGGGGACGTGAACATCAGCGAACCCCGACCGGCCCGCCGTCGCACCCAGGCCGAGCGCACCGCCCTTTCCGAGGACCGTCTCATGTCCGCGGCCCTGAGCCTGATCTCCCGCCAGGGCTACGAGCGCACCTCGCTGCAGGCCATCGGCGACGCCGCCGGCTACAGCCGCGGCCTCGTCAGCCACCGCTTCGGCTCGAAGGAAGGCCTTCTGTGGGCGGTGCTCCAGCGCGTCTTCACCCACTGGGGCCACGAGACCCTGGCCCCCGCGGTCGAGGGACGGGTCGGCGTCGAGGCGCTGCACGCCGCCATCGAGACCACGCGCGCCTCGATGCACGCCGCACCCGAGAAGCTGCGCGCCTTCTATGCCCTGCTCTTCGAATCGCTCGGACCGCTGGAGGCGCTGCGACCGAAGGTCGCCGAGTTCCATCGTCGCCAGCGTGCCGGCGTCGCCGCGTGGATCGCGGCCGGCATCGACGCTGGCACGGTCCGCCCCGACGTCGACGCCGCGACGCAGGCAGCCCTCTTCATGAGCGCGCTGCGCGGCGCCAGCTATCAGTGGCTCATCGACCCCGATCACGTCGACATCGACGCGCTCTACGACGAGATCAAGGCCACGATGACCCGCAACCTCGCGAGGACTCCGACATGAGCATCGACGCCGACCTGGTGATCCGCAACGGCACGCTGATCGACGGCACGGGCGCACCGGGCGTGCGCGGCGACCTCGCCATTCGCGACGGCCGCATCGTCGCCATGGGGCGCGTCGACGGCGGCGGCGCGCGCACGATCGACGCCACCGACGCGGTCGTCGCGCCCGGTTTCGTCGACATCCACACGCACTACGACGCGCAGGTGTTCTGGGATCGGGCCTGCAGCATCTCGCCGTGGCACGGCGTCACCTCGGTGGTGATGGGCAACTGCGGCTTCGGCGTGGCCCCGACGCGCGCCACGCATCGCGAGCTCATCCTGCGCACGCTCGAGAGCGTCGAGGGCATGTCACTGGCGGCACTCGAGGCCGGCCTCGGCGAGTCGTGGCCCTTCGAGACCTTCCCCGAGTTCCTCGACGCCATCGCCACGCGCGGCACCGCCATCAACGTCGGCGCGCTCGTGGGACACACACCCGTGCGGCTCTGGGTGATGGGCGAGGAAGCGACGGAGCGCGAGGCCACGGACGACGAGATCGCCGCCATGCGCGCCATCGTACGCGACGCGCTACGGGCCGGCGCCCTCGGCTTCGCCACCTCGAAGGCGCCGACGCACGTCGGCTGGGCGGGACGACCGGTGCCGAGCCGGGCGGCGTCGCTGCACGAGATCGAGACGCTGGCGAGCACGCTCGGCGACGCCGGGCGCGGCCTGATGCAGGCGACGCTCGGCCCCGGCCTCTTCCTCGACGAGTTCGCCGGCATCCAGCGCGCCACTGGGCGCCCCGTCAGCTGGACGGCGCTCCTCGGCGGCATGCTCGGACCCAACGGGCATCGCATGGTGCTCGAGCGCTCGGCGGCGCTGCAGGCCGACGGCGTCACCGTCATTCCGCAGGTGTCGTGCCGGCCGCTCACGCTCGAGTTCCAGATGCGCGCGCCCTTCCCGCTCGAGAGCATGTCGATGTTCCGTCCGGTGTCGCAGGCGGACCACGCCGGCAAGCGCCGCATCTACGCCGACCCGGCGTTCCGCGAGCAGCTGCGCTCCAAGATCACGAGCGGCATCTTCACCGGCGCCTTCGCCGAGGCGCGCATCACGGAGCACACGCCCGACCCGTCCCTCGTCGAGCGACGTCTGGCCGACGTGGCGGCGGAGCGCGGCGTCCCACCCACCGACCTCCTCCTCGACCTGTCGCTCGCGAGCGACCTGACGACGCGCTTCCGTCTCGCCGTCCTCAACACCGACGAGACCGTCGTCGCCGAGCTGCTGACCCATCCGGCCACCATGCTCGGGCTCTCCGACGCCGGCGCACACGCGAGCCAGCTCTGCGACGCCGGCGCGCCGACCGAGCTGCTCGGTCACTGGGTCCGCGACAAGGGCACGCTCACGCTCGAGGAGGGCGTGCGCCAGCTGACGTCGCAGCCGGCGGCCGTCTTCGGCATCACCGATCGTGGTCGCCTCGCCCCCGGGCTCGCGGCCGACGTCACCATCTTCGATCCGGCCACCGTCGGCTGTGGCTCGTTGCGGCGGGTGCACGACCTGCCGGCGGGTGCCGACCGTCTCGTCGCCGACGCGCGTGGCATCCGCGCCGTCGTCGTCAACGGCACGGTCATCCGCGAGGACGGCAGCGACCGGGTCGATCTCGCCGGGCCCCTGCCCGGCCGCGTGCTGCGCGGAGGACAGGCATGAGCCATCCCATCATCTCGGCCGACTCGCACGTCACCGAGCCCCCGAACACCTACATCGACCACATCGATCCGGCGTTCCGTGATCGCGCGCCCCGCCTGCACCACATCAATGGCGCCGGCGACGTGTTTCTCATCGACGGCATGAAGACGCCGGTGCCGATGGGCATCGTCGCCGCGGCGGGCAAGCCCGCCGAGCAGATCCGCATCATGGGGACGCGTTTCGAAGAGCTGCACCGCGGCGGTTGGGATCCCGAGGCCCGTCTCGCCGACCAGGATCGCGACGGCGTCGCCGCCGAGGTCATCTACCCGACCGTCGGCATGGTGATCTGCAACCACCGCGACGCCGACTACAAGAAGGCCTGCTTCGACGCCTACAACCGCTGGCTCGCCGTCTACTGCGCGCCGCACCCGACGCGGCTCCTCGGCGTCGGGCAGACCGCCATGCGCAGCCCCGGGGAGGGCATCCGCGATCTCGAGGCCATCCGCGACCACGGGCTGCGCGGCGTGATGATGCCGGGCAATCCCGTCGTCGACGACTACGACTCGACGGCCTACGACGAGTTCTGGGAGGCGGCCATCGCGCTCGACCTGCCGCTGTCGTTCCACATCCTGACGACGCGCGAGACGACGCCGGTGCGCGGCCCGAAGATGAATGCATTCCTCGGCGTCATCCGCGGCTGCCAGGACATCATGGGCACCCTCGTGCTCGGCGGCGTCTTCGAGCGTCATCCGAAGCTGCGCGTCGTCTGCGTCGAGGCCGACGCCGGCTGGGTGCCGCACTACATGTACCGCATGGACCACGCCTGGAAGCGGCATCGGAACTGGCTGCCGGCGGGACAGGCGCTGTCGAAGCTTCCGTCGGAGTACTTCGCGGCCAGCATCTACACCACGTTCCAGGACGACTGGGTCGCGTTCCGCAGCGTCGACATGCTGAACTGGCGCCGCCTCATGTGGGCCAACGACTTCCCGCACAGCGACTCGACGTGGCCCGACTCGCAGGCGATGCTGGCCGAGCACGCGGCGGCGCTCACACCCGAGCAGCGTCGCGCCATCCTGTGCGACAACGTCGCCGACCTCTACCACATCGATCTTGCGGCCCTGAGCTAGTCATGGACGTCGGCGTACTCCTGGTGGCCGAGCCGCGACGCTTCGCGCACACGGCGCGCATGGTCGAGGAGATGGGGTTCGCGAGCCTGATCATCCCCGACAGTCAGAACCTGGCGCCGGAGGTATGGGGCCAGCTCATGCTCGCCGCCGCGGCGACGACCCGCATCCGTCTCGGGCCCGGCGTCAGCAACTCGGTGACGCGCGACCCGGCCGTCACCGCATGCGCCGCGCTCTCGTTGCAGGCGGAGAGCGACGGTCGGGCGGTGCTCGGCATCGGTCGCGGCGATTCGTCCGTGCAACGCATCGGGCGTACGCAAGATCCGGTTGCCTCGTTCGAACGTCACCTCACCCAGGTGCGCGCATACCTCGCCGGCGAGACGGTCGATCGCGACGGCTTCGCGAGCCGGCTCGAGTGGCTGGCGCGCGTGAAGGCGCCGACGGTGCCGATCGAGGTCGCGGCCACCGGACCACGCGTGATCGCCGCCGCGGCGCGCCGCGCCGACCGCATCTGCTTCGCGGTGGGCGCCGACCCGGATCATCTGGCAGCGGCGATGGCGCAGGCGCGCGCGGCCGCGGTCGACGCCGGTCGCGATCCGTCGACGCTGCGCTTCGGCGCGTTCGTCAACTGCGTGCTGCACGACGACGTCACCGTCGCACGCGATGCGCTGCGCGGCACGGTGGCGACGTTCGCGCGCTTCTCCGCGCTCCGCGGCAGCCCGATCGACGCATTGCCGCCACCGCTGCGGCGCACGGCAACGTATCTGCGCCAGCACTACGACATGCGCGACCACACGCGCACTGGCGCCGACCACACCGCCGGCGTCGACGACGACTTCGTCGACTGGTTCGCCATCGCCGGACCGGTCGCACGTGCACTGCCGCGATTCCAGCGCCTCGCCGCACTCGGCCTCGATTTCGTGCACGTCATCCCGAGCTCGACGGGCGTGGCGCGCGAGATCGCGGTCGGCTCGTTGCTGGCGCTCGGTCGCGATCTCCTTCCCGCGTTGCACGCCGTGTAATCGGGGCGCGACGGTTTGCACACATTGCCGTCGCGCAACTGCTCGGCGCGACGCGCATCGGCGCATTCCACGTGGCACCTCGCTTGCTGCGATTCATTTGACGAGCCGCAGACGCGGTTCGCCGAACGATTCCAAGGAGGTTGATCATGGGTGAGCGACACAATGGTGGGTACGGCGAGGACTACCGCGAGGAGTATCGCGGGTCGCGCCGACATGACGCCGACCGCGAGGCCGGCTTCCGCATCCGCAACGAGGACGAGTTCATGCCGCAGAACACCGGCTCGCGGCAGCGCGACGAGGACGACGACCGCGAGCACGGCCGTTCGCAGCGCTTCGATTCCAGCGGCGGCGGCCGCGGCGGGTTCCAGCAGCGTGACCAGGCTCCCGATCAGGATCGGCAGCAGTGGAACCAGGGACGCTACGAGCAGCAACGCCGCGTTCAGGGCGGGCGCGATCCGATGCCGTCCTGGGGCCGTGACGCCGATCGCCAGGACGTTCGCCACGGCCGGTCCGACGAGGGCAGCGCCGGCGGTTTCAGCCGCCTGGGCTCGTTCGGCACACGCTCGGAGGAGGGACGCCACGCCGGTCGCGGACCGAAGGGCTATCAGCGCTCCGACGACCGCATTCGCGAGGACGCCTGCGACGCGCTGACGGCCGACAGCCACATCGACGCCAGCAACGTCACGGTGCGCGTCGAGGCCGGTGAGGTGACGCTCGACGGCACGGTCGAGGATCGCCGCATGAAGCGGCGCGCCGAGGACTGCGTCGAGGAGCTGCCGGGGGTGCGACAGGTGCACAACCGCCTGGTGGTGCAGACGGCGAGCGAGCAGCCGGGTATCGCTGCCCAGGGTGGTACGGCAACGGCCGCCAAGCCGGCGAACGGACGAAGCAACGCCTCCTGATCACTCGCGCACGGGCCGGCGTCGTCGAGGGCGCCGGCCCGCGCGCGCTTGACGCCGGCGCGCGCCGTGGCGTAGCGCGATGGCCATGGCCATCGAGCATGGCGTCATCAAGCAGATCGCCTACGTCGTGGACGATCTCGACTCCGCCATCATGCGCTGGGTCGAGGTCCTGCGTGCCGGTCCGTTCTTCCGCCTCGACAACGTGCGGGTCGACGATGCGCGTTATCGCGGCGCCACCGTACCGGCCACCCTGTCGCTCGCGGTCGGCAACTCCGGTGGAGTGCAGATCGAGCTGATCGCGCTCGGCGATGCAGCCCCGTCCGTCTATCGCGAGCTTCCTCGTGGCGTGCACCATCTGGCGATGCTCGCCGCCGATTTCGAAGCCGAATCGTCGCGCTTCGAGGCGTTGGGCCATCCCGTGGCGCTGGCACTGAATCTGCCCGGGGTGTGCCGCGTCCGTTACTTCGACACGCTCGCCACCTTCGGACACTTCGTCGAGCTGTGGGAGAGCACCGACGCCATGCGTGGACTGCTCGCCATGGTGGAGAGTGCCTCGGTGGGGTGGGACGGCACCGATCCGATTCGCCGGCTCGGCTGAGCGATCGCCTGGCAGTGACACGAGGCGGTATGGGGGCGCGAGTGGGGTCGGCGTTGCGGCGGGAGGCGGTGGAGCGGATCGACGAAGTCGATCCGACGTCACGCCGTGTCGCCGTGCTCTTCGATGCCCACACCCCGAACGCCCTGCGACTGCGCGCGACGCTGGCGGGCGTCTGTCGTGGCCGTGTGATCGTCGACGACGCGCGCCGTCCGTCGCAAGCCCTGCTCCGCACCAGCTATTCCACCACCTTTCTCGGCGGCGCGGTGACGCGCGACTTCGTCGAGGCCGCCATCGCCGGCCTCCGCCCCGCGGGCGACGTCCGCCTCATCACTCGGCCCGGCGACGAGCTCGGCCCGCTGCTGCCCCCGGACGATGACGGCTACATCGCGCGGCTCGAGTTCGGCACCCGCGATCCCGCCGTGGCGCTGGCGCCGCTGGTACGATCGTTGCCGCGGGGCCATCGCCTGCAGTGGATCGATGCACTGACTCTCACCGACTGTCTCTGGCGTGGGGAAATGGCGAAGGCGTTCGGCACCATCGCGCGCTTCCTGCGACACGGTGTCGGCGTCTGTGTGCGGCGCGGCGACGAGATCGTCGCCGAGGCCTACGGCATGTACCCCACCGACGGACAGATGGAGCTCGCCGTGGTGACGAAGGAGGCGTACCGCGGCCGCCGCCTCGCGACCGCCGCCTGCGCGTTCCTGCTGCGGCACCTGGAGAGCCGCGGCATCGCGACGTCCTGGAGCTGCTACGAGGCCAACGTGCGCTCGATCACCGTCGCGCGCCGACTCGGCTTTGCGCAGCCCGAGCCCTATCGGCTGATGCGCTACGACGCGCCCCGCATGCCATGAATCGCCTCCGCGTCCTGCTGACGAACCAGTCGCTGGCCGAGCGCGGCGGCACCGAGCTGTTCCTGCGTGACATCGCGACCGGGCTCCTCGATCGCGGCCACGCGCCCGTCGCGTTCAGCCCGCGGCTCGGCGAAGCCGCCGAAGATCTCCGCCAGTGCGGCGTGCCGGTGGTGGACGACCTCGCCCACATCGGGGATCCGCCCGACGTCATCCACGGCCACCATCATCTCGAAACCATGGCTGCCCTGCTCCACTTCCCCACCGTACCCGCGCTGCACTTCTGTCACGGCTGGATGGCGTGGCTCGAGACGCCGCTGGTGTTTCCGCGCGTCCTCCGACACGTCGCCGTCGACGAAGCCACCCGCGACCGCATCGTGCTCGAGCACGGCGTCGCGCCCGAGCGGGTGCGCACGCTGCCGAACTTCGTCGATCTGGAGCGCTTCCGGCCGCGGCCCCCGCTGCCGGCGTCGCCGCGTCGCGCGTTGCTGATGAGCAACTTCGCCAACGAGCACAACTACGTGCCGCCGGTACGCGAGGCGTGCCGGCGCGCTGGGCTCGCCTTCGACGCCATCGGCAGCGGTGTCGGCAACCCGTGCAAGCGACCGGAGACGATTCTCGGCGACTACGACCTCGTGTTCGCGGTCGGACGGTCGGCGCTCGAGGCGCTGGCCGTCGGCGCGGCGGTGATCCTGGTCGCGCGGCCCGGCGTCGGCCCGATGGTGTCCGATGCCGCGCTCGAGGCGCTCTACGCGCAGAACCTCGGCTATCGCACGCTGACGGCGATGTGGAGCGTCGAGGCCCTGCAGGCGCAGATCGCCCGCTACGATCCCGCCGACGCCGCGCGGGTATCGCAGCGCATCCGCGCGCTACCGGGACGCGACGGCGCCGTCGACGCCCTGCTCGGGTGGTACCACGAGGTGATCGACGCGCATCGCGCCGCGCCCCCCGACGCCGGCGCGGAGGTCGCCGCCGTGGCGTCGTACGTGCTGAGCCTCGGCCCACGCCTGAAGGCGCTGGTGACGACCGAGCACGAACGCAACATGGCCTACTGGGAGTCCGCACGCGCGGTCGAGGCACGCGATCAGGCGCAGGCCGACGTACGTCGCGTGACCGCCGCAAGCGACGCTGCGCAGGTGCGGCTCGTCGACGCCGTGAGACGTGCGGACGCCGAGACCGTCGACCGTCAGCATCTCGAGGTCGCGCTGGCCCGCACGCAGCGCGTGATCGACGAGTTCGAGCGATCCCTCGCCGGCCGCGTGCGCACCGGACTGAACCGCCTGCCCGGCTATGGCGCGACGTCGCGCTTGCTCCGTTCGCTGTGGGCGTCGCGGTGAGCGACGCCGGCGCGGAGCACGTCCTCCGCGATGGCGCGCCCGACCCGGCCCCGCTCGTGTGCACCCTGCCGCCGGACGGGCGTTCCCGCGTCGTCTGGCGCGTCCGGCTCGAGGATGCCGGCGGACGACCGCGCGCGGGGGTCGCCGTCCGCTTCGCGGTGACACCTATGCGGCCGCTCGACGAATGGCGATCCCCCGACGACCTCGCGCCGCGATTCCGGGCCGCCGAGCCCGAGGCGCGTGCCGCGATGGCGAGCGGCGATATCCGTCTCGTCGGTGACTTCGCCGACGCCACCGCGCACACCGATGCCGACGGTGTCGCCGTCGGCACCTATCGCGTGTCCGACGTGGCGGGACCACAGGAGGAGATCGCCGTCGAGCGGCTGGAGGCGATCGCACTGGGGCATCGTGCCGAGGTGCGCGTCGAGATCGGCTGGGCCGACCTCGCCAACATCGAGCCCGTCGACGGCGGGCTGCGGCTGGTGACGTTGCGCCGCCACGCGCACCGGGACGTGGTCGCGTGGCTGACGTCCCTCGGGCAGGCGGTGGCCGCGTTGGATTGGCCACGACCGGTGTCGATCACGTCGGCCTCGTTCCGCTGGGGCGGCCTCTATCCGCCGCACCTGAGCCATCGCCGCGGCGGCCATCTCGACATCCGCCTGATGTCGCACGACGGTCAGCCGACGTGGTGCCGGCCCGACGGCGCCTGCGCCCCGAACTACGATCGCCCGCGCACGATCGCGCTCGTCGGCATGCTGGCCAGCAGCCGTCCGACCGAGCTCTACTTCAACGACCCCCACGCGCGGCAGGCGGGCGCCGTGCCCCGTCCGGGGCACGACAACCACCTGCACGTGTCGTGGGAGCTGCCGGGTTACGTCGTGCGGACGCCGGCGCCGATCACGACGGTCGGACGGTGATGCCGCCGTCCACCGGGATCACCTGTCCGGTGACGTAAGCACCGGCGCGCGACGCCAGGTAGATGGCGACGCCGGCCATGTCCTCCGGCTCGCCGATACGACCGAGCGGACACGAGCCAACGATGGCATCGTGAAAGCGCTCGAGCGTCTCGTGCATCATCTTGCTCTCGAACGGGCCGGGCGCGACGGCGTTGACCGTGATGTTGTCGGACGCGAGGCGGATGGCGAGCACGCGCGTCAGGTGGTGCACGGCAGCCTTGCTCGACGAGTAGGAGTACGTCTCCAGCACGGGCACGCGCAGGCCGTCGATGGAGCCGATGTTGATGACGCGCGCGGGATCGCCGGGCCTGGCCGCCGCCTTCAGCTGCGGGTGCAGCGCACGCGTCAGGTGGAAGACGCCCTTCAGGTTGATGGCGAGCACCTTGTCGAAGCCGCTGTCCGGGAACTCGGCCAGGGGCGCACCCCAGTTGGCGCCGGCGTTGTTCACCAGGATGTGCACCGCCGGCTCGCGCGCCGCGACCGCCGCCGCCAGCGCCTCGCATCCGGCCTGCGTGCCGCAGTCGCCGGGGATCGAGATGCAGGTGCCGACCTTCGACAGCTCGGCCGCCGCGGCGTCGCAGGCGTCCTTCTTGCGTGCCGAGATGTACACCTTGGCGCCGCCCTCGACGTAGCCGCGCGCGATCATGAGGCCGATGCCCCGCGAGCCGCCGGTGACCACGGCGACCTTGTCCTTCACCGAGAAGAGATCCTTCATGGCCGACGTCCTTACCCCATGGGCACGGAGTCGAGCCACCATCGCGCGATGGCGAGCTCGACGGCGTCGAACGGCTCGGCGCGGACCCGATCGTCACCGCCGTGGTTGGCGACGACGATCCAGCGACCGGCCTCGAGGCGGTAGATTTCGAGCGTTCGGGCGAGCGGATCGACGAACCAGAGGTGACCGACGCCGTTGCGCGCGTAGATGCCCATCTTGCGCGAGCGGTCGATGCGGCCGGTGCTGGGGGAGATGACCTCGCACACCCAGTCGGGGACGAGCGTGAAGCCGACGACGTTCGGCATGATGGGCATGCGCTCGCGCCGCCAGCCGGCGAGGTCGGGGACGAGCACGTCGTCGCCGAGGTGGAGCTCCGGTTCGAAGAGCACCCACCATCCGCCCGGAGCATCATCCCCGCCGGGCGGTCCGTTGAATCGTCCCGCGTCGCCACCGAGGACGAATGTCGCATGCGCGTGCGGCGACGCCGGCCGCGGGCTCGTCACCAGCTCGCCGTCGATGATCTCCGCCACCAGGTTCTCGGGTACCTGCATGAGGTCGTCGTAGGTGGCCCGACGCTTCGTGTTCATCGGGCCCGGACCCTAGCACGGCGCGTACCGGTGCAACCACGCACCACCGGCGGGCCGCGGCACGCCGGCGCGCAACACACCGGCGCAACGAAACGCTACGCTTCCGCGGCGACGGCGTTCGGGTGGTGCACGTACAGCTCGTCCGCCGACGGGCGGCCCGTCACCGGCGGCGGCGGCAGGCGGAGCGGGTACTTCACCTCCTGCTCGTGATCGCGGCAGAGCCGATCGACGTTGTAGACGCCGTTGAACTTCCACAGCATCTTGAGGAAGTTCGTCTGCCCGCGCGCGAGCAGCCGCATGGTGATGCCGAAGACGTCGTACACCGCGCGCCAGCCGAGGTGCTTCTTGTTGAGCACGTCGATCGTCTTCGCGAACTCGGCGTAGAACGCCGGCAACGGCATCTTGGTCGGCATGACCGCGTGCTGCACGTCGAACAGCCGGTAGTCGCGGGTCGTGAACTTGCGTGACTCGGTGAGCCACGTCTCGGTGCCGGGGTACGGCGTGTTGACCGTCATGTTGACGATCTCCGGCACCTCGAGCGCCCACTGCCGCACCACCTCGAAGCGGCGCGCGTCCCAGTCGGGGTCGGCGATGATGTTGATGGCGACGACGATGCCGAGCTCGCGTGCGATCTCGAGCGCCTTCTCGTTGTCACCCATGTGGACGCGCTTGCGGTGGTGCTTGAGACCCTCTTCGTCGATGGCCTCGATGCCGAGGAACATGTAGCGCAGCCCGAGCTTGGTCCAACGCTCGAAGACCTCGCGATTGCGCAGCAGCACGTCGGCGCGCGTCTCGAGGTAGTAACGCTTCTTGATGCCGCGCTTCTCGACCTGGTCGGCGATGGCCATGCCGTGCTCGGGACGGATGAAGGCGACGTCGTCGACCAGGAAGACGTTCGGTTCCTTGACGCGCGCGAGGTCTTCACCCGCCGATTCGGCGGACAGCTTGCGGTAGCTGCGGCCATAGAACGTCCACGCGCTGCAGAAGGAACAGTCCCACGGGCAGCCGCGCGTGAACTCGATCGAGGCACACGGGTCGAGCTCGCCGATGAAGTACTTGTGGCGGCGCGACAGGAGATGCCGTGCCGGCTTGTGACGCTCGAGATCGGGCACGAGCAACGGCGCGGGACCGGTGCCGTCGGCGGTGACGACGCCCGGTAGGGTCTCGAGGGCGGACCCGCCGCCGGCGAACGCCTCGAGGATCGCCGGCGTCACGCCTTCGCCCTCGCCGCGCACGACGCAGTCGATGGCGCCGTCGGCGTGCTCGAGCAGGTCGCCGGCGATGAACGATGCGCTGTGCCCGCCGACGAAGACGCGGCAGTCGGGCAACAGCCGGCGCGCCTCCTTCGCCAGGTCGATGACCTCGGGAACGTTGGCGAGGTAGTTGAGCGACAGGCCGAGCGCCTCGGGACGCCAGCTCGTGAGCAGTGCGCGGAAGGCGGCGTGGGGCTCTATCTGGAGATCCAGCAGCCGCACATCGTGCCCGGCGGCGAGCGCCGAGCCGGCCACCGTCTCGAGGCCGAGGGGTTCGAGCTTCAAGTAGATCTCCGAGAAGATCAGCGGACTTGGATGGACGAACAGCACGCGCATCGCCGGCACCTCCCCGTGCGCTCCCATGCCACGCCAAAGCGACGCTGCCAAGCTGCGCAGCTTGCCGGATGCCCGGTGCGGAGTACGCTCCACCCATGCCGGGCGAGGTCCGTACCCGTCGCTGGAACGATCCGGCGCGTCCCGGCGACGGCGTGCGCGTGCTGATCTGCCGCTACCGGCCGCGTGGCGTCGCGCGCGCGGACGAGACCTGGGACGTGTGGTGGAAGGACCTGAGCCCGAGCGTCGCGCTGCACGCCGCCTACTACGGCAAGGACGAGACGCCGATCGGCGCCGCCGAGTACCGCCGCCGCTTCCTCGTCGAGATGGCGGTCGAGCCGGCGCGGTCGCAGCTGCGGCTGCTCGTCGACCGCGTGCACGGCGGCGAGAGCGTCACCCTGCTGTGCTCGTCGGCGTGCACCGACGCGGCGCACTGCCATCGCACGCTCGTGCGTGAGCTCGCGGTCGCCGGCACCGAGCCCGTCACGCGGCTCGACGAGGCGACGGCGCGCGAGCCCACGGCGCACCTGACGACGACCGGACGCCGCTCGGGCGTGCCTCGGCAGATCCCGATGTGGTTCGCGGCCAGCCCCACCGCGCGCGACGTCGTCTTCCTGCTGGTCCGGAATGCCGGACCCGCAGGCTGGGTCGCCAATCTCGCCGCCGAGCCACGGGTCGAGCTCGAGATCGGCGGCCGGTGCTTCGCCGGCATCGCGCGCGTGCTCGGCGACGACGGCGAGGCGATCGTCGCGCGACGTCTCGTCCAGCAGAAGTATCGCCATCGGCAGGCTCCCGAGGCATGGCCCGCCGATGCGCGGGCCGTCGCGGTCACGTTGTTCGCGGAATCCTGAGCGGGGGGACCGCCGTCCCCCCGCTCGATCCCGCCTACGGCACGCGCACGAGGCGAACCTGCGGCACCGCCGTCAGCGCGCGCAGCTGCTCCACGCGCACCAGCCCCACCACCACCGCACCGGCCGTCGATTCGATCTGCAGACCCGCCGCCTGCAGTGTCCGCACCACCGCGGCGCCGGCGTCGTGCAGCTCGACCGCCACGCGCACCCAGCCGTCGACCACCGTGGCCGCACCCGGAGCGCCAGGGCCCTGCGTCAGCAACACCTGCAACGCCGCATCCAGCCGGCGCTGCTCGCGCTTCGAGAGCGGCACCACGGTGGCGTCGTCCTCACGATCGGCGAGCGTCGTCGGCTCGGCGGGAGGCGCCGGAGGCGGCGGCGACGCGATCCCCGCCAGCTGTCGACGCTCGAGCATCGGCGCCGACGCCTTCGCGGCCTGACCTCCGACGCCGCGACCGCGCGGCGCCGCATCGGCGCTCACCGCACCCTCCGTACCGAAGACGCCCTCGTAGCGCACACCGTCCGGCATCTCGACGGGCACCCGCACCGTACGCGTCACGCCGCCCTCGTTCACGACCCGCTGCTCGACGGCGACGAACGACGTGAAGCGCGTCAGCAGCTTGTGCGCCAGCGCGACGGCGACGATCTGCTCCTCGAGCGGCTTCGGGAACGTGCCCGACTGCAGCGCGCCGAGATCCTGCGACGTCAGCGCGTCGACCTTCGCCCGCGCCCACATCGACGCGATCGCGGCATTGGCCGACTCCTGCTCCGGCAGCACGACCGGCAGCACCTGCCGGTACGGCTTCCCCTGCTGGTAGCCCGTCAGCACGACGCGGCCGCTGCCGGCGCGACGGTAGCGCGCGTGGATCACCAGCGGCCGCTCGGCCCACACGTCGGCCTGCTGCACCGGGAAGGTCTCGACGACGTCCAGGCCCTCGAACGCGACCTGCACGTCGGTCAGGACGGGCGACGAGATCTTGTCCCAGAACGTCTGGCCGACGGCGTCGCCGGACGCGTTCAGCAGCACGTAGTCGGCCTCGCCGCCGCCGAGCCGCGCCATGGCGTCGATCAGGAAGCGGTTGACGCCGTTGCCGGTGCCGAACGGGAACCAGCGCGACGTCGCGCGCAGCTTCTGCACCAGGCCGAGCACCTCGAGATCGTTGCCGACATACCCGTCGGTCATGAAGGTGACGATGCGCAGCCGGTGTGCGTCGGCGGGCATGTTGCACACGCGCTCGACGGCGTCGGCCATCATGGTGCCGCCGTTGGCCTCGAGCGCGTCGATGTAGGCACGCGCGCGACGCTTCATCTCCGGGCTGGCGGGCTGCGGCGACGGGAAGAGCTGGCTCGCGGTGCTGCCGAAGTCGACCACCTGGAAGGTGTCGTTCGGATGCATGCGCTCGAGGATGTAGCGCATCGTCTCCTTCGCCTTGTCGAGCGGCGCCCCACTCTGCGAGCCCGAGCGATCGATGACGAAGACCAGCTCCTTCGGCGCCGCCGTCGTGGCGGTGACGCGCGCCGGCGGCAGCAGTACGAGGCTCAGGTAGCCGTCGCCAGTACCGGTGCGATGCGCGAGATAGGCGCTCTGCAGCTCGTCGGTCGACACCGCCCAGCGCAGGACGAAGTCGCGGTTCGGCAGCTCGCTCGCCGCACGGAGCTTCACGAGAGCGCGCGACGGCGACGGTCGCTCGACGTCGATCGCGTGCAGCGCCGACGTCACCTCGCGGATGGGCACGCCGGCGTCGACGTCGACCGCGATGGCGATGTCGTGGCCGGCGCGTGTGCCCTCGGGCGTGACGGGGGGCGTCACCGCGTCGGCATCCGGCGTGCCGGGCGGGCTGAAGCGCGGGCCGACGACCGTCGGCACCGTGAGCTCGAACGTGCCGGCGGTGAAGCGCAGCGGTTCGACGTACTCGATGCGCACCTCGACCGTCGCGCCCGGCAGCAGGTTCGCCACCGCCTGCGTGAAGACGTTCGGGCGCTCCTCGTCGAGCAGCGCCGTCACCTGGCCGGCGGCCTTCGCCGCCTCGTAGAGGCGACGGGCCTCCTCGCGACGGTGGATCTCGCCGGCGATGACGCGGTCGCCGGTCGTCATGGTCATGGCGTCGACGGCGCCGCGCTCCGAGAGCGGGAAGGTGTAGATCGCCTCGACGGGTTGCGGGTAGGGGTTGCGATACCGCTGCGTCACGACCACGCGGGCGACGAAGCCCGACACGGTCGCCTGCACGTCGGTGTGCTCGAGCGGGCAGCCGCCGAGCGCGGCGCCGTCCTTGGTCACGGCGTCGAGCCCGGCGTGTGCCTGGGGCACCCCTAGCAGCACGGCCAACGCGGTCACTGCGATCATCGTCCTGTAGCGCTTCATGGCAGAAGCCTCCTTCTGCAGCGTAGGTCGACGGTGCACGGCGAATCGGATCACGGCCTCGTTTGTTGGCGCTCCGCATGGCGTTCCCCTACGATGCCGCGCCGATGCCCGGTCCCCGGGAGGACTGGATCGAGATCCAGGATCGATTGCTCGCCGGCGATCGGGTGGCGTTCATGCAGGTCAATCGCCTGGTGACGGGCTGCCTCACCCAGCTGCGCGCCTACGACTTCCGTGACGAGTGGGACGATCTCCGCCAGGAGGTGGTCATGGCCGTGATCGCCAACGCCCGCGCCGGCCGCCTGCGCGACCCGCAGGCGTTCCTGGGCTACGTCCGCATCATCACGCGCAACAAGTTCATGGACCGGCTGAAGGCGCGGCTGCGCCGGCACGAGAAGGACACCCTGCCCTGGGACGATGCCACCGCCGCCGTGGCCGAGGCCCCCGACGACGACGTCGCCGCGCTGCGCGCCGCCGTGGCGGACCTCCCGGCCGACGAGCAACGCGTCCTCGACGGTGTCTACGGCCAGGGCAGGACGTATCAGGAGGTGAGCGACGACACCGGCATCCCCCTCGGCACCATGAAGCGCCGTCTCCGTGACGGCCTGCAGGCGCTCCGCCGGCGCCTCGGGCCCGGGTGATCCGATGTACCATCGTCGAACGACCTATCGGACGTGGGACCATGACCTGTCGTAGAGCATTCGATCTCGACCTCGCGGCGTATCTCGTCGATCCCCGCGCCACCGAGTGGGCGGAGTTCCGCGACCACTGGCCGGCCTGCGCCGACTGCGCCGCCGAAGTGGCGGCGTGGACGGCGCTGCAGGCGCGGCTCGGGTCGTCACACCCCGACGCCGAGGTGCTGCTGCGCTGGGTAGACGGCGGCGACGCCTTGCCGGCGGCGGAGCGTCTGGCGGTGGCACGCCACGTCGAGGCCTGCCCGTCGTGCACCGACGAGTTGCGGGCGTTGGCGCGGTTCGACGTGGCACCGCACGTGACGGCGGCCCCGGCCGCACCGGCGCGGCGGCCGTGGACGATACGTCGCGTCCTCTGGAACCCGGCGCTCGCCTACGCGCTCCTGCTGCTGGCGCTCCTGCCAACGCTGCGCCAGCGGCACGAGGTCGTCCAGATGAGGGCCGGCATCCCGCCGGAGACGACCGCGCCGGCCCCCGCAAAGGCACGCGAGCAGGCACCGGCGCTCGCCGATCGGGAGGCCCCAGCCGGCGACGGCGCGGGCTTCGCGGGCTCGTCGCGCAGCACGGACGCGCCCGCCGAGGGACGCGCCCGTGGCCTCGGCGGTGCGGCGCCCGCGCCGCCGCCTCCACCGTCACCCGCGCTCGAGCGCAAGGCGGCCGAGCCACCCATGGCCGAGCGCGACACCAGGCTGCCCGAGCCCGCCCCGTCGCCGCAGCCTGCGGCGCGCGCCAAGACCGCGGTCCCCAAGACCGCGGTCCCCAAGGCCGCGCCGACCGAATCCCGTCGCGCACCGGACGCCATGCCCTCTGCCCCGAGCGACGCCGAGGCGCCGGCGTTCCTGATCATCCCCCTGCCCGACGCCGCGCGCACCGCCGGCGTGGTCGAGGTGCGCATCCACGACGCCGACGGCGATCGGGAGCTACGCGAACGGTTCCCCGTCCACAGCGACCTGACCGTGCTGTCGTTCGAGCTGCCGCCGTCGTGGCGCGATCATTCGACGTACGAGGTCGAGCTGCGCGTGCCCGGTACGGACGTCGTCGAGCACCGCGCGATCACCGTGCCCTGAGCGCCACTACTCAGCCCGGCGCGCGCATGCTTAGTCCGCGAAGACACCCCAGGCGCGGTGGGGTGCTCCCCTCGTCGATGCGCCAACACGAGTACACCGTCGACCTTCCACACGCAGCGGCGCGGTTGTGGGCGCTGTTCCAGCGTTACGACCTGTGGAAGGAGTTCGCGCCCTCCGTGCTCGACGTCACCATCCTCGAGCCGGGCGATGCCGCCGGGAACGGTCTGGTGCGCCGGGTGACCTACCCGCTTCCGTTCGGACGACGCGGCGTCTCCGACGAGCGCGTCGAGAACGTGCGACAGGCAGAGGGATACGACTACGTCATGCTGCGCTCCGGGCTCTCGGGGACGCTCACCCTCGAACGCGTCGCGCCGAATCGGACGCGCCTGCGCTTCCGCGAGCGCTTCCACATGCGCCATCCGCTGCTGCGCTGGTTCGAAGGCCCCATCTATCGGTTCATCAACCGCAAGAACGAGGAGTCGATGCGCGGCGCCGCCGCGTGGCTCGACGGTCACCCGGACTTCCGTCCCGACCTCGTCGATCGGGGCGGCTGAGAGGTCGCGTCAGCCCGTCGCCGCTGGGTCAGGCAGAGCACGGTCACCGTGGCGCAGAACAGCACCCAGGCGTCGAACGTCATTCAGGCGGACGCGGACACGGAGGCTAGGCACCGAAGCGTTGTGCGGAGCGGGCGCGCGCCTTCGCCGCCTCGGTGTCCCGATCACGCGGTGGCGCCGTGGTGACCAGCGACTAAAGCAGCTCGCTCGCCACCCGCACCACCTCGTCCACGGCGTGATCGAAGGCGGCCTCGTTGGCTTTCGACGGCTTGGTGAATCCGCTCAGCTTGCGGACGAACTGGATCGCCGAGGCGCGAATCTCGTCGTCCGTCGCCGGCGGCTTGAAGTTGTACAGCATCTTGATGTTCCGGCACATGCTCGCCACCTAAAGGACGCGGCGAATGGCGGCAAGTGCGCGCTCAGGACCGCAGCAACGATGCCTGGATGCTGGCGCGTTCGACGAGCACGGACCATTCCGGCAGGCCGCGGAGCGTGGCGAAGTCGTCGTTCTCGTCGAGCAGCCGCGGATGGCGGAAGCCCAGGTCGACGGCCCGTTCGAGGAGGTCGAGCGCGGCCTGGGGATTGCCCTGCAGCGCCCGCAGGCACGCGATGTTGTAGGGCGGCACCCAGGAGTCGGGGCGCACACGCGCCGCCTCATCGTAGTCGCGCTCGGCCCCGGCGGGATCGTCGAGAAAGCGCGCCGCATTGCCCGCCTGGATCAGCACCTCGAAGTGCGCGGGAAGCAGCGCCAGGACGCGGCGGTAGTACTCGGCCGCGTGCGTCCAGTCCTCGCGATCGTAGTAGAGGTCGGCGAATCGCCGGTAGACGTGCGGATAGGTTGGATCGAGCGCGATGGCGCGCTGATACCACGACTCGGCGGTCTGCTGGTCGCCGCGCAGCGCCGCGATGAAGCCCATGTTGCTCATGCCTTCGACGAAAGTGGGCGCGAGCTCGAGGGCGCGGCGGACGAGCACCTCGGCCTGATCGAGGTCGCCGCGGGCCAGTGCGAGACCGCCGAGCGCACCGTAGACGCGATGCTGGTTCGGCTGATACTCGAGCGACGCCCGGTACTCGCGCTCGGCCTCCTTCATGTCGCCCTGCCGGGTGGCCGCGAAGGCGAGGATGTTGCGCGCCGTGACGTTCTCCGGCGAGGCGGCGACGATCGGATCGAGGAGCTTGCCGACGCGTTCCCACTGGCCGTTCTGCGCGGCGCCGCGCGCCTCCTGGATGGCGACGTAGATCGGCATCCCGTCCTTCGGGTCCATCCCGGCCATCTCGGCGCGTTGCTCCGGCGGAGCCAGGTAGCCGAGCGCACGCAGCATGTCCTCGGTCTCGCGGTCCATGGCCCGCGTCGACGGGACGAGCGCGCGATGCGCGCTGTCGGCGAACACCCCGTCGAGCGCAGTGGTGAGATCGTCCGCGCTCGCGGCCTCGGCCGGATAGCGGTTCGTGAGCTCTCCCGGATCGGCTTTCAGATCGTACAGCTCGGGCTTCGGCGCCTGGATCCACTTCCGCTGGTGCTGGCGCAGCCCGAAGAGCGGCGCCATGCCGAAGCCCTCCTCGGCGAGCCGCGCCTCGGAGTATTGCGGCAGGTCCGGCGGCGGCACACGTCCCTCGAAGGCCGGCAGGAGATCGACCCCCTGCAGCGTATCGGGCTGGCCGATGCCGACCATCGCCAGCACGGTGGGGACGATGTCGATGTGACGGACGGGCCCTGGGTAGGTGGCGGGCTTCAGCAGTCGCGGGAAGCGCCAGATCATGGGGACGTGGATCGTCGCATCGTAGATGAAGATGCCGTGCGTCGGCTCGCCATGCTCGCCGAGACTCTCGCCGTGGTCGGCGGTGAAGACCACGACCGTGTCGTCGAGGCGCTTGGTGCGACGGAGCCAGTCGATGACCTCGCCGACGCCGCGGTCCGCCTGCGCGATCTCGGCGTCGTATGCCGTGGGCGCCATGGCCCCGAGGGCGTAGTCCGTGACGTGGTACGGCTGGTGCGGATCGAAGAGGTGCATCCAGACGAAGAACGGGTCGGCGGCGTCGTGCGCCTGCCAGCTCTCGAGCCACGCGATCGTGCGCGCGGCGGTGCGACTCGCCGGCCGGTCCCGGATCATGAAGAGCTCGGGCTGATCCTCCGACCAGAGGTCGTCGTCGTAGGTCGTGAAGCCCTGGTCGAGGCCGTAGCGGCGCGCGAGCACGGCCGCGGACACGAACGCGGCGGTGCGATAGCCGGCGCTTCCGAGCCGCTCTGCCAGCGTCACCGCCTCGGCGCCGAGCGCGTAGTTGCCGTTGTCGCGCACGCCGTGGGCGGGCGGGTAGAGGCCGGTCATCATCGAGCAGTGCGCCGGCAGGGTGATCGGGGCCGACGTGGTGGCATCGGCGCAGCGGACGCCCTCGCTCGCCAGCTCGTCGATGGCCGGCGTGTTGGCCAGGCCGAAGCCGTAGCAGCCGAGGTGGTCGGCACGCAGGGTGTCGACCGTGATGACGAGTACGTTCGGCCGGGTGGGCGCTCGCCGGCAGCTCGATGCTGCGACGACGGCGAGCGCCCCGGCCACGGCCACCGCGACGAGCGAACGCATCGTACGCTCGAATCGGGGGGTCAGGAGAGCAACCGACTCACGGAGCCTTGGCCTTGCCCGACTTCCCCGCCGTCGCGTTCCAGGTGTACGCCCGGTTGCCGCCGGCGCCTGCACCGCTGGTGCCGACGGAGACGGTGAGCGGGATGGTGACCGTCGCGTTCGACGCGCTCTCGTTCGTGAGGCCGTACGCGGCCAGGGCCGCCTGATAGTCGCCCTTCAGGTTGAACGAGACCTTGACCGTCCCGGCCTTCGTCACGCCGCCGCTGAGCTTCGCCTGCAAGTTGAACTTGTTGCCGCCGCCGGCGTTCGCCGAACCGTTCTTCTTGAGGATGAAACTCGTCGGCACGCCGCCGAAGTTCACGATGACCGGCAGGTTCTGCAGCGAGATGCCGGCGCCGATCGTGATCGAGCCCTTCCACTGCACCGTGTCCTGGCCCGTCTTGTTGAACTTCAGCTGCACGGTGGAGCTCTTGATGACGGGCGGCGTGACCTTCGGGAAGTTGACGACCTGGGACAGCTCCAGCTCGCTCATGCAGGTGATCGTGTCCGACGGCAGCGGATTGGCGACGATGTTCTCGCAGGTGCTCTTCGCGTTCTTGGTCTTGCCCTGCACGGTGACGAACGTCATCACGATGACCGTCTGGCCCGGCTGGATGGTCGGCGAGTAGGTGAACGCGGCCTGACCGAAGCTGTTGATGCCGACGGACGACGCGGGGGCGCTGGCACCGGCGGTGTTCTGCACGACGAAGCCGATCTTCGGCTCGAACGACTTCTCGTTCTGCGGCACGACCTGTGACGACGTGAACCAGTTCGACGCCGCATTGAGGGTGCCGCCGTTCGACGTGGCCGTGATCTTGGTCTGGTTGGCCGAGGCGATGAGGCCACGCAGCGTGATGCCCACCTGCATCGGCTCGGTGCCGGTGTTGGTGACGATGTTGAGCCAGCGCGCGTAATCCTTGTTGCGCGAGACGAACATCTTGCGGGTCACCGAGAGGTTCACCGCCGGGAACGTCTGCGTCGGGAAGATCAGCTGCTGTTCCTTGCCGTTCGACGGACAATCCATGCCGGCGAGCGCCTGGGCCGGGTTGTAGACCAGCGGCTGCATCAGGGGCGTGCCGTTGATGCTCGTGAACAGCAGGCCGTTGAAGCCGTTGAACGCGTTCGTCAGCGGCACGTTGACGTCGTACTGCACCGACGCCGTGCTGATGCCGCCGAAGAACGTGATGAAGTAGTAGTAGCTCGTCACCGTCACCGGCTTGGTGTAGGTGGCGTCGGTCAGCGCGCCGGAGGCCAGTGAATCCGTGATGAGCGGAGACACCTGGGTGTTCACGTTGTACTGCGTGCCGTTGCCGTCCTTCAGCTGGATTGGCAGCGCGTGCGCCAACGAACCGCCGATCAGCAGGCACGCGGCCATCAGGCTGCGACACAGTGACTGTTTCACGTTCATCTCGACCTCCTTGAAGACGAATCCCATTCTCACGCTTACTCCGCAACGGTGGACGTCGCCCATCACCGGATCCGGTGAGACCGGCGGACGGCGATGACCCACACGGCGCGGCAGGGTTCTAGAGCATTCCGCCGAGCGTAGCAGCCGTGCGGCCCCCGGGCTTGCCCGAATGCGACAGCCCGGGAGGGATCCGGGTCCCTTGCCGGCACCGCACCCCGGGTGGCATGCGAGCCCGGTGCGTCCTTCCCTGCCCGACCACCTGCCGATCGTCGACGACCGCATGCGGCACGGCGGCTACCAGCCGATCTACATCGAGCGCGAGCTCACCACCCCCACCGACCTCTGCGACGCGCGCGGCCGCCTCGATCCCACGGCCGTCGGCTGGTCGCGCCAGCCGCTCGTCCGCGCCAACCTGCGCGGCCACTGGCCGCGGAAGAAGCGCTGGAACTTCTGGAACTGGATCAGCCCGCGCTTCGTCTTCTCGGTGACGCTCGCCGACATCGACTACGCCGCCTTCTGTCAGGTGACGTT
>DASYLJ010000163.1:0-34941 GCA_036009625.1 Binatia bacterium
GGCGAGCACGTACGCCATCGCGAGCGGACGGAAGAACGCACCCGCGAGCCCCGGCAGGAAGCACACCGGCAGGAGCACCAGGGCGACGATGAGGCTCGCCAGTACCACCGCGCTCCGCACTTCGAGCGAGGCATCGCGCACGATGGCGAACAGCGATTCGGACTCGTCCGCTTCGTGTCGCGTGCCGCGCTGCAGGCGCCAGAGCCGGAGGCGACGCGCGATGTTCTCGACGTCGATGATGGCATCGTCGACGACGACGCCGACGGCGATCACGAGCCCCGCCAGCACCATCGTGTTGATGGTGTTCCCCATCGCATACAGCACGAGGCTGGCGGCAAGGAGCGACAGGGGGATCGTCACCACGCTGATCAGTGCCGCCCGCCACTCGTAGAAGAACGCGAACAGGACGACGACCACGAGCAGGCACCCGAGCACGAGCGCGTCCCGCAGGTTGGCGAGCGATCGGTCGATGAAGGTGGCGGGACGGAAGATGGTGGCGTCGACCTCCATGCCGGTGAGGCCGGGCGCGAGCAGGGCGAGGGCGGCGTCGACGTCCTGCGTGACCGACAGGGTGTTGCCCCACGGCTGCTTCTCCACGATCAGGAGCAGCCCGGGCACGTCGTTGACGACGGCGTCGCCGATCGGCGCGGGGTGGTCCACGCGGATCTCGGCCACGTCGCCGAGACGGATCGGCGCGCCGCCGCGGAACGCGACGACGGTGCGCGCGAGATCGTCCGCCGACGTCACGCCGGCGAGATGCTGCACGGCGAGCCGCTGATTCGGCAGATCGATGAACCCACCACCGGCGACGACGACGGCGTCGCCCGCCGCCCGCGTCACGGCGTCGAGGGTCAGCCCATGCGCCAGGAGCCGCGCCGGATCGACGAGGACCTGGTACTGCCGATCGCGTTGTCCCCAGATCGCAACGTTTGCGACCCCCTTCACCGCCATGAGGCGCGGACGGATCGTCCACTTGGCGACCTCCGTCATCTCCATCTGCGACATCGTCTTCGAGGTGATGCCGATCTTCATCACGCGGCTCACCGCCGACAGCGGCGGCAGCATGACGGGTGGATGCGCCACCGCGGGCAGACGAGCGGCTTCGACCGCGAGTCGCTCCTGCACGATCTGGCGCGCGCGCAGCAGGTCGGTCCCGTCCTCGAAGACGAGCACCACCGACGACAGGCCGAGCACCGACTTGGAGCGGATCGACGCCAACCACGACGCGCCGTGCAGCGCCTGTTCGAGCGGCACGGTCACCAGGCTCTCGACCTCCTCCGTCGACAGGCCGGGGGCTTCGGTCTGGATCTCGACGACCGGCGGTGCGAACTCGGGGAACACGTCGAACGTCGCCTGCCGGGCGACCTCGACGCCCCCGAGCAGCAGCATGGCGGCGCAGGCGACCACGAGCAGTCGCAGACGCAACGACGTCGTGACGATCCAGGACATCATGGGTGCATGCACCCCGGCTGGAGGATCGTCACTTGCCGCTACCGAACTCGGTGCCGAACAGCTCGGTCGCACCGTCCGTGACGACGGCCGCCCCGGGCTCGGGACCGCGTCCCAGCACGGCGCCGCCTGCGTCCATCCAGCGAACGTCGACGCGGGTCCGCGTGAAGGTGTGGTCCCCCGTCCGGACGTAGACCCACGCGCTCCCGTGGATGTCGTAGAGCACCGCGGCGCCGGGAACGACGCGGCTTTCGGCGTCACCCCGCAGTGGCAGCGCGACCGTCACGCGCTGCCCCGGTCGCATGCCCTCGTCCACACCGTCCACCTCGTAGAAGAGGTCGACCATCGCCGGCGCCGTTCCGGCCGACAGCGGCACCGGGATCGGCCGCGCACGATGGCGCAGCGTCCCCGGCTCCACGCCGAGCGGCTCGACGCCCGCCGGCGCGGTGCGGTCGATGACGGCGAGATCGCCCGCATAGACGGAGACGCGCACCCAGAGGGCCCCGGTGCGGACGGCGTCGAACACCGGCGTGCCGAGGAGCGCACGTTTCTGGCTCGCCGTGCGCACCGCAGCGTCGGCCAGCTGGACCTGCGTGTGCGCCTCGTCGACGCCGCGCTTCGTGCCGGCCTTGCTGTCGACGAGCAGCTCCGCGCGGTTGAGGGCCACTTTGGCGGCGTCGAGCTGCACCTGCGCCGCCGCCACCTGGCCGTCGGCGTCGACCTGCATCTCGGCGACGCGGATCAGCTCGGTCGGCGTCGTCGCGGGCAGCAACGAGAACACGGAGCGGCTCGCCTTGCCATCGGGACGAGCCAACGGGAGCAGCAGCTCGCCCGCGAGGACGCGATGCCGTTGCACCGGCTGCATGACGACGGGCGCCGTGGCGATGCCGAGACGTTGCTCGGCCTCGGGCTGGAGCTCGACGGTGACGAGGTTGTCCTCGGTGACGACCCGTGCCGGCTTCGTGGGCGCCGGCGTGGATGCTGGTGAGCCACCACACCCGATCGTCATCAGGACGACGAGCAACCAGACGGAGACGACGAGGCGATGCATGCGCGCTCCTACCCCTGCGGCCCGGTGAGCAGCCGCGTGCCCACGCTGCGCTCGAGCTCGGCCCAGGCGCGTCGCACCTCGGCCGCGAGCTCGGCTTCTCGCACCCGCGCCACGATGAGCTGGCGCGCGTTCTCCTGGACGTTCAGCGGCGACAGCTCGCCGATCTCGTAGGCGGTCTGTGAGGCGTGCACCAGGTTCTCCAACGACGGCACCAGCTCGGTGCTCCATCGTTGCCAGGCCTCGATCGCCTGACGGCATCGGACGTGCGCCGTGCGGACCTCGAGCATCACGCGCTGGCGCGTCCCGCGATAGTTCCAGGCGGCGCGTTCCAGCTCGGCGCCGGCGCGCTGACGCCCGGCCTGGTTCTGGTTGAGGATCGGCAGCGGCAGCTGGGCGCCCGGGCCGATCTCGAACCCCTGCTTCCCGGCACCATTGGCGTCGGCGATGCCCGACAGCGCGAATATCTCCGCGACCGCCAAGGTGGAACGCTCCCCCGCGGCCTCGACGGCGAGCTCGGACGCCCGCACGTCCGGTCGCGCCGCCAGGGCGCGCCGCTCGAGCTCCTCCGGTGAGAGGTCGACGATCGGCGTCGGTGACAGGGACACGTCGACGTGATCGACGACGCCGGTGAGGCCCAGCAGATACAGCAGGCGTTGCTCCGCCACCGAGACGTCCCACGCCAGGCGCAAGGCGTCGTCGCGGGCGCGCATGGCCTCCGCGCGCTGCGCGTCGACGTCGAGCACGCTAGTCTCGCCGGCGCGTTCGCGCGCGACCGTGATGTCGGCGATGCGGTCGCGCACCGCCACCGCCTCGCCGGCCGTGGCCACGCGGTCCCGCGCCAGCGCGAGATCGCTCAGCCCGAACCGGACGTCCCGCATCAGATCGAGCCCGTTCTGCACGAGATCGTTCGCAACCCGCTCGGCGTTGAGCCGGGCGATGTCGACGCGCATCGGCCGCAGCCACAGCGCCTCGAGCGGAAACGTCGCCGCGAACTCGAGTTGCTTCGGACCGAGCGGGAACAGCACGGACAGCGTGGGATTCTGCAGCAGGCCGGCCTGCGCCAGGTCGCCACGCGAGAAGCCCAGCTTGCTGAGGCTCTCCTGGAACGGCGCGTTGTTCCACAGCGCGATGGCGACCGCCTCCTCGGCGGTGAGCGGGCGATCCGTGGCGATCCCCGGCGGCAGACGAGAGGCCGCCTCGGCGTCCGGGCGCAGGGTATGGCCCGAGCGCCGTGACAGGTCGGCGGAGAGCGTCGCGCGTTCGCCGTAGATGCTGGACGCGACGCATCCGGACACGGTCGCGGCCAGTCCGATCGCCCCGAGCGACCGAAGCCACCGGCCGACCTGCTCAGGCGCGTCGCGCATGGGCCACCAGCTCACGCACGACCGCCAACGTGTCCTGCACCGTCGTGTGGTCGCCACCGACGACGGCCCGGTGCTGGTCGCCGAGCGGCACATAGTCGGTGGATCGCGGGTCGACCACGATGGTCACCGTGGCCGTGCCGACCGCCGCCGCGAGGTGCATCGGCCCGGTGTCGGCGGTCACCACGATGTCGCAACGCGCGAGCATGGCGGCGAATCGTCGGATGGGCAGCGGCGGCGCGACGAGGCTGCCCGCGGGCATCCGGATCTGCAGCTCGGCGAGTGCCTCGGCGTCTTCCGGGCCGGCGAAGAGGACGGTCGCGAACCCGTCGGACTGCAGGCTGCGCACGATCGCGAGCATGTGGTCGGCCTCGACGCGTTTCAGGCCGCGCGCGCTCAGGTTGACGCCGACGGTCCGGCGGCCGAGGGGGATGCCGATCGAAGACCAGAGCGCGTCGGCCTCGCGCATCTCGTCCTCGGTCAGCGCGACCTTCATCCCACTCGACACCGGCGGCACACCGATGCCCTCGAGCACGCGCAGGAACAGCTCCACCTTGTGGGCCGACCCCTCACGCGTCGGCACGAGCACGTTGAAGAATCGACGGTAGCGGCTGTCCGACGATCCCACGCGGTAGCGGCTGCGCGACAGGCCGACGATGGTGGCGCCGAGGAAACTGCCGCCCCGCGCACCGTCGATGGTCAGGTCGTAGGCAGCAGTGCGGAGGTAGCGCGACAGCCGCCGCAGGGCGCGCGGGGTGAACGTGTGTCGATCGACGCGGATCATCCCGTCGACGTCGGGGTTGTTGGCGAGGAGGCTCAGGTACTGCCCGCCGCTGATGACGTCGATCCGCGCTGCCGGCAGGCGTTGCCGCAGCGCCGTCAGACCGGGCGTGAGGAGCAGCAGGTTTCCCATCCGGAAATTCGGGCGCACCACGAGCACGCGGCGAACGTCGTCGAGCACGATCGCCATCGGAGCGGTCGCCCCGGGTGCCGCGTTCCCCGCCATCCATCCGAAAATCGATCGCTTGAGGCGTCGCTCGATCCGCTTGCCGAGATCGCCCATGCACCAGACGGTTAGCCGACCGCCCATGACGGAGGCGTGAAGCGTCGTCGCATCCGTTTCGCCGACCGTCCTCGCGAACGACGGCGTCACGATTCCGTCATGCGCTGCCTGCTAGCCCATGGTCATGCTGGGCCTTCGCAACGCCGCGATCCGCACGTTGCGGTGCGAAGCCGACGCGGTCGTCTCGACGTGCCTCGCCATCCCGCTGGCCGTCGGCCTGCTCCTCGCGCCGCCGATCCACACCCGCGGCGAGGCGCGAGAAGGCATGGTGGTACGCAGCGTGACGCGAGGCGACTGGGTTCTGCCACGTCGCGAGGGCCGCGTCCCGTCGAAACCTCCCCTCTTCCACTGGACCGCGGCGATGGCGGCGCGCGTGTTCGGCCTCTCGGACACCACGATCCGGCTGCCGTCGCTGATCGCCGCGTGGCTGATCCTCGTGGTGACGATGCGCATGGGCGCCGAGATGGGCGGTCGTCGCGTGGGATGGCTCGCCTGTGGCGCACTCCTCTGCATGCCCGCCTTCTGGGCCGCGGCGTTGGAAGCCCGCGTCGACATGGTCTTCGCCGCCTGCGTCTGCGTGTCCATTGCGTGCGGCCATCGCGCCGTGCGCCCCGGCGACACCGGCGCACGGGTCCTGTGCTACGCCGCCACCGCCGCGGCCGTCCTGGCCAAGGGTCCCGCGGGCGCGGCGCTTCCGACGCTGATCTTCGGCGCGCGGACCCTGCTCCGTCCGCGGGCTGCGACCGTCACACCGCTCTGGTCGGGTTCCCTCGCCACACTGGCCGCTGCCATCGTGCTCGGTTGGTACGGAGCGGCGGCCGCCATGGGAGGCCGCGAGTTCGTCGACGTCCAACTCTTGCGTGAGAACCTGGATCGCGCGCTCGGCCTGCGCACGTTCGCGGGCCGCCGCCGACACGCGCCGCTCAAGCTCGTCGGCGCGTTCATCGTCCATCTGGCGCCATGGAACCTCGCCGTCGTCGCCTCGGCCGTCCAGTGGTACCGGGATCGCCGCCTCGACGACGACGGCATCCTGCTGCACGCGTGGTGGATCGTCGTCCTGGCGGCGTTCACGATCGCGGCGGGCAAGCGGAGCATCTACCTGCTGCCGCTCTACCCCGCGGTGGCCCTGCTGGCCGGCCGTGTGCTGGCGTCGCGCGTGCCGATGCGATGGCTGCCGGCGACGGCGTGCGCGATGGTGCTGTTCGCCGTCGGCGTGGGCGCGTCGACGGTGCAGGCGAGCTGGCGAGACGCGCGATCGGCGGCGCCGCTGCTGTCCTTCGCGCAGCAGATCGACGACGTCGTGACGCCGGACGCCGGGCTCCAGACGAGCTGGGGGCTGTCGGAGAACGACCGGCTCGTGCTGGCATTCCGGCTCGACCGGGCGTTGCCGCGCGCCGACCTGCACGTGCCGGAGACGGAGTACGTCGTCGCGGCGCTGCCCGTCGGCGACAAGCTGCAGCGCCACTGCGCCGCCGTCGTGGACGGTCCATCGTCGCGGCACGCCGCGCTCGCGCTGCTGCGTTGCACGGCCTGCGGGTCTCCGCCCTCGGTGGCGAGGGGATTGACCTCCCCCGTCACTCCCATATCGACGCTCGAAGGAGGCTGATCATGACACTGCTCAATCGTTCGCTCCTCGCCGTTGCACTCATGAGCCCGCTCGCGCTCCCGGTCGTGTCGATGGCGGAAGATTCACGTATCGGGGGCGGTCCGTCCGGTACCGGAGGAAGTCCGGCCGCCGGCACCCCCGACACGAAGGGTATGGGTGGTGAAGGCGGGCACAGCTACGGCGCAACGGTGAACGTGCCAACCCCGCGCACGCCCGCGGAGCATCCCCCGGAGGAGAAGCCCGTCACCGATCCGAGACGTCCGGACGACCACCTCGTGCGCTGAGATCAGTTGCGCACGCAGTCGTAGGTCAGCGGAATCGTCGCCCCCATTCCCACCACCTCCATGTCGGTGACGCGGATGGCCTGCAGCGACCGGCTGTCCACACCGACCTCGTCCCACTTGTGGGTCGTGAAACGGTCGCTCTGCGCAGTGAGCGCGATGTTGCCCCCGTCCGAGAGGATCATGCCGTACGTCTGCATCGCGCGCGCGACGACGCGGGCGCCCTCCGTCGGGAGCGACGCGATCGGATAGTCGGCGCGCAGACGGAAGCGCACGCCGTACGGCGGTAGGTTGCCGCCGCCCGACGGGCCGCCCGCGTGCGACGCGGGTCGCACGTAGACGCCGCTGCGCATGCGGCTGTTCGGCAGGATGAAGCGGATGGCGTGGTCGATCGAGCCGCGCGCGACCTCGTCGGCCGAGAACAGCATGGCCGCGATCGGGAAGCCGCCGGCATCGGCCGAGCTGCACTGATCACCGCGCAGCGTGGCCGGGTACGCGCGCGTCAGGTCCCACACCGCGGCGCAGCCGCCCTGGAAGCTCGAGCCGGCGATGTTGGCGCGCCACATCTCGTAGAGCTTCTTCGTCGGCCGGTGCACGACGATCAGGTGACAGTCGCCATCGGACGCGCACTGGTAGCCCGTCTCGCCCTCGAGCGCGCCGCCCGGCGGGACCGGGAACGGCACGTGGTCGCAGTCGGGCGAGTAGAAGTCGTCGGTCGGGGTGAACGTGCGGAACGGCGTGGTGCCGTCGGCCTCGAGCACCTCGATGCTGAAGTCGATGCGCAGCGCGCCCGCCCCCCAGCCGCCGGCCGCGTTCAGCGCCTGGATAGTGCCGTCCGACGTCGCGCTCTTCGTCAGCGCCGACACGTCGGTGTTCCACGGGTTGGCGGCCTCGAAGAGCCGGCTACCGATCGTGGTGGACGTCGTCGCGCCGGACGTCGAGGTCGTCGTACTCGACGTCGAGGTGGACGTGCTCGAGCTGGACGACGAGGACGTCGTCGTGGTGGTCGTCGGCAGCGTGGTGGTGACGACGGTCGTCGGCGGTCGCGAACTCGTCGTCGACGACGTGCTCGTGGACGTCGTCGTAGGTCGGGTGGTGGTGGTCACCGTCGTCGGGGGGCGCGACGTCGACGTCGACGAGGTCGTCGAGGTCGTCGTGGTGCTGACCGGGGGAGCGCCGCACTGGCACACGGTGCACGCCTCACCGCCGGCGCAGTCCGGGTCACGCTCGCACGCCTCGCCCGCGGCGGGGTCCACCGTCCCGTCGCCGCACGCCGAGGCCGGTGCCGCGATCTGCACGCGACGGATGCCGCGACCGGAGAAGGTTCCTGTGATCCGATCACAGCCCGCCTCGTCGACCTTGACCGTCAGCCGCACGCTTCGGAGCGAGCCACACGCGGTCCATCGGGCCCGGATCGTGCGAACGGTGCCACGCCGGCTCGTGCGCGGCGCCACCGCTGCGCATCCGCTGTCGATGCTCACCTGACCGGCGTCGTCGATCGCAATGGCGTCGAACGGCAGCGCGACGCCCGGCACCAGCGGCGCCTCGACGAGGAAGCGTACCCCCGGACAGGCCGGCGGCAGCACTACGGCGGCGGCGGGGGCAACGGCTGCGACGAGTGCAATGGCGAACCCCAGTGCGGCACGTGCGCGGAGCGGCGAACTCTCGGCGCTCTTGGGGCAAAGGGCTCCGGAGGGTCGGGTCCGCGGCCACGATACGCATAGGAAGTCCGCCATCGGCGCGATGAGGGTGCAAACATCGGACCGTCGGGCGCGCGACCACCATTGGTCGTCGCGACCCGACTTCCGATCGCACGATGGAAACCCAGCGTGCGCGACCGCTCAATTTACAATGGACGTCGGCAACTACGGCACGGTCACGGAATACGTCCCCGACACCGCCGAGCGACCTGAAAACTTCGGGCTCAGGTAGATGCCGAAGCCGAACCGGCTCGCGCCGTTGTTGCCCAGGTACGAGCTCGGATCGAAGATATCGTCGTCGCCCGGCGGCTCCGAGTTCTCCTCGTACCCCTGGTACACACAGAGGTAGCCCGGATCCGCCTGGCCGAGGCCCGGACAGTGTGGAGCGACATCGTCCAACACGTAGATCTGTTTTCCGTCGGGGATGTCCGCCTCGAGCGGGATCGGGAACGAGGCGAAGGCTCGATAGCTCTCGCCGCTGGCTTGCGCCGTGTAGCTGGCTCCCCAGACGCCCGTGATGGTCTCACCGGGCTGCAACACGGTGAGCGCCGAGCGACCCTCGCGACCCGGGGTGCCGATCGGACCGGCCGCACCGGGCTCGCCCTGGATGGCGAAATGCAGCGGATCCTCGGTGCCCTTGCAGGAGAGCGACGGATCGGCGCCGACGATCCGCACCTTGCCGCCCTTCTTCGTGACGCACGCGTGCACCTTCCCGGTATCACCGTCTCCCGCGTGCGCGCGGAGGTTCGTCGCGGTCCCGCCGACGATGATGGCGGCGGTCATCACCGCCAGCACTGCGCGGCTCGCACGCTTCCAGCTCCTGACGATTGCCATGACCCAGTCTCTCCTTGTCTCAGTTCACGCAGTCGGGGTGTCGATCTCCCGGCGCGATTCCTTCTTCGTTCCGTTGCTGTCCTCGACCTCGAGAATGAACCGGAACGTGGCGCCGCAGGCGCGGAAGCAGCCCACGAATTTGCCCTGGCTGCCGGAGCTGGCTCCGGTCGAACCGAGCTTGCGCACGCCGGCGGTCCCGACCTGCAGGTACCAGCGAACGTGCGAGCCGTCCGTCAGCAGGCCGTCCTCCGGATCGCTGCCGTACCCGAAGCCGACGATGCAGGTATCGGTACCCGGACCGCACGCGCCCGGGCATTGCCCGACCGTGAGGTCGCTGTAGCTGGTGAAGAACGGCGTCGGCGGCAGGTCCGGCGGCGCCGGACCGACATCCACCGTGACGCGCGCCGTGGCCGGGACGCCCAGCTTCCCGGTGTAGGTCGCGGTGAGGCGATGCCTGCCCTCTACGAGCGTGGTGACCGTGGCCAGGCCCGCTCCGACATCTCCCTGGAGGTCCGACGTCCACACCACCGGACCGAGGAGCGCCCACTGGTCGTACTGGAAGTCCGCGCCCTCGATCGACAGCGGGATGCCCTGGCCGGCGACGAACGTTTCACCGAACGTCGGCTGCACGATCCGGATGCTCGGCGGCGACGGGGTGTAGGCGAAGGTGAAGTTGTCCATGGGCTGATCCGGCAGCGGCCCCAGCACCTCGACGTCGCCGACGGGACGCGCCGAGTGGATGAACGTCCGCGCCCACGCCGCCGGCAGGTAGTAGTAGCCACCGTCGCCAACGCAGCCCCAGGAATTCTTGATGATGAGGAATCCGCCCGTACTCTCCGGCAGCCCCTCGGGGAGCTTCGACTCGGGGATGTAGCCGACGGCGAGCACCGCATGGCCGCCCTCGGGGCACTGACAGTCGCCCTTGTCTTCGCACCCCTTCACGTCGGGCACCGCGGGATCGATCGCGACCTCGCGGCAGATCTTGGCCTTGCTGAACTTGAGGTGGACGTAGCCGTTGCTGTCGGGCGTATCGAACGACTCCACGACTTCGAAGCCGATCACGAGCGGCGCGTGATTCAGGAGCGAGATGATGACGTTTCGCAGCCCGTTGATCGGGTCGACCGCGTCCCACAGCTCGGCCGGCGCCTCGGTGGTGCGCACCCGCGTCGCTCCGAGCGGCGGCGCCGTCACCGCGCACACGAGATTGGCACCCTGCTGCATGCAGAGGACACGGCCCTGATGCGACGTATCGGAGCAGAACGCCTGCTCGGCACCGGCATAGTCGACGCACGAGCTGGTGTACTTCTTTTTCTTGTCGTCGTCGGTGCGCATCAGCGACGGGTTGTAGTCCCAGTCCTGCTCGAGCGGCTGCTCGTATCGCGACGAGAACAGGTCCCCCTGCAACGCGGACGAGCGCAGCCCGTCGCCGTACTCGTCGGGCTGCAGCGTGCGCTTCGCCATGTAGTAGAGGTGCTGCTCCGACAGGTTCATCCAGCGCTCGTACTTCTGCGCGACACGCAGCTCGCGACCGGCGGTGGTCGCGAATGCGGCGCAGGTGCCGCGATTTGCCTGTACCTTCACGCAGGTGTCGAAGAACTTGAGCGGCCAGGTCGCGGTGTTCCAGAGGCCGTCCGGCGTGTGCCGGCAGTAGGCGGCGCCGTCCGTGCCGTCGCCGCTGCCGATCTCGTTGCTGCAGCGCGATGGATACGACGCCGGCAGAGTCTCGCCTGGAAGCGGCGCGGCCTGCTCCGCCGCCTCGGTCTGCTCGGCGATGCCGCGGTTCAGGGCCGACAGCTCCTCCGCCGAGTCACCGGCGACGTCGTCGGGCGACGGCAGCGTCGGATCGAGGTGCTCGTGGGCGAACGCGTAGAGCTGGCGATAGACCGCGAGCTGATTCTCCTGGGTCGGGAAGTTGCGGATGGTCTCGGCGCGGATGGCCCGCTGGTAACGCGGGCCCTGCGTGGTGACGTACTGCCCGTTGCCGTCACCGTCGTAGACGACGAGACGATAGTTCCCGTCCTCGGTCGCCTGCAGGTACGGGTCGGTGGGGTCGACGGCGATCGAGACGAATTCCTCGCGGTCGGGATGCTCGGCGAGGAACTCGTCAAGCGTCGCCTGGTTCTCGGCGTCGATCGCCGCCGCCGCGGCCTCGTCGTCGTCGGCCTGATTCGGCGTGATGAGGCGGAAGCCCGGCTGCGTCGAGGCGTCGATGAACTCCGGCGGCGTGACGATCACCGCCCCGGGTGGCGGCGTCGGACCCCAGGAATCGCGGAGGCCGGTGGGGATACCGTCGTGCGCGGTGATCTTGCGGCCCTTGGCGCCCTTGGCTTTGAACTTGCCGGAGACGGTGCTGCAGTCGGCGCTGATCTGTGCCTTGAGCGTCGCCTTCGCGAGCGATCCGCAGGCCGGCCACTTCACGGTCAGCGTGTCGGTGCCGGACTTGCCCTTGGCCTTGAAGACCTTGGCGCTGGTGGACGGGCAGCCGCTCAGGGTCGAGACGGCGCCGCGGTCGATGACGAGGGCGTCTGGCGCGGTGCCGCCGGGGACGAGGGGGTCACCGTCGATCAGGTAGTAGCCGCCCTGACAGCGGGCGGGGCGCGCCTTCTGGGCGTCCGCGGGGGCGGCCAGAAGGAGCAATGCGGCGGCGGTGGCCGAGAGGACGAGGAGAGCTCGGAGGCGATCGGTGCCGAAGCGCGTCACGGTCAACGTATTCGCGCAGGAGTGGAGCGAAAGACAACTGAATTCGTCGGCCCAACGCTTCGATCGATGCTGGTCAGACCTCGGGCGAACCAGAGTCGCATGGTCCGCCCGCGATTGTCAGCGACGATCGAAGGCTCGGTCAGAGTCTGACGGGTCGCGGGGTGCCTCGATTGGCAGACCAGGCACGGATCACAGCCGATCGTCGACGCGTTCAACTTGACCGAATTCACCTTGCGAGGACCAATACCCTGTGCGAGGTAGCTTTACCGATACCCTACGCAATGGACACCAAGATGGGACTTGCTCACGGCGGCACGACACCGCGACTTGCGGCTGGTGTTCTCGCCTGCGCGTTCATGGCTGCTTGTGCATCGCGGCAGCGGTTCACGGTTGAAAAGCCTCCGTTGCCCGCGGCCGAAGTCCACGACATCGCAGCCAAGGCACCCCGGATCGACCTCTCGCTTCAAGTGTCGGACTTCCTCGTACTCGACGACACGGAGTTTCCGGAAAACGAGCGCGTCCTGCTGCGTCGAACCCAGGGCGTGGCGTTGGCGAACGAGCTCCAAGCGGCCCTGGGAGCACAGGGCGCTTTCGCGCGGGTAGTGCGTCGGGAGCGTCCCACCGCACGCGACACCGACCTCGGCATCGAAGGCGACTATCGCTTGTTCTTGCGTGCGGGACCTGGCCGCAAGGGCAACATCCCGTGGTATGGACGCTATGCCTCGATCAGTGGGGCATGGACGCGCGAACGCGTGGCGGTGCGGGTTCGAGATCGAAGCGGCCGCGAGGTGTGGCGCGGCGAGTTCGAGGACGAGCACCGACAGGTGCGGCGCGCGATCGACGACCCCGCGTTCGTACCTTGGATGACGCCAGAGTTCGTCTCGCGAATAGCACTGGGGATCATCGAGGCCATCGAGTCTCAACCAGTACGGTGAGCGGGTAGGGAGGACTTACCGTGAGGCAAAACGTGGCACCATTCATAGCAGTGCTGGTACTCGGTGGCTGCGCACAGCGGCTGCATCCCAACCCGCTCGAGGGGCAGTATCGCTACACCTGCTGCAACGTCCGCTACGAGCGAGAGCGCGTGGCGGAGCGAAACCTGCAGCAGGGAAGCTTGCTGCCGGCCGGAACACGCGTGCGCATCGACGAGATCCGGAAGAACCGGATCACGTTCAAGCCCGACGGCGCACCGATCCTGATGCTGGTCTTCGTCGGACGGGAGGGCTATCTCTCGCTCGACGAGTACCTCGAGCGGCTTTTCGTCACGGAAGACCAGCGTCCCGCAATCGAGCAACTCCCCAAGGACGTGTCGAGCGCCGTCCGTCAAGCGCGCGTGCTGCCAGGCATGACACGTGATCAGGTCCTCATGGCGCTCGGCTATCCGCCCGTGGACCTCACCCCCGTCCTGTCCAGCCCCAACTGGCGCTACTTTCTCACTCGGCGGGAAGTGCTTGAGGTCTTCTTCGAGAGCGACACGGTAGTGCGGGTGTCACAGCAGACCGATGCGGAGTGGTGAGAGCGCCGCGACGAATCAGGTAACCCACTCGACCACACCTGGGTCGCGCCGCGAGCCATGTCTGTGACCTCCTCGTTGAGATAGCGGAAGCGTAGAACGCTCGGCCCCGGAGCAGGGTGTTCGGGTTCTAGGACCTTTCAGTGATGCGACTGTCCTCTTGGACGCGGGTCGGACGCGACTCCCAAATGGACGTTGTGGGAGCCTGGCGCGCTCCACTACGAACGCGACGACGGTCGTGCCCGACGGAGACGCGGCCGCAAACCAACGCACCAAGAGAAAGGAACGTTCACGATGCGCAACGCGAGCCGCATTCTACTGGCCCTGGTCGTCATCCTCCCGCTGAGCAGCACCCCCGCCGATGCGGTGAGCTGCTGGCAGTGCCCCGGAGCACGCGACACGTGCAACTACTACACCGGCACGACCTTCGATCACTGCATCAACGGCTGCCGCCGGATGGGATTCAACCACGAAGAAGATTCGTGCCAGCAATCGTGCGGTGAAGACGCGCTGGGCCGGGAGAACGACTGCATCGACAACGAGCAGGACTGCAACCGGACGTGCGGCACGCAGGGCAACGTGTCGCGCCCCTGGTACATTCCGTACTGACGTCGTCGAGCCGTCAGGCGCGGATCGAATCGGCGTCGTAGAACGCGGCGGGTCCGGTGAGCAGGAGTCGAACGAGGTCGGCCTGGCGCCGCGTCTGGGTGCGCGCGAATATCTGCTTCAACCGATCGCGCGCCGTGGCGATCGTGATACCGAGCACCACCGCGCTCGTCGCGAGCGACTTCCCTTCCGCCAGGAGGGTGGCCATGGCCGCCTGCGCGGGCGTGAGATCGTAGAGACGCGTCAGCAACTCGCAGGAGAGACGCGGCACACGATCGGGATCACCGAGCAGCGCAATCGCCACCGCGCCCGCCAACGGGTGCCCGACGTCGCGCCGCATCGGCACGATGACGACGGGAAGAACCCGCCCGCTCGGGTGACGGACGGACACCGCGGTCGCCTCGCCGGTGGCACACGCACGCTCGAGCGCCTCCGTGGCCTCGCGGCTCGCGAGCCGGAGACGACCGTGCTTCGCGGAGCCGTTGCGACCGTCGTGCAGGATGGCCTCGGCGGCGCGGTTCATCTGCAGCGCGCGCGCTCGCTCGTCGAGGAGAACGGCGCCGATCGGCAGCGCTTCGAGCATGCTCGCATACGCGTCGACCACGGCCTGCGCCGTCTTCAGGCGGCGGTGGAGCTCGCTCGCACGTTGAAAGTGCGGCGCGAGCCGCTCGAGCAGCGCGACCTGCCCGTCGCCGAGCGCACGCCCGGTCCGACGAAGCCCGATCAGGAGCGCGGCCGATGGATCGTTCGAGATGCCGAGATGGAGGACGTGCGACAGCCGCTGCGGCTCGAGCCACTCCCGGTAGACGGTGGTCCGCTCCAACACGAGACGCGGCAGCACCTCCCAGACCCGCCCGACGGGCTTGCTGCACATCGCGCGCGACCACGTTCGATCGGTGGTGTGCCAGTGTGGATAGCGCGCCACCAGCGGCGGATCGATGCCGAACGACACCGGAGGACGCCCGACGGCGAGGTCGAGGCGGTAGGAGAACCCGAGGGTGTCGGCGTGGACGGCGCGCGCCACGCACGCGAGCATGTCCTCCCAGTCGGCCTCGCGCACGGCGTCGTAGATGCGAGCGACGAGATCCGCGTACACGCTGGGCTTTCCAGGAATCGTCATCGCGCTCGGGTCTCGAATCGACCTGAGCAGTCTCGCCCACCCCGGCGTCGGGCTCAACCCTCAAATGAGGGGTCGCGTCGCCGGACGAGGCCGCCGCCGAGCACGTCCGCGAGGCGCAGCGGCGCGAACGCCGCACCACCGGGCGACCCCGTCGTCCCGCGCTGCAGCAGCCCGGGACCGGTGAGGACGAGGCGCACGAGATCCGCCTGGCTGCGCGTTCCCGTACGCGCGAACACCTGCTTCACGCGGTCCCGCATGGTCCCGACGGCGACGCCGAATCGTGTGGCGGCCTCCTGCAGCGAGAACCCCTGCGCAAGGACGGACGCCAGGTGCGCCTGGGCCGGCGTGAGGCCGTACACGACCCGCAACAGATCGGCCGAGATCGTGAACGTCCGTTCGCGATCTCCGAGCACCACGGCCATGGGCGCGTCGGCGTCGCCCGGAAGCGGGCTGACGAGGACCTCGAGCGGCGCGCCGCGATGTCGAGACACGACGAAGGAGGCGGTCGTGCGACGGGCACACGCGTCTCGAAGTTGCGCCGTCGCGTCGGCCGACGTGAATCGGAGCATGCCGCCGTCCCATCGCGTGCCTCGTCCAGCATCGACCAGCTCTTCTGCCGCACGGTTCATCGAAATCACCGCCGTGTGCGGATCGACGAGCACGATGGCGATCGGGAGGAGGTCGACCACGTCGGCCGAGAGGGCCGCGAGCCCACGGACCTGGTCGAGCCGCCGCCACGCTTCGATCGCACGCCGGACGTGCGGCACGAGTCGCTGGAGCGCGGTCATCGGCGACCGCCGACGCGGATTCGGCGCGCGCAAACGCCCGACGACCAGCCCGCCGTGGCATCCGGGCTCACCCCAGAGCCGCACTTTGAGCACGTGCGCCCATCCCTGCGGGCGCAACCACTCGTCGTAGAACCGGGTCCGCTCGAGCAGCGGGCGGGGCAGCGCCTCCTGAATCGCGCCGATGGACGCCGCGCACATCGCGGCCGCCCACACGGCGTCCTCCCGAAAGTGGCGTGGATAGCTTGCCGTCAGCCGCGGCTCCACACCGAACGCCACCAGCGCCCGCCCGGCCATCACATCGTCGTGGAACGCGAAGCCGAGCGCGTCGACCTCGGCAGCTGCCGCGACCTCACCGAGCAATGCGGTGGGGTTGCCCGCGAGCGCGTGATCGTAGATGCGGGCGACGACGTCGGGACGGTCCATCGTCGACGCGACGTACACCGCGTGGCCCGCGAGATGAAGGGCACCCCCCATTTGCGGGGCATCGACGCACGCGGACACGACCACGTCGCGATGCGTGTGCCCCTCGTATGGGCGTTGTCGGCACGCCGCACCCGCAGGTACGTGCTCGCGACGTGCGACGAGCCCTGCGAACGCGCTCGCGATGCGGATCGCGGCGTCGATTCACAGGGAAGCCGCACGGCGAGGGGATATGACGGGACTACGAACGCGGCGGTTGATCGGAATCTCGAGCGCGGTGGCGATCGGAGCGCTCCTGCTGCTCGCCGCCGGCGTCGCCCGCGCGGGCCGGTTCCTCCTCCCGGACCCGACGTCGCCGGTCTACGCCACGTATGCGGTCGTCGCCGGCCGCGACGTACAGATCATCCGCGACTCGACCGTCAACGGACGCGTGCACGCGAACCGCATGCTGAAGGTGACCAAGGGCGGCACCGTGGCCGGAAACGCCTCGGCGAGCGTCAAGCTGCTGATCACCGGCACCGTCACCGGGACGCAGACGCAGGGCGCGCCGCCCATCACGCTCCCTGTCCTGCCGACCGCGACGGCGGCGCGCGCGCTCGCCGACCGCGTGCTCGAGGCGTCCACCATCCTCACCGACGCGGTCGTCGACGACGTGCTCTTCGTGGCGGGCAACGTGCGCGTCCGCGGATCGCTGCGAGGTACGGGCACGATCATCGCCACCGGGACCATCCGGATCGACACCCGCAGTCCCACGCTGCCGCCGATCGTCGACACCACCTCCCGCCTCGCGCTCGTTGCCTTCCAGGACGTCCAGATCGGCGGCCGCCAGAGCTTCCGCGGCGTGGCGGTGGCGGGCCGCAACATCCTCTTCAAGGGCGACAACCGGGTGGAGGGTATCGCCGTCGCCGCGAAGGACGTCAAGGTGAAGCGGCGGGTGACGGTGCCGGCGGTGCCGGTGGTCGACTCGATGCCACCCACGATCTCCGTCACGTCGCCGCCGTACGACGCCTTCATCGCGACGGCCCGGCCGACGATCACCGCCACCTTCGCGGACAGCGGCTCGGGCGTCGACCCGTCGACCATGACCTTCATGTTCGACACCGTCGATCGGACCGCTGCGGCACAGGCGACCGCCACCGGCGTCACGTTCACGCCCTCTGCCCCACTGGCCGACGGCTTCCACGCCGCCATGATCCGCGTGCGGGATCGTGCCGGCCACGAGGCGATCGGTCCCATCGGGTTCGGCGTCGACACGGTCCCACCGGTGATCGCGATCACCGGCGTTCCAGCGAACCCGATCAGCGACGACGGCACGATCAAGACCGTCGTCACGTTCAGCGACGTCACCGCCGGTGTCGATCCGGAGACGCTCGTGCTGCGTCTCGACGGCACCAGCCAGACCGCGGGCTGCGCCCGCAACGACGCCGATGCACGGTGTACCGTCACAGGGGTGCCGGCCGGAGCGCACACGCTCGATGCCTCCGTGCGCGATTTCGCCGGCAACGAGAGCAGCGCCACGACGACCTTCACGCTCGTGCGCGACCTCGCTGCCCCGATGCTCTCCGTCACCGCACCGATCGACGGTGCCGTGGTCACGACCGCCCAGGTCACCGTGCAGGGCAGCGTCGCCGACGACGGCAGCATCGCGCGCGTCACCGTGAACGACGCGCCGGTGACCGTGACCGGTGGCTCGTTCTCGCGTCCGGTGACGCTCCTCGAGGGCAGCAACACGATCGAGGTCGCCGCGGTCGATTCCACCGGCAAGGGCGCATCGGCCACGCTGTCGGTCATCCTCGACACGACGCCGCCGGTCACAGACGACGATCCGCCCGTCCTGAAGGTCACCACGCCGGGCGACCACGCTTTGTCGAACTTCCCCACCGCGCGTGTCGCCGGCACGGTCACCGATCCGAGCGGCGTCACCGGCGTCGAGGTGGGCGGCGGCGGCGTCCCCCTCACCGACGACCGCTTCGAGGCAACCGTCGCGCTGGTCGACGGCCCGAACATGATTCCCATCCGCGCCACGGATGGTGCCGGCAACACGGCGCAGGCGACGGCGGCAATCACTTACCACTCGCTTCCGGCGGTCACGATCGACACGCCGGCCGACCTCGCCTTCCTCGCCGCGACCACGGCGACCGTCGGCGGCACGATCAGCGATCCCGCGGCGACGGTCACCGTGAACGGCATCGCCGCCCCCGTCGCCAACGGGCGCTTCACCGCGACCGACGTGCCGCTCGTCGAAGGCGGCAATCTCGTCACCGCCGTCGCGCGCGACGTGCGCGGGCACGAGAGCTCGGCGACGATCACCGCCGTCCGCGATCTCACCGCCCCGCGCCTCGCGGTGGAGGTCCCGGCCGAAGGGACGACCGTCTACACGCCGACCGTCGTCGTCGCCGGGCTGGTGAACGACCTCGTCGCCGGAACGGTGAACGCGTCCGACGCGCACGTCACGGTCAACGGTGTGGCGGCGACGGTCGCGAACCGCTCGTTCGCCGTGACGGTACCGCTCGAGCTCGGTGACAACACGCTCGACATCGTCGCCACCGACGTGGGCGGCAACGTCGGCCATCTGGCGCACGTGGTGCGCCGCGAGGCGCCGACCGTCCCCCATCTCGCGCACGTCTCCGGCGACGACCAGAGCGCGAGCATCCGCAGCGCACTGCCGGAGCCCGTAGTCGTCGCGGTGCTCGACGCCGGCGGGCAGCCGGTCCCGAACGTCCCGGTGATCTTCAAGGTGCGGAGCTCGAACGGCACGCTCGACGCCGGCGTCCGCCAGCGGATCGTCACCTCCGACGCCAACGGGCAGGCGGAGACGGGATTCACGCTCGGCTCGCGCGCGGGCCCCGGCAGCCAGCGCATCGACGCGTCGGCGGTGGGCTATGGCGCGCCGGTGAGCTTCCGGATCACGGCGGTGCCTGGTCCGCCGGCGCGAATCCTCGCGGACGCCGGCGGGCTGCAGTGGGGCGTCGCGGGTCTCATGCTGCCGCGCCCGCTGGTGGCCGTCGCCACGGACGTCGGGTTCAACCGACTCGCGGGCGTCGCCGTCCGCTACACGATCGCCAAGGGTCAGGGCCACTTCGGCGACGGCACGCCCGAGCGGGTGGTCACGACCGACAGCGATGGGCGCGCCATCGTCCACATGGTCCTCGACCCGGAGGAAGGCATCGCGAGCACGAATGCCACCGCGCGCATCGACGGCGTCGACGGCGTGGGTCCGGTCACCTTCGTCGGGACGGGGCTCGCGGCCACCGATCCCGCCCAGACCAGCATCAGCGGCGTCGTCCTCGACAACACCAGCGAGCCGATCGAAGGCGTCACGCTGCGTCTGCGGGACCATCCCGAGCTCGCGACCACCACCAACGCCGAGGGATTCTTCCGTCTCGCGGGCGTGCCGGTCGGCTCGCTCTATCTCATCGCCGACGGCAGCACCGCGGCGCGGCCGGGGTCGTGGCCGGACCTCGAGTTCGTGGTGACGACGATCCCGGGGCGCGACGTGACGGTCGGCATGCCGATCTACCTCCTCGCGCTGAACCTCGCCGACGGCATCCAGATCGCCGAGAACGTCGGCGGACGACTCGCCCTGCCGGCCTTCCCCGGCTTCGCGCTCGACGTCGCCGCGGGCAGCGTCACGTTCCCGAGCGGCTCGCGCACCGGCATGGTGAGCGCCACCGTCGTGCACAACGACAAGGTGCCGATGGTGCCGAACTTCGGCCAGCAGCCGCGCTTCATCGTTACCATCCAGCCCGCCGGCGCGCGCTTCGAGCCCCCCGCCCGGCTGACGCTCCCGAACGTCGACGGGCTCACACCCGGCCAGGTTACGGAGTTCTATTCCTTCGACCACGATCTCGGGCATTTCGTCAGCATCGGACCGGCCACCGTCAGTGAGGACGGCTCGGTGATCACGTCGAATCCCGGCGTCGGCATCGTGAAGGCAGGTTGGCACTGCGGCGGCGATCCAGACGCTGCCGGCACCGCCGAACACTGCGCCGAGTGCCAGAAGTGCATGGACGGCTGCTGCCTTCCCGACGACACCGACTCCCCGCAGCAGACCTCGGTCACCGACTGCGTCGCCCAGCGCTGCCGCGGCGGCAGCGTGAGCGACGTCGCAGCCGACAACGAGGTGCCGCCGCAGCGCGCCGACAACGACTGCGTCCGCCAGGTCTGCCGCGACAAGGCGGTCAAGGACGAGGAGGCCAACGAGGTTCCGCCGCAGGGACCCGACGACGATTGCTTCCGCGAGGTCTGCGAGAACAAGCGCGTCAAGCGCGAGCGCACCGTCGCCGAGCGGCCCCCGCCGATCGAAGGCAACTGCCAGAACGAGTACTGCCCCGCGACCGCCCACGAGACGCGGTGGAGCCCCGACATGAACGATCACAACGCCGGGGAGGACTGCTGCGGCGGCTCCAGCGGCGTCCCGCCCGAGGTCTACACGGTCGAGAACGAGTGCTGCGTGCCGGACGGCGACGTGCTGCCGAAGTACCCCGCCGATCCGGACCGCTGCACTGATCGGAAGCCGCACGACGAGCCCATCGAGTGCAAGGACGGGCGCACCGAGCCCGGCAAACCCTACTGCTACCAGGGTTGCAGCATGCCGCTCTGGCTCGAGGCCATCCTCCGGATCAACAAGGAGAACCCGACCGGCGCGCCCGATACGTGGTTCTCGAACTTCGGACGGGATCCGCACTCCGTCCTGACCGCGCCGTGCGACATCCACGACGAGTGCTTCCAGACCTGCTACCCCGGCGGCGGTATCGACGACGTCTACGAGGACAAGTGCACCCAGGACTGGTGCGACCAGCTGTTCGCGGTGTGCAGCGCGTCCACCCAGTCGACGCCGGACCAACGGGAGTGGTGCTTCACCTGGGCGCGACGCTACTGCGCCGTGGTCTCGAGCTTCTTCGGCGGCGCCGCCTACGACGGCAACCAAGAGGAACGGTGCGACTGCTGCTGACCGGCCTCCTCGCGACGGCGGCGGTGCTCGTCGCACGTCCCGCGACCGCGACGGACGTCGCCGTGCACCTGCTCGGCGACGACAGCGGGCACTGGGAGGTGGTCGACGCGGCGGCGCTCGGCGATTCCGGGCGGGTGCGTGCGATCGCGCGCCGTCGTACGCGGACGAGCGACGCGACGCCGCCCGAGGCGCACCTGTGGACGATCGACGCGGCCTCGGGCGTGCTCGTGGACGACGTGCCGCTGGAGCTCGGCATGGACGGGCCGCGGCTGGGAGACGTCCGCTTCGCGGGCAGTGCCGACGCGATCGTCGCGGTCGCGGGTGGGCGCTATGCGCGCCTCCGGATCGGTGACCCGGTCCAGGCCGCGATCGGACCGTCGATCGACACCCTCCTCGTGGCGCACGACCTGCGCGGGGAACGCACGCTGGTCGCGGGCGCCCGCCGACTGGCGGGACGCACCTCGCTCGTCGACTTCGCGAGCGGAACGGTCGCCGACGTCGACGTTCCGAGCGGTGCCCCCTACGTCACCGGTGCCGTCGACGCGGGAGGCCTCGGGTTCGTCCTGGTCGGCGCCCGACACGCCGAAGAGGGCGCGAGCGGGCCCGTCTTCACGGACGTGTGGGTGGGAAGCTTCACACCCACCGGCGTGCTCCGCACCGAGGCCACGTTCGCTGGCCGGAACCCGCGCGTCGTGGCCGCCACCGCCGGAACCGCGATCCTCGCCTTCGACGCCGCCACCGAGCACATCGAGGAGCAGATCGTCGCCGTCGCGCTGTCGATCGGGCTCGACGTGCGCTGGCGGCGCGAGATCGCGACCCTCGTGCCGCAGGACGCCATCGAGCCGCCGCACGTCTGTGCGCTTCCCGGCGATCGGGTGCTGATCGCGACGGTCGCGGACGGCGGCCCGTGGGCGGCCGTGATCGACGCCACCACCGGCGAGTCGCGCATCGTGCTGCACGGCACCGAGCAGCGCGCGCACCCGCCGTACACGCTCGCGTGCGCGGGAGCGCGCGGCGTCCTCTTCAGCACCGGGGTGCGTGCGATCGAGAGCGGCGGCCGGCCCGAGAATCTCATGAAGGTGAAGATGCTGAGCTTTGCGGTGGACGGCGGATGAGCAGGCGACCCGAAGGAGCACGCGACATGCAAACGACGAGGCGAGACGGGACGAGGCGGTGGCTCGGAGGCGCCTGCGTCGCCATGGCGCTCCTCGCGGCGCTCGACGCGCACGCGCAGAACGACACCCTCGACGCATCGTGCACGTTGAGCGTTCTCAACCGGACCGGTCTCGTCGGCGAGGATGGCGGGTGGGTGATCCCGAACGTCCCCGCGAACCAGGGGCAGGTCCGCGTCCGTGCCACCTGCGTCGACGAGAACGGCGTCCGCCGCGGCCAGTCGAGCCTCGTCGCGGTGCCGTCGAACGGCATCCGGAAGGTCGTCGACATCGACTTCTCGAATCCCACGCCCATCCCCGATCGCCTCGAGCTCACCGCACCGACGACGCAGCTCGGCACCGTCGGCGAGATCGTGCAGATCGTCGCGACCGCCACCTACCCCGGCGGTGCGACCGCCGACGTCACCGCACAGGCCAAGGGCACGAGCTACCGCAGCAGCAACGTCGCGATCGCCTCGGTCGACCCCGCCGGCCGCGTCACCGCGCACACGAGCGGGCGCGCGCTCGTCAGCGCGCTGAACGAGGGCGCGATCGCCGTCCTCATGGTGTCGGTCCTCCTCGGCCAGGACACCGACGGCGACGGGCTCCCCGACGACTGGGAGCTCGCGAACGGTCTCGACCCGAACAACCCCCTCGACGCCGCGGACGATCCCGATCAGGACGGCCTCACCAGCGGCGAGGAGTTCGTCGCCGGCACCTCGCCCACCAACCCCGACTCCGACGGCGACGGCCTGCGCGACGGCGACGAGGTGCGGACGCTCGGCACCAACCCGCTCCTCGGCGACAGCGACGGCGACGGCATCTGGGATGGCCTCGAGATCCAGACCGGTAGCAATCCCCTGGACGCCACGAGCTTCAACCTGGCGGCGGCGCTGCTGTCGCTGGAGATCCGACCGAGCGCCATCGAGCTCACGTTCAACACCGCGTTCGGCGAGACGTCGCGGCGCGTGCAGGTCGTCGGCCGTCTGCGCGACGGGCGCGAGCTCGACGCGACGTCGAGTCGTTACGGGACCGTCTACACGTCGAGCAACCTGAACGTCGCGAGCTTCGGTGCCGAGGACGGGCGCATCTTCGCGGGCACCCCGGGCCGCGCCACCGTGACCGCAGCCACCGCCGGCTTCTCGGCGACGACGCTGGTGACGGTGAGCTCGTTCTCGCCGCAGGTGCTCTCCTCGCTCATCCTTCCAGGAACCCCGATGGCCGCGGCCCTCGACGGCAACCAGGCCTACGTCGCGTGCGACGATGCCGGCCTTCAGGTCGTCGACGTGGCGAACCCGCGGGCGCCGCGGATCGTCGGCCACGTCGCCACGGGGCAGGCGCGCGACGTCGCCGTGCAGGGCTCGCGCGCCTACGTGGCGGATGCCCTCGGCCGTCTGGTGATCGTCGACGTCACGTCGCCGACGCAGCCGGTGGTGCTGGGCAGCGCCCCCGTCGGCTTCGGGGCGCGCGGTGTCGCGGTACGCGGCGCGATGGTGTTCGTCACCGACAACGGCGGCCTGGCGATCGTCGACGCGACCGTCCCGCAGAGCCCGTTCCGTCGCAGCCGCCTGTCGATGCAGTCGTCGTACGGCGTCGACCTCGACGGTTCGCTCGCCCTGGTGGCCGCCGGCAGCGGCGGTCTGAAGGTCGTCGACGTCTCGGACGTCGACCAGCCACGCCTCGTCGGCCAGACGCCGACCCGACCGGCGGGCGGCTCGCTCGCCGCGGCCGTCGTCGCCCGCGGCGGTCGCGCGTACGTAGCCGACGCCGCCGGCTTCGCGCTCGGCGGCCTCCGTGTCGTCGACTACACCGACCCGACGACGCCCGCCGTCGTCGGCTCGACCGGCGACCAGTTCGGGCTCCGCGACGTCACCGTCGAAGCCCAGTACGCGCTCGCGGCCGACGTGTACTTCGTGAACGCGGTGCCGATCTTCAATCTGGCGGCGTCGCCGCCGTCGTTCGACGCGCTGGTCGACTTCTCCGCGATCGACGACGACAACGGCACCGGCATCGCGGCGCGGAACGGGATCGTCTACCTGACCGCCGAGGGCGCGAGGGGTGGACGCCTCTACATCGCGCGCTACGCCGTGCTGAACGATGCGCAGGGCATCCCGCCGACGGTCGAGATCACCGCGCCCACGGCGGGCGCGACGTTCGATGGCGGCACCGTCGTCACGGTGGCCGCCGATGCGACCGACGACTTCGGCGTGGCGCGGGTGGAGTTCTACCTCGACGGCGAGCTCCTCTTCACCGATTTCGGAGCCCCGTACGGCACCACCATCGCCCTGCCGCCGCGAACGCGGCTCGGCGGGACGGTGCGCTTCGGCGCTGCCGCGTTCGACCTCGCCGGCAACCAGGGCACGGCGAACGAGATCATCGTCACGACGCGCCCGAACCCCGCCCCCGTGGTGCGGCTCATCGCCCCCGTGGACGGCGCGACCGCGCAGGAGGACTCGCGCCTCACGCTGTCCGCGCAGGCGACGAGCGGCCGGGCGATCACCAAGGTGGAGTTCTCCGTCGACGGCACGCTCGCGGCGACCGACACGACGACACCCTACCGCGCCGACGTGACCGTTCCCGCCGGCGTCTCCGAGATCGCGATCACCGCCGTCGCCTTCGACGACCTCGGGCCATCCACGACCTCCCCACCCGCGCGCGTCACCGTCCTCCCCGACGATGCACCCGTCGCCACGATCCTGGCACCTCCCGACGGCCGGCAGGTCGCACCGGGGTCGATCGTCGAGGTCACCGCCGGCGCCGCCGACGACTACGGCGTCGTGACGGTGACGCCGTACGTCGACGGCGAGCCACGCCCCGCGCTCACGCTGCCGCCCTATCAGTTCACGGTGACGGCGCCGTCCGGGAGCGGGGAGATACTGCTCGCCGTGGAGGCCACCGACACCGTCGGTCACGTGGCTCGCTCCGAGGAGATCCGGGTAGTCGTGTCCGAGGATCCCCTGACGACGGTCGTCGGCGCGGTCGTCACCGTCGACGCCGATCCGGCGGCCGGCGCGAACGTCATCTGCCTCGGCGAGCGCAGCGCGACCGACGCGAACGGGGCATTCATCATCGTCGACGTGCCGACATTCTCGGGCGACGTGCAGTGCAGCGCAACGCTCGTCGATCCGATCGGCCGAGTGACGACCGGGGAAGCCGCGGCCGTCACGCCGGTCCCCGGCGGCGAGACCGACGTCGGCCTGATCACGCTCGCGATCCCGGAGGGTCAGCTCTACCCCGGCCTCGAAATCGCGATGAACGACCGCCCGCGCGCCGTGAGGGTCGTCGACGTCGACGCCGATGGCCGGCTCGACCTCGTAGCCGTCGACGATCGGGCCGCAACCCTCACGGTGGCCCGCGGCACTGGGAACCGCGGGTTCGCCGCGATCCAGACGACGGAGATCGGCTATGGCGCGCGCGACCTCGTGGTCGCCGACCTCGACGGTGACGACGTGCTCGACGTCGCCACGGCGAACCAGTTCAGCGATGACGTCAGCATCCTGCACGGCATCGGCGGTGGGGCATTCGTCGAAGTCGCGCGCGTGCCCGTGGTCGAGGGACCACTCGCGCTCGGCGCCGCCGACCTCGATGGCGATCACGTGCTCGACCTCGCCGTCCTGCAGTCCACACCGCGCCACGTCGGCATTTATCTCGGCAACGGCGACGGGACGTTCCGAGCGGGACAGGTCCTGACCATGAGCGGCACCGGCACCTCGCGGAATCTCGTCATCGCCGACCTGAGCGGCGACGGCCGACCGGACTTGCTCTGCGGCACCGGTGTCTACTTCCTCGGCAACGGCGACGGCACCTTCGGCACCGTCCGCTCCACGGCGTTGACGTCCGCCGTCTCCGCGGCTGCCGGGGATCTCAACCGGGACGGCCGAATGGACATCGTCCTGGCCGATTTCGCTCGCCTCGTGGTTCAGCTCGGGACCGGCGGCGGCAACTTCGGGCCTTCTCGCCCCCTCGCCTTCGACCGATTCGCCGCGCACGTCGCCATCGCCGACGTGCACGGCTTCGGTTTCCTCGACATCCTCGTCGCCGACGGCGGCGGCGACGTCCTCGTCTACACCGGCGACGGTGCCGGCAACTTCCCGTTCGCCGAGCCATTCCCTGCCGGGTCGAGCCCGGATTGGGTGGAGGCGGCGGACGTGGACTCCGACGGACGAGTGGATCTCGTCACGGCGAACGCCTTCGGCGGCACCGCCTCGGTTCTGTGGGGCAACCCACTGCCCTTCGCCGGCTCGTTCGACGTCGCCGATCGCTTCCCCGCGGGCGAAAGCGCGCTCGACGTCGCCGCCGCCGACTTCGACGGCGACGACCGCCCCGACCTCGCCGTCACCAGCTACCGAACCGGCGAGGTCGCGATTCTCCGCGGCTTCGGCGGCGGCACGTTCGGGTCCGAACGACGCTTCGCCGCGGGCGAATCACCGATCGCGCTCGAGGTCGCGGACGTCGACCGCGACGGCGAACCGGACATCGCGGTCCTCGACTACGCGCTGAACGACATCTCGGTCCTGAAGGGCGTCGGCAACGGCACCTTCCTTGCGCCGCAGGTCGTGACCAACGGCGCGGGCGCAACCGCCTTCGTGCTCGGCGACCTCGACGGCAACGGCGCGGTCGACGTCGTCACCGTCAGCGCGTTCGATGAGCAGGCGCGGGTGTTGCTCGGGAACGGCGACGGCACGTTCCAGCCGGAGCTGCCGTTCCTGGTGGCCGGCGCCGCGAACCAGGTGGCCATCGGCGACCTGAACGGCGACCCGGCACTCGATCTGGTCATGGTGCAGGGCGACAGCGGAGCCCTCGTCTTCCTCGGCAATGGCGACGGGACCTTCCAGGCTCCTCGGCCGCTGCAGCTTCCCGGAAACGGCCCGATCGGCCAGGTGTCGATCACCGACCTCGACGGGGCGGACGGCCTCGACATCGTCATCACGCGCGGGCGACAGCGCTCGGAGTCCATCGTCGCGGCGACCGCTTCGGCGTCATTCGACGGTAACGAGCCGCAGAACGGCGTCATCGTGCTGCTCGGTACCGGTGACGGAACGTTCTCGCCAGCCCGTATCTTCGCCGCCGGACCCGCATCGCAGAGGTTCGTCGTCGCAGATCTCGACTTCGACGGGCGCAAGGATGTCGCCGTCACCGACGACTTCGGCTACGTCGCCGTCCTGCTCGCGACCGGCAGCGGCGACTTCCAACCGCCGCGGCTGCACGGTACCGGGCGGGGTCCCTCCGGCATCGCGCTGGTGGACGCGAACGGCGATCAGCTCCCCGATCTCGTCACGGCCGACTCGTTCGAGGGCATGGTCACGGTGCTGCTCCACCAATGAGTCGGCGCCGGTCCCGCACGCGTCCGCCAGCGGACGCCGACATGAGCCGTCGAGCCGTCCTCGCTGGCGGCGCGGCGCTCGGTACGTGGGCGCTCGCCGGTGGCACGCCGCCGACCACGGCCGCCGACCCGCCGTTTGACGGAAGCGACGAAGCCGCCCGCCTCCGCGCCGCGTACGACGTCCGCGTGAAGGCGGCGGCGCTCGCGCGTGATCGTGTCGACGGGACGCAGGCGACGAACGGCGACGAGGACGGCGTCGAGCGATGGGCCGCCGCCTACTCGAAGGGACTGCCGCACGGCCGGGACGGCGAGGTCAACCCGAAGGCCTACCCGATCTATCTGCGCGCGGTGCGGAGCGGCCGCCACCAGGACTTCGAAGCCATTCCGCTCGGCGGCTTCGTGAAGCTCGCGAACCCGCAGGCGGCGTGGGCATTCGATCTCGTCGGCCCAGACGCGACGCAGCCCGTCCTCCCGCCACCGCCGCGCTTCTCGAGCGACGAGCAGGCTGCCGAGCTCGCCGAGCTCTACTGGCAGGCGCTCACCCGCGACATTCCCTTCGCCGAGTACGACCGGAACCCGGTGATCGCGAAGGCCTGCGACGACCTGAGCCACATGCCGGCGTTCAAAGGCCCCCGTCGTGACGGCCACGTGACGCCGGACGTGCTCTTCCGCGGCACGACGCGGGGCGACCTCATCGGCCCCTACGTTTCGCAGTTCCTCCTGCTCGACCTGCCCATCCTGCCGATCCGCGTCGAGCAGCGTATTCGGACTGCGGCCCCGGGCGTCGACTACATGACCACCTACGACGAGTGGCTGGCCATCCAGGACGGCAAGCTCGCCGCGGTGAACACCTTCGACGCGCAGACCCGCTATCTCCGGAACGGCCGTGACCTCGGCGAGTACGTCCATCGCGACTTCACGTACCAGGGGTTCCTCGGCGCCTGCCTGCTCGCGCTCCGGATGGGCACGCAGCCCGACGGTGCCAACCCATACAAGCACTCGCGAACCCAATCCGGGTTCACGACCTTCGGACAGCCGTACCTCATCTATCTGATCGCGGTGGTGACGCAGGCGGCGCTGAAGGCGTGCTGGTACCAGAAATGGCGCGTCCACCGGCGCCTGCGGCCCGAGGAGCTCGCCGGTCGCGTCGACAACCACGTGCGCGGCGTGCGGCAGTATCCGCTCCATCAGTCGCTCCTCGACAGCGGGGCGCTCGCCGCGGTGCGCGCCGCGAGCGGTTCGGCACTCCTCCCGCAAGCGTACCCCGAAGGCTGTCCGACGCATCCCGCATACCCGGCCGGGCACGCGGTGATCGCCGGTGCGTGCGCCACCGTGCTGAAGACGATGCTCGACGAGAGCCATGTGATTCCCGAACCGATGCAGCCGTCGGCCGACGGCCTCACGTTGACGCCCTGGAAAGGCGCCGATCTCACGGTGGGGAATGAGCTCGACAAGCTCGCCTGCAACATCGCGATGGGGCGAAACATCGCGGGCATCCACTGGCGCACCGACTGTGCGGCGGGACTCGCGCTCGGGGAGGACGTCGCGCTCGCGGTGCTCGACGAGATGCGCCTCACGGGGAACGAGCTGTATACGGGGTGCAGTCTGCGGCGGTTCGACGGTCGGACGGTGCGGGCGGGATAGCGGCGGCGCTCGCCACCGCCACTCGTCTCCAGCGGCTGGCACCCCATCATTCGACGCCTCGCCAACGGCCAGTGGTGCGGGCGGCGTCCTCAGCCGCCGCCCGCACCCGTTTTCACGCTACGGACTCGAGACGCACTTCACCTTCTTCCCACCGGCCAGCGACGAGCAGGTCAACACGGTGGTGAAGCAATCGTCGCCGATGATGAGGTCTGCTCGGACCCGAGGTTTCGTGATGCTCCGGAAGTCATAGGGGCACGTCCTCAGATCGCTTCCCTTCATCGCAAGCTTCACGATGGCGCCCCTCCGGACGATGCTGATCCGGTTGAGCCCGCAGGCGCCCGGTATGTTTGCGCTCCTGCTGTAGAACTTGAACCTGGTACGGTTCAGATCCTTGGCCGCGAAGCATGACGTGAGCGGCGGACAGCCTCCCGGCACCAAGGTCGCCGCATAGACCTCGAAACGCGAGTTCGCCGTTCCGGTGCCACGGTTCTCGCTGAAGCTCACTCGCACCGTTTCGAACTGCGGATCGATCGCCTGGCCGAACGCCAGGATGCCCTGGACCTTGTCGACCCAGCGCTCGACGCCGCCGAGCAGGTTGGCGTCGAAAAAGGTCGCCTTGTTCGCCGTCTGTACCCGATGCGGTCCGAAGAAGTTCACGCATGCACTCGGGGTGCAGGCGTCGCTCGTCTCGACATGGCAGCTCGCGTCGCAACAGTCGCCGTCATGCACGTTTCCGTCGTCGCACTGTTCCCCGACATCCAACGTCGCGTCGCCACAGCAACCCTCCCCTGCCGAACAGTCGGTGGCCTGGTGACAGCACGCGTGCGATCCGCTGCAGATGCCGATCACCATGCAATGCGAATCGCAGCCGCTCTCGCAGCAGAGGCCAGGCGCGCAGTTCCCAGGGCCCAGATCGCACTCCTCACCACACCCGGGAACCGCCCTGCCGTCGCCACACGACGTGGAATCGCACGTACACGTCGGGGAGCAACCGTCTCCCGGCTCAGTGTTGCCGTCGTCACACTCCTCGCCCGGATCGATGCGCCCATCGTGGTCGCACGTGGGGCACTCGTCGGCGATGGTACCCGGCAGACAGGCGCCGCCGGCACAGTGGTCGCCCTGCGTGCAGGCATCGCCATCGTCGCACGGATCGACATTGGGTAGATGACTGCACGCGCCCACGCCGTCACAGGCGTCGGTCGTGCAGACATTGCCGTCGCTGGAGCACGCCGCCCCTGCCGACACGACGCAGGTGTCGGTCGTCTCGTTGCAGACATTGACGCATTCGGAGCCGTCGCTGCACGGATTGCCGGCGTGCGCACAGATGCCGCCGGAACAGACATCGCTCCCGTTGCAGAACAGGCCATCGTCGCACGCGGCCGCGTTCGGACCGTGTACACACGACCCAGCACCGCTGCAGACGTCGGTGGTGCACGCGTTTCCGTCGTCGCCACATGCCGCGCCGGGGCTCTCGTTCTGGCAGGTGGCGCTACAACAATCACCGTTCGACGTGTTGCCGTCGTCGCACTGCTCGTTGGCGTCCACGGAGCCGTTGCCGCACTGGTCGATCGTCACGCGCACGCGCACGGCCTTCACTCGGAGCTCCTCGATCGCGCCGGCGTTGTCCTGGTTGCTGCGAATCTCCACGACGAGGTTCGTCAAGTCACTCGCCGTCCACGAGGAGTCGAACTGCGCGTACTCGGCCCCAGCCATGTCACCTTGCCAGCGAGGCCAATTGCAGAAGTACTCCCCGTTGCCAGAGTACGGCGGCGGGTTCGGTCCACTCTGGAGCCCATGCGACCAGTCGTCGGACGTACCGACCTGCCCCGTGACTCCCGGAAGGCGAACATTGATGAACTGGTGCGGGTTGGAGCCGCCCTCGTCGAAGCGGATGAGCGGATTGACCTTGACGCTCACGACCTTCTCGCCGCTTCCGATGACGATGCTCTGATTCGACGCGTCGCGGAACGTCGTCGCACGAAGATACTCGGTGGGGTCCTCCTGGAGGCTTCGCGTGTGCCGGTTCGAGCTGCCGGAGCACGGGTCCTGCGCATCGCAGTGACAGTAGCAGCGCGCATCGGCCACGCCGCCGTCCGGGCATGCGCTGCCGACGCGAAAGTTGGCATACCCCACTGGGTAGTTGGTGTCGTAGCCTCCGCTCGGCGCGCTCACTGCGCGCGCCCACAGGTCCACGGTTCGAACCGCCTGCGCCGGCGTCGATACACCAGCGATCCCAACCAGCACCGCTGCACCGATGAGATCGACCGTCCCTCCGGGTCTACCGTGTCGTTGCCACACTCTTCCGAGCCTCATCGCATCCTCCTTCTAGGACTTCTCCTAGTGTTGGTATGCGTCAGTCTCTCTAGCCTCGACTTCTTCTCAACCAGTGATGGTGCCCCCGAGCACGCCCCCCGACTCGCGTACGTCGGGTTACGTCGCTCACGGCACAGGCCCCGCACGGTCTGGTGCCGCGCAGTGCAGGGTTCGCCCCACGTCACGACGACGCGGGCCACTCACCTGCGCTCAGCGGGGGTGCGAGGGCGTAGTACGCGAGCGAGCTGCGATAGGGCGCATCGCTGAACCACGGATTGCGGAGGTGGAGCACGCAGTCCTTCACCCACCAGAGCGACCAGGCCGTGCTCGCCGTGTCCGTCGCGCAAATCTCCGGTGCGCGCCGTTGTCGACGACGGGCCACATCGCATAGCAGCCGAGCAGCACCTAGATGGCGATCACCGTCGGCTCGACGACGATCGCACGTGCTCGCGTCGTCACAGGCGGGCGCTCGGCCACGGGCCACGTCGTCGCCCGCCGGACGGGCTGCGCATCGTCCGTTCCGGATCACGATCGCGTTGACGTCGCTTTGGGTTCTCCGCTACGTCGTATCCGAATGCAGCTGCTGACGATCCGCGCGCTACGTCTGGCCCATCGCCTTTGTGGCCGCTTCATGCCGCCCCTTGCCTTCTCGCGAAACATCGACGGCATACCTGGACGAGTGCACTTCGGAGATCAGATGTTCACGTCCGATGAGCCTCGGCACGTGCGCCACTATGTCGAAGATGGTCTATCGGCAGTCGACAACATCGAAGCGTCACTGGCCGCCGCCGGCCGAAGTTTCTCCGACGTCACATCCTGTCTGGACTTCCCATCCGGTTACGGACGGGTGATTCGCCACCTCGTGAACCGGATTCCGCCCTCCCGAATCTCGGCCTCGGACATCGACTACGAGGGCGCACGCTTCTGCCAAGCGGAGTTCGGGGTTCGGACGCTGCGGAGCCATCTGGACCCGCAGCGCATCCCGTTCGAACGCTACGATCTGATCTTCGTCGGCTCACTTCTGACCCACTTGCCTGCGTCGATGGGCTTCCAGGTACTCGATGCCCTACGCAAGACGCTCTACGATGGCGGCCTTCTCATCTTCACGACGCAAGGCGAATCATGCCTGGGCCATCTCGACTGGTACGGACCCCGCTTTGCGGCCGCCGAGGCCCAGTACGTCGCAGGCCTCAAACAGTTTGGTTCTTGGCATCTTCCCTACGGCGAAGGCTCGTACGGCGTCACCCTTCACTCGGTCCCATACCTGCGCGAAATGATGTCGCACACACATGGCGACGCACTTCGCTGCATTCGGTTTTCGGAACGCGGCTGGGACAAGCACCAAGACGTATGGACGTATCAGCAGAGTGCCGACGCGGGACGGCGCGCTGGCACAGCCGAATACGACGGTTGACGGCGCGCAGCGCAGCATCGTCCCGCTCACGTGCGGTCCTCGCACGACGCAGACATCTGGCCCGATCGGGCGCCAACATCCAAGCAGTGATGACCCTCGTCGATCACCCGTAGCCCGGGCTACGGGTTGTTGGAGCATCCGGGCTTCCCCGCGGAGCAAGGACACGGCTCGGCCACCGCCAGGGCGAACGGAGGGGGGCCGGCATCGGAATAATTCTGCTCGAGAAAGCAGAGCCGATTGTTGACCTTGAACGCGTTGGTTATCAGGCCCGAGTCGTTCGATATGTTGAGCATGTTGAATATGAAATTCCCGATGCAGCTGGTGTCGTTCAGGCACCGATTCTGCGTTGCCAACAACGCCTGGCCCGGTGCCGCGTCGCAATTGGCTTGCGCGCAACCGAATGTCTCGAAGCCGGTCTCCGTCACCTGATAGAAGAAGCACCCGTTGACCAAATTGTTGTCGCACCAGGTATTGACGTCCCCCATCTCGGCGAGCTGGGTGACACGGTCACCATAGGTATGCACTGAGACGACGTCGATGTCCGCGAGGTAGCCGCTGGTCCAATTCGTCAGCGATGGGGCATCACCCTTGTCGTAGTTGATGTAGAGGCTCGGAGCATCGATCTCCAGTGGCGAGAATCCCGGCGGGTCGACCCGCAGCGTCTTGATCGCAGCGATCGCCGGTCGCAGGATTCGGTCCTTCCATTCAGCCCGATCGCCCGACCAGAACTCACCATTGGGCTCGTTCCATATTTCATAGGACGCGACGACCTGTCCGACGCGAAGGCCGGCCGGGTATGGATCGACGCCGAGTGTTCCGGGCAACTGGTGGTTGATGACGTCGCGGACAAAGTCGCCGAACTTGTCTCTGTTGACGTTCAGCGGCGGCGCATTGGGCCCGGCATTGTTCGCCCAATGCGGCACACCGTGGAAATACATGAGAATGGAGAATCCCCGATTGGCGGCATTCGCCACGCGCTCGTCCACCTGGGTCCACACGTAGCTGTCATCTCCTTGCTCCACTTGCGGCCACTGGATCTGGACGCGAAACCACTTGAACCCGGCATTCTTGATCATATCCATTGGCTGATCATTCACGTCGTCGGCATTGCCATGAACGCCGATGAACGAGTTGCTGTATGGCGCAGGACAGGCGGCCCCCAGCAGCAACCCGCAGGCCGCAACCCAGGCACCGACCAGTCCGATCCTCACCCCTCGCGAAACCGCCATAGAACCTCCAGCGCTTTGGAATTTCGTATTCGCTGCCACGATGCATTCGACGGCGCCGGTGCCCGTCGCGACGGTGCCCTCGGCGCCCCCTCGTCATGTTCTTGGGCTGACCTGCCCGCCCTCATAGATGGTCTCGACGGGTAGGATCGACGCGCGTGCTTGGAGCGCGATCGACACCACACGCGAGACACCGATCGCGAGCAGCAGGCCCGCAGCCACATCCGCGGCGAAGTGCTGCTTCGTGAGCACACACGCCAAGCAGATCGACGCCATCCAGATTCGGACCGCCCACCGAAGGTATGGGGACGTCGGCTGGAAATGATGGGCGACTATCCAGGCGAGAGCGGCATGGAAGCTCGGAAACACATTGACCGGGGGATCGACCGCATACAGGAACCGCAACGCGACGATCGACGCTCCC
>DASYLJ010000164.1:0-11999 GCA_036009625.1 Binatia bacterium
GCCACGAACCAGCGCGCGACGGCGGCGTTGTTCGGCAACGCTCCGATGCAGACGGAGCCGAGCGCCACCGGCCCGGCCATGCAGAGGTAGAGCATGGGCAGCGAGTCGGCGAACGACAGCGCCGCGAATCCCGCCGCGAGCGCGAATGCACCGATCACCTCGACGCGACGCGCGCCGTGCACGTCGACGATGCGACCGACGACGAGGCCGTAGGCTGCGCACGCGAACTGCGTCAGCGAGTAGGCACCGGCGACGCGGGCCCGGCCACCGAACGCCTCCGCAAGGGGCGTCAGGAAGACGCTCCAGGCGTAGAACATGAGGCCGACGTTGACGGCGTGGCAGACGAAGGCGGTGAGGACGATCCACCAGCCGTGGAAGATCACCGGATTTCGCTCGGTGGCAGCCCGCGTCACGTCGAGCTCGCACTCCTGCGCCTCACGGCGTTGCATGCACGCCGCCGTTCACCGCGTTCCACACGGGCGCCGTGGCTGCCCAGCAACGACGGTCACGCAGCGGGATGCACGCATGCCGAAACTCGAGCGCGACGACCGAACCATCCGCGCACTCGAATCACCCGTGCTCGCCCAGAGCAACCACAGCGAAGCAGCACGGCCAGGCTTCGGCAGTCACCGGTGCGTCCTCCGACGCCCTGCCCCCTGCATCTGCGCGGTGTTCCCAAGACGCCTCGCCGTGGTAGCGATCGGCATGCGGGCTCTTCGGGTCGCTCTGGGGTTCGTCGTCGGGCTCGCCAGCCCGGCGGCAGCGCTCGTCACCTTCGAGACCGTGACCGGCTACAACCTCACCGGCCTTGGCAGCACGTTCGACCAGGACGGTGGCGATCCACCGGTCATGTCGGGCAACGACGGCGAGTTCTTCACCTTCGACGGACCTGGTTGTCCGCCGCCCACGGGTCCGACGTACGCCTGCGCACGACGGTTCGGCTCCGCCGGCATGACCAACGGCCGGCTGTGGCTCAAGTCGGCGGCGCGACTCGTCCTCGACGACGTCGTCGGATTCGGCAACGGCAGCTCCGACTACCTCGTCTACGCCGACACCACGATCAACATCTACAACCTCGGCGGCGTGGTCGAGACACCGACTGCCCTCGTCTACTTCGTGTTCGGGCTGCACGGCACGGCCGCGACGTCGCCGCATTCGGCCGAGGTGCAGACGCAGGCGACGGGCACAGCCAACCTGTCGAGCATCGGCATCCAGTGCACCGGCGACCCGTGCCCGCCGATCGTGGTGAAGTGGCCCACGCCGGTGACGTTCGGCAACAACAACTTCCGACTGAACCTGCGCGCCGACGCGCGCGCCGGCGCCAACGTCGGCGTCCCGTACGACGTCGAGATGCTCGCCAACTTCGGCGACACGCTCGAGCTCCTCGCCATCCAGATCCACGACGAGAACGACGTGCCGATCCCCGGCGCGCAGGCCTACCTCACGGACACGAACGGCGATCCGATGCCGCCGTATCCGAACACCTACGAGACCACGACCACCTCCACGACGAGCACGACGCTCGAGGGCGGCACGACGACCACCACCAGCACGACGCTGCCGGGCGGCCAGTGCGAGAGCGGCCCCACCTACGGCGGGCTCAAGTGCCGCGTCATCAGGCTCGCGGTGTTCGTCGGCAACGACGCGGGTCTCGGGAAGCTGGCCAAGCCGTTCGTCACGCAGCTCAACAAAGCCATCGCGTACCTCTCAGCGGCCGAGGACGCCACATCGGCACGGAGGCGGGCGAAGATGCTGCGCAAGTCGACCGCCGGGATGAACGCCTTCCGGAAGAAGGTCGCGTCGAAGCGTGCCGTCCGGAAGATCGCGCCCGGGCTGCGGGCGACAATGGAGGCACCGGTGGCGGGCATCCTGGCGGACATGGCGGCGTTGTCCTCGCCGTAGCGCGCCACGCGAGGACGGTAGACAGGGCGCGACGTCGCCTCGCCAGAGAACCCTCTGAACGGACGGGGTTTTCATCCAGCCGCGCCCCATTTCGGCGGGTGCCGGCAATGAACCGACCGCCCCGCCGCGTCTCATGGGGACATGACCATCCGACCCGCATGGATCGCGGTCCTGCTCCTCTCCGGCGTCGCCGGAGCGCAGACGGTCCACACCTTCCCTGCCGACTGCACGACACTGCAGGAATGCGTCCAGGACGCCGCGTCCGGCGACGTCGTGCGCATCGCGACGGCGACGCCCATCGACGAGTCGCCGACCATGAACCGCAGCGTCACGCTCGAGTCGGCACCGGGCGTGGAGGCGTCGCTCGCTCCTGGCCGCTTCGCGATGATCGCGCACGGCGAGCTCGACGGCGACTACACGATTCGCGGGCTCCGCCTGCAGCACGAGAGCATCCGCGTCATCCAGGGCAGCACCGGCGCGTTTCGCGTCGTCGTCGAGGGCAACACCATCGAGGACGTGTCGGGCGGTACCGCCGCCATCGAGGTATCGGCGTTCCGGCTGATCGGCACCTGCGGTCCGATCGACTTCACGATCCGCGACAACACGATCACCGGCGGCACGCGCGCGATGGGTCTCGGCGCGGCGGGCATCCGTGTCGTGCCCGGCCCCTACGCCGACGCCACGGGCGTCATCGTCGGCAATCGTTTCACCGCGCTGGTCCCCGGCGAGAGCGGGGACGCGATCGCGGTCGACGTCCGCTCGCGCGACCTGACCGTCGACGTCATCGGCAACCGCACGGCGGGCGAGCGCTACGAGACCGCCGTCGCGCTCTACAAGAGCGAGCAAGGCGGTACGTTGACGGCACGGGTCGCGAACAACGTCGTGACCGGTGGCAACGCCGAGCCGAGCCTCGAGGCCGTCGTCGCCAGCGTCACCGGAAGCGGCCGTCTGGTGCTCGACGTCGCCAACAACTCGGTGTCCCGCGTCCAGAACGGCATCGTCGTCATCCGCCGCGAGGACGCCGTGCTCGACGCCAGCATCGGCAACAACATCGTGGCGCATGCGAGCGAGCTGGCGCTCGGGATCGACGACGAGGGGGCCGGTGCCATCGTCTTCGGCACCAACCTCGTCTTCGACTTCGCGGCCAGCGTTCTGCCCGCGCACACGCTGCTCGGCGATCCGCGCTTCGCCAGCGTCGGCGATCTGCACCTGCAGCCCGGCTCGCCGGCCATCGATGCCGGCGAGCCGGTCGCCTTCCTCACGACCGACGCCGACGGCGGACCGCGGACCCTCGGCGAGGCCGTCGACCTCGGAGCCTTCGAGGCTCCCGCACCGGCCGATCCCGGCGGCCCGCCGACCACCTGCGATGCCGCGACGTGCGACGACGGCGATCCCTGCTCCGTCGATGCATGCGTGGAGAACGCGTGTACGCACGCCCCGCGCACCGGCGTCGACGGCGCCCGCTGCGCCTGCGAGCGGCCGCTGCCGGCGGAGTGCGCCACGACGCCGGCGGCGCTCCGCCGCGCCGTCGACCGTGCCTGCCGCATCCTCGCCGGCAGCGACGGCGCCGCGAAGTCGCTGCGTCGCGTCGCCCGCGCGTGGCAGCAGGCCATCCGTCGATCGTCGAGCCGGACGGTCGCTCCGTCGTGTGCGCAGCCGCTCGGGGCTGCGTTGCGCGACGCCCGCAGCCGCACCCTCGACGCCACGACCCCCGAAAGGAACCAGTGATGATCCGCCTCGCTCTCCTCCTCTGCGCCGCGCTCGCCGCGATCGCACACGCCGATCTGCTCACCTTCCCTGGCTGCGGCGCGACGCTGCAGGCCTGCCTCGACGACGCCGAGACCGGCGACACCGTCCAGATCATCTCCGACGTCCCGGCCGCCGAGGCCCTCGTCGTGAAACGCGGCGTCACGTTGGAAGGCGCGCCCGGCGGGATGCCGAAGCTCGCATTCGGCACCACGCTCACCATGACGCCCGAGGGCGACGCGCCCACGTCGTTCACGGTGCGAAACCTCGAGCTCCGCGGCGGCTGGATCGACGTCACGCACGATCTTCCGGCCGATCTCACGGTGACGATCACCGGCAATCGCTTCGTCCACGGCGGGCCCACGCCGATCGTCCGGGTCGGCGAGCCGGTGAAGGTGCCGAACGATCCCTACGGCGTGCTGACGGCCGTGATCACCGACAACACGCTCGTCGCCGACGGCGCCGACACCTCACAGGGCATCCTCGTCAACGCCCACTATGCTGCCCGGATGTCGGTCGCCATCCTCCGCAATACGCTCGAGGTGCTCGGCACCGGGCAGTTCGGCATCGGGATCGACGCCAGCACCGCGTCGGCGGACGTGGACGTGATCGGCAACCGCATCAGCGGGGAGGCCTACGACACGGGCGTGACGATCTTCCATTTCGACGGGACGATGCACGCACGCGTCGTCGGCAACGTCGTCACCGGACAGGACGGTGACGGCGGCGTCTACGAGGCGTTGGCCGTCGGGACCGAGGACGGAGACAGCGTCGTGCTGGTCGCCAACAACAGCGTCGCCGGCAACCGCACCGGCCTCGCGGTGGGCACGTCGGGGACCGGCACGATGCACGGCGTGGTGGCGAACAACCTCGTCGTCGGCAACACCGATCGCGGGCTCGTCGTCCCGCCGTCGATTCCGAATCGCAACAACCTGATCTTCGCGAACGGCCTCGACGCCTTCGTCCCGGAGCCGGGCACGCGCCTCGCCGATCCGCGGTTCGAACCCGGCACGCTGCGCCTCCGGCCCGATTCGCCCGCGCGTGACGCGGGCGCCACCGACGTCGTCCCCACCGACGTCGCCACCGACGCGGACGGCAACCCGCGCGTCGCCGGGCCGGCGGTCGACATCGGCGCGTTCGAGGTTCCCTGCCCCGAATGCGCGCCCGAGGACCCGCCGGCGGGCAGCTGCGACGACGGCGATCCGTGCACGCTCGACGCCGCGGACGGCACGACGTGCACGCACGCTCCGGCGACCGGCCTCAGCGCGCTCGCCTGCACGTGCCAGCGGGCGCCCGCCGCCGCATGCGCTGGTCGCGAGCTGCCCAACGGCGTGAGCAAGAAGACCGCGCGCGCGTGCACGGTGGTGGCGTCGACCGACGCACGCAAGGCGATCCGTCGCGCGACACGCCAGTGGACCGGCGCATTGCGCCAGGCGCAGACTCGCGCGACGCGACGACGCCTCGGCACCGAGTGCGCCGATGCGCTCGCGTCCGCCCTGGGTGACACCGTCGCCCGCGCCCGATCCTTCCTGACGGCACCGTAGTCTCCATCGACCGGGCAGTGGCCGACCCGAGGCGCGCGCGCCCGCCTGCAACGAGCGCCGGTGAGCTACCCGTCGCCCTGCCGGCGCGCGATCGCATGCTCGATGCGCCGGTCGGGGACCAGCCACATGAGCGCCACACCGACGTAGATCACCTGCGCGATGCCGGAGTGCAGGAACGAGATCCCGATGGCCGCGACGTAGAGCACCGCCGACACCTTCCCCTTCCAGTCCCGCCCCACGGCTGCGTGCAGCACCGAGCCGGGTCCCTCCGCCGAGAGGATCGTGCGTTGCAGGATCAGGTACGCCACGCTCGTCATGACCAGCACCACGCCGTAGAACGCCGACGGCAGCGCCCCGAAGTGGTTCTCGCCCATCCACCCGGTCGCGAACGGCATGAGCGACATCCAGAACAGCAGGTGGAGGTTCGCCCACAGCATCGCCCCCGTCACATGGCCGCACGCATGCAGCATGTGATGATGGTTGTTCCAGTAAATGCCGACGTACACGAAGCTCAGCACGTAGCTCAGGAACACCGGCAGCAGCGGACGCAGCGCATCGATGCCGTCCCCGTGCGGCACCTTCATCTCGAGCACCATGATCGTGATGATGATGGCGATGACTCCGTCGCTGAACGCCTCCAGGCGCGTCGTTCCCATGGCGACCTCCCTACACGAACGCGCCGAGCCTTGCCGAGACGCCCGGCCGCGTGTCACTCGGTCCGTCATGCCGACACCCCTGCGCGTCATCCAGTGGGCCACCGGCGGCGTCGGTCGCGCCGCCATCGAGGGCATCGCCGACCATCCCGAGCTCGAGCTCGTCGGCTGTTGGGTCCACAGCCGCACCAAGGCCGGTCGCGACGCCGGCGACATCGCCGGGATCGGCCCGCTCGGCGTCACGGCGACGAACGACGTCGACGCCCTCCTCGCCCTCGACGCCGACTGCGTCCTCTACAGCCCGATCATGGCGCAGACGGACGAGGTGGTGCGCATCCTGCGTTCGGGGAAGAACGTCGTCACCCCGCTCGGCTGGTTCTTCCCGTGGGGGACGGTCGACGTCGAGGACGTGGAGGCGGCGTGCCGCGACGCCGGCGTGACGCTGCACGGCACCGGCATCCACCCCGGCGGCATCACCGAGCGCTTCCCGCTGATGCTCTCCGCCCTGTCGCGCGCGGTGACGCACGTGCGCGCCGAGGAATTCTCCGATCTGCGCACCTACGGTGCCGTCGACGTGGTGCGCGACATCATGCTCTTCGGCAAGACGCCCGAGGAGGCGGCACAGAGCCCGATGCTCGCGTTCCTCGGCATCGGCTTCGGCCAGTCGATCGACATGGTGGCGTACGCGCTCGGCGCGCGGCTCGACCCCGCGAAGCGCACGCGCCATGAGATCGCCGTCGCGACGGCGCCGATCGACTCGCCGATCGGGCCCATCCCGCCGGGCCGCATCGCGGCGCATCGGTTCACCTGGGAGGGCACGATCGACGGGGCGCCGTTCGTCACCGTCCGCACCAACTGGTTCATGGGCGAGGAGCACCTCGATCCACCCTGGCGCTTCGGCCCCGAGGGTGAGCGCTTCGAGGTCGAGATTCGCGGCGACCCGCCCGTCCGCACCACGTTCCACGAGCTGCATCCAGCCTCGATCGCCGAGGGCCTGGCGCGGAACCGCGGCATCGTTGCGACCGCCATGCACTGCGTGAACGCGATTCCGTACGTGTGCCGGGCGGAGGCGGGCATCCGGACGTATCTCGACCTGCCGCTCGTCTGCGGGCGCGCAGCGCCGTCGTTGCGGCGACGATGAGCCAACTTGCCGGCTGGCAAGAACTCCTTGACCCCATCCCACTCCAGCCATAGGGACCAGGCATGTGTCCCACGTCGGCCGAGCGTCCGCGCCTCCTGTTTCTCCTGCTCCTGGCCCTGATCATCCCCCTCTCGGTGCACGCCGCGGGACCGATGCTGATCGACGGGCTCGCACCTGACGCGTACGGCACTTTCGACGCCAACCTGTGCCGCGGCTGCGACGCCGACCGCGCCCTCACCGGCCTCTGCCAGAACGACTGCACCGTCTGCCAGGACGACGGCAGACCCACCTTCGCAGGCGACAACACGACCATCGGGTGCTCGCAGTTCAACGGCAATCAGGCGGCCTGCGAAGACGCCTGGCAGCGCACCGAGCAGAACGTCCCCTTCAGCTGCTTCTACCAAGCCGGCCTCTGCACGCCGTGCGTCGCCGACAGCCAGATCGCCACCACGTGCACCAACAGCTGTCTGCCGTGCCAGGACGGCGCTCGCATCACCTTCGCGGGGGGCTCGTTCCCCGACTCGTGCCGCACCTACGACGGCAACCAGGCGACCTGCGAGACCGCCTACCAGCTCGCCTCCAACGGCATCCCCCTCACGTGCTTCTATGCCGCCGGCGAGTGTCATGTCTGCGGCGTCGCCGAGCGACTGTCGAACGCCTGCACCAACAGCTGCGTCACCTGCGACGACCCCGCCCGCACGACCTACACCAACGGCTTCGGCGACGACGGCTGCGTTGCGCTGTCCGAGAACGAGACCGCCTGCGAGTCCACCTGGTACCTCGCCAACGGCTACGTGCCGGCGCAGTGCTTTTATTACGATGGCACCGAGGTGAATCAGGCCGGCTTCCTCTTCATCCAGGACGGCTTCGATCGCGTCGGCCCGCTCGTGACGAACGGCAAGAAGGTCGCCGTCTGCATCGGCTGCAACGGCACCACCGCTACCGGCGGCTTCGAACACGGCTTCGACGAGTCGACCCTCCCCGACCTCGGCTGGAGCCGCACCACCATCACCGAGCTCGACGCCATCGACGCCTTCCTCGCCGGCACCGGGACGCCGAAGGTCGGCGATGCCGGCCTGATCTACATGCCGAGCCAGCAGACCGACACGCCGCACAACGGTATCACCCAGGAGCAGGTCGCGGCGGTGAACGCGCGCTCGACCGAGCTCGCGACCTTCGTCGCCGGCGGCGGCGGGCTGTTCGTCCATGCGCAGGGACGGCTCGAGCGCGGCTTCGCCTGGCTCGGCGCGGTGCTGCCCGGCGTGTCGTCGCGCAACGGCAATACCTGTCGTGAGGGGCTCGAGCTCACGCCCACCGGCGTCTCGCGGTTTCCGAACGTGAGTGACGCGATCCTCCAGACGCTCAACAACGACAGTCCGGGCTACTTCATCGGCAGCGCCGGCTCGCTCGAGATTCTCGCGGAAGACCAGTGCCGCGACGTCACGTGCAAGAACCCGGCGCACACGACGGCCCTCGGTGGCCCCGACAGCACGCTCTGCACCACGCTCGCCGGTGACGCCGGCAGCTGCAACGAGGCATGGTATCTCGACCGCAACGGCCACGCCGCCGTCTGCCTCGCCGAGATGCCCACCACGTGCATCGGCTGCGGTCGCAACGAGTTCGGCGAGGACCCGTGCCCCAACGACTGCAGCGGCTGCGACGACACGACACGCACCATCTTCACCGGCGACCTGTCGTCGTCGGGCTGCGAGTTCCTGGCCGACGATCAGGCGTCGTGCGCCATCGCCTGGCAGGGTGCCGGCGACGGCCTGAACGCGAGCTGCTTCTTCGACGCCGACGCCGGCTTCTGCCGCGTCTGCTCCACCGAGAACGAGAACCTCGGCCTCTGCAGCAACTCGTGCGAGGAACCGCCGGCGACGCGCACCGTAGTCCTCGGCCCGGGCGGCACCACGACGACCACCCTGCCCGGCGGATGCGAGGGCCCGGACGCGGCGACGTTCGAATCCATCATCTGTCGCCTGGAGCGGCTCGTCGCGCTGGTGAAGGGCGCGCAGGATCTCGGCAAGACGAAGGCGCAGCTCGAGCGCGCATCGGTGAAGGCGCTGGACAAGACGCGCGCCGCGCAGGGTCTGGTGGGAGGCAAGCGCAAGAAGGTGAAGAACTCCCTCCACAAGGGCAGCCGCAAGATAGTGAGCTTCAACTTCCGCGTCCGCTCACGCAACGGCCAGAAGATCATCCCGCAGGCGACACGCGACGCGTTGCTCGGGCTGGGTGAGCCGATCCTTCGGGACATGAAGATCCTGCTCAAGTCACTGTAGGCGTGGACGGGGGGCACCGATGGCGAAGGTGACGAAGTCGAAGGCGAATACGAAGTCGGCCATCACGAAGAAGCCGGTGACCACCCCGAAGGGCAAGCGTGCAAGGAAGCCCACCACGGGCGCCGCGCCGAAGGCGACGCCCAAGCCCAGGGCGGCAGCAGCGAGGAGCGCACCGATGGCCGGTGACGCCATGACCGCGGACGTCACCGCCGCCCTGCGCCTCCGTCACCTCGACGATGCCGCCGCGGTCGTCGAGACCCTCGCCGCGGTCGGCCGCGGCTACCGCAAAGGCCCAGCGTCGATCCCGAAGTTCCTGCACCTGGCCTTCGATGCCGACCAGGCCGTGGCCGAGGCCCTCGTCGAACGCTTCGCCGACGGAACGCGCCCCGCCGGCATCGATCGGGATCCACACCGCCACGTCGCGCGTGCGACGGTCGACATGAACCTGCTGCAGCTCGCCGTCGAGGCCGACGCCGATGCACGCACGACGCTCACCTCGCTCGTGCTCGGTACCTGGGACCCCGACGCCGACGAGAAGGCGAAGCTCAACGCCATCGGCAGCTTCATCATCCCGCTCTTCAAGGCCGGGAAGGGTTGAGCACCGCGGCTCAGTCGCGGGCGATGAACACGCGATACTGCGACGGCGTCGTGAACCCCATCCGTCGATACACCGGCGCGCCCATGGGCGATGCCTGCAGCGACAGGAAGTACGCGCCGCGCCGCACGCCCTCCTCGACCACCGCCGACGTCACGGCCGCACCGTAGCCGCGACCGTGCGCCTCGGGCACCGTCCCGACCCAGCCGATGCCACCGACGTCGTGCGAGCAGTAGAGGATCGCTCCCGCCACGGGCTCGTCGCCCCGCCACGCGAGCACGGCCCATCGCGTCGGGGCGATCAGGCTGTCGGCCGACACGAAGTGGGCGGCAGTGGCCTCGCGATCGACGCCATAGACGCTCCACGCCTCCGCCATCACGCGACCGTACGCCGCCACGTCGGCCTCGTCGACGACGGCGCGCAGCACGACGTCCGATGGCGGCGACACGGACGTGACGTCGGCGGGATCGAGGACCATCGCCGGCACCGTCACCAACTCGAGGAAGCCGCGCTCCGCGAGCTCGGCCTCGAGCACGGCGTCGGCGTGCGCGCGGGTCCACACCGACCACGGCAGCCCGGCGGCGCTGAAGACCGCCGTCGCCTCGGTGTGGACGGTGGCGGCATCGACCGTCCGCACCGGCATCACCATGTTGGTGAAGTGCGTCCCGATCGGCGACCCCGTCATGACCAGGCCGGCCCGCTCGACGACGAAGCCGCCGTCCATGACGCGCGCGTCCTCGCGGTACATCTCCTGCATGTTGAGGTCCATCAGCACCAGCCGCTCCGCCGCATCCATCGTGGCTCGACCCTTCACGGCTCGCGCAGCGCCTGCAGGAACGCGGCGCCATAGCGCGCGAGCTTCTTCGGCCCCACGCCGGACACCCCGAGCATGTCATCCTCGCTCGCGGGGTTGGCGGTGACCAGCGACAGCAGCGTGGCGTCACTGAAGATCAGGTAGGCGGGAATGCCCTCGGCGTCGGCGAGCTGCTTCCGCAGCGCCTTGAGACGAAGGAACGTCGCCTCCTCGCCACCGGTGGGTGGCGCGTCGGGCGACGGCGCGCGGAACTCGATGGCGACGCGCCCGCGCCGGCGCGTGGGCAGCACGGGCGTGGCGGCGACGATGTCGCTCTTCGTGCACACGTCGCACGACGTGCCGCAGGCGTCGATGCGCTCGCCGAGGTGCGCCACCAGCCCCTGATGGCGGCACTGCGCGCGGTCGGCGAAGCGGAACATCTCGCGCACCTGCTGGCGGTGCTGCTCGGCCAAGGTGGGGTCGGCGTCGTCGTGGAAGCGCTCGAAGCTGACGACGTCGGCCCACGAGTAGAACATGACGCAGTCACTGGCCACGCCATCGCGACCGGCGCGGCCGATCTCCTGATAGTAGCCCTCGAGCGACTTCGGCATGTCGCGGTGGATGACGTAGCGCACGTTCGACTTGTCGATGCCCATGCCGAACGCGACGGTGGCGACGATGACGTCGGTATCGTCACGCCGGAACGCATCCTGCACCCGCGTGCGCTCCTCGGGATCCATGCCGGCGTGGTAGGCGAGCGCGCGGATGCCGAGACCCTGGAGATGCGCCGCCATGGACTCGACCGACTTGCGCGACAGGCAGTAGACGATGCCGCTCTGGCCGGCGCGCGCCGCCACCAGGCGCGCCACCGCGTCGCGCACGCCGAGCGGCATCTCGGGCCCCTTGCGGTAGCAGTGCACGCGCAGGTTCGGGCGGAAGAACGAGCCCCGGAACTCGACCGGCGTGACCATCGCCAGCTGGCCGATGATGTCGCGCGTGACGGCCTGCGTGGCCGTGGCCGTCAACGCCAGCACCGGGATGTCGCCGAAGCGGCGCTTCAGGCCCGCCAGGTTGCGAGACGCGGGACGGAAGTCGGGCCCCCACTGGCTGATGCAGTGGGCCTCGTCGACGGCGATGAGGCGAAGGTCGAGCCCGGCGACGGCGCTACCCACCGACGCCTCGAGGCCCTCGGGCGCGGCATAGAGCAGCTCGTAGGCACCGGCACGCAGGCCCTCGATGCGTTGTCGTCGCTCGGCCGGCTCGAGGCTCGAGTTGAGGAAGGTGGCACGCAGGCCGACCTGCTCCATGGCGTCGACCTGATCCTTCATCAACGCGATCAGCGGCGA
>DASYLJ010000165.1:0-5475 GCA_036009625.1 Binatia bacterium
ATGCTGACGCTGACGCTCGCCCTGGTCGCGGTCATCGCCGCCCTGGTGGTCGACGCCGTCGGCCGTCGCCGCACGACGGCATCGCTCGAGCGACGGCTGGCCGTCGCCGCCCACGACCTCGAAGGGCTGCAGCGCGCCTTCGCGCGCTTCGCCCCCGCGCGGGTCGTCGAGGACATCGCCCAGGGACGAGAGCCGGTGCCCGCGCGCAAGGATGTCACGGTGCTCTTCGCCGATCTGCGCGGCTTCACGCCGCTCGCCGAGCGGCTCGAACCCGGCGTGCTGGTCGAGGTGCTGAACGGTTGGCTCCGACGCATGAGCGCCGTGCTGAGCGTGCACCAGGGTCATACCGCCAAGTTCATCGGCGACGGCATAATGGCGCTCTTCGGGGCGCTCGAACCGAACCCGTGGCAGACGAACGACGCCGCGCACGCGGCGCTGGCGATGCGCACGGCGCTCACCGAGTACAACTCCGTCCTTGCGATCGCGGGCATGCCCACGCTCGCCATGGGCATCGGCATCCATCGCGGCGCGGTGACGGCGGGCGTGCTCGGCAGCGCCGACCTGGTCGAGTACGGCGTCGTCGGCAGCACCGTGAACGTCGCCGCGCGCGTCGAGCGCCTGACCCGGACGCACGGCGTCGACGTTCTCGTCACCACCGACGTGGCCGAGGCACTCGATCGTCGATTCCGCCTCGAGCCGATGCCGGCGGCGACCGTGAAGGGTCTCACCATCCCGCTCGTGACGCACGCGCTGCGCGGATTCGACGAGGCATGACCCGCGAGTGATTTCGCCTTCCGCGCCCGTCGACCGGCGTGGTAGCCCTCTGCGATGACCGCGCCGAACCTCCACGGGACCGCGACGTTGGCGGTCCTGGCCCCGTAGGCTGGCACCTCGCGTGGGGGGTTTGGTATGCCTCACCGCCCGCAGCCCCATGAACGACGACACGACAGCGGACGCGAGACCCATCTCCGCCCTCGCCCTGGGCGTGGTGTGCCTGGCGGTGATCCTCCTCGAGATCAGCTACACGCGGATCTTCTCCTACAAGCTCTACTACTACTTCACGTACCTGATCATCGGCATCGCGCTGCTGGGCGGCGGCACCGGCGGCCTCCTGATGGCGCTCTCGCGACGCCTGCAGCGCGCGCAGCCGGCCACGACATTCGGCGTGGCGAGCGTGATCGCGGCGGCGACGGTGCTCGGCGGCTACTGGATCATCGCCCTCACCCAGCTGAACGCGGGCGTCATGTCGCGCTCGATCACGCTCTCGCGCGTGCTGAACCCGGCGAACGCGCTCGCCGAAGGCCTGAAGCTCCTGCTGATCAGCGTGACGCTGTTCGCGCCCTTCCTGGCCGCCGGCCTCGCGGTCTCGAAGACGTTCGCCAGCCGCCCGCAGGACATCGGCCGGCTCTACTTCGCGGATCTGCTCGGCGCCGGCATCGGCTGCGCCATCGCGGTGCCGCTGCTGTGGACGCTGACGCCGCCGCAGTGCGTGCAGCTGGCGGGCGCCCTCTTCGTCGTGGGCGGCCTGCTGGCGGCGCGCCACGTCGGCGGGCTCCGCATCCCGTCTGCCGTGCTCCTGATCGCGTTGCTCGCCGGCGTCGCCATGCCGGGGCTGCTGCCGAAGCCGATCACCGACAAAGAGAAGACCATGGCCCAGGTCGAGGGTGGCAAGGGCGAGGTGCTGTTCACCAAGTGGAACCCGGTGTTCCGGATCGACGTCGTGCCGAGCCCGCTCGACGCCAACACGAAGATCCTCGTCCACGACGGCATGTGGGGCGCCATCATGCGGCGCTTCGACGGCAACCGGGAGTCGCTGCATTTCTTCGACAAGGACGTGCGCCTGCTGCCGTTCCGCGTCCTCGGGCCGGAGCCGAAGGTCGCCATCATCGGCGCCGCCGGCGGTCACGAGCTGCTGGCGTCGTGGTACTACGGCGCCGGCCACGTCACCGGCATCGAGCTCAACCCGGTGACGGTGTCGCTGCTGACGACCCACTTCGCCGACTTCACCGGCCACCTGCCCGAGGACCCGCGCATCACGCTCATCAACGCCGAGGCGCGTTCGTTCCTGAGCCGTCACCAGGAGACCTTCGACCTGGTGTGGTTGGTGGCACCCGACAGCTACGCCGCCATGAACGCCGCCACCTCGGGCGCGTTCGTGCTCTCGGAGAGCTACCTCTACACCGCCGAGATGGTGGAGCTGGCGATGTCGCGGCTCGGCGACGACGGCATCCTGTGTGCGCAGTTCGGCGAGCTCGACTACGCCCACAAGCCGCTCCGCACGGCGCGCTACGTCGCCACCGCGCGCGAGGCATTCCGTCGCGCCGGCGTCACCGACTTCGACCAGCACGTCCTCGTCGGCACCACCGCGTCGGGCGGACCCGCCTATTCGACGGTCTTGCTCAAGAAGACACCCTTCACGCCCGAGCAGCGGGCGCGCTTCGCCGCCGCGTCGCAGGTCGTCGAGGGCTCCGTGGTGCAGTACCCGCCGTCGTCACCGCCGCAGGCGGACGCGCCGGTGGCGAAGATCGTCGACCTGCCGTGGGCCGACCTCGGCGCCTGGTTCGCGGCCTATCCGTTCGACGTCACGCCGGTGACCGACGACGAGCCCTTCTTCTGGCACTTCGTGCGCTTCCGCGACGCGCTCGGCGGCGACCGCGTCGCCTACAATCCCGAGGAGGCGGTGGGCGAGCGGCTGATCGCCGTGCTGCTCATGGTGAGCACCGTGTTCGCGGCGCTCTGCCTGCTCGGCCCCATGCTGCTGCGACGCTCAGCGCTGGCGGGCATTCCGTCGCCGCTGACGATGGGGGCGTTCTTCGCGTCGATCGGGCTCGGCTTCATCATGCTCGAGGTCGGCCTGATCCAGCGCCTGACGCTGTTCCTCGGCTATCCGACGCACACGCTCAGCGTCACGCTGTGCACGATCCTGATCTCGACCGGCATCGGGGCGCTCGTGAGCCAGCGTCGCGCCGGCAGCCGCGCGCAGATCGTCGCGCCGGTGGCGGCTGCACTCTTCCTCATCATCGTCTTCTACTGCTTCGGACTGGAGCCGTTGCTCGAGCGCCTCAACACCCTGCCATTCGCGGCCCGTGTGCTGGTGGCCGTGGCGCTGATCCTGCCGCTCGGCCTCTGCCTCGGCACCTTCATGCCACTCGGCCTGCGCACCATCGCAGCGCTGAGCGACCGTCCCGAGGCGCACGTCGCCTGGGCGTGGGCGGTGAACGGCTTCTTCTCGGTCGTCGGCTCGGTGCTGTCGACGATGGTGTCGATGTCGTACGGCTTCCGCGTCGTGTTCCTGGTGTCGGGGCTGCTCTACGTCCTCGCCATCACCGCCCTGCTGCGCACGCCCGAGACCCGCCGAAGTTGACAGCCGCCCTCCCCTCGTCCAGAGGGGGCCCACACCCGAAGCGGCGCCGGGAGCCGGCGCAGAACGAGGATGGGCATGGCGACGCTGGTGGAGCGGGCGATCGGGGCGGCGAAGCTCGACGCGAGCATCTACGAGGAGATCGAGCACGACCAGGGTGCCCTCGGCCAGGCGATGGCGGTCGTCGTCATCGCGGCGGTGGCGTCGGGCATCGGCGCGGCCGCCGGCGGCGCCTCGGCCGTCGCGGCGAGCGTGGTCGGAGCCCTGATCGGCTGGTTCGTGTGGGCGTTCCTGATCTGGTTCATCGGCACCAACTTGATGCCCGAGCCCACCACCAAAGCCGACATCGGCGAGGTCCTGCGCACGATCGGGTTCGCCTCGGCCCCCGGCGTGCTGAACGTCTTCGGGATCGTGCCGGTGATCGGGGCCATCTTCGGCCTGGTGGCCGCCGTCTGGCAGCTCGCCGCCATGGTGGTCGCGGTGCGCGCCGCGCTCGACTATGCCGCCAACGGCCGCGCCATCGTGGTGTGCCTGATCGGCTTCGTCGTCAACGTCTTCATCGTGATGTTCCTGGTTGGCATCCTCGGCGGCGCGTCGTACATCGCCAATCACTGATGGACCTCGAGCTCGACGACACCGAACGCATGCTGCGGGACACGTTCCGCGGCTGGTTCACCCGCGAGCTCGAGCCGCAGGTTCCAGCCATGGAGCGGGGCGAGCTGCTGCCCTACCCACTCATGCGCGAGATGCACCAGGCGCTCGGCCTGGACGCCATGCTGCCCCGAGGAGGGGCCAACAAGCCGCAGGACCCCTCCCCGGCGGCGGCCAGCGGGCTCGACGCCAACGTCGCCCGCTATGCGCGCACCACCTTCGTCGTCGAAATGGCGCGCGTCAGCCCGTCGTTCACCCTGAGCTACGGCGCCAGCACCGGACTGTTCGCGGCCAACGTCATGGGCAAGGGCTCGCCGGAGCAGATCGAGCGCTGGGCGTTGCCCGTCCTGCGCTGCAAGCAGGTGGGCGCATGGGGCCTCACCGAACCCGAGGCCGGCAGCGACGCGCTGCGCGGCATGCGCACCACCGCCCGGCGCGACGGCGACTCCTGGGTGCTCAGCGGCAGCAAGACCTTCATCACCAACGCCCCCTTCGCCGACGTGTTCCTGATCTACGCTCGCATCAGGGGCGGCGAGCTCGACGGCGCGATCCAGCCGTTCATCGTCGAGCGCAGCGACGCCGGTCTCAGCACCGGACCGCCGATGCGCAAGATGGGCATGCGCGGCTCGCCCACCGGCGAGATCTTCCTCGACGAGGTGCGCATCCCCGCCGATCGTCTCCTCGGCGGCGGCGTGCGCCAGCGCGACCACGTGAAGTCGAGCCTGGCGGTGGAGCGTGGCGGCCTGTCGGTCATCTCCTACGGCATCGCCGAGCGCTGTTTCGAGATCGCGCGTGACTACGCCAAGAGCCGCCGCCAGTTCGGCGAGCCGATCGCCAACTTCCAGATGATCCAGCAGCGCCTGGCGCGCATGTGGGTAGCGATCTCGAACAGCCGACGCATCGTCTACGCCGACTGGCTGGCCGGCCGCCCCGTGCGCGAGAGCCTCGCCGACGTCTGCGCCGGCAAGCTCTACTGCGCCGAAATGGGCACCTTCGTCGCCTTCGAAGCCATCCACATCATGGCCGGCAACGGCTACATGGAAGAATACGCCGTCGAGCGCCTGGCCCGCGACGCCAAGCTCATAGAGCTAGGCGGCGGCACCACCGAAATCCAGATCCTCACGATCGCCCGCGAGCTCCTGGCCTAACAGGCCAGCATCAGGCTCGACCTCGGACGCCATCGTCCTTCGTGCGACCCGGCGCGTCTACCGTCACAGCGGCGGGGCGCGGTGGGTGTGCGCGTGGGGGTGGCCGAAGGAGCGCGTCGAGAGTGAGCGTGGTGGGGAAGAGGGGTGGCGTGGTGCCGAGCGAACGCCGCGCGGACCGGCCTCCCCCACGCGCACACCCACCGCGGCCCGACGAACGCCCGAAACGACGCGGGCCCCGGTCGCATGACGCGACCGGGGCCCGCAGGACGAGCCGGGTGTCAGCCCCGACTTACTTGCACTTCACCGTGCCACCAC
>DASYLJ010000166.1:0-67964 GCA_036009625.1 Binatia bacterium
TGCTGCGCGACGCGGCCGACGCGGAGCTTGCCGCGGACGCGAGCGACGCCTTCGGGGCGGTACCAGATCGGCGACGACCAGGCGCGCTCCTGGATCGTCTTCGGCACCGCGGCATTGCAGCACTCGGCCCACTCGGCCGGGACCGACGCCGGCACGCTGCAGTCGATGCCCTGCTGGTTGCAGAGCAGCGTGCTCCACCGGCAGGTGGGGTTCTCGAGCACGCGTGCGTAGTAGAAGGCGCGCTCGTCGGCATTGAAATCGGGATCGCTCCACACCGCGCAGAGCGAATCGGAGCCGGTGCCCGTGGGCTCGCAGGTGGCGGTGTTCACGCCGGCGCCGTTGGCGGCGTTCCCCGCCACGTCGTAGACGCGCTCCTGCGCGGTGCCCGCGCCGTCGATCCAGCCCTTCACGATCTGCACCCGCTGCAGCGGCGTTCCCGGCGTGGTGGGTGTGCCGGGGTCGCGGAAGGCGAGCACGCCGAAGTGCGGGCTGCGACCGCCGCGCACCGGTCCGAGCTCGCCGCCCATCGGTACGCCGCCGCGGTAGGCGGTCTCGACGAAGCTGGCGTCGCCGCACTCGAGGCCGGGCTCGCGGCCCGCGAAGAATCGCAGGATGGGGCGGCTGCCGCTGGTGGCGTAGACCTCGCGGCGTCGCATGGCGGCGAACAGCGCGTCGCGGGAGTTCTCTTCCGCCCACACCACGGCCAGCCCGCCGGGGTTGCCTTCGATGCCTGCCGGGGTGACGCGCTGGACCATGTACGCGGGGTTGGCGTGGTCGCGCAGGCCGAGATGCCCGAAGGCGCCGAAGTCGCGCTCCTCGGTGGCGCCGGGCGTGGAGTTGTGGGTGTCGGTGCTGCCGATCATGCCGAGCCGGAACGGGTTCACGCCGAGCAGCTGCTCCTGCAGCAGGCCTTCCTTCAGGACGTTGCGGACGTAGTTGCGGGCCGGGAACGTCTGGTTGGGATTCGAGACCGGGTTGAACAGCTGCAGGCGGTTGTTCTTCTCGAAGCCGCAGATCTCGTCCGTGCTCTGCACGCCGGGGCGACATTCGGAGTCGCCCTTGTGCTGGTTCATCTCGACGAGTGGCTCCATCGACGATCGGACGACCGCCTCGGCGACGGTGAGCGGCGACCCGTCGGCGCCGACCGGGGCGAACATGAGCCCGCCGCTCACGTTCGGGTTGTGCGGGATGGCGAGAACGTCACAGCCGGGGAGGCCGTCGAGACACTGGGTGCGCAGTGCCTCCCACAGCCCCTGCGGCGTCGGCTCCTCCATGTAGCTGGTGGGCATCGCGGGCACGATCGCGTTGCGGAAGATGACGTTGCGATGGAGGTTGTTGCCGCCGGGCTGCCCGCTCCACTCCCAGCCCACGAACGACGTGAAATTGCAGGCGGCGGTGCGGTCGTAGAACTCCTCCGCGGCGGCCTGCGTGTCCTCCCAGACGAGAGACGCCTGGGCCAGGCAGTCGGCGCCGTCGGGCCCACACCACGAGAAGCGCTGCGGCGGATCGATGATGCCGTAGCCGAGCAGGAAGCTGATGACGGCCGCGGGGGGGAGCAGATTGGGCAGCGGTGGCGGCGGGGTCGCGAGCTGCGCGCGGACCGCCGTGCAGTCGGGCGAATCGTAGCCGGCGAGCCCCATGGTCAGGCAGATGACGACCTCGCCGAACTGCTCCGCGTGGTCGGTCACGGCGGTGAAGTCGAGCGGACGCCGGAGCTGGGCGGTGCGTGTGGGATTGCCGAGGGCGTCGTACGGCGGCAGGCCGATCGCCTGGCCCATCGCGAAGCGATAGGCGCCGCGCGGGTCTTCGCGCGTGCCGGCGAACACCGCGTCCGAGGAATACGCGGTGTGGACGTGCGTGTCCCCGAAGTACGGCTGGCGGAAGGTGTCGAAGCCGGCGCAGGGCTCGCGCGTCTCGGTGCGTGCCCATGGCCCCGGTACGGCGTGCGCCGTCGCCGTCAGTGCGGCGAGCAGCAGGACGCCGGCGGACATCGATCGCATCATCGGCTCTTCCCCCGTGTTCGTGTGGACGACAGCGTACCTTCGACGAAGCGTACGAAGAGGTCGACCGCGTGTCGTCGGTCGAGCGTGCCGTCGGCGATCGTGTCGGACAGTCCCCAGGCCGCCGTGGTGAGCATCCAGGCGAGCGCGCTCGCCTCCGCATCGGATGCGCCGGTCTGCAGGCGGACGTAGGGGACCCAGATGCTCGCGATCCGGTTGCGCAGTCGCGTCCGCGCGCGTGCCATGGCGCGCCGTCCTGGATCGGCCTCGGTGGCGAGCGTGCGCAGCGCACGTCGCTCCTCGGCGGGCAGGTCGAGGAACAGCGCGAAACTGGTGCGGATGGTCTGGTCGATGCTCGTCCCGGTCGTCACGACGGCGGCCTGGCTCGCCCAGGTGCGCTCGAAGAGATGGGTGAGCGTCGCCAGGTAGAGCTCGTCGGCGCTCGCGAAGTGCTCGTAGACCAGCTGGCGGCTCACGCCCGCGGCAGCGGCGAGTCCCTGCATCGACAGCGCCGCCCATCCGCCCCGGCGCACGAGGCGCCCGGCCGCGTCGAGGAGGTGTCCCCGCCGCTGTGCCGCCGGCAGATAGGGACGTGGGGACTGTCTGGGCTGGGTCGGCACGAGAACCTTACACGGTGTCTAGATTCGCGCGCGCTCCGGCGTCAAGGTTTATCTTGTGACGCGAAGCCCCGTGGGTCAGCGATGGCTCGGTGCGTCGAGCGTGCGGGCGGCGGTGACGAGCACCAGGCCCGTGACGAGCTCGACGGCGATGAACGTCCCCGCGAAGGCGGCGCCGTGCAGCGCCCAGGCGAGCGTGCGCGTAATCGCCGCGCCGCCGATGAGGCCCGCCGGGACGTAGAGCAGTCGCGCGTTACCTGGACGGGAGCCGGCGAGCATGGTCGCGCCGGCGGTCAGGAAGAACGTGCTGAGATCACCGATCTGGGTGCTGCGTGCGATCCCGTCGAGCAGCGGCATGCCGAGCCCGGCGGCCGCCTGCGATGGGTTCAGCAGCCAGCCGATGCCCAGGAAGGTGAAGACGATGCCGAGCAGTCGCGTCGCTTTGATGAGCACGGCGGGCGACGATAGCGACATGGCGGAACGGGTGTCAACGAATGCGACCGTCGGGGGATGTGGCCTGGCGTGTGGCGGGTGGTATGACGTCGCGTCCGCGCGCTCGTCGACGCGGGCGGACGGGGGAGCTGGCGATGCGTCGATGGGTGATCGGGATCTGCGGCGTCGTGCTGCTGCTCGCCGTGCTGACCGGTGTCGGTCTCCAGATACCGGCGGTGCAGGATGCGGTGCTGCGGCGGGTCATCTCGGCGCGCATGAGCACGCCGCCGCGGCAGCTCTGGGGCGACGACGCGCTCCGCGTGCTGCTCTGCGGCACCTCGTCGCCGATGCCGCACGCGACGCGCGCGAAGGCGTGCGTCGCCATCTTCGCGGGCGGCCGATTCTGGGTGGTGGACACTGGGCTCGGGTCCTGGAATCACCTCGCCCTCTGGCAGGTCGACGGTCGAAACATCGGCGGCATCCTCCTCACCCACTTCCACTCCGACCACATCGCCGAGCTCGGCGAGTACAACCTGCAGACCTGGGTGGCCGGGCGCTCGGGCCCGCTCCGGGTGTTCGGTCCGACGGGGGTCGATCGGGTGGTGGCGGGCTTCGCCGAGGCCTACGCGCTCGACTCGGGCTACCGCACGGCGCATCACGGTGCGGCCCTGCTGTCGCCGGAGATCGGACGCATGGTCGCGTACCCGATCCCGGCGCCGGGCGTCGTCCTGCACGAGGGCGACCTCACGATCACGGCCTTCCCGGTGACGCACGCACCGGTCCATCCCGCCTACGGCTATCGCTTCGACTACCGTGGCCGGTCCGTCGTCGTGAGCGGCGATACCGTGAAGGACGCGGGCCTCGTGGCCGCGTCCCGCGATGCCGACGTGCTGGTCCACGAGGCGCAGGCGAACCATCTCGTCGCGCTGCTCCGCGACGAGGCCGACACGACCGGACGTCCGCGCATCGCGAAGGTCCTGAACGACATCCCGACGTACCACACGTCCCCCGTCGAGGCGGCCGAGGTGGCGAACGAGGCCGGCGTCCGGCTGCTCGTCATGTACCACCTGACGCCACCGCCCCCGGCCTGGCTGGTCGAGCGCGCGTTCGTGCGCGGCGTCGACGCGGTTCGTCCGAGCGGGTGGATCCTCGGTGACGACGGGCTGCTCGTGACGCTACCGATCGGCTCGCAGGCGATCGACGTGGGCCAGATCGAGTAGTCGGGGAGCTACGCCCGCCTCGACGGCGCGCGTAGCTCCCGCGTCGTTCACTGCGGCGCGAGGGCCGCGGGCAGGCACACCGTCGTCGGCTTCTTGGTGTCGACCTGGCCCGTGCCGAACTGGTTGTCGGTGTAGACCCCCGTGTGTGCGGTGGGCTTCGGCTGCTTCGGGCTGATCTTGGTGCCCTTGTCCTTGGGATTGGCGGCACCACAGCCGCTCTGCGCATACGTCTTCGTCGCCAGCTTGGCGTCGTAGCAGAGCAGCAGGGAGCTCGGGTTGCGCACGGTGGCGGGCGTGATCGAGAAGGGCTGGCCCTTGGCCGGGCCGGACTTGACGGTGGGCGAACCGCTCTTGGCGACGGGGCTGCACACCAGCGTCAGCTTGCGGAGATCGTAGCGTCCGCTCTGCAGCTGATCGGTCACCTCCACCTGGGCGTGCTTCGCGAGGGCGACCTTGCCCTTCACCTTGGCACACAACAGGTGGTCGACGTTGTAGGCGTTCGGAACCAACGGATCGGCCGCCTGCGTGAGGCCCTTCGCCGTCGGCACGAGGAGGTTCGTGGGCTTCGATGTCGTCACGCTGGCGTTGGTGCACGCGCCGACGACGCGCGACGACTGCTTGCCGATCTTCGGGCCGCCCTTTGCGGGTTTCACGGCGTAGGAGAGCAGGTGCGTGGTCGGATCCCGGAGACCCGCATCGTCGATGTCGGCGGGAACGCCGAGCTCAGTGATCTTCTGGACGTCGAACGCGCCGGCGCCGAGCGTCACCGGTCCGAACTTCGGGAGGGTCGGGGTCTTCTTCGTGGTCTTGGCCTGATGCAGCATGAAGGCGCCGAGTGGCGCAGTGCTGCTGACGACGGTGAAGCCGACGGCGTCGCTCGACGGCAGCAGCACCTCTGCGCCGGCGAAGGTGGCGGCGAGGAGACTCGTACCGGGCGCTGGCAGCGTCACGATGCAGATGACCGTGCCCGCTGGGTCGGTGGTGCCCGCGCACTGCACGCCGCCGACGTCGAACGCGACGGGCTGTCCGGCGAGCGGTGCGGGCGGCTCGACCGACACGTCGGTGAGCGATGCGACGACGGTCACCGGCTGCGATGGGCGCGCCTGCGTCGGGCTCAGGTTCAGCGTGAGGGACGTCACGTGCGGGCCGTCGGTCCATGTGATGGTCGCGGGGTTGGACGTGAGCGCCGTGCCCGCGATGGTGGCGGTGGCCGTGATCGTATCCTTGCCGGTGTTGACGGCGGTGTACGCGAAGACGGCGGCGCCCTCGGCGTTCGTGCGCACCATGCGCACCTGTGGGTTGGCGCCGGTCACCTGGAAGAAGATCGGCGTGTCGGCGGGGACGTCGACGTAGCGGAACGTCGCCGTGACTTCGCGAGTCGTGCCGCGCGCGGGGTCGGGCGTCACCTCGGCCGGTGTCAGGACGAGAGAGGGCAGCGGGGCCGTGGGAAGGAAATTGCAGCCACCGCTCGCGTTCGTGAGCTTGTAGACCGCGTCGTGCGACCCGATGTACTGGCAACCGTCGGGGCCGGTGGTGCCGGAGCCGATGTCGGTAGCGAGCACCGTGGTCGTGAACGGTGTCGTCGTGACGTCGACGAGGCTCAGATCGAAGGTGTCCTTCGGGAACACGAGGAACGACTTCGCCTCGCCGTTCGGCAGCAGCTCGCCGATGGAGAGGGTGAAGAAGCTCGAGAGACCGGTCACGGGCGTGACGACTCCGGGCGTCGCCGAGTTGGTGCCGGTGATGCGAACGACGGGCGGGACCGGGGAATTGTAGCCGATGGCGACGTAGATGGTGCCGTCCGGCGTGAACGCGATGGCGCCGTTCGGCGACGTCCCGAGATTGGCGTACGTGACCACCGTCGGCGTTGGACCAGCGGGGTCGAGGATGCGATGCAGCAGCACATCGTCCGCGCCGGCACCGAAGCAGGTGCCGGTGAAGAACAGGTCGCCGCTGATCGGATCGACGGCGAGCCCGCCGGGGCAGGTCTGGTTCTCGGCGACGTTGCGGATGAACGCGCCGGTGGCGGGATCGAGCTCGACCACGGTGCCGGTGGTGAAGTTGACGCCCGTCGAGCCGCGGGTGGCGTAGAGCTTGCCGTCCTTGCCGAAGACCGGCGATCCGAGCGTGGGGCCGATGACGTCGAGCAGGTTGGCGCTGGACACGGCGCCACCACCGAGGCCGAAGCCATAGAGGCCGCCGTCGGGGAACTGGGCGATGTACGTCGATGCGTCTTGGAACACCGGGTTGGACGCCCCCGGGCAGCCGCCCCAGTTGACGTTGCCGAAGTTGAAGTCCTGCGCCAGGAAGCCGGTCGCGAACGCCGTGACGACGTAGCCGTTCTGCCCCACCGGCAGCACGACGGTGTTGCCGCACGCGGTGCCGGTGCCGTTCTCGAACGTGACCTGCGCGCTGCCTGGAACGGGCAGGTCGCCGTCGGTCACGTCGACGGCGGTGTAGGTGACGACTTCGTTCACGAGATTCGTGATGGTGAAGGCGATCTGGCCGTTGGCATCGGTGACGGCCGGGCTGGGTGTCGCGATGCGCGAGTGCCCGAGCCCCTGCGAGAGCGTCACCGTCTTGCCGGCGGCGCCACGCGCGAGCGCGTCCTGCAGCGTGACGGTGATCGTGGCCGATGCGATGCCGTCGGCGGTGACCGTGTTGGTGCTGGCCTGGATCGAGGCACTGGTCGCCGGCGGCACGACGAAGGGCAGCGTCGGATGGTTGCCGAGCTCGACGCCGTTGACGGTGACGGTGAACTCGACGTCTTCCGCGGTGAGGTTGGTCACCGCGAAGACGGCGAGGCCGTAGTCGTCGCTGACCATGCTGCCTGGCGTGATCACCGCGTCGGTACCAGGCGCACTGATCGCGACGGTCTGTCCCGGGATGGCGTGGCCAGCCGCGTCGAGTACCTGCACCGAGACGTAGCCGACCGACGTGCCGTCGGCGGGGACCTCCACTGGGAGCTGGAAGCCGCCGACGACGTCCGTGTCGACGGCCGCCGTGGCGTACGACGCCAGCGGATCGGCCGCGCCCAGCGTGAGGTTTCCGAGGGCCACGATCAGCGCGTCGACGTTGGGCGAACCGAGGCCGACGTGCGCGAAGTCGCTGCCCAGGTCGGCGGCGTCGTTGAAGGCGCGCGTGCCGGCCAGCGGGTAGACCTCCTCGTTCAGGAAGCCGACGTTGCGGCCGATGGCCTCGTTGATGAGTGCCGTGTACGAGGCCAGCACCGGTGCCGTGAAGCTGGTGCCGCCGTAGATGCTGCCGGTGGGACAGCCGCCGGCGCTGGCCTGGCAGATCATGATGCCGCCGGCCGGATCGGCGCTGGCCACCAGATCGGGAACGGACCGCATCGCCGACGCGTTGAAGCCGTTCTGGTACGCGGGACGCGCGAAGAAGCGGCTCGTGCCGAAGCCGCCCTGACCGGTGGGGGGGACTGACGCGGTGCCGTCCCACCATGTCTCGGCCGCGCGCGCGCGGCCGCCGCCGGCCGTCACGGACGAGCCGCCCACCGCCGTCGCCGTCGGCGCGCTCGCGGGCACGGCCACCGTGTTCGGGCTGCCGTTGAGGCACGTGCTGCCGGAATCGCCCGAGGCGTTGAAGACGCTGACGTTCGATGCCGCGGCGCTCTGGAAGATGGCCTCGATGCCTTCGACGTCGGCGCGCGACGTCTGGTCCTCGCAATAGGCGAAGCTGTTGCTGATGACGGTGGCGCCGCCGTCGAGCGCGGCGTTGAAGAGCGCCTGGAAGCTCCCTTGACCCGTGAAGGGTGCGTGGAAGACCTTCACCTGCGCTCCCGGTGCGATCGTCATCGCGGTGGTGACGTCGAGGAGCAGCTCGTCCTGATCGGCACCCAGCGTGGCACCGCCGTTGACCGGGACGAGGGTGAGGTTACCGATGTTCGTCGCGGGAAAACCGACCAGCGTCAGGTAGTCGGCGACATCGCTCGGGAGCAGGGTGTCGAAGCCGATGATGCCGATGGTCTGACCCGTGCCGGCGGCACGTGGAGCGATGCCCTTCCGAACCGTCGGCTTGGGCGCGCTGGCGCTGCTCGCGGCCGCCGGTGATGACCCCGGAGGACAGGGTTCGTCGTTCCGGACGACGCGCAGGTACGAGTAGTATTGCCCGTATCCCGCGAAGTCGAAGACGGACTCGAGCGGGACGTTGTTCTCGGCGGAGGTTTTCGCCGCCGCCAGGCACACGTTGTACGGATTGGGGTCGCCGTTCGTGCAGAGCTTGAAGCCGATCGGGGGCGGGACCGGCGCCACGAGGATCGCGCACACGAGCTTGTTGAATCCGTAGTGCAGCGCCTTGAGCACGGGCTTCGGCTGCGCCAGGTCGCTCAGGCCCGTGACGCTCAGCACGTGCGACGCGAGCGCGCGCGGCAACGCGGGGTTGGTGTCGTTGGCGCGGAAGGTGCGATCGCCGATCCGGTAGTCGGCGATCCCGACGCGCATCGTGCGCTCGACGGCGGCGCGGGTGCCGCGCACCGTCAGCGTCAACCGGTTCTCCGCGCCCTGCACCAGCTCGAGGCCGTGTCCCGTGAGCCATCGTCGCAGCCGATCGTAGGTTCGCGGCGACGGTCCGAAGCGATCGGCCAGCGCGCGCTGGCTCGTGAACCGACGGTACGACGGTGACGTCTCGTCGCGCACCGCGCGCAGGAGCTCGGCGAAGCCCGCCGGGTCGTCGCGCCGCAGAACGAACGTGAGCGTGATCGGCTCGATCGCGGCGTCCGGCGCCGCCGCCACGCGCGTGGCCGTGGCGAGGGCAGGGAGGACGTGATCCGGGAGGCGTTCGGCGTGGGCCCCTCCGGAGGAGCCCACGATCGACCCGAGTTGGACGGCGAGAAGGAACGCGAACCCGGACCAGCGAAATCCCATCGTATCTCCTGAGCTGCGCCGCGACGGCGCGTAATCACAGAAGATACTCGGATGCGATGACGCTTCAAGTCAATGAGAAATCAGCGCGATCAGCGGCCCTTCCACTTCGGGGCACGCTTCTCGACGAACGCCGCCAGACCCTCGCCGAAGTCCTCGGTGCCGAACATCTTGCCGATCCCCTCACCCGACATGGTCCAGCCGACCTCGTCGGGCTGGTCGGTGGATTCGAGCATGATTCGGCGCGACTCCCGGACCGCGAGCGGCGCGTTCTCGGCGACCTTGGCCGCCAGCTGCTTCGCCGTCGCGAGCGCCTCGCCCTCCTCGCACAGCACGTTCACCCAGCCGAAGTGGTGGGCGCGCTCGGCGGGAAAGTCGAGCCGGCCGGTCAGAGCGAGCTCCATGGCGATGTTGCGTGGGAGCTTGCGCGGTAGCCGGAAGAGCCCACCGGCGGCCGCCACCAGATTGCGCTTCACCTCGGGAATGCCGAAGACCGCCGTCTTCGACGCCACGACCAGGTCGCACGCCAGCACCAGCTCGGTGCCGCCCGCGAGCGCCGGTCCGTCGACGGCGGCGATGATGGGCTTGGTGCGCTCGCGGCGCACGAAGCCGCCGAATCCGCCGCGCGCCGTCATCATGCCGCCCGGGTCGACGCTCATCTGCTTCAGGTCGGCACCGGCGCAGAAGATGTAGCCCTTGGCGGTGCGGGCGCCCGTCAGGATGCCCACCCACACTTCGTCGTCGGCCTCGAGCGTGTCGACGGCCTCCTCGAGGCCGGTGGCCACGGCCGTGTTGACCGCGTTGCGGGCGTCGGGGCGATTGATGGTGATGACGGCGACGTTGCCGTCCTTCTGATAGTCGATCATCCGACGGGTGTATGACCGACGGCGATTCGGGTCCAGCGCTGCGGATTGCTTGCTTCCCCTGGCATGCAGGCTACGGTGCCCGCCATGAATGCCGCCACGACGATCTCGCAGTTCTCCAAGATGCTCGACAACCTCGACCACTGGCTGGTGAAGGCGGTCGCGTTCGCGGAGGAGAAGAAGGTTCCGCCCGACGTCCTCGCGCAGTCGCGCCTCGCGATCGATCAGTACGAGCTGGTGCGCCAGGTGCAGTCGGCGTGCGACTCCGCCAAGTTCGCCGCCGCCTACCTCGCGGGCCAGCAGCCGCCGTCGCACGCCGACACCGAGAAGACGATCGACGAGCTGCGGGCGCGTATCCGCACCTGCCGGACCTACCTCGCCAGCTTCGACGCGTCGGCCTTCGCGGCTGCGGCCGAGCGCCACGTGTCGCCGGGCTGGATGCAGGGCAAGTGGGCTCGAGGCGACGAGTACCTGACGGAGTTCGCGGTCCCGAACTTCTACTTCCACGTCACCATGGCCTACGCGATCCTGCGCCACAACGGCGTCGCGATCGGCAAGATGGACTACGTCGGCTCCATCCCCATGCGCGACGCCTGACCGGCGTCGCCGATGCCGTTCGCCGCGCTGCCCGCCGTCGAACCGATGCCACCGCGCGCCGCGAGCGCGGTGCCGTGGGTTCGCGCCGGGCGCCGGCTGCTCGCGAATCCGACGGCGTTCTTCGCCGACACCCGCCGCCGGCTCGGCGACGCCTACGTCGTCGATGCCTTCGGCTTCCGCCTCTTCTGCGTGTTCTCACCGATGGGCGTGCGCGCCCTGTATGCGCTGCCCGAGCGCGAGGCCAGCTTCGGCCGGGCGACGTACGAGCTGCTCAGCCTGAAGCTGCCGCCCGAGCTGTTCGCGGGCCGGCGCGTGACGCCGCACAAGCTCTTCGCCGGCGACGACGTCGAGCGCTACCTGCGCACGCTGGACGACGCCGTGTCCGTCGAGCTCGACGTCCTCGGCGACGCGGGACAGTTCGAGGTGTTCGCGGAGATGCGACGGCTCGGGCATCGGCTCGGCTTCGCGTCGTGGCTCGGACGCGAGGCGGCACAGCCGCGGTGGCTCGACCGCCTGATCCCGCTCTTCGACCGCATCGACAGCGCCGACGCGTTCGTGCGGCCGTCGGGCGCGTTCCTGACGGCGGCGACGCGCTTCCGGCGCGAGCGACGCGCGCTCGCCGCGATCGAGGCGACGGTGCGCGAGCTCTGGGCGGAGCGCCAGCGCGACGGCGTCGTGACGGGCGACTTTCTCGAACAGATCCACGCCGCCTACGCCGATGTCCCGCCGGCGGCACGGCATGCCGGCGTGGCGCGCGACGTCGTGATGCTGCATCTCGGCTCGCAGTCGAACCTCTATGCCGCGCTCGCGTGGACGTTCATCAACGTGGTGCTACGCCCGGAGCTGGTCGCGCGCGTGCGCGATGGCGACGACGGGCTGCTCGAGCGCTGTGCGAGCGAGTCGATCCGTCTGGCGCAGCGCTCGATCACGCTACGACGCGTGATGACGCCGCTCACCATCACCCTGGAGGACGGCCGTCACCACCTCGCGCCGGGCGTGCTCCTCGCCACCATGCTGTCGGTGAACAATACCACGGCGGCGCCCGGACTCGACGCGTTCGACCCGTCGCACTACGAAGGGCGCCGGCTCGCGAGCGACGTGCCGATCGCGGCGCGCGAGCTGGTCAGCACCTTCGGGCATGGGGTGCATGCGTGCCCGGCGCAGCGCTTCGCGGTGTCGGCGATCCGCGTCGCGGTGGGGCGTCTGCTCGAGCGCTTCGACGTCACGCCCGCGTTCGCGACCGCGCTCGCGCGGCCACGGCAGCTCGGTGCCGTGGCGCGCGCGGCGCATCCGTGTGTGGTGACCTATCGCCGGCGTGTCACGGCGTGAGGAACGCGCCGTTCGGCGAGCCCGTCTTCGACTTGAACTGCGTCGCCGTGTTGGCGGTGGCGGTCTGGTGCTCCGACTGCCAGCACTCGCCCGTGGCCGCCTGCAGCTGCACCAGGACCGGTGACGACAGGTCGAGCGGCAGCGGCGGCAGCACCACACCGTTGCCTTTCGCCTTGACGAGGATCTTGGTCTTGCCGGCGACGCCGGCCTTCAGGACCGCCACGCGTACGGCGCCCGTCTTGCTCTTGTACTTGTAGCCGCTCGACGTCGCCGTCCATCCCGCCCCGGACGGAAGCGTCAGGCCGAGGAGGGCATGGTCGTACGCGGCCCCGGTCGACTTGTCGTAGACGCACAGGGTGTAGTCGGTGGTGGCGTTGGGCGTCCCGAAGTCGGCGACGGTGGTGGCACCGCCCGGCGCGAATTTCCACTTCGCCTGATCGGAGGCGGTGGACGGCGCGTTCTTCAGCTGGAGCTGCGCCTTCGGTAGCGTGGGACGCACGCACGACGTGGCCACGAGCCCGGCGGCCGAGCAGCCCGAGCCCGGGTCGCACGCCATGCAGGGCCCGCAGTCGAGATCACCCGCCGCGACGCAGGCGCCGGCATTGCAGGCATCGTTCGGAGTGCAGGCGTCGCCGTCGTCGCAGGGGGTGCCGGTGGGCAGGAAGGCGCCGTGGCAGGAGCCGCCGCCGCAGGTGTCGCCCGTGGTGCAGGGGAGGCCGTCGCTGCACGCCGCCGTGTTGTTGGGGTGCGTGCAGGCGCCTCCGGCGTCGCACACGTCGCTGGTGCAGGCGTTGGTGTCTGCGGTGCAGGCGGCGCCGGGGGCGGCGAGCTGACAGGTGGCGTTGCAGCAGTCGCCGTTGGTCCAGTTGCCGTCCTCGCAGGTCTCACCGGCGTCGAACGTCCCGTTGCCGCAGCGGCTGCCGACCACCGAGCCCGCGAGCGGCACGACGCCGCCGCTGCAGGTGAGGAAGCCGGTGAAGCTGTAGCTGTTCTGCGCCGCGAGGCCCGTGATCGACAGCGTCGGACAGACGACCGGCACGCTGCCCGAGACCGAGAACAGTCCGGTGAGCGTGCTGATGGTGCCGGTGAAAGGCAGCGGCGGCAGGATGCTGCAGGTGGCGGTGCCATCGAGCGTCCCACCGGTCTGCGTGAACTCGAAGCTGCAGGGCAGCGTCGCGTCGGGTACGAGCGGGGTGGTCAGCTCGGTGCGGAAGGTGCCGGTGAGGTTCACCGCGGCGCTCGCCGGCGCGGGGCCGAAGAGGGCGAGGGCGGTCACGAGGAGTCCGATCGCGGTCGTCACGCGAGGTGGGCGCATGGGGGAGGCGTACCGCACCGGGCCTCCCGGGCGCAATGAAATCGTCGCCGGCGTGGCATCGTTCTGGGAAAGCAGGTTTGATCCGGCCCATGGCAGAAAAGCAGCAGGTCGCGCTGGTGACGGGCGCGAACACCGGCATCGGACGGGCGACGGCTCTGGCGCTGGCGAAGCGTCGCATGCACGTGGTGGTCGCCTGTCGCAGTGAGGAGAAGGGGCGCGCCGCCGTCGCCGACATCCGGCGCGAGGCGTCGTCGGACGCGGTCGACCTGCTGCCGCTCGACCTCGGCTCGCTGGCGTCGGTACGTCGTGGCGCGGCGGCGTTCCTCGCGCGTGGGCTCCCGCTGACGCTCCTCGTCAACAACGCCGGCGTCGCCGGGCAGCGTGGTCGCACCGCCGACGGCTTCGAGCTGCACTTCGGTACCAATCACCTCGGGCACTTCCTCCTGACGCAGCTGCTGCTCGACCGCATCACGACGTCCGCCCCGGCGCGCATCGTCAACGTCGCCAGCAAGGCCCACCTCGACGCCAAGCCGATCGAGTGGACGTCGCTGCAGGGCTCGACGCGCAGCTTCACCGGCCTGCCGGAGTACGCCGTCTCGAAGCTCGCCAACATCCTCTTCACGAAAGAGCTGGCGCGACGGCTCGCGGGCACCGGGGTGACGGTGTACGCGCTCCACCCCGGCGTGGTCGCGTCGGACGCGTGGCGGCGGATCCCGTGGCCGATCCGCCCGCTCATCACGCGCAACATGCTGTCGAACGACGACGGGGCGCTGACGACGCTGCATTGTGCGACGTCGGTCGAGGCGGGGAACGAGACCGGTCTCTACTATGATCACTCGACGGTGCGGGAGCCGCTGCCACTGGCGAACGACGCCGCACTGGCGCGCGAGCTGTGGGAGCGGAGCGAGCGCTGGGTGGCGTGAGCTAGGGCGCGTCCGGCAGCTGCGAGATGTCCCAGCCGCCGCCGAGCGCCTGGATCAACCGGACACTGGCTTCGAGCCGCCGGCCGCGGATGTCGGCGTAGGTCTGCCGGTTGCTGAGCGCGGCGGCCTGCACGATGACGACGCTGAGATAGCTGATCGTGCCGGCCGTGTACTGGTTCGTGGTGATCTTCACCGACTCCTCGGCCGCCGCGACCGCCCGTGCCTGCACGCGGTCCTCCTCCGCGAGGAGGCGCAGCGACGAGAGCGCGTCCTCCACCTCCTGGAAGCCGGTGAGCACGCTCTGCCGGTAGTCGGCGACGGTGGCGTCGAAGGTGGCGCGGGCCTGATCGCTCTGCGAGGCGCGGAGGCCGCCGTCGTAGACCGTCTGCGTGACGGCGGGGCCCACCGAGAAGAATCGGCTCGGCCACACCAGCCACTTCGCGATGTCGCCGCTCTGGAATCCGCCCGTGGCACTCAGCGTGACCGTCGGGTAGTAGGCGGCGGTCGCGACGCCGATCTCGGCGTTGGCCGATGCCACGCGCCGCTCGGCGGCGGCGATGTCGGGGCGGCGCTCGAGCAGCTCCGACGGCAGTCCGACCGGCACCGGCGGCGGCTCACCGTGGAGCGGAGCGAACGGGATCGAGAACGTCGACGCCGGCTCGCCCACCAGCACGGCGATGGCGTGCTCGAGCTGCGCGCGCTGCACGCCGACGTCGATGGACTGGGCGCGCGTCGATTCGAGCTGCGTCTCCGCCTGCACGACGTCGGCGCGCGAGACGACGCCGCTGGCGAGCCGGTTCCGCGTCAGCGTGAGCGTGCGCTCGTAGACCTTCACCGTCTCGTCGAGGAGCTGACGCTGGGAGTCGAGGGTGCGCAGCGTGAACCAGTCGATGGCGAGCTCGGACTGCAGGCTCAGCTGCGTCGACGCCAGGTCGGCGGCGGTGGCGGCCGCAGTGTCCTCGCTCGACTCGACGGCGCGGCGGATACGCCCCCAGACGTCGGCCTCCCAGGAGATGCTGAGCGGCATGACGAGGTCGGTGTCGTAGCGACCGCCGCCGAACTGGCTGCTGCCGAGATTGGACGACTGCTTCGAGCGGCTCGCCGACACGCCGACGGTGACGTTCGGGTACCAGCTCGACCGCGACGCGCCGACGAGCGCGCGCGCCTGCCGCAGCTGCGCCTCGGCCGCGGCGAGCGTCTGGTTCGACACCACGACCCGCTCCTCGAGCGCGCTCAGATCGGGGTCGTCGTAGCGTTCCCACCACGCGCCGCGCAGGACGTCGTCCTGCGGCTCCGCCACCTTCCAGCCGTCGAGCTCCTTGTAGGCCGGCGCCTCGGGGGCCGTCGGCCGCACGTAGTCTGGGCCGACGCTGCAGCCCGCGAGCACGGCGAGCAGGATGACGACGAGCGCGCGCATGCTCATGCCGGCCGCACCGCATAGGTCTGGGGGCGACGTGTGGCCCAGAGACGCAGGCGGTCGAGATAGAGGTAGACGACGGGTGTCGTGTAGAGCGTCAGCGCCTGGCTGACGATGAGACCGCCGACGATGGCGATGCCGAGCGGCCGCCGCATCTCGGCGCCAGCCCCGACGCTCAGCGCGAGGGGCAGGGCGCCGAGCAGCGCCGCCATCGTCGTCATCATGATGGGGCGGAAGCGCAGGACGCAGGCCTGGCGGATGGCCTCGGCGGGCGGGAGATCGTGGCTGCGCTCGGCCTCGAGCGCGAAGTCCACCATCATGATGGCGTTCTTCTTGACGATGCCGATCAGCAGCAGGATGCCGATCAGCGCCATCACGTTCAGGTCGACGCCGCAGGCGAGCAGCGCCAGCAGCGCGCCGACGCCCGCCGACGGCAGCGTGGAGAGGATGGTGATCGGGTGAATGTAGCTCTCGTAGAGGATGCCGAGCACGAGGTAGACCGTCACCAGCGCCGCGATGATGAGCAGCCACTGGTTCGCGAGCGACGACTGGAACGCCTGTGCGGTGCCCTGGAAGCTGCCGCGGATCGTGCTCGGCATGCCGATGTCGTGCGTCGCCTGCTCGACCGCGGTCACCGCATCGCCGAGTGCGACGTTCGGCGCCAGGTTGAACGACAGCGTCACCGACGGGAACTGGCTCTGGTGGTTCACCGCCAGCGTCGTCGGGTTCACGGCCCAATGCGTGAAGGCGGCGAGCGGTACGCGCGCACCGTCGGTGGACACGACGTAGAGCTGCTGCAGCGTCTCGGGCCGCTGCCAGTACTGCGGCGCCACCTCCATCACGACGTGGTACTGGTTGAGCGGCGTGTAGGTGATCGCCACCTGGCGCTGCCCGAAGGCGTCATAGAGCGTGTCGTCGATCAACGACGGCGACAGGCCGAGGCGCGACGCGGTGTCGCGGTCGATGTCGAGCGTCGCCTCGAGGCCCTTGTCCTGCTGATCGCTGGTGACGTCGGCGATGAGCGGCAGGCGGCGTAGCACCTCCGCCACCCGTGGCGCCCAGGTGGCGAGCTCGTCGACGCTCTCGCCCTGGAGCGTGTACTGGTACTGCGCGCCGCCCACGCGCCCGCCGATGCGCAGGTCCTGCACCGCCTGCAGGAACGTGGGCGCCCCCGGGATCGCCGACAGCGGGCCGCGCAGCCGCGCGATCACCTGGTCGGCGGTGACGTCACGCTGGTCGGACGGCTTGAGCGCGATGAACATGCGCCCGGTGTTGCGCGCGCTGCCGCCACCACCACCGCCGCCGGTGAAGGCGAGCACGTTGTCGACCGCCGGATCGCGGCGGATGACGTCGACGACCGCGGCGAGCTTGTCGCGCATGGACTGGAACGACACGTCCTGCGACGCCTGGATGGTACCGCCGAGGCGTCCGGTGTCCTGCTGCGGGAAGAAGCCCTTCGGGATGTAGGCGAAGAGCTGGATGTTGAGCGCGACGGTCGCCAGCGTGAGCACCAGCATCGTGCGCGGATGGCGCAACGCCCAGCCCAGGCTGCGCTCGTAGCCGCGGCCCATGGCGGCGATGGCGCGCGCCAGCCGGTTCGGGGTGTGGCTCGTCGGATGCGGACGGAGCAGCGCGCCGCACATCATGGGCGTGGTGGTGAGCGACACCACGAGCGAGATCGCGATCGCCACCGACAGCGTCACCGCGAACTCGCGGAAGAGCCGGCCGATGATGCCGCCCATGAGCAGGATGGGGATGAACACCGCCACCAGCGAGACGCTCATCGAGAGCACGGTGAAACCGATCTCGCGGGCGCCGAGCAGCGCGGCGTCGCGCGGCGCCATGCCGGCCTCGACGTGGCGCGAGACGTTTTCGAGCACCACGATGGCGTCGTCGACGACGAAGCCGGTGGCGATGGCGAGCGCCATCAGCGACAGGTTGTCGAGGCTGAAGTCGAAGAGGTACATCACGCCGAAGGTGCCGATCAGCGACACCGGCACCGCCACCGTCGGGATCAGCGTCGCGCGCGGGCTCTGCAGGAACGCGAACACGACGAGGATGACGAGGACCACCGACGCCACCAGTGTCAGCTCGACGTCGCGCAGCGAGGCGCGGATGGGCGGCGTGCGGTCGAGTGCCACCGTCATGTCGATCGACGCCGGCAGCGCCGCGCGCATCGCCGGCAGCTCGGCGCGGACGCGGTCGACGGTCTCGATGATGTTGGCGCCGGGGCTGCGGAAGACGATGACCATGATCGCAGGACGGCCGTTCGCCAGCCCCGTCGTGCGCACGTCCTCCACGGAGTCCACCACGCTGGCGACGTCGTCGAGGTGGAGGGCAGCGCCGTTGGCGTAGGCCACGACCACCGGACGGTAGTCGGCGGCGTGACGGAGCTGATCGTTGGTCTCGATCTCCCAGGTGCGGTCGCCGTCGGTGAGCTGCCCCTTCGGACGTCGCACCGTGGTGGTGGCGATGGCGCGACGGACGTCTTCGAGGCCGACGCCGTAGCGGCTGAGCGCCGACGGATCGAGCTCGACGCGCACGGCGGGCAGCGAGCTGCCGCCGACGTTCACCTGGCCGACGCCCTCGACCCGTGCCAGCTGCTGCTGCAGGACCGACGACGCGATGTCGTAGATCTCGCCGGTGCCGAGGACGTCGGAGGTGAGGGCGAGGATCAGGATCGGCGCGTCGGCCGGATTGACCTTGCGGTACGTCGGATTGCTCGGGAGGTTGGCGGGCAGATAGCCGCGGGCGGCATTGATGGCGGCCTGTACGTCGCGCGCGGCGCCGTCGATGTCGCGGCTCAGGTCGAACTGCAGCACGATGCCCGTCGAGCCGAGGAAGCTCGTCGACGTCATCTCGGTGACGCCGGCGATGCGACCGAACTGGCGCTCGAGCGGTGCCGCCACCGACGTGGCCATGGTGCCGGGGCTGGCGCCCGGGAGACCAGCCGACACCTGGATGGTCGGGAAGTCGACCTGCGGCAGCGAGGCCACCGGAAGCAGGCGGAAGCCCGCCGCACCGGCGAGCGCCAGCCCGATCGTGAGGAGCGTGGTGGCGACGGGACGCGTGACGAAGGGCGCCGAGACGTTCATGGCGCTCCCGGCTCCAGCGCGGGGTCGTGTGGTCGCGACAGCACGCGGCGGCTGCGCTTCGCCAGCCGATCGAACGCCAGGTAGATGACGGGCGTCGTGTAGAGCGTCAGCACCTGGCTGACGATGAGGCCGCCGACGATGGCGATGCCGAGCGGGCGTCGCAGCTCGGCACCGACGCCGCTGCTGAGCGCCAGCGGCAGCGCGCCGAGCAGCGCCGCCATCGTCGTCATCATGATCGGCCGGAAGCGCAGCAGGCACGCCTGATAGATGGCGTCGGCCGCCGACTTGCCCTCGGTGCGCTCCGCGTCGAGCGCGAAGTCGATCATCATGATGGCGTTTTTCTTGACGATGCCGATCAGCAGGATGATGCCGATCAGCGCGATCACGTCGAACTCGGTGTTGCAGAGGATCAGGGCCAGGATGGCGCCGACGCCGGCCGAGGGCAGGGTGGAGAGGATCGTGATCGGGTGGATGTAGCTCTCGTAGAGCACGCCCAGCACGATGTAGACGGTGACCAACGCGGCGAGGATCAGCACGGGCTCGTTCGCGAGCGAGGCGCGGAAGGCCTGCGCCGTGCCCTGGAAGCTGCCGCGGATGCTCGGCGGCATGCCGAGGTCGCGTGCGGTGGCCTCCACCGCGTCCACCGCCGCGCCGAGCGACACGCCCGGTGCCACGTCGAACGACAACGTCACGGCGGGGAACTGCGCCTGGTGGCTCACGACCAGCGGCGCCGTGCGCTCCTCGAGCTGGGTGACGGCGCGCAACGGCACCTGCGCACCGTCCGTGCCCTCGACGTAGAGGTCGCGCAGCCCGTCGGGGTGACGCTGGAACTCGGGCGCGACCTCGAGCACGACGCGGTACTGGTTCAGCTGCGTGAACATGGTCGAGATCTGGCGCTGGCCGAAGGCGTCGTAGAGCGTGTCGTCGATCGCCTGCGGCGTGATGCCGAGCCGCGACGCGGTGGTGCGGTCGATCTGCAACGACGCCTGCAGGCCGAGATCCTGCTGGTCGCTGCTGACGTCGCGCAGCTCGGGGCGCGCACGCAGCGCCTCCACCAGGCGCGGCGCCCAGGTGCGCAGCTCGGCGGCGTCGGGATCCTCGAGGCTGTACTGGTACTGCGTGCGGCTGACGCGGTCCTCGACGGTGAGGTCCTGCACGGGCTGCAGGAAGAGCTGGATGCCGTGTACGTCGGCCAGCTTCGGCTGCAGCCGATGCATGACGTCGACCGCCCCGTCGTCGCGCTGGTCGTGCTCCTTCAGGTTGATGAGGATGCGGCCGCTGTTGATCGTGGTGTTGGTGCCGTCGACGCCGATGAACGACGACACGCTCTCCACGGCCGGGTCCTGCAGAATCACGCGCACCAGCGCCTGCTGCCGAACCGCCATGGCCGGGAACGAGATCGCCTGGGGCGCCTCGGAGATGCCGAGCAGGACGCCGGTGTCCTGCACCGGGAAGAAACCCTTCGGCACGATCACGAAGAGGACGATCGTCAGCACGAGGACGCCGGCGGCGACCAGCAGCGTCGCGCCCTGGCGCGCCAGCACCCAACGGAGCGAGGTGGCGTAGCCGTCGATGACGCGCTCGAGGGCGCGCTCCGAGACGCGGTAGAAGCGGCCCTGGCGCTCGGGCGGCGTGTGGCGGAGCAGGCGTGCGCACATCATCGGCGTCAGCGTCAGCGACACGACGGCCGAGATGAGGATGGTGACGCCGAGCGTGATCGCGAACTCGCGGAAGAGGCGGCCGACGACGTCGCCCATGAAGAGCAGCGGGATCAGCACGGCGATGAGCGACACCGTGAGCGAGAGGATGGTGAAGCCGATCTGCTCCGCGCCCTTCAACGCGGCGGCCAGCGGCGGCTCGCCGGCTTCGACGTAGCGCGCGACGTTCTCGATCATGACGATGGCGTCGTCGACGACGAAGCCGGTGGCGATGGTGAGCGCCATCAGCGACAGGTTGTTCAGGCTGAAGCCGAGCAGGTACATGACGCCGAACGTGCCGACGAGCGACAGCGGCACCGCCACCGCAGGAATGACGGTACCCGCGAGGTTGCGCAGGAAGAGGAAGATCACGACGACGACCAGCGCCACCGACAGCAGCAGCTCGAGCTGCACGTCCTCGACCGAGGCGCGGATGGTGCTGGTGCGGTCGGTGAGCACCGTCATGTGCACCGCCTGCGGCAGGGTGTGCTCGAGCTGCGGCAGCAGAGCGCGGATGCGGTCGACGACCTCGATGACGTTGGCGCCGGGCTGGCGCTGCACGTTCACGATCACCGCCGGCGTGTCGTTCATCCACGCCGCCTGCTTCACGTTCTCGGCGTCGTCGACGACGGCGGCGACGTCGGACAATCGCACCGGCGCGTTGTTGCGGTAGGCGATGACGAGCGGCCCGTAGGAGGCGCTCGTCAGCAGCTGGTCGTTTGCGCCGATCACCCACGACTGGTGCGGGCCGTCGAAGCCGCCCTTCGCCTGGTTGACGTTCGCGGCGGCGACGGCGGTGCGCACGTCCTCGAGCGACAGCCCGTAAGCGGCGAGCGCCGTGGGATTGGCGCGGATGCGCACGGCGGGACGCTGTCCGCCGCTGATGGAGACGAGGCCGACGCCGGGAATCTCGGCGAGTTTCTGGACGAGCCGCGTATCGGCGAGATCCTCGACCGCCGGCAGCGGCAGCGTGTCGGAGCTGAGCGCCAGGGTCAGGATCGGTGCGTCGGCCGGGTTCACCTTGCTGTAGATCGGCGGGTTCGGGAGGTCGCGCGGCAGGTACGTGAAGGCCGCGTTGATGGCCGCCTGCACCTCCTGCTCGGCGACGTCGAGGCTCAGATCGAGCGCGAACTGCAGGGTGATGACGGAGCTGCCGCTCGAGCTGGTGGACGTCATCTGGCCGAGCCCAGGCATCTGTCCGAGCTGGCGCTCGAGCGGCGCGGTCACCGACGAGGCCATGACGTCGGGGCTGGCCCCCGGATAGAAGGTGAGCACCTGGATCGTCGGGTAGTCGACCTGGGGCAGGGCGGCGACGGGCAGCTGGCGATAGGCGACGATGCCGGCCAGCAGCAGCGCCGCCATGAGGAGCGTGGTGGCGACGGGCCGTAGGATGAACGGCCGCGAGAGGTTCATGCGTGCGGCGCCTTCACCGCTACGGTGCTGCCGTCGCGCAGCCCTTCGGCGCCATCGACCACCACCGTCTCGCCCGGCTCGAGCCCCTGATCGATCGAGGTATCGTCGCCTGCGCCGATGCCGACCGTGACGGGCCGCATGCTCACCGTCTGCTCGGGGCCGACGACGTAGACGAAGGTGCCCTTGGTGCCGCGCTGCACGGCGGCGGTGGGGACCAGCGTCGCGTCGTGCTGGACGTCGAGCCGCAGCCGCGCGTTGACGAACTGATTCGGGAAGAGGGCGTCGTCCGTGTTGGGGAACTCGGCCTTCAGGCGCACCGTGCCGGTGGTGGGATCGATGCTGTTGTCGACGGTCAGCAGTGTCCCGGTGGTGAGCAGATGGGTCTGGGCACGATCCCACGCCTCCACCGGCAACGGCTTGCCGTCGTGCAGCGCCCGCATGACGGGCGGCAGTGCGTCCTCGGGGATGGTGAACACCACGGCGATGGGCTGCATCTGCGTCAGCACGACGAGCCCACCGGTATCGGTGGCGTGCACCATGTTGCCGGGGTCGACGAGGCGGAGGCCGAGGCGTCCGCTCACGGGGGCGGTGATGCGCGCGTAGGTGAGGTTCAGGCTCGCGTCGTCGACCTGCGCCTGGTCGATCTTCACCGCGGCCTCGTACTGCGCGACCAGCGATACCTGCGTGTCGCGCTGCTGCGTCGGCGCCGAGTCCTGTGCGACGAGCGTGCGGTAGCGCTGCAGATCGACGCGGGCGTTGGCGAGCAGGGCCTGGTCGCGCGCGAGCTGGCCCTGCGCCTGGGCGCGCTGCACCTCGAACGGACGGGGGTCGATCTCGGCGAGCAGGTCGCCGGCGTGGACGGTCTGGCCCTCGGTGAAGTGCACGGCCATCAGCTGGCCGTCGACGCGGGAGCGGACGGTGACGGTGGCGAGCGGGGTGACGCTGCCGATCCCGCCCACGTACACCGGCAGGTCACCGCGCCGCGCGGTGGCGACCGCGACCGGCACGGCACGCGCCGCAGGGCGCGCCGCCGTGTCGGCGCCGGTGCCCGGATGCCACAGACGCCAGGCGACGACGACCACCAGGAGCAGGACGGCGAGGAGAACGATCCGTCGTCGCGTCATGCGCGCCTCCGTGGTCGTGGGCGCAGCCCGGCGACGGCGCCCAACGTGAAGCGCGTCACGTGGTCGGCGATGCGGGGAATCTCGCTGGTGGGCGCGAGCTCGGGATAGATGCGGGTGACGACGGCGGCGCTGTTACGGAAGAAGGCGCACTGCGCGACGACGCTGATGGTGCACAGGCGCACCGTCTCGTCGGACGCTCCCGGGCCGAGCAGCTCGCGGATGATGGTGCCGAGGCGCTCGTGGGTGGCGCGCCATCGCCGGCGCACCAGCCGGTCGAGCACCGGCGTGGGGTCGATCATCTCGCGCGCCATGAGCTTCGCGGTCCAGGCGGGCCGGCCGCTGTCGAGAAGTCGGGTCAGGAACGAGGTGATGTTCTCCCGGAGGCGATCCTCGGCGGTGGTGTCCGCGGCGTTGCTCGGCGTCGGGTCGGGACGGGCGTGATGCTCGGCATAGTCGAAGACGGCCGAGTACAGGCCGTCCTTGTCACCGAAGTGGTAGTGGACCGCGGCGATGTTGGCGCGGGCGCGCCGGCAGATCGCCTGGATCGTGGCATCGCGATAGCCGTGCTCGGCGAACATGTCGGCGGCCGCTTCGAGCAGACGCTGCCGGGTGGCAGCCGAGCGTTCGGCCTGAGTCATTGAAATGAGCTTTTGAATTGCTCATTGGATATGTCAACCCCGGCTGCTGAACTGGGGTGCCCCGAGGATGCGCTCGGCGAAGCCGGCCTGGGCCTCCGGGGGCACGTCCGGAGGGAAGCGGGCGTCGCTGCGCTGCCAGCGTTCGAGCCACGTTGCGCCGAGGAGGACGCGACCGCGCGCGGCGGCGCGCAGTGCGGCCAGGGGGGTCATGGCGAGCGTCGTCTGCGTCTTAGTGCCCGTCGCCACGCCGCGCGCGACCTGGAAGCCGGCGACCAGCAGGCCCGCCCGCACCGCGGTAGAGGCGGAGTAGGTCATGAGCTCGGTGTCGTGCTCGCCGCAGGCCGCGAAGAGCTGCTCGAAGCAGTCGAGCGTCCACAGCTCGCGATCGGTCTGCGCCGAGAACGGGTCCCAGAAGACGAGGTCTGGCGGGGGTGCCTCCGGCAGGCGCGCGCGGACGTCGCCGTCGAGGAGGGTCCAGGTGAACGGGACGGTGGTCGAGCGCCACGTGCCGTCGCGCTGGACGTGGTTCGGCGCCGTGCACTGCAGATGCGGGAACTGGGCGGGGTTGCGCAGGGCGAGACGGAGCGAGCCCAGGTCGTTCTCGAAGCTGACGAGGTGGAGCGGCCGCGTGGCACCCACCGTCTCGGCGCAGCGCAGGACGGCCATGGCGTTGTGACCGGCGCCGAGCCCCACGTCCCACACCACCAGCGGTGTGGCGACGGGCTCGCGCAGGCGGTCCGCCAGCTGCGACTGCTCGACGTAGAGCAGTCGCGCCTCGGCGTTCGGGTCGAGCCCCGCGTGCATGATCTCGCCCGAGCGCTTGTCGACGACGCTGGCCCAGCCGTGCTCGGAGAGCCGGATGTCGAAGCGGTCCATCGAGCGCACGCCCTTGCGGCCGCGCTTCAGCTTTGGCGCCACCGACGGATGGGCGTCGTCGCTGCGCATCAGGGTGTCGCGCTGCTCGCGGTGGAAGGCCGCGAACGTGTCGTCGACGACGTGGCCTCGCATGGTGTCGGTGAGACGATGGTAGAAGCGCAGGTTGTGCCGGGTGAGCAGCTGCCAGCCGAGGATCTCGCCGGTCTTCGCCAGGTGGTGCAGGTAGGCGCGCGAGTAGGCGGCGCAGGTGGTGCAGTCGCAGCGTGCGTCCACCGGCTCGTCGGCCATCTTGTAGACGCTGCGATAGAGGTTCAGCCGTCCGCTCGAGGTGAACGCGGTGCCCTGCTTGGCCCACACCGACGGCATGCTGCAGTCGAACATGTCGACGCCACGATGCACCGCCTCGAGCAGGTCCACCGGCGTGCCGACACCCATCAGGTAGCGCGGCCGGTCGCGTGGCAGCAGGTCGGTGGTGAGCTCGGTGAAGCGCTCGCGCTGTTCCCTGGTTTCGCCGACGGCGAGCCCGCCGATGGCGAAGCCGTCGAAGGGCAGACGGGTGAGGCCGTCGGCGCTGTCGCGGCGCAGGTCCTCGAAGCACGCGCCCTGCACGATGCCGAAGAGCGCCTGCGGCGAGTCACCGCGGGCTTCGATGCTGCGGACGGCCCAGCGCTGAGTGAGCTGCATGGCGGCGGCTGCGGTGACGTGGTCGGCGGTCGACGGGACGCACTGGTCCATCGCCATCATGATGTCGCTGCCGATGGCGCGCTGGACGGCGACGCTGCGCTCGGGGCTCAGCAGGACGCGGGCGCCGTCGACGTAGCTCCGGAAGACGGCGCCCTCCTCGGTGATGGTGCGGTCGACGGCGAGCGAGAACACCTGGAAGCCGCCCGAGTCGGTGAGGAAGCCGCCGTCCCATTGCGTGAAGCGGTGGATGCCGCCGACGCGCTCGAACACCTCGGGGCCGGGACGCAGCAGCAGGTGGTAGGCGTTGGCGAGCAGGATGCGCGAGCCCGCGGCGTGGAGATCCTCGACCGACAGACCCTTCACGGTGGCGTGCGTGCCGACCGGCATGAAGACGGGCGTTTCCACCTCGCCGTGCAGGGTGCGGAGGCGCGCGGCGCGGGCGCGGGAGCCGGTGGCCTCGGCGTCTATGTGGAAGGGAAGACGGGACATGGGCGCCCGTCACATAGCGCATCCGCCCGGCGGGGCCACGCCGGTCCGCCGGTCCGGGACCTACTGCACGCGTGCCAGCGTGAGATCGACGGCCGAGCGCTCGCCGCGGCCCACGCTGACGGCAGTGCGGGCGAAGAGCTCGCCGGCATCGTCGATGGCGCCGTCGCCATCGCGATCCGAGCCGGCGATGAGCCCGTACTCGCCGGCGGTGACCTCGCCGAAGTCGAAGCGGCCCTCGACGTCCGCGTCCACCGTGGCCGTCACGGTACCGTTCGACGGGTCGATGAGGCGCACGACGACGCGGTCCTGCGCGGGCGGGAGCGGCGGAGTCGGCGCCTCCGCGTCGCGCGCCGCCGCGGCGAGCACCGCCTTGTGCGCATCGATGAGTCCGTCGGCATCGGTGAGCGCCCCCGCGCGCAGCAGCGCATCGAGTGCATCCGGCGACAGGCGCGCGCCGCCATGCGTCTCCATGAACGCTGCCTGCATGAGGGCGACGACGCCCGTCACGTGCGGTGCCGCCATCGAGGTCCCCTGCAGGAAGCCGAAGACGAAGGTGACGGCGTTGCCGGTGTCGTCGCCGAGCGTCGAGAGGACACCGTCGGCGAAGCCGTCGCGGTCGGTATCGGCGCGGGTGTCGCCGCCGGGAGCGGCCACGTCCACCACGGTACCGAAGTTCGAGTAGAAGGCGCGTGCCCCGCTCGGATCGACTGCGCTCACGCAGACGACCTCGGAGAAGGCTGCCGGCGTGAAGCCGGACGCATCGACCGCGTCGTTGCCGGCGGCGACGACGACGATCGTGCCGGCCGCACGCGCGTCCTGGATCGCCTCGTGCATCGCCGGCGACTGTCCGGGGCCGCCGAGGCTCATGTTGACGACGTCGGCGCGCTGGGCGGGCAGGGTACCGGAGACGTTCGCCAGGCCGGCGGCGAAGCGGATCGCCTGTGCGATGTCGAAGTCGGTGCCACCGCCGCGGCCGAGCGCACGCAGCGGCATGATGCGCGCGTTCCAGTCGATGCCGGCGACGCCGACGCCGTTGTCGGTCGAGGCCCCGATGGTGCCGGCGACGTGTGTGCCGTGGAACGACGACGGCGTGCCTGGCCCGCCGTCGCCGACGTCGAACGGATCGGCGTCGATGCCGTCACCGTCGCCGGCGATCGCGGGGTCGGAGATGAAGTCGAAGCCGGGGACGAGGCGCGTCGGGGCGATGTCGGGATGGGTCGTCAGCAACCCGGTGTCGATCACGGCGACGACGACGTCGGGCGATCCGATCGTCACGTCCCACGCTGCCGGGAGCGAGATCATCGGGTAGTGCCACTGCAGGGGAAGGAACGGGTCGTTCGGGATGCGGAGCGCGTGGCGCCGGTAGTTCGGCTGTGCCCAGAGGACCTCGGGACGTTCGCGCACGGTGCGGACGGTGTCGAGCACCGCGGCTCCCGGTGGGACGGCGTACAGCGCTCCGCCACGGCCGTGCGGATCGCCCCAGAGCTTCGCGGCGGCGAGATCGCTCGTGGACGGCGCGCCGTCGCGCAGTCGCACGATCATCTCGCCGGTGACGACGTCGGCGCCGGGCTCGTCGGTGGGGGCGGGGAGGATCACGCGGCCCGCGAGCGATCCGGTCGCGGCGGCGACGAACGACGTGCGGCGCCCGGCGCGTCGGGCGCGGAGCACGCCCGTCACGGTGGTGCAGTCGGACGGGTTCGCGGTGACGACGACGCGGACCCGGCCCGTGATCCGCGTGCAGGCGCGGAAGACGGCCTTCACCCGGGCACGAGCCCCACGCGCCGTGGCGGTGCCGCAGCCGTCGAGCGCGACGGTGCCGTCGGCGATCGTCACGTGCTCGGGAGCAGCCGCGGCGCCGAGGGCCATACCCGTGACACGGTACGTGCCGGGGCACGGAAATGCGGCGTGCGCAGTGGTCGTCATGACGGCGACCAGCCCGATCGCCGCAAGGAGCATCCCCAGTCCGGTCCGTCGCATGTCGGCCTCCCCTGGGACCGCTTCGGTCCCGCTGTCCTGGGGTACGCGCGACTCGTCGGGGCGGATGCAGGATCGCCCGTACGGTGGCATCGGCTCGCGCGTGCGCGCCAGGTGACGACGTGACCACCGAGCGCAACGACGCCATCGACGTCCTTCGAGGCAGCGTGATGATCCTCATGGCGCTCGACCACACGCGCATGTTCTTCGGCACCGAGGTCGATCTGCAGACGGCGCCGCCCGTGCTCTTCCTCACGCGCTGGATCACCCATTTCTGCGCCCCCGTCTTCGTGCTGCTCGCCGGCATGGCGGCGTATCTGCACGGACGCCGGCACGATTCCACGCGTGCCCTGTCGTGGTACCTGCTGACGCGCGGCCTCTGGCTCGTCCTCCTCGAGATGACCGTCGTGAAGGCGGCGTGGATCTTCTACCTCGGCCCGGAGATCATGGTGCTGCAGGTGATCTGGGCGATCGGCATGTCGATGGTGGTGTTGGCAGGGCTGGTGTGGCTGCCGCGTGCCGTCGTCGCCCTGTTCGCGGTCGTGCTCGTCGTCGGCCACAACCTGCTCGATGCCGTGCCCGCGGACGCGTTCGGATCGTTGGGCTGGCTCTGGACGCTGCTGCACGCGCCGGGACGGCTGGCGCCGTTCGACGGCGCGCGCTGGCTCGTGATCTACCCGCTCGTACCGTGGATCGCGGTGATGGCGGCGGGGTACCTGCTCGGCCCGTGGGCGGCGCGTCCCCGTGCCGAACGACGGGCGCGCTTTCTCCGCACCGGCGCGCTGCTCCTCGTCGGCTTCGTCGTGCTGCGGGCGACGAATCTCTACGGTGACCCGCATCCCTGGACGACGGCGAGCGGGCCGGTCCGCGCGCTGCTCGCCTTCGTCGACTGCCAGAAATATCCGCCCTCGTTGCTCTTCCTCGCGATGACGCTCGGGCCCGCGCTCTGCGTGCTCGCCTGGCTGGATCGCCCGCTCGGACGGTGGGCGCGCGCCGTCGCCGTCTACGGGCGCGTCCCGCTCTTCTACTACGTGATGCACCTGCTCGTGCTGCACCTGCTCGCGGTCGCGCTCGCGTGGCCCGAGTCGGGCGTCGGTGCCATTTCGCGTGGCTTCATCGTCGGCGAGTCGCTGGCGTACCCACTGCCCGCGATCTATGCGCTCTGGCTCATGGTCGTGCTCACGCTCTATCCCGCCTGCCGCTGGTTCGCCGACGTCAAACGAGGCAGTCAGTCCCCCTGGATGAGCTACCTGTGAGGCGCGCGCTGGTCGCCGTCGCCGCCGTCTTCTGCGCCTGCGGCACGCATCGTCCGCCGCCGCCCCTCGTCTCCGAGCCCGTCGCCGCGGCGGCAGCGCAGATCGCGGCCGCATCGGAGCGCACGCCCGACGACGCCTGGACGCGGCTCGAGGCGCTGGTCGACGGCTACGGGCACCGCATCACGGGCTCGGCGGCGCTCGAGGCGTCGCTGCGCTGGGCGGCGGGCCAGATGCGCGACATCGGGCTCACCGACGTGCGTCTCGAGCCGGTCGACGTCGCACACTGGGGGCGCGGCGAGGAACGCGCCCGCATCGTGCAGCCCGTCGATCGTCCGATGGTGCTGCTCGGGCTCGGCGGCAGCGTCGGCACGCGGGGCACGGTGCGCGCACCGGTGACGGCGTTCGACAGTCTGGATGCGCTCCGCGCCAGCACCGATCGGCTCGACGGCCGGATCGCCTTCGTCGATCACCACATGCCGGCGTACGACGAGGCGACCGCGAACCCGGGCTATCGGCAGGGCGTGCAGGCGCGGCTGCATGCTGCGTCCGAAGCGGGCCGACGGGGCGCCGTCGCCGTCCTCGTCCGCTCGGTGACGGCGACGAGCCTACGCACGCCCCACACCGGTGCGCTCGCGTACGACGAGGGCGTGCCGAAGATTCCCGCCGCGGCGATCACGCTCGAAGACGCCGATCTCCTGGCGCGGCTGGCGCGTCGCGGTCCGGTCGACGTCGAGCTGTTCCTCGGCGCGCGCACGCTGCCCGATGCCCCGAGCGGCAACGTCGTCGGCGAGCTGCGCGGACGCGAGCGGCCCGACGAGATCGTGCTCCTGGGTGCGCACATCGACTCGTGGGACGTAGGGCAGGGTGCCTCCGACGACGGCGCGGGCTGCATTGCCGTGATGGAGGCCGTCCGGCTCCTGCGCGCGGCGGGGCTCGCCCCACGCCGGACCATTCGCGTCGTGCTCTTCACCGGCGAGGAGTACGGCCTGTCGGGGGCGCGCGCGTATCACGCACGGCACGGTGGCGAGCGCCACACGGCGGCGTTCGAGACCGACTACGGCATGGCAGCACCCGAGGCGATCGGCGTCGGCAGCGACGTGCGCGTGCAGGCGATGGCGCCACTCCTGCCGGCGTTCGCGCGCTTCGGCATCCGCGAATTCCGCCCGCACGGGTTCGGGTCCGACGTGCAACCGCTCGTCGATGGTGGTGCAGCGGCCTACGACCTCGAGCCCGACGGGCGGCACTACTTCGACATCCATCACACGCCGGCGGACACGCTCGACAAGATCCGTCCAGAGGATCTGCGTCGGAACGCGGCGGCGATCGCGCTGCTGGCGTGGGTGCTGGCGGAGGAGTGAGTCGCGGTGGCTGGGACGGGCTCGAGTGTCCGGTAGCTGACGGCGCGACGCACATTGCAAGTGTCATTCGCAGCGCGCTAGAACGCCGGGCCCAGAGGCCGTATGCCGGACCCACGCGCCAGCCGATCCCTCCCGTCGATCGCGTTCGGCCCGTTCGTGCTCGATGTCGCCGCCGAGCGTCTGCGCAAGGGGCGCGACGTGGTGCGGCTGCGCCGCAAGGCGTGGGAGACCCTGCGCTATCTCGTCGCGCGCCCGGGCGTCCTGGTGTCGAACGACGAGCTCCTCGATGCGGTGTGGGGTGGCACGTCGGTCACATCGCAGACGCTGACGATCAGGCCGAGCGCGAGCGGCAATGTGAGCATGAGGGCCACCTCGGAGCGTGGCGTAGCATGCTGGTCTCGCGGCAATCCTCACGAGAACGACACATTCGGTGGAGGGTTTCCGTGGAGCCCGGCACCGAAGAGACCCTCGACGACGTCGTCGTCGAAGGGACCGTGGCTCGTCCGCGCCGCGAAGACCGCGGCTACGCGCAGATCTGACGCACGACGCCGACGAGGCTGTCGAGGTTGCTCTTGTCGACCACCGCGGCGGCGCGGAGCTCGCGTGCGTGGCGTTGTGCTTCCCCGTCGGCACTGAGGACGACGACCGGCACGGTGGCGAGGTTGTGATCCGCCATCTGGGCGCGCCGGAACGCGAAGCCGTCCATCACCGGCATGTGCAGATCGAGGACGATCATGCACGGCGTGGTGCCGGCGTCGCGCAACCGGTGCAGGGCCTCCGCGCCATTGGCGGCGGTCAGGACCTTGAAGCGCTCCATCTCGAGCATGAGGGTGACGGCGTCCCGCATGTCCTCGTTGTCCTCGACGAGAAGGACGAGATGGTTCTCGGGGGCGGCCACGTCATCGGAGTGTACACCTCGCGCAGCCACGAGCGAGCCCGGTCTACGATGAAATTTCGGCGAGGAGGCGTTCGAGATCGTGCATCTCGTCGCGCGCCCGTCCGATCGCGTCCTCGGCGGCGCGCACCTCGCGCTGCAGCGCGGACAGTGCCCGCTCGTGCTTCTCGAGCGAGGTCCGAGCGGTGCGGAGCTTCGTCCGTAGTCGATCACGCTCTGCGTCGCGACGTGCCTGCTCGGCTTCCTGTCGCTGCTGCGCCGCGTGTCGCTCCGCCTCGGCGCGCGCCGTCGCGAGATCCTCGCGTTTGCGTGGGGCCGGTGGTGCCGAACCCTTGCGCGCGACGGGCTCCCACGATGCGCCGAGCGCCTCGAAGCCGGGAGGGTCGCGATCCGTCACGAGTGCGCCCGGCGGGTCCGGGTCGAAGCCGCCCCCAGCCGCGATGGCGGCGAGTGTCGTGCTCACGCGCCGCAGCGTCGTGTCGACCGATCCGTGGCCGGCCTCCGCCAGGATGCCCGCGGCGCGCTTTCGCAGCGTCGCGAGGGTGTCCCGGTGCTCGGTCGTCGCGCTCAGGTCGCCGCTGCGCAATCGCGTCGCGGCTGCGAGCAGATGGTCGAAGGCGTCGCGGGCGTGCCAGTAGAGCTGGTTGACGGTCCACGCCGAGATGGTCGGACGACGGCGCTTCGCCAGGTCGGTGGCGGCGGCTTTGTCGCCGCCGTCACGCAACTCCTTGGCGAGGCGCGTACGCTCCGCGACGAAGTCGGCGAGCGGGGCGCGGTACAGGGCTTCGAGGGCGCGCTCGTGAGCGGTCATGCCGCATCCTTACCCGACTCGCTAGGTCCTTGCTTCCGATATGCGGTACGGTGCCTCGAGGAGGGTTCCGGATGCGCAGGAATCTGATCGTCGTGATCGTGGTGGCCGTGGCCGTTGCATCGTCCGTGGACGCGTCCGTCCTGTGCCAGCGCAGGTCGGGGGCGCTCTTCGTCCGTGACGCCTGCAAGAAGAAGGAGGTCGCGGTGAATGCCTCCGCGCTCGGTCTCGTGGGGCCGGCGGGGGACGCGGGGACGCCAGGGACCCCCGGGACCCCCGGGGCTCCTGGCGAGGCGCGCGCGTATGCCTGCAGCGACGTATCGTTCGACGGGACGCTCGTCGCCGCGTGCGTCGGGCGTCCGAGCAAGAACGTCGTCAGCATCATTGCCAACCCACTGGCGGAGAACGTCACCTGCTTCGTGTTGGATCCGTCGATCGACGCGGCGTCGTCGATCGCGGTCGCCAGCTTTGCCGACGCCGGCATCACCTCCAGCGTGAACATCATCCTCAACGTCATCGGGACGAACGATCAGGTCGGTTGTCCCGCGAACTCGGTCGTGGTGCGGACCGGACGCTTCCGACAGGCCGATGCGGGAAACGGGATGCTCCTCGAGGCGGCCCGGCTCGCGGTGAACGTGGCGGTCATGTGATCCGATCCCGCGAGCGACGCACCATACCGCAACGTATTGTCTCCATACGTTTGGGTATGGTACCGACGCCCGATGTCGCCTGGCCGCCGTCCCGTCGCTCGACGTCCGCCGGCGGTGGCGCGTCGGTCGGCCGACGCGTGGATCGCCGCCGCCCTGCGCCGCCTCGTACGCGACGGCGTGACGGGCGTGCGGATCGACCGGCTCGCGGACGACCTCGGTGTCACCAAGGGGAGCTTCTACTGGCACTTCGCCGATCGGGGCGCGTTCCTGCGCGCGATCGCGACGTCGTGGGCGGACGAGCAGGTGCCGTCACACCTCGGTGCGGGGGACGCACTCGTCGCGCCGACACCGCGGGACCGGCTGCGCCGCGTCCTCGAGCGCTTCGCCGGTGAAGGCATCGGGCGAACGGCGCACGCCATGCGCGACTGGGGGCGCCAGGATGCGCATGTCCGGCGCGCGGTGGATCGCGCCGATCGGGTGGTGCTCGCCGAGCTGACGCAGATCTTCGCGGATCTCGGGATGAGTGCGGGGGAAGCCGCGCTTCGGGCGCGGGTGATCTTCTGGGCGGGTATCGGTTGGCACGTCGTCGAGCCGTCGCCGGCGGCCGCCAGCGTACGCGACCTCGACCAGGTGCTCGACCTCTTCATCGGGCCGCGCCCCCCGCCCCGCGTGCGAAAGGCGCCGGGTCGCCGGAAATGAACCGATGGGCGGCGTGGCTGGTTGCCCACGGGCGGGGCTTCACGCTGCTCGTGCTGCTCATCTCCGTGGTGCTGGGCGTGATCGGATCGCAGCTCCGCTTCGATTTCCGCACCGCCGATCTGCTGCCGCAGGGCCACCCGTTCATCGCGGTCCACAACCGCTTCCACAAGAACTTCAGCGAGGCGAACGTCCTCACGGTGATGATCGAGTCGCCGGACGGATCGATCTTCACGCCGGAACGCCTCGCCCTCGTCTGGGACATCACCAACGCCGTCGAGGCGCTTCCCGGCGTCAACCACGATCAGGTCGAGTCGATCGCGCATCGCGACACACGCTGGATACGCTCCCTGGCCGGTGGCCGTATGGAGGGCGGCCCGGTGATGATGGTCCGCCCGACGACCGTAGCCGAGGCGCGCGACATCGAGCGGACCGCGCTGTCCACCGGCTACCTGCTCGGCAACCTCATCTCGCTCGATCGCCACGCAGTGATCGTGCGGGCCGGGCTGATCGAATCGAAGCTCGACTTCCGGCGCCTGTTCGAGGCCGTGAACCAGACCGTGCTCCCGCTGGCGACGGACGGTCTCCGCATCTACGTCAGCGGTGCGCCGCGACTCGATGGGTGGATCCTGGCGCTCGAGTGGCAGGTCGCGGCCGCATTCGGTGCGGCGATCGTCGTGACCTGGATCCTGCTGTGGCTCTATTTCCGCGACTGGCGGGGGGCGCTCCGGCCGACGATCTCCGGTGGTCTGGCCGCGCTGTGGGGCCTAGGCGTGATGTATCTGTCCGGGTTCACGCTCAACCCGCTGATTCTCGTCATCCCCTTCCTGATCACGGCGCGCGCGGTGAGCCACTCCGCACAGATGCACGACCGCTACTACGAGGAACTGGCGGCGGGGCGGGAGCAGTCGGTGGCCGTCCACGGTGCCTTCGACGGGCTGTGGGCACCGACCCTCGCCGGCATCCTCACCGATGCGCTCGGCGTGCTGGCGATCGGACTGGTGGCCATTCCCGCACTCCGCGCGCTGGCGCTGGCGGCCACCGCGTGGCTGCTCTCGCTCGTCGTCACCGAGCTGCTGTTGAACCCGATCATCTACAGCCGGCTGCGGCCGCCGGACCTCGCACGGATTCGGGCTCGTGAGACGGACGGGCTGACGCGGCTCTGCCGGCGGCTGGCGGCGATGATCGTCGATCCGCGCCGGCGTCGCCGGCTCCTCGTGGGGACGGCGGTCGCGTGTGCGGTGGCGATCGGATTCGTCGCCGGGATCGACATCGGCGACCCGTCCGCCTCTCGCGTCCTCGATCGGGATTCGGCGTACAACGAGGCTGCACGCGCGACGGAGGACAAATTCGGCGGCACCGAGCGCTTCATGGTGGTCGTCGAGGGCGACGGGCCGCGCGCGCTCTATCAGCCCGAGGTGCTGCGCACGATCGAGAAGCTCCAGACCACGCTGGGCCGGCTCCCCGTCGTTGCCGCCAGCATCTCGCTCGTCGACATGCTGAAGGGCATGCGCGAACGCTTCCACGAGTCCGATCCGAAGTGGGGGGCGATTCCGAGCACCGCGCAGGACGTGGCGTCGGAGTTCTTCCTGTACTGGGGATCGGTCTACCCCTCGACCAGCGCGCGGTTCTTCACGCCGGACTTCTCGTCCGCCCCGATCACGTTCTTCTGTCGCGATCACACGGTCGCGCACGTGCGCGGGCTCGTGACGGCGGCCGAGGAGTTCATTGCCGCGCATCCGATGCCGGGAGCGCACTTCCTCCTCGCCGGCGGCTTCGTCGGCACCCTGGCGGCGGTGTACGACGAGATCCTGCGCAGCGACGCGCTCATGACGTTCGCGTCGTTCGCCGTGATCCTGTTCATCGTCGGGACGACGTATCGCTCGCTCGTGGCGGCGTTGCTGCTCACGCTGCCGCTCGTCGTCGCCAATCTCCTGGTCAACGCGTACATGGCGGCGCGGGGGATCGGCGTCGATCTCGATACCCTGCCGGTGATCGCCGTCGGTGTGGGGTTCGGGATCGACTACGGCATCTACCTGGTCAGCCGGATCCAGGAGGTGCTCGCGGACGGGAGCACCCTCGAGCAGGCCGTCGAACGCGCCATCGCCGGATCGGGACGGACCATCGCCTTCACGGCGATCACGATGACGGCCGGCGTGCTCTGCTTCACGCTGACCGAGATCCGATTCGTGAGCGAGATGGCGGCGCTGCTGGCGCTGTGGATGTGTGCCAGCGCGGTGACGTCGCTGGTCGTCCTGCCGGCGTTGCTCCTGACGCTGCGGCCGCGCTTCCTCACCGCGATGCGTCCGCTATCGTGACCGCGCGGCTTCGGTCCAGGCGACGGTGCGACGCAGCCCCTCCGCGAACGTCGTGCGTGCGACGAAGCCGAAGCGCTCTCGCGCGCGGCTGACGTCCAGACGTCGACGGGGTTGGCCGTTCGGTTGGGTCGCATCCCACCGGATGTCCCCCGCGAAGCCCGTTTCGCGGGCGATGGCGTCGGCCAGCTCGCGGATCGAGATGTCGACGCCCGAGCCCAGGTTCACGGGCTCGGGATCGTCGTATCGCTCCGTCGCCAGCACGATGCCCTCGGCGGCGTCCTCGACGTACAGGAACTCGCGCGTGGCGGAGCCGTCGCCCCAGCAGACGATCGACGGGGCGCCGGCGTCGCGCGCATCGCAGCACTTGCGGATGAGCGCCGGAATCACGTGCGACGTCTCGGGATCGGAGCGATCGTGCGGACCGTAGAGATTCACCGGCAGGAGATAGATGCCGGGGAGGCCGTACTGTTGTCGGTACGCCTGCAGCTGGACGAGGAGCATCTTCTTGGCGAGACCGTACGGCGCGTTCGTCTCCTCCGGATAGCCGTTCCACAGGTCGTCCTCGCGAAACGGTACCGGCGTGTGTTTCGGATAGGCGCACACCGTCCCCACGCACGTGATCTTGCGGATGCCCGCCAGCCGACCCTGCTCGACCAGATGAAGACCCATGAGGGCGTTGTCGTAGAAGAAGGACCCGGGATGGGAGCGGTTGGCGCCGATGCCGCCGACGACGGCGGCGAGATGGATCAACACCGTGGGGCGCGTCTCGACGTATAGGCGCGCGGTGGCGGCGGCATCGCGCAGATCGTACTCGGTGCGACGGGGCACGATCACGTCGCGACAGCCGTGCTGCTCGAGGGCGGCGACGACGTGGCGGCCGAGGAAGCCCGCGCCGCCGGTGACGCACACCCGTTCGCTGGCGAGGTCGATCATGCGAGCGCGGCGCCCATGCGGATGTCGCCGTCGATGCGCTCGACGTCCACCGGCGGCGCGATGCCGAGCCGCGCCATGCTGGCGGCGCAGGCCGAGAGCAGGCGGCCGTCGTCGGTGCTCTCGCCGAAGACGGCGAGGTTCCGCGCCGTGACGTACCGGATCTCGTCCGCCGGAACCTTCCAGACGTCGCCGTGGCCGGGCTCCTGCCCGGTCCACTCGTCGAGCTGTTTGGCACGGATGGGCTCGTGCGGGAATCGGCGGAACGCGTCACGCAGGACGCGCACGCGCACGTACTGGTGGATCCAGAACTGGTGGACGTCGAGGCGGCGGAGGAGCACCTCGCCGTCGGGTGTCGTCGTGCCGCCGTCGCTGCTGACGTGCCCGTCGACGAGGAGCTTACGACAGCGGCAGAAGATGAGCCCGGTAACGGTAGGGTCGTCCAACCCGACGAGCCACGCGTGCAGTCGCGAGACGGCCGCGACGTCGACATCGATCAGCCACTTGTCGTCGATGCACCAGTAGACCCACTCGTCGTCGGGAAGATCGCGCAGCAGGGTCTCGACGGTCGCGATGATGGGACCCGGCGACGGAACGAGCTCGATCGCAGGGTCGGACCACTCGTCCGGCCAGCGTGCGTGCTGGAAGGGGATGCGAAAGACGAACGGATGATCGGGCCAGCGCGTGCGGTAGGTGCGCACCATGTGCGCCGCCATCGGCGCGTAGCGGTCGCAGCTCAGTACGATGGCGCGCATGCGGCGGTTTCGTATCAGGGGGAGGATGGGGCTGCGAGCTTCGCTGCTCGCGATCCAGCGCATGCTGGTGTACGCGACAGAGTGGAGACGGAGGTCGGATGATGGGTCGAGGCATGACGTGGGTCGCGCTGCTCGTCGTGCTGTGCGGGACGCCGGGGATGGCCACGGAGTCCAGCGAGGTCGAGCCGAACGACGCCGCGGGGCAGGCGACCGCGCTCGGCGACCCCACGACCGGGCTCCTGGTGGAGGGCAACGTCTTCCCCGCTGACGACGTCGGCTACTGGTCGTTCACGGCGCAGGCGGACGATCGGGTCTCGGTGGCGGCCATCACCGCGTCATCGGCGGGAAACAGCGACAGCCAGATCGAGGTGCTCGCCGCCAATGGCATCACGGTCCTCGAGGGGAAGCAGGCGTCGGGCGCGATCGAGGCGGCGGCGCGACAGGCGCTACGCGACGCCGTCACGGCAGCGCAGGGCGATCTGTGTGGAGCGACGTGATGCGTCCCGTCTTCCATCTGGCGTTCCCGGTCTCGAGCCTGGCGGAGTCGGAGCGCTTCTACGTGACCACGTTGGGTGCAACCGCGGGACGACGCAGTCGCACGTCGTTGGACCTGCTGCTCTTCGGGCATCAGCTCACGATCCACGAGCGCCCCGCCGAGGTGCTCACGCCAGAGCAGACGGGCGTCCGTCACTTCGGCGTCATCCTGGGATGGGACGAATGGGACATCCTGTGCGCCAGGCTACGCGAAGAGGGAGTCCAGTTCGTGCGTGAGCCGTCGGTGGTCCATCAGGGAACGCCGCGCGAAGAGGGCAAGATGCTTCTTCTCGACCCGAGCGGGAACCTGATCGAGCTGAAGACCTATCGCGACCCACGAGCTGCGCTCGGTCTCGACGTCTAGACCGGCGACGTCGCGGAGGGCTGGCCGTCGCTGGCGACTGCGGGTACAGGGAGCCATGCGACTCGGCCTCTACGTCCGCAACATGGGTCCGCAGTCGGCGCCCGACACGGTGGTGGCGTGTGCCCGCGCGGTGGAGGAGGTGGGGCTCGACCATCTCTGGGTCGGCGATCACATCGCCATCCCGCCCGACGATGCGGAGGGCTCGAACGGCCGCTACCTCGATCCCCTGGCGACGCTGGCGTTCCTCGCCGGCTGCACGTCGCGCGTCCAGCTCGGGCTCGGCGTGCTGGTGCTGCCGTATCGCCCGCCGCTGCCGACGGCGAAGTGGATCGCGACCATCCAGGAGCTGTCGCGCGGTCGGCTGCTCTTCGGCGTGGGGTCGGGATGGATGAAGCCCGAGTTCCGCGCGGTCGGCGTGGACTACACGCGCCGCGGGAAGATCACCGATGCCACCCTCGAGTTCCTGCAGCGCTGCTTCACGGACGACGTCGTCGAGGAGAATGGCCAGCCGTTTCTATTCCGCCCGCGTCCGCCACGTCCGCCGATCCTCGTCGGCGGCGCGCCGGAGTACGCCTTCCCGCGCATCGTGCGCTTCGGTGACGGCTGGATGCCGTTCGGCGTCGAGGTCGACGATCTCGCGCCGCAGATCGCCGAGCTGCGCCGCCAGATGAGGGCGGCGGGCAAGCCCGATCCAGAGATCGTCGCGGTCACACGGCTCGACTTGGACGACCCACCAGCAGCGTCGGCTCGTGCGAACGCCTTCGCTGCGGCCGGCGCCACTGCGCTGGTGCACGGGTGGCGCTACACGGGTTACGACGACTTTCGCGTCGGCGCCGACGCGATGGCCGCGCTCGATATCGCGCGGTAGTCGTCCTACTGGGACGGCGCGAGGCAGGCGATGTCGGCCTGCGCGCGGTCGAGGACGTCGCCGAGTGCCGTGCCGCACGGCGCGGAGAGGCGACGGCGCGCCGCCTTGTCCACCTTGGCGCTCGCCGCCCGCAGACGCTTCCGGGCGCGGTTCAGGAACCGACTCGCCTTCGCGCCGGGCGCTGCCGCGCGCTGCAGGAATCCGTCCGCCTGCTGGAAGAGCTTGCCGATGGCGGCGGGCACGTCGTCGGCGGTGCATTCCGGGACGCTCACGCTGCCGAGGAAGCCGGCACCGACGTCCGTCAGCGCCGTCGCCTCCGACACGCAGCCCGCGTCGGCTGCACACCGATCACGCGTGCACGCATTGCCGTCATCGCAAGCGGAGGTGACGGTGTCGACGTGCTCGCACGTGCCGTAGGCGGAGCAGCGATCGGTGGTGCACGGGCTACCGTCGTCGCACTGCGGGTCGGTCGTACAGTCGGTGGTGGCGCCGGCTCGGATCGAGATGTCGGCACAGTGGTGGTAGAAGCACGGCGCCGGGTGGTCCGACATGAACTCCAGGACCTGCAGCGTGCAACGCGTGCAGGTGACGTCGGAGGGCAGGGTCACCTCGAACGACACCGTGTCATCGAAAGCGCTCGTGTGCGGCAGCTTGCCGTCGGCGAGCACCGGGAACTGCGGCGGATCGATGACGTCGACGCTGCCGCAGTCGGTCACGCCGGGCGCGACGAGCGGATTCGTGGGGAGCTCGCTCTGGTCGTTCACGGCGAGCGCCACACGGTAGTGCCCGGGGTGGTAGATCGTCTCGTCGAGCGTGATGGTGATGGTCTGGCCGGGGGTGAAGGACGTCACCACGCCCGTTGCTGCGACGTCGCCCTCGTTGCCGCAGGGGCCGATCTTCTGCGGCGAACCGATGAAATCCTGGGTGCGCCAGGAGCCGGGGGAATGCAGCGTGAAGTGCGCGACCGCGCTGCGCGGGAAAACTGCGGCGACGAGGAGCGCGCCGAGGACGAGGGGCAACGCAGGAATGACGATGGGATACTCTCCGTCCGGAGATCGGGCAACGGCACGCGCTGCGTCGAAATCGATTGACACGCGCGGACGGGTGATGCGAGCCATCCATGATGTCCCGCTTCTTCGCAGTCCCGCTGGCTCTCGCGCTCTCGACCTGCCTGGTCGTTCCCGCGTCCGCCGCCACGGTCGTCGACCTCGGCTCGTTCCTTCCGATCGGGATCAACCGCCACGGCGTCGTGGTCGGCGACATCCTCGACTTCAACGCCGACGACGCCGTCGGGCACGCCGGCATGTGGGCCAACGGCGTGCTGACGCCACTGCCCGAGCGTCCTGGCGTGGTGCTCACCGACGCCCTGGCGATCAGCGACACCGGGCGGATCGTGGGACTGGAGTACGTCGACGGCAACAACGTGCATGCCATCTTCTGGGATGGCGCCGTCCTGCCGACGCAGATCGGTCCGCTCAGCAATGGCTACGACTTCAGTCAGGCGGTCGACGTCGATGCCCTCGGCAACGTCGTCGGCTCGACGACGGTCGATGGGCCGCCGCACTACCTCTTCGGCTTCTATGCCCCGGCCGGAGGGGGGCCGATACCCGTGGGGGTCGGAGACCTCGATGCCGATCAGGGCAACAGTCGCGTGGGAGCGATCAGCGGCGACGGCGCGACGCTGCTCGGCGAGGTCACCGGAACGGACAGCGCGGACGGGTACTACCTCTGGTCGACGGCCACTCCCGCCGCACCCGGCATCAAGCTCGACATCACGCCCGACCGCAATGCGTTCTCCCTGTTCGGGGGATCGATCTACAGCCCGCTGCTGATCCAGAACACGCTGGCGAACGATGGTGCGGTGTTCGGCTTCAAGGAGGCCGGTGAGGTCAGGACCTGGTTCCTGCGCACGCCGGACGGGACCGAAACCCCGATCGTCGGGCTGGCGGCCCACAACGGGATCAACGCGCGGCACCTGGTCGTCGGCACCCTGTTCACCGGCAACATGATGGACCCGGTGCGTGCGGCGAAGTGGGACCCGACGACGAAGACCGTCACCGACCTGAACACGCTGCTGCCACCGAGCTCTGGGTTCGTCCTCTACGATGCACTGGCGATCTCCGACACCGGCGATATCGTCGGGCTCGGGGTTCACGACGGTGTCGAGGTCGGGTTCCTGCTGCGATCGCCGGCGCTGACGGCGCAGGCGGTGGCGTCGCCCGCGCAGGTGAAGATCGATCCCAACATCAATGACGCGATCCAGGTCGTCGTGACGCTGCTCAACAGCACGGAGCAGACCCTCGCCGGCGTTGCCGCCACTGGCGCGCCGACGGTGGCGGGCACGGGTGCGGTCGAGGCCGTCGGCGCGCCGGTACCGCCGTCCGTCGATCTCGCGCCCGGGCAGAGCGGCACGATCACGTACACGTTCAAGCCCACCAAGGCCGGGAAGGTGACGCTCACGTTCCCTGGTTTCGCCGACGCCTCGGGGACGGTGCAGAACGACGAGGGATCCGTCTCGACGGGCGAGGTGAAGATCGTCGATGTGACCGTCGAGGTGACGGTGACGCCGTCGTCGCTCGCCAGCGACAGCAGCCGCAACTCGTTCGGTGTCGTGCGCATCAAGGTGATCGATTCGAAGGGCCAGCCGATCGTCGGGCAGCGCGTGCGCCTCAAGGTGCCGCGCTGGTTCGGTGCGCTCCGCGATCGTACCCCGTCGCTGCTCGTCTGCGACGACGCCGGTGCGCGCATCTATCCGCCGGGCGAGAATCCGATCCTCGACAACGTGCGCATCGCGACGACGGGGAGCAGCGGCGAGCTCGTCTATGGTCTGTGGCTCGGGACCGACCGGACCGCACCTCCGTCGACGCAGCTGTTCGTGCCGGCGGAGGCGATCGACGACGCCGGCGCGCTGATCTCGGAAGGGGGCAAGCTCGTCGACATCGCCACCCCGACCCAAGGGCCGGCGCCCGGTGTCGATCTCGCGAAGCGGCAGCTCGACGAGCGGCAGACGAGTGAGCTGCCGCCGGGGCAGCGCCAGGATCCTGCGGGCGTCACCGGTCGTGGCGCGCCGACGGCGGTGCTGCAGTCGCTGATCCGCTGGCTCGAGAGCGAGCGCGAGAGAGGTTTCCCTGCGCTGCAGAACGTCGACTTCGGACCCATCACGACGATCGACGGAACGCAGGCTGGTGTCGTGTTCTTCCCCCGCGGGCAGGGGGCGCTGGTGCTCGAGCATCTTCGCAGTGAGGCGGGCGCGAATCCGCCCGGCGGGGCGTTCGTGCTGCAGATGGAGGTCAGTCAGCTCGACCCGCGCGGTCGTCACGAAGTGCAGTGGACGCGCGACCTGATGTCGCTCGCCACCTGGGAGACGACGCGACCGCTCAACGCCTTGGGGATCGAGAACGCGGCGAAGCCCATCCGTGGTCGCGCCGTCGCGGCGACCGGCGTCGTGACGAGCGATCCGAACGCGTTCTTCGGCTTTCCGTATGCGACGGCGTCGCCGACCGGAGGGTACGCTGGGAGCTGCCTGCCGGTGATGAACGGTGTCGGTGTGGACGTGCACTCGCCGGTGACGCTGCTCGTGAAGGATGCCGCGGGTGGTGGTGTCGGATTCGATGCGGCCGGTGCGTACACCAACGAGCTCGAGGGTGGGACGTACGCGGGCGGTGAGCCGAGCCAGTATCTGCTGCCGCCGGGCACGTTCACGGCCGACATCAACGGGACCGATTCGGGGAAGGCGACGATCGTGCTGACGGCGTCGGGGGCGAGCGGGGTCACGGCGAAGACCGTCGCGTTGAAGGCGAAGGCGGGGAAGACCGGGACGCTCGAGTTCGACGATAGCCTCGCGGCGCCACGGGGGACGTTCAACAAGCGCAGGCTCAAGGTGAAGGGCGGGGTGCCGCTGGCGATCAGCGGGCTCAAGCGGCGCGTGAAGGTGCAACGCGGGGATGAGCTGACGCTGAGCGTGCGTGATGCGTTCGGATCGCCGGTGCAGGGAGCGCGCGTGCACGCGACAGGAAAGGGCTTCGACGCGAGCACCGTCACGGCGACGGACGGGTCGGCAGCGATGCCGCTGCTGCTGACGAAGTCGGTGCGGATGACCGTGGAGGTGAGTGGAGCGGGGTTGGAGACGAAGAAGGTGAAGGTGGCGGTGAAGGTGCGGAAGTGAGGTAGGGCGCTCGGTGCGCGAGTCCGTTGGCAGGCAGATGCCCAGCGCGGTGACACGTCATCGAGGTGATCGAGCACGCAACGCGATGTGGACGGACGTCACATCATGAAGGATCGCCACGCTGCTCCGAAAGCTGGGCTCGTAGCGCACGCAGCTCAGCCCGAAGACCGGCGAGATCGGATTCCAGCTTCCTTTCCTCAGGCTCGAGAAACCACGCAGCGATGAAACCGGTGAAGGTGCCGAACAATCCGACGCCGACGGCCATCAACGCGACGCCGATCACCCGCCCTTCCGATGTCACTGGAAACTTGTCGCCGTAGCCGACGGTCGTGATGGTGACGGCCGCCCACCAGAGTGCGTCCTCCGGGCTTTTGATGTTCGACGCTTCGGTGGTCTCCACCTGGAGGATCGCGATGCTGGAGAACAACACCATGAGCATCGAGACCAGAGCCACGGCGAGGAACGTACCCTCCGCACGTCGCTCCAGGATGTAGCGCGTCAGCACTTTCGTCGATCGGACGCCGCGCATGACGCGCAGGAGGCGGACGATTCGCGCCGCGCGACCGACCCGCAGGACGTCGACCATCGGGATACTCGATGCAAGGTCGATCCAACCCCACTTCAGGTAGTGGAGCGGCTTCTCGGCGCGGACGAGGTCGCGGAAGAAGTCGGCGATGAAGACGAGGCAGACGCCCGTATCGGCGTATCCCAGGAGCGTCTTGGTGTCTTCCGACAAGGGTAAGAACGTCTCCGCCGCGAGGGCCACCAGCACGTAGGCGCAGAGGACCAGCATGAAGGGCTCGTACGGACCAGGGTGTCGGGCGATGGCGCCCGCCGAGCGCGCCATCAGAAATGCCGGGGACTGTCGGTATGAGGCACCCGATCGGCCTTCGCGCCACCGCGTTGCTCGGTCTCGATGTCCCCAGACGTCGTGCACTGACTCACCCAGCCGGCGGTCGTGCCAATCCTGCTCGGCACCCGGGCGCGTCCAACCGCGTCGGTGCGCACGTAGCGACGAGGGTCCGTACGAGCGGTTGGGGCGAAGCAGCGTGGCGCGAGCGCCGCGCTGGCGATGAGCGGGGGGAGCTGGTTCGACATGGCGTCGTGATACCGCACTCCGCCAGATATCCGTCAAGCTGCGCATGCGTAGTGGTGGGGCCGTCGTGTGGACCACCCGCGGTCGGGTCACGAGGTCGGTCGGGCGGCGCACAGGAGCGAGGTCGTCACGGTACGTGGGCGAGGGCTCGACGGTTAGAAAAGCGTAGACGTACCGTCACGGTCGCAGCGTCGGAGCCGGTGTTACCAACGGAGGTATGCGCGTGATCTTCGCTGGGGAGTACGTGGTGGGACGACCGGGGAGCCCCGGCGTGTTGCGACCACAAGCCACGACGGCGGGGCCGCGAAACGGCGGGGCTCCCGAGCGGCTCCGGCAGCTTGAACACTGCCAACCGATGGCCTGACGACGGAGGCCGAGTATCAGGGGCGTCACCAGCGGATCATTGACGGACGCTGATCGAGAACGAAGAGAGCGTCGTCGGTCGGAAGGTTCTCCACGTGCGCGTGTCGTGCCAGCCCGACGTTGGTCTTGCGGGATGCGCGCGTCGATTCGAAGGCACTGCTTCGCCTGGTTCTCACGGATCGCCCAATGGCGCGGATCGTGCCAGGACTCGAGATCAGCGGAGGCTGAGTGCCGAGGAGGGGATTCGAACCCCTACGCCCTTTCGGACTGCGGATTTTGAGTCTGAATACGGCGCTCTCAGTGCAACGAATGCAACTCATCATCGAGGAAGTTCGCTCAGTTATGTCGCAATCGAATGCCTGATTGTTGCATGCGGTTGCATGACAATCCGCTCAAAACCCACACATAAACCCTTTAGCGACAATGGGTTGACGATACGTATGCCGCGAAATGTCAGTAAATCGATTGTGCGGGTTAATCCGCTCTGCCATATCGAGGTGCATGACGGCACGAGCGTATGGGGACGGACGGGTCATTCTGCGAGGCAGCGTTTACCACTACGACTTCTGGTTGGAGGGGAAGAACTATCGGGGGAGCGCGAAGACGGGCGACCGAGACGCGGCCGAGCGCTACCTGGCGCGGGAGCGAGAGAGAGCGCACAAGGTCGACTACCTCGCCCCCCGAACGAAGACGGTGACTCTCGAAACCCTGCGCGAGATTGTTGCCGCCGACTACAAGCGAAAAGAGAACAAGTCCCTCCGCCGGGTCGCCGAGTGTTACGCCCGCCTCGCGGATGTCTTCTCCAGGGTGAAGGCCACTCAGATAACAACCGAACGGTTGGAGCGCTACACCGCTGGACGCATCGACGAGAAGGCCAAGCCCGCGACGATTAACTATGAACTGGCGTTGCTTCGTCGCGGCTTCCGACTTGCCGTGCGCAACAAGCGCCTCCCCCAAGCCGCTATACCGTTCTTTCCCATGCTCGCGGTCAACAACGTCCGAACCGGATTCATCGATGCGGCCGACTTCGACGCCTTGATTGCGGAGCTACGCACCAAGAGGCCCGTCATCGCGGACGCGTGCGAATTTGCCTATGCGACGTTGGCACGCCGAGAGAACACCTTGGGGGCGCAGTGGACGTGGTTCGATTTGGATATCGTGAAGGGCCAGGTCGTCGGCGGATGCGTCAGGATACCTGGGGTGGAAACCAAGAACGGGAGTCCCCTCGACATTCCCTTGGGACCGGCGGTGCTCCCGGTCATTCAGCGCCGCTGGGTCGAGCGCATTCCCGAGTGCCCCTATGTGTTCCATCGTCAGGGGAAGCGCATCACGCATTTTAAGCAGCGGTGGAGCGCGGCGTGCGAGGCCATCGGCTTTCCTGGGCTCCTATTCCACGACTTCCGTCGCTCCGGGGCGAGGAATCTCCGGAGGGCGGGGGTGCCGGAAACCGTCATTATGGCAATGGGCGGATGGAAGACCCGCGCCATGTTCATTCGATACGGCATCGTAGACACGGAGGAGTTGTCGGACGCGCAGGCGCAACTTGCTACCTTCCTCGTTGCGGCGCGTGCGAAGGGCCGCAAGGTCGTCTCAGCCCGCCTTTAGGAACCTCTCAAACTTCGACTCCACGACCATCGTGCGTCCACCAATGGTCTTAAAAAAGGGGAGGGTGCCCGCATGGGCATGCCGTCCCAGGGTCGAGCGATGCACCCCCATCCGCCGGGCGGCTTCAGCGATACTTAAACAGCGCTCAGGACGTGGAGCGGGCGGGATGGGGTGTTCCTCTCGATGTCCTGCCAACTGCGCCTGAGCGACCGCCCCAAGGGCTATCAACTGGCGTAGTGTCGTCTCGTCGAAGGACGGCACGTCTTCGATTGCTGGCAGGGTAAGCGAACGCGGTTGGGGCTGGGCTCGCGTTAAGCCCGGATGTGTTGGCGATGCATCTTGGGTACCTCCGATACCATCCTAGACGGCCTGCGGAACGCGGCGCCGGCCTTGGGGGAACGGACTGCCCGTCGAGCGCGGGGGCAGGTCCATGGCGCGGGCGACGGAGGGCAGTCGCACGGGTATGGCTGCTACGCCATCGCCCATCACGACCGCGTAAAAGTGACCCTCCGGGGGCGGCGTCGCGTCGTTGCGCGCGGGGTCGGTCAAGTTCTTCAGGATGGGCCACGTAATCGGCAAGAGGAGACACCGCTTGCCGTCGCGCACCTCATAGACGCTGTCGACGTCGGCTTGCACCTCACGCGCCAGCACCAACGTCGTATCCTGATACCCCGTGCCGAGGGAGGTATCCGGGGGCACAACCGCCACCCCAATCACGTCCTCGTCTTCCTCGCGGGCCTCCACGAACATCGCGACCATGCGGGGGAACCACGTCTTCAACGTCTTCTGCGACCACGCCTTGCGAGGGTTCCTGGTCCGCTCCGCTGCCCGCCGCTGTCGCCGGTTCATCCCACCACCATCCCGCCGTCGGAGGGACCTTACTGAATCGAGGGCATCGGCCAGCCGATGACCCCCACCAACTCCCAGCGGTCGAACACGAGTTGAACGAACCGGTTCGGCACCTCCAGGGGAAGGTACGGATGCCGATTGCGGAAACTGCTGGGGAACCACGTCGCAGTCCACATTTCCGGACCCTTCAACTGCATGTGAACCAGCTCACCGTCCTCCATGTTGGTTTCAACGACCTGGGGCACCGCGCCGTGAAACACGCTCTGCCCCCCCGCGACCAACTCGGCCATGTCATCGTACATCTCGGCCAGCTCCGGGTGCGTGTGAATATCTTCCGCATCCACCTCGACGTACTGCACTTCGTCCATTTGCATCCCCTTTCGACGTCGGGCCTCCTCAGACGCCCGACGCTCTGCGATTGCTCCGCACCACCCCACTCCTCTCCATGGGCGCGACCCAATCAGAGGCCTTCCCGCTCGTCAAGTAGGGTCATTTCTGGCTGTCAGCGCCTATTTCTTTAGCGCATCATAGCGTCTAGGTGCGAGACTACGCGGCACGTCGAGTCGCGGAGGTGGCTCCAAAGTCAGCTATTGCCCGCGGCTCGCAATAGCTTTCTGGTGCTACACCTACGGGACTTCGAACAGGACATGCGAGGGGAACGCCCCTGGGACGAAGGGCAGGCCGCACACCGCATCACCCCCGACGAATACGGGTCCAGGCCATCGCCGGGGGAATGCCGTCATGCCGGCCGGGAGGACGCACCGCCCGCCATGGGCGAATCCACATCCGGTGGACCACTCGCCATCACGGGCGCGACCGCTGGCGCCTCCTTCCAGCGTTCCGTCCAACTGGCACTCGCCCCTTATGCGCCCCCGGACGACGCCGCCGGTACATGTCTCCGGCTTGCACCGAAAATGCCCCTTGAACTTCCCGTACCGGAATCGAACGCGAAACGTCGCCACCCCACCAGCAAAGATGCCCGGGCGGCGCACGGCCTCCGCCGTCCCTGCGGAGAGGAGCACCAGAGCAAGCAAAGCCAGCGCGGTCCGCATCGAGCGCACGCTATCAATGTCGTTCGCCACTGCTCAACACCTTTTGTTCACCACGCAGAAATGAGCCCGGTAGCGGACGTTTCGCACGTAGATTCGCCCCCGCGTGTCGGGTTCGGTTTCGACGACAATCGGGATGCCGTGCCGGAGGTAGAGATGTACCACCGGGCGGCCACATCGCACGCACGGGTCGGCGGTGAACGGCGGACTCAGGGGCTTGGGTGCCATCATCGAGCGACCCGGCGAGGAGGAGTGCAGGAATGCACCTCCTCGGCTTTAACCATCGCGGCATCGACCGCGAGGCCGACGATATCGAGGATGGCGGGTAGGACCGACGTCGGGAGGACGATGGTGGTTGGTGTAACGCCTTGGGGCGTCGTGAAGGTCACGGTGAGGTTGGGGCCGCCTGATGCGGGGTCCCAGGTGAGGTCGGCTCGTGCGCCCGTGCTGTACGTGACGGTCGCGGAATAGGAACTGATGTCGAGGAGCATACTCGTGCCTTCAGTGGATGGTTTCGGCGTCGCCGTCATCGCACCACTCACAGAGCGGGAACGACGGGTCGCGGCGGTTGAAATTGCAGTCTGGACAGAGGGGGCCGTTCGGAGGTCCGTCCGGTCCCGTGAGACTGATGTCCAAGATACGTCTCGGGATGCGACTCACGTCTCACCCCTAAGGGGTGTGAGACGTGTGAGACGCTCAATCCAACCGTCTCATGCGTCTCATGAGACGCATATGAGACGCGAGACGCATTGTGGGGGAGTGACCACACCATGGCTTTGGGCGGTCCGGTGTGGAGCGCGCCGAGTTCCTTGGCCGCGCGGTTTACGGTCGCACGGGAGCCGCCAATCGCGGCTTGGACCTGGCTCGTGGTGCGCCCTTCTGGATGGGTGCGGAGGAGGTCACGGAACCTGCCCGCGTAGCCTACGGGCTCCCGGTCAACGGGCAGGCCATCGACGAGAACGGCCGACGAGATTTCCTCACCGCGACTATTCGCCCCAAGCTCTTGCGTGAAGAGCTTCAGACCGATGGCAGGGAACCCCTCCGCGTTCTTCTGTTTGGTGCAAGTGATGGTGACGTTGCGGTCGGCCTTCGTCACCTTGAACATGGTGTCAGCCGCGCCCGCCAGCGCGGTCGAGCCGCGAAGTTCACCGCTCTTCCCCGCGTGGTGGACGATAAGAACTGAGGCCCCGTATTGCTTCCGCAGGGTGTCCGCGGCGGCGACCGCCACGCCCATATCCGTTGCGCCGTTCTCCTCTCCTCCGACCATCGAGCGCGCCAACGTATCCACGACGATGAGTTGCGGCGGTACCGGGAGGTCGGCAACTGCATCCACGATGCCTGACACGTCCCCCGTGTCGAGGAGATTAACGGCGTCCCGCACGAACGCGACGTTTGCCTTCGCGATGCCGTGCCTCCGCTTCCACGCGTTCACGCGGAGCTTGATACCGCCCATGCCCTCGCCCGCGATGTAGACCACCGGCCCTTGCGCGACTGCGTGACCGTGCCAGGGAATCCCCGACCCGATGCAGAGCGCCATATCGAGCGCGACGAACGATTTCCCGACGCCCGGCGCACCGAAGCACACCCCAAAGCTATCCCGCGCGAGGATGTTACCGACCAACGGCTCCGGCTCGGGTGTCGACTCCATGCCGTCATCCCAGAGCAGGCGATACTTGCACGGCTTGCTGACCAGGGCGCGTAGCTCGGCATCTGTGCAGAGACAGTTCGCCGCATCGCCGGCCTTTGGCGCATCTGGCCACACGACAATGCGCGACCGACCACCCAGTGCCGTGAGCCTGTCGGCAATCCTACCCATATGCTTGCGGCCGGGTTCATCGTTGTCAGGCCACAGCGCCACGTCGAAGCCCAACAGCACCCGCAGGGAGTCGTCATTGGGAATCGATGCCGCGCCCGTTACCGTTCCCACCGCGAGGACGCCCCGTGCGGTTAAGGCGTCGCAGGCGGGCTCGCCCTCCGTGACAACCACCGTTGCCCCAGGTCGTGCGGTGGCGAGCGCTTCCGCGTGGTAGAGCGGCAGAGCGGTCGTGACCGTGCCGGTAGGCCAGTAGACTTTCTTGTGGATATTGGGGTTGGCGTAGTCGAGCCGCGTGTGCAGGACGGTGCCCACGGGCCATAGCCGCTCGCGAATAGGGTTATCGAGCGCGTCGGGGGACGCTAAGTCCTTCCAATCGCCGCCCCATGCCTTAAGAATGGCGGGGTATCGACACCCCGCTCGACAGAAGAGCGTAATGCCCCCATTGTTACCTGCATCGATTTTGAGGGATGGCGTCGTGTCGTCATGGGCAGGACACAGGACCACGTACCCGTCCCCTTCCGGCTTGGCGCCTTGGAATGTTGCGGCGATTTGTGCTACAGTCTTCATTGTAAGTATCTCACTTGCCCGACTTCGTCCTCGGGCCTCTCTCATCCGCTGACTACCTCGTGGCGCCCTCCAGCCCGCGGGGTAGTTGAGTTTTGAGCGTTATGGGTTGATGTGTGGGGCTACGATTGAGGCGCGTCGAGGCAGTAGAGGTCATAGAGCGCCGCGCGGATGTCCTTGTAGGTCGGGGGCCGTAGGGTGACACCGAAGCGCATGCGTGAATGCGTGACCCGCTCGCCACACTCCAACCGCTTTCGGTCGAATCGGTGACAGCGGTTCGGGTCGGGAAAGCCCTCGACTAGGATGAGCTTCGGGGTGCGCGCCACAATCCGATGCGCGTCCCCATCGGCCTCGAAGACGTGGGACCCACGACCCATCGAGGCAGATGCCTTCCGCCGAAGCCGCGCCTCTGCGTCGAGCACTCGCGCACAGAGCCTCCGCTCTAGCGCTAGCTCCTCGGGCGTCATGCTCTGCGAAAGGGCCAGCCCTTCAGCGGGGTCGGACCTCTCGGACGTGTGGTCGGGTGTCACTGGCATCGCTCCTCGTTGGGGTTTGGGGTCAGGGTTTCCGCCACGAGACGGGCCACGGCTTCTCGAATCAGGACACTCGGCGGCTGCCCCCGCCGCATCGATGCGGCCTGGAGTAGCGCGAGGTCTTGAGGCAGGAGGCCAAAGGACGTCGTCACAAGGCGGGGCTTATTGCTGTAGCGTGCGTGAGTGTTCATTGCTTGTTAACTTAATCATGGGCGGATTCGCGGGTGACAGTAAAGGCCCATGAATCGGCCCGCCCGTGCCGGGCGCAGTTGACTGTCACCCCCCGAATCCGGAACCATGATGTTTCGCGGATGACGTTGGCGCGGAAGGGGTATCGGTGGGAGCATGCGGACGCCTGCGGTTCGCAGCGCGACTCCGTGTCCTGCTAACAGGGCGCCATGTCATGGCATGAACGGTGGCAGGACTACCGCGACCGTTACCGCGAACGGGTGACGGCGCGGCGCACTCTTGGTGCGACTGAACGCTACTACCGCCAACAGATACGGGAGGGCGAAACGGCGAAGAGAGAGGCCATTGCCGAGTATGAAGCCAAGCGCGCGTCTCTGGCGGGGCCAGAACACCACGACGCACGGAGCCACACATATGTCGCGGAACTCGCCGACTGTCGTTGGCGGGACGACGACATCGCAGCTTCACGCACTTCGATACTCGAAGCCCGCGCCCGGCATTGGGAGGTGCCGCTTCCGCTCGGAGCGCCTCACTACAGGAACCCATCCATGGACGGAATGGGTATCGGGCGGATTCTTACAGAGGACGGCGTTGCCGAACTGAGGCGGCGGATTCGTACCGAACAGAACGCGCGCTACTGGGAGCCCATACGCAATGCGACGCCCCTGGTAGTCGGCCTTTTGGGATTCGTCGTCGCCATCGCATCACAGTGCAAGCCGCCGCCACAGGTCATCATTCCGAGCACCATCACCGTAGCCTTGGCGCCATCCACTCTGCCCATCACCACGACGTCATCGACGACCACCACGACCACAACCAGCACCCTCACGCCGCCCGACTAGCGCACTCCACCTGAAGGTGCAGCCGACATCTTCACCCCTCGATGCCTCGATGCTACGAGGGCGCATGCCGTTGCGCGTGACTGCCATGCCGGGCCAGAACGACCCGACCCCGTGCAAGGTCTGCCGCGACGTCAACGAAACGTCCGTCGTCCTCTTCGGCTTTGTGTGGTGCTACCGCCGACCCTGCGGACACAACGCGCACATCAATGGCGGCGGCGACCCACGCGCGGCACTGCGCATCACGCCCTGTACCTGTATTGAGTAGGCGCATGCTCCTCCCCACCCAGCTCGCCACTCTGATACTCGTCGTCGTGTGCGTCGTCGCGTACGTGTGAACCGACGTGACCACGCGAAGGACGGACCGCCGACAATGACGTTGCCACCCGTGGAGGGCTCATGGACGAATTACAGTGGCTTCAGCGGTGGTACGCGGCCCAGTGCAACGGCGATTGGGAGCATCAGCACGGCGTCAGGATAGACACTCTCGACAATCCGGGGTGGTCCGTCGCAGTCCAGCTTGAGGACACGGCGATTGCGGACCTATCCTTTGAACGCGTCGCAATAGAGCGCGCCCCGAATGATTGGATGCACTGCTGGGTCGAGAATCAGACGTTTGAAGGCAGGTGCGGGCCGCAGAACTTGGGCGACATGCTGGGCGTGTTCCGGAGTTGGGTCGAGAGCAGATGAGTCCTGCCCCGTTCCACCGGCCATGACGCTGCCGCCCTGGGATGCCTGGCACGCCATCGTGTCTCACGCGCTCGATTGCTTGGAGTCGAGGCCCCTCACCGTGGACGTCGCAACGCGCGAAGCGGATGCGCGCTACTTCATTCTTACGCGCGAGGGGGCAGACCTCTTCCTGGTCCTACCTAACGCCTTTGCCGATGCGGATGCCTTCGCAGGCGGGAAGCACCACGCGTTGACGCGTGCGCTCGCGTGGCTGGCGACGGCTGAGACGGGAGCGCGGGTCGTGCTGCACCTCGAGCCGCACCCAGCCGTCTAGATATTGCAGACTGTGGGTTTCGCGCGAAGATTAGGCCAAACGCCCGCCCTTGTAGCAGGTTCTCGGCGCCTGTCACTCGGCAGAGTCCATGAACAACCGCCCGGCCGAAGTTGACTCCCGCGCCGACCGCACGCTACCGTCCGCGCATCGAAGACATGGAGTCTTCGACTCCTAGCAAGGAGGTGCGGGGATGTTCGTAGCAGTGGAAACCGCGCGGGGGCCGGTCGCACTGAACCGGTTCTTGATAACGCGGGTACGGAAGCGGGACGACGGCAACTCTCGCGTCTATATGCTTGACGGTCGCTTCGTGGACGTCTGGCACACATGGCGCGAACTACAGGCCATCCTTAACGGCAACGACGGAGGGTGTTGCCAGTAGTCATCGGTAACACCGAGCGGGGACGCGGCAGGACGCGAGCCTGTACACTGTCCGGTAACAGCGGGCACGCGGGTAATTGGGGGCCGTCCCCACGGTGTTCCATCTCTTGTAGTACGCGGGACGTGGGCGGCGTGTGTTCATCCGGTGTTCAACGGCCGGTCGGCGGCTCTCCCCACTCACCATGCGCCGCACGCCTACGATGATTGCAGCAACGTTCAACTCGCGGCGGTCGACCGAGTCGCCTTGCACTTGCGACCCAACCCGTGCCGTAACCGCCCTACGTCGACCCCTCCCATAGAGCCGGAGCCCGTCTCGTTCACCGACTTGGGTGACGCATTCGCCTTGCCGGAAATTCCGGACCACTGGCCGTCGCTCACCCGCTTCCACCACGACGTGGGGGCAGGCGTCCGACCGACCGATAGCCACTCTAACACTTCTCGTGGACGCCAGACGTCGAGGGGCATGAAGCTCAGAAACTCCCCGCGCGGTGTCGCCTGACACGTCACCGACTCCTGCGACGGTCCTCGATGGTGTAGTGTCTGTTCATGCGTCGTGTGTTCGCCGTGGCAGTGGTGTTGTGGGTCACGTCCGCGACAGCCGGAGTGCGGACGCTCACCAGTTCGACATGCGGCGCCCGCTGCACCTTCGCGCTCTGCGTCGCCGCGACGGGTTACTATGAGGAATGCGCCAATGCTTGTGAGGCGGACATCGTAGTCCGCCCCGACGGGCGCGTGGACGTCGGCAAGATAGCTGATGGCCTCGTGGTGCTGTCTCGCGGCAAGAAACGCACTCGCCTACGCTGTCACCTTTCAACCGCTCCCTGCACTATCTGCGAAACCGACGCCGACTGTACGGATACCCGCAATCCCGCCGCGCGTGGTATCTGCGCAGGGCTCACCTGTAGTTACGTGTGTCCCTCCGGAGCGGTCATCGACTATCAGTAAGTGTCTGCCATGCGACTCGGACCCATTCTCGTCTGCCTGCTCGCCACAACCGCTTGGGGCGCTACCCTCGTGTGCGTTGACGGACAGCCGACGGGCGCGCTGACGTTCCGTGGAACGCGAACCACTCCGACGGTATGCGACACGGTGCGGGATGGCGTCTGCACCCTGCACCTCGGCCCTACCTGTACGCGCGTTGACCCGCCGGGATGCCCGTGGGACCCGATGGTTGTGCCGGTCGGTAAGACGCGCCGGGCTCCCTTCTATGCGCGCGTGCGGGTGCGATGTCTCGAATGCCGCGCGCCGAGCGATTGCGGTACCGGGGTGTGTCGGGCGGGGCGATGTCGCTAGCCCGCCGTTCGCTCGTGGTCCTCGCCATGGTCGTCGCGACCACCCCCGCGATGGCCGGCATCCGTTCTGTCTTCGAACGCCATGCTCCGTGCGGCCACGTCTGCACGTTTACATTGTGCGTTGGAACGTCGGGATATTGGGAGGCATGCACGTCGCCCTGTGACGCGAGCATGGTTGTCACGGCGGCTGACACCACGATTGTCCGACGCGGCAGCAAAAAGACCAAGCTAACCTGTGGCCCAAACTTGTCGCCGTGCGACCTGTGTACCGCGTGCGAGGATGATGACCCCGCCACACAGGGAGTGTGCTTGGAACAGACGACATGCGTCCAACTCTGCACTGACACGGGCGCCTCGTTCATCGAGCCATAGCAAGCCATTCCGAGACTCCGCGCCTGTGGAACAGACCCAGGTTCACTAGCCTGCCAGATTGACGGCGCCATGGCGCTGGAATACGGGGACGCCATGGGGCGATGGCTAGCAGTCCTGTTCCTCGCGCTCGCGGTACATCCAACGAATGCCGAACTGCCTCCGCTGCCTGCCGGGACGCGACTGCTCGTGACGCTGACGGAGGCAGATGGCGCGGTCTCCAACGTGAAGCTTCGTTCGCGCCGCTGCTACACACTACGTGGGCTGCGATTTTGTGCAGGGCGTAGCCGGCCCTGCACGCCACGCGGCTGCACCGTCCTGATGTACCCGAGACGATGGACTGTCGAGGTCATGGGGGCTGCTACTCCAATCATGCTCATCGACCGGAATGGGGTTCGGTGTCATCTGGCTTTTGACCCCGGCCAACACGGCGATGTCCAGGTGGGAACCTTTGCGTGTTATGATTTGGACGGTGGCGGCATCGTCAACCCCGACTACGAAGGCACGTTCGTTCTGACACGATTGGGTAGAGGTCCGCGCTAGTCACTCTCGGAAGTATGTTGAACATGCAATTTCGGCGGCTTGCTGCTGGCCTCGCCCTCGCCCTCGCGCTTGGTATGGGTGTGGCGCTCGGTCAGGATAACACCACGACCACGACGTCATCGACGAGCACGACAACGTATACGTTGCCGCCCGAACAGGTGGCGTGTGGCACCCACTACCACTGCATGCTGAGGGCATGTCGCAAGGCGTGCGATACCAACGCATACTGCCGGGCACGTTGCTTTGAACGTTGGGATGCATGCCTCCATGCCAATGGGTGTGACTTCGCGTTTCCGTTTTGCATCACCGGTGTCGGCTATGGCGAGTGTAACGTCACGGTGCCTGGTGAAACCTACGGCTGTGCCGTTGTCCGTCTGGTGAACCGCACCGCCGACGTGTTGTCGAATGTCGCTATCAACGGTCAGGCCACCGGAGTGACCGTGCCACCGCACAGTGCGATGCAGGTGCTGATACCGCCGTCACTCAGCGGGGTGACGGTCACCGCTGACTCCATGACATCGGTGGATGCGTCCGGTGGTCCATGTGCGTGGACGTTCACGCGCGCCAGGTGTTTGGACGAAGTGGAGAAGCAACGAGTCACATTTCGTCGCGGGAATTCCTCGTGCGCTCAGTGACGACTACTGCGTCGGTCGCAGTTCGCATGACGCGTTTGTCGTGACGGCGGTCGCCGTCCCAACCGACACCACGGTGTCACAGCAAGCACGCGGCCAACCGCAGGTCCCGCCGTGGACGTCACGCACAAGAAGTCGCCCGCGCACTCAACGCCACGGTGACCACACACTACTCGGCCTGCGAGATTCCTTGCCGGCGCCGCATGCCGCGTGGTGCCGCCAATCCATGCTGACTCGCGCCCTTGCCGGCCTGGTCTTCCTCACGGTGGCGACCGCCCACGCAACGGACATCGTCGTCCCCGATGACTACCCGACCATCCAAGCCGCCGTTGATGCCGCCGCATCCGCAGGCGACCGGGTACTCGTGCGACAGGGCGAGTATCCGGAGTCCGTGAAGGTCGAAGCCAAGACGCTCACCATCGAGGGACTCGACGGTACTCCAACCTTGCTGCCCGGCCCTAAGCGTCCCGGAGTGTTTCAGCGGAAGCGAGGAACGCCTTCCCGGCTGACCTTGCAAGGGGTCGCAATCACCGGCGGGAGCACCGCTATCGACTGCGACAACTGCTCCGTCTACCTGAGCGCTATCACAGACAGCCGCGACGGAATTCGAATTCGCGGTGCGGGATACGGCGGAAACACGGTGCTCGTGGGCAATGCGCTAACGAACATTGCCACAGGATATGGCATCCACCTGCGGCGCCATCCGCTTGGGCAGAGCGTCGACATCGAGGAGAACGTCATCGTTGGATGCGGCAAGGATGGCATCCACGCGAGTGGAAAGAGCGTCCGCAACGTCGAATTCAACAACGTGACGAATTGCCGGCGCAACGGCATCGTCCTGAAGACGGCTGCGTACACCGTTACCGACAATCGTGCCACGACCAATGGCGCGGCAGGCATCGTGACGAAGCAGGAGACGGACCCGGCCTACTTCCTCTACAACTGGGCAACTGACAACGGCACTTACGGCCTCGACCTCAAATCAACGTATGACCCGTCTGCGTTCGACTTCCTGAACCCCGCGATGGGCAACGGCGTGGCGAATATTCGGACCTCAGTCGGAGTGCTGTAGGAATGACCATGCTCGTGCGACTCGTCATCACTGCTCTTGTGACTTTCCTCGCGGCGCAGTCTGCCCACGCGCTCGACATCACGACGTGCGGCACGGTCGTGCCTGAGCGGACCGTGGGCGTCCTCGTCGCTGACCTTGAGTGTATCGGCTCTGGTCCGTCAATAACGGTGGAACGAGCCGCATCGCTGAACCTCGATGGCCACACACTTCGCGTTCTCAATCCTCCGCCTCCTCCCTTCGTGACCACGGCCGTGGGTGTCCAGTGCAGCGGTCCTGGTCCGTGCGTGATTCAGGGACCTGGGACGATAGAGGCCGACCATGTTGCGGTAAACCTCTTGGAGCGCGCCGCCCTACGCATGTCGGCCGGCGTAACTCTGCGGGCGCCTGTCGGTATCTACGCGTTGAGAGAGCGTCTCGCCGTTCGTCTGTCCGACGTCGTCATCGAGTATGGTGCGTCGGCTATCTATGCGGCCGCAGGCGGCGACTCCCGCTATCGATATGCACCTCGGGTGCTCGTGGAGGATGTGCTGCTCACGTTTGCGCCGGAACTTGGTTCGCGCAACTACACGACGCTCTCGGCCAAAACGCTGAAGGGCACGGGGCTAACGTTTGTGGGGCCCCGCGAGGAAACGGGGAATCGGGCGATAGAGGCCAAGGCCGTATCTCTAGTCAACCTGACGATGGTGGATGTGACGGCCTTGGGATGCGGCGTGACCGCTGAACGTGTGACGCTTCGGGATTCCGTGGTCACGGGGAACTACGAATTTCCGTCGCGGCCATGTGATATCGCGGCTATCCGGATGCCGCGTCTCATAGGCACAACGTGCGACCACAGTGCCCGGCAAACTCCTCCGTTTCCGTTCGACTGGGATGTCTGCCTCAGCGACTAGAGTGCATGGCGCCTCCTGTGGCGAGGCACCCGCCCGTTGTGCGCGATGGCGGCCACACACCATCGGGGGGACGGCGCCCGCACTTCTAGGCCCCGAGTTGTCGGAAACGAGCGCCGCCCTGGGATTACCCGTCGAGTTTCCTCAGTAGCTCTAGAACGAAGGGGCCAGCGTGGGCGGGGTCGCGCCAGACGTTGTCGCGCCGCAGGTAGAGCAAAAGCGACCGCACGACGTCGGCCAGGACGTCGTGTGATGGGACGTTCGGGCGACGTGGTGCCGGCGTTGGCGGGAAGTCGCGGACGGTCCGCTCGATGAATCCGGTATCCTTCGTGAGGAATTTGAGCTTACTGAGCATTGGTCATTCTCTTGATGACGTCATCGGCGACGAGACGGCGGTTAGCGTTGGTATCGGGTAGATTCCGTGCGGCGAGGCACTCCCGGAAGAGCGCGGGCACGTCGAAAGGTTCGGCGCACTGCACGACGTCACCAGCGGGTGGGTAGCTCACGAGGTCGGGACGCATCTTTGCGACCGCCGCATGGGCTTGGCGGGAATCGCCGTCACGGAACGTCAGGGCATTCTTGCAACGGTAGAGTAAGACCGCCTCAGCAAACGTCCGCGCCGACGCAACGGACGCGCCCTCGCTCGCAATGCGTTCAAGAGCGACTTGGCGCATGGCTGCAAAACGGTCCGTGGGCTCGCTGAGTCGGAGCTTCTGTGCCTTCGCGATGGCTTCGTACCTGTCGAAGTTCCGCCGTTCCCCAGCCGACACGTTGTCGCCGAGTGTGAGCGCGACATCCACGTCTGCACTCGCGTACAAGCCTGGCTTGAATGCGGAGGTGTCACCAGTGATGCCCGCGCTCGTGAACCCTCCCGATGCGTGCGACGCCTTTCGATACTCTGCATACGTGTTGGGCGTGCCTGAGGTGCGCGTCCCAAAGCGCTGCCACGGGGCAGGGTCGGCATGCGGCACCGTCGGCGTGCGGGTGTATTCGAGATACCGTGCCCGCGCCGTCTCGGGGTCGCTGAACGCGTCGAAGGGCTCGCTCGATTGAATGCATGCGGGCCCGATGACTTCGGGGGCTTTCCGCCCCACGATGGGCGCGACGGCGCGCGGTTTCGCAGCGGCCAAGATGTCGTCGGCGCTCAAGCCTTGGACAAGGTCGGGGCTCTCGTTCGTCACCGCGACGACGGCCTTGTAGCGGTCGGTGGGGATGTCCTGGTCTAGCCCTAGCTCCTGAATCTTTGAGTCAACGGCGGCGAGGAACGTTTGATAGAAGTTGGTGTCTGGGGGCGTTGGCATTTCGGTCGGTGTTTCCAAAGTTGACGTTGGTTCGGGGTCGGGTTGCACGTGTGCGCCGGGCCAGCCCGACTTATCCATCGAGGCAAGCGAGCCAGGGGCGAGTGAGGGAATGTCCACGCCACCCGCCATGAGTTCATCCGGCGTCCACGCGGCGCTCTCTTCGGGGTCGGAGGGTTTCGGGTAGACGGGCGCGACCATCATTAACGGGAGCGGAGCAACGCGTTTCATTGCTGGGCCTCGTGGTGGGCAGGGGAAATGCAACCGCGATACCCGCACGTGTTCTTGAGCCGCTTGGGCATGCGGCCGGTGTCGAGCGCGAAGGCCACGCGATGGGCGAAATGGACGACGTCACCCACCTTGAACGCCGGGTATCCGCGACGGTGCCAGCCGCCCCAAAGGATGTGGCCATTCGCCTGCGGACGCGCGAACGCGTGCAATCGGGCGCGCACGGCGTCAGAGATAGAAGAACCCCCGCCCGCCGTGGAACTAGCAGGGACGACGACGGACGGGGATGGCCTAGACGTAACCATACGGAAGATTATTCCGTGGATACGTCCGGGCGGTCAAACTAGCTAGTGCGACGTCGGCCGCTCCGCAACAGCGCGGTCAGCCACCCCTCATATGAGTCTTCAAACGCATTCATGCGATGAGCCTTCCGGGTATCCCAAACTCTTCATCGTGCCGGCTCTGGAAGCGGTCGCGGATGAGTTGTTCGTCTTGGTGCGTGGAGATAATCGGCCCGTCATCGGACAGGGAGAGCTTGAGCCGTGTTGCATCGCGGCCCAGGTTCCGTGCCTCGATGATGGCGCCGCAGGGTTGGGACGCGAGAAGCAACGCGCCACAGCAGGAATTCGCGATGTCGTCATGAAGCCCACGGCGCACCCCCACGGATTCACGGCCGGTCTTCGATAGACTCCGCTCCAGACTCCCGAGTTGCGCGAGCAGCTTGGGAAGGTTCGGAAGCAGCACGCGCCCGCTCGTGAAGAGCGGAAGGGCGTTGGCCATAATGTCGGCCTTCGAGCCCAACTTCGTGTCGTCCGCTGCGGTCCCCGTGACGACGTACTCAATCCCGAACTTGGCGAAGGTCTGCGGGGTGTGCGTGCCGCCCCACCGGTCGCCGTAGCAACGAGGTACGCCGTATTCCGTGAGCAACTGACAAAAGCGCTCTATGGTCTGCTCGGCATCGAAGGGCGGCAACACTTCCCGCACCACGTCGAGCACCACCGTCCCGTCGTCCTCCGCGTGCGCGATGGCAAGGCATGCGCTGTCACTTGTCCCCCCGCTGCCATCGAAGAATCCGTGGTACTGGACGCCGTATCGCGGGGGCAGTTCGTCTTGTCTGCTCTGGTCTACCGACGCTTCAAGTAGGTCGTGGGAGTAGAGCCGGGCGACGTCGCTTCGAAACTCGGCGTACCACTCCGCTCTCCCTGCGTGCGGGTCGAGGGCAATGGCCGCCTCGATGACGTCGTCGGGAATCGTGCCGTTCATGAGTTTCGACGGCGATTGCCATACGAGCTTGCTCCCTGGCTTCCCGAAGTGGTCACGGTAGGCTTCCCACAACGCGCCACTGCGACCGTAGGGAGAGGAGAGACAGAGGAGCATGCCCTTCGTTGTGGCGAGCGCAGGACGAATGGCCTTTATCAACTCATGGTCTGGCTCTGCGGATTCGGAGCCACGCATCATTGCCAATTCGTCAAGACAGCACGCAATCAACGTGTGCCCTCTGATTTTGCGGAAGCTCGCGGTATGGACGGCGATACGGATGCCGTTGTCGAGCGTGACCGAGTTGGCCGTTTCGCGGATGACCTTGTCGGAGAGCAATGGCGAGAGGCGCAATAAGCCCTTCACGTAGTCGCAAATGACGGCGGCTTGGGACCGGTCGGGTGCGATGATGGCGCACACCCCACGCTCACCAGGACTCAGGACGGTCGAGTAGTCAACGAAGCATGCGAGGAACACGGCGAGGATTGCCGTTGCGTAGGACTTGCCCGCACGTCGGCCGCACACCAACCACGACTCTTTCGCTTGCTCGGTGGGTGGGTCGACGCGGTTTGTGCAGGCGCGATAGGTCGCGAGCATGTCTTGCGTCATGGGCAACCCGAACAACGACGCGAAGTAGCTGCGCCACGCGGAGAAGTCGCCCCGCTTCACGGCCAAGCCCAAGAGCGCGTCATCGTCGAGCGCGTCGAGGATAGTGACCCCAGAAAAAATATTGGCGCGTGGGACCGTATGGCCCGCGAGGGATGGGACTCCGGCGTCTAACTCCGTTGGCGGGGGGGTCTTACTCACGGGCGGTCCTGACCTTGGCCGCCAAGTACGCCTCAAGCCCACCCCGCTCTTCCGCCACGCGGTCGAGGCCCAACTGTCCGAGGAGTCTGGCCAGCCCATCCGCAATGGTCTGCCGGCTACGCACGATGGGCAGGATTTCCCGCTTCCGCTTATTGACGATGGACGCCTGTCCGAGGAGCCAGGAATCCACTTGGTCGAGCAACCACCGTTGGCGGCACGCTAGCTCTACGAGGGTGCTACGCTGCGCCGATAGGTCATCCCCCAGGTCGGCGACAAGCTCGGCTCGCCACAGGGCCAGGGCGTCAGCGGCGGGGCCTGTCAGGGGCAGTCCTGCGCGGCCCTTCAGGGCAGGGGATAGACCGTGCTGGGTGCGCTCGCGATATCTCGACACGCCACTAGAATAGCATGATAGCGCGACGCAGTCCCGTCAGGTTCCGGGCGCCTTGAGGAACGCCGAAGCTTAATCCGCACAACATCCACTCAGGCTGGGAAGGCGTTGCGGGACAGGGGTTTGCGAGCACGGCGCGGATTAGATATCCGCTGCGTTTCCGTGGGGCAGGGCGCGCGTCACGGACGATTGTGGCAGGGCGGCTACGCGGCCCAGTGAATCCCGAATAGGGTTCGCTCCATCCGCGTGCTTTCGCTAGATAGTCTCGGCGATGACTGACGAGAACTGGTTTTCACTGGCCAACTCGCTGATAGCGGCTGCGGCGGGTGTTGGCGGCGTGGCAGTTGGTGCGTTCATGACGGCATGGGAGCAGAGACGGGAGGCGAGGCGTGCTTTCGTGCGTCAGCAGCTGAGTGAGTTTTATTCGCCGATGCTCGCGCGTCGTGGGCAACTCATTGCTGCCCTCGTTGTGGAAGGTGCGGCGGGCGGCTCCGGCGGGGAGGGTGCGGGTGGACCGCTCGACCGGACGGCCATGGCGGCCCGCTGGCTCTACGAGAGCGCTCCGGCCCGATTCGACGCGGCCGTCTATCCACTTCTGGTGTCGCTGTTGGACGCGTTCATTGCAAATCTCTGGTTGGCCCAGTCGAGCACGCGCAAGCATCTCGAAGCGGTTGCTTTACAGGTCGCGACGATTCAGAGCGACCAGGCAAGAGGGGGTCCGAGACGAGGGGGGCGCGTACACTTGGACCATCTCTACGACTTTCTGGCGGATATCGATGAGCAGTTCGTGGTGCTTCAAACGGCTCTCAGGGATAGTGAATACGACGGGTGGCGGTGGCCATGGATAGCACGATAGGTGCCGCGCTCATTGGCGCCGTAGTCGCCGTGATTGTAGCCCTGGTGGGCTTTGGTGGCGTGGCGCTTGGTTCGTGGGCGACGATTCGAGACTTGAAAGAGCAGAGGCGGTTGGAGTTCGTCCGCACGCAACTCAGCGAGTTGTATTCGCCCCTTCTCGCGTTCGGGCCCCAGCTTGGCGTCGCGGAGCAAATCTATCTTAGCATGCGCGACCTCGGCCTTGCTCCGGCTGGCGTGGGTGGGACGACCGGCGAGGTGTACGCGGAGCGATACGTGGCCACGGTGCTTCCGCTCTATCAAGACATGCTGGCCGTCTTCAGGAAGGGTCTATGGCTTGCGGAGCCCAGTACGCGGGCGTGTTTCGCAAAGCTCGTGGGCCAAGTGAGCCTCTTAGAGCAGGCCCTGGCCGCCTATGCCCCGCGCGTGGTGATTGAAGAGGTGTGCTCGGTCGCGCACAACGCTGTGCTGCGGGATGACATCGAATCTCACTTCGGTCGGCTGCAAGCGCTCCTGCGACCCGCGCCCCCGTCCATCATGCGCCGCATGCAACAAAGGGTGTGTTGCATGACAATCCGCTCAACACCCACACAAGGGGGCAAATCCGCGCAGGGTGGGGCAGGGAGCGACACGCGGAAACGCATGGGGGAGTAGGTGCCGAGGAGGGGAATCGAACCCCTACGCCCTTTCGGACTGCGGATTTTGAGTCCGCCGCGTCTGCCAGTTCCGCCACCTCGGCGCGGTGGGATTTCCGCTACTTACGTGCTCCGACCATCGCGTGCAACGCCGTTAACGGGTTGGTTGCGCCCAAAGTGTGTCCGTGGACATCGCTGCGAGTGCTTCACCGCGCCGCGCTCCAGACGGCGGGGCGCCTCACGCGGGCCGGCTTCTGACGACGCTCGCAAGGCGCACGACCCCGCTTCGGTCTCCCGAGCGCCTCCACGGGGGCGTGCGCCAGGCGGCGTGACGCTGGCTCGCAGGCACAGTGGTTGAACGCATCGTGGCGCCGACGGCCTGGGGTGGGGGCAGCAGCATGAAGCCGGAGAATGGTGGGACATCCCCACTCTCGACGATCGGCTTGGCGAGCCTAGCTGATCGCGGCGGCTTCTTGCGCGACTAGCCATGGCCCAGTATGCCACCCGAGCAATCAACCAAGCGCGAAACGAACGAAGGCGTGTAGTTCCACATGATCCCCGCGACGATTCACGATCACCGTTGGTTCGAGCGCATGCTCCAATGTCCCGACTGTGCGGTGGCGCTTCTGCCCAGCGGGGCGGACTTCTCTTGCGGTCGATGTGGACGTCGCTTCCCGTGGGAGATGGGGCAGCGGCGATGTTTCATTTCAGACGGACAGACGCGGGACCTTCGGTTTACCGTACGGCAGCGAGACGTGACGCGGCCGTCCGATGCGATTCCCCCGCCTGACGATGCCTACGTCGGACCGATCACGGAGCGGACCAGTCGGCGACACATGGGCGTGCTCGCGATGCGGACTCCCCCGCTCGATGTGTTGGACTGGGGCTGTGGCAGTGCCGAATACCGCCCACTGATCGAGCGTCTGGGCCATCGATATGTTGGCCTGGACTCGGAAGGCGCCGCCGCAGACATTCTCGCGGACGTGCACGCGCTTCCCTTCGAGGATGGCGCGTTCGACCACATCATCACCAACGCGGTACTCGAGCATGTCGCGAACCCGTTTCTCGCGGTGTGCGAGCTCGCGCGCGTCATGAAGCCCGGCGCGGTGTTCTCCGGCAGCGTCGCGTTCATGGAGCCGCACCACTATCGGTCGCGATTCCATCTCACGGCAGACGCCGTGATGGATGTCCTCACCTACGCCGGCCTCCGCGTGCAGGCCATCTGGCCGTCGGAGACGTGGCTCGTCTTCGACAGTCTCGCCCGCATGCACGGGCCGATCTCTGGGCCGAGTCGTCAGCTCTTTCGCCTTGCGGGTGCGCTGGAGCGCGTGATCCGACAACGGCACCTGCACCCGCGCGAGCTGAGAAACGGTCGATGGCTCCGCCGCAAGAGCGCCGAGGAGTATGCCGACGAGTTGCTCGTCGTCACTGGGCAGGTCGATTTCCTGGCCAGTCGCTAGGGCCAGGTGAGCCTACCGACGCAACCCCGTCGCGACGTCGTCTCGGAACCGCTCCAACACCGTCCGCAGCCCGACGCTGAGCGCCTCCGCCACGTCCTTCGGCCGCCGCGACGTCGCCGGCACGGTCTCCTCGTAGACCTTCTCGACGACGATGTCCCCGCCGCGCGTCGCGCGCAACGCCAGCGACAGCGACCCCGACGCGTCCTTCCCGCTCTCGAGCGCCTCGAGTCGTCGCACCACGCCATCGACCTCGATCGGCGTCCCATCCCCCGAGGACACCAGCGCATCGCGCACCGCGCCCGCCACCAGCGCACGCGGCGGCGAGGCCCACCGGTGGTACTGGTAGTAGTCGAGCTGGTACGGCGAGGTCCGATACGCGAACCGCGAGCTGCCGTACGCCTGCTCCGCGACGAACGACCCGACGCGCACCGGCACCGGCATGACGATCGGCGCGCCGGGGACGACGAGCAGATACCAGCTCGTCGACGGCGTCGTCCGCGCCAACGAGCATCCCGCCACCACCACCAGCGCCGCCAGCCAGAGCCGACGCGTCACTCGAACTCCCGGTCCGGCACGGTGCGTCCGCGCAGCAGCAGCGACGGATCGCCGCGGATCTCGTCGACGGTCTCCTCGAGCCGCTGCGTCACGGTATTGAGATCGCCGAGCACCGTGCCGATCGAGCCGCCCGTGCTCGACAGCTGCGCGTTCAGCGTCTTCACCAGGTCGCGGATCGCGATCACCGTCTCGTCGACGCGCTTCACCGTCACCGTGACGCCGCCGATCAGCTGGTCCTTGCTGCCCTGCAGGTCGGACAGGATCGTGTCCAGACGCTGCGCCACGCCCGACACCTGCTTCACCAGATCGGCCAGGGTCGTCGTCGTGCCCTTCTCCTGGAAGACCTCGAGACCCGCACGCAGGCTCGACGTCACTGCCGTGAGGTCGTTCACGAACTGGCTCAGCTTGGCGTTGTTGCCCTCGTTGAACACCTGTTGATCGAGCCGCTGCAGGATGTTGAGCGCGCGATCGACGATTTCCACCGCGCGATCGCGAAACTGTTCGAGCGATGCGACGTCACCCTGGATCCAGCTCTCGGGCGGCAGCAGCGGCGACTCTTCCGAGCCGCCCTGCAGCTGGATGAACTTGATGCCGGTGACGAGCGATCCCACCAGCGCCGCGCGCGTGTCCTTCCGCAGCGGGGTGCCCGGACGAACCTCCAGCACGACGGCGACGCGCGGCGGGATGTCCTCCGTCAACGTCAGATCGGACACGCGTCCGACGGAGACGCCCTGGAACTCGACGGTGGCGCCGGGGCTGAGACCGCTCACCGAACGATCGAAGAGCACGGTGTACTCGTCCTTGTCGCGGAAGATGTTCGCTCCCGCGATCCACAGCAATGCGCCCACCAGCACGGTGCCGGCGACGAGGACGAATACGCCCACCAGGATCAGATCACCGCGACTGCGCCTCACGTCGTCTCCGTCAGCTCGTCGAGCAGGGAACGCTCGTCGTCGCGCGGCAGCACCTCGCGCTTGAAGAAGGCCTGTACCTCCGGCTCGGGGTTCGCGCGCACCTCGTCGAGCGGGCCACTGGCCAGCACCTTCCCCTGCGACAGCATCACGGCGCGATCGGCGATGGCGTTGATGCTGCCGAGCTCGTGCGTCACGACGACGATGCCCATCTTGTGCCGATCGCGCAGCTTCAGAATCAGGTCGTCCAGCTCACGCGCGGTGATGGGGTCGAGACCCGCCGACGGTTCGTCGAACAGCAGCAGCTTCGGGTCGAGCGCCAGCGCGCGCGCCAGGCCCGCGCGTTTGCGCATGCCGCCCGACAGCTCCGCCGGCAGCTTGTCGCCGGCCTCCGCGAGCCCCACGCTGGCGAGACGCATGCGTGCCAGCATGTGCGCCGTGGGGACGTCGAGCTGCCAGTGCTCCTCGATCGGCAGCGCGACGTTCTCGACGCAGGTGAGCGAGTTCAGCAGCGCCGCACTCTGGAAGGCCATGCCGACGCCGCGCAGGATCTCGTCGCGCTCGGTGGGCTGCGCCGCGTGGATGTCGCGACCGTCGATGAATACGGTTCCGCGTTGCGGCGTCAACAGCCCGACGATGCAGCGGAGCAGGGTGCTCTTGCCGCTGCCGCTACCGCCCAGCACGACGACGATCTCGCCGGCATCGAGGCCGAGCGACACACCGTCGAGGATCACCTTCTCGCCGTAGCCGGCCACCAGATCGCTCACCTCCAGCAGCATTCAGTCCACCCAGTAGAAGAAGGCCGTGAAGCCGGCGTTGGTGACGATACAGATGATGATGGCGGTGACGACGGCCGACGTGGTGGCGCGTCCGACGCCGTCCGGTCCACCCTCGACCGACAGCCCGCGATAGGCGCCCACCACCGCGATGATGGTGGCGAAGGCGACGCTCTTGATGAGCCCGGTGAGCAGGTCCGACACCCACAGCGACTTCACCGTCTGCGTCAGGTAGCCCTGCATCGGCAGGCCGAGGCTCGCGACGCCGATGGCCAGGCCGCCGAGAATGCCGGCCGTCGTGCTGAGCACCGTCAGGAGCGGCATCGTCACCGCCAGCGCCACCAGTTTCGGCACCACCAGGAAGCGCGCCGGGCTGAGCGCCATGGTGCGCAACGCGTCCACCTCTTCCGAGACCACCATGGTGCCGAGCTCGGCCGCGATCGCCGAGCCGGTGCGGCCAGCGACCAGGATGGCCGTGATGAGCGGGCCCATCTCGCGCGTCATGGAGATGGCGACCAGATTGGCGATGAAGATCTGCGCG
>DASYLJ010000167.1:0-66188 GCA_036009625.1 Binatia bacterium
GCAGACGATGCCCGCATCGCCTTGCCCCCGGCACGGCTGGGGCTCGGCTATCATCAGAGCGGCGTCGAGCGTCTGGTGCGGCTCATCGGCCCGTCGGCGGCGTCCGAGGTGTTCTTCACGGCGCGCCAGTACACCGCTGCGGAGGCCCTCGACATCGGGCTGGTGAACCGGGTGGTGCCGAAGTCCGAGCTCGAAACCTTCACGGCCGCCTACGCAGGTGCCATGGCCGCGAACGCCCCCCTGACGTTGCGGGCCGCGAAGCGGGCGATCGCCGAGAGCCTGCGTCCGCCCGCCGAACGCGACCCCGCAGCGGTAGCCGCGATGATCGCGCGATGCTTCGAGAGCGAAGACTACGCCGAGGGCGTGCGCGCCTTCCTCGAGAAGCGACGGCCACGTTTCCAGGGCCGCTGAAGCCCTTGTCCTAGAGGTGCCCGCCGCCGTTTGGGCTCAGCACCTGGCCCGTGAACCAGGCGGCCTCGTCGGACACCAGAAAGGCACATGCCGCAGCGATGTCTTCGGGCGTGCCGAGACGGCCGACAGGCATCTGGCGCGTCGCCTGCTCGAGGAGTGCCGGCGACATGCCCGACGCGCGCAGCATCGGCGTGTCGACGAGCCCGGGCGCGATCGCGTTGACGGTGATGCCGCGTCCACCGACCTCGATCGCGAGCGCCTTCGTGAAGCCCAGGACGCCGGCTTTGGCGGCGGCGTAGTGCGTCAGCATCGGTCCACCGCGCAGCCCGCCCACCGAGGAGATGTTCACCACTCGTCCCGAGCCCCCCGCCAGCATGTCCGGCAGGACCGCGCGCGTGCAGACGAACGTACCGCGCAGATGCACCGCGATCATCCCGTCCCATTGCGCGTCGGTCATGTCGGCGAGCGGGGCGAAGCCCGAGATGCCGGCGGCGTTGACGAGCACCAGGAGCGGCCCGAGCGCGGCTCGGGCGTCTGCCACGGCTCGGGTGACGGATGCAGTGTCGGCGACGTCGCCATCGACGGCGACGCCGCGTCGCCCGATCGCCCCGACTTCGGCGGCGACGGCGCATGCCGCGGCACCGTCGCGGTCGAGCACGGCGACGTTCGCGCCGTCATGCGCCAGGCGGAGCGCGATGCCGCGCCCGATGCCCGACCCGCCCCCCGTCACCAGCGCCGCGCGTCCCGTGAGCCCCATGGCCGGGCTTCTAACGTGCGGCCGCGGCGCAGGTCGAGGCCGACGGCCGGCGGTTCAGTGTCGAGGGACGGCCGGGCAACCGACCACCGTTGACTTCTGCCGCGAGGCGGGGTGACGTGCATGGATGCGTCGACGTCTCCTCACCACCCTCGGAGTGCTCATCGTGCTGGGCGCGGCAGCCTGGTACTGGCAGAGCCAGATCATCGGCTATGGCGCGCAGTGGTACCTCGCGCGGCAGGCGCGGGCGGAGGAATCGTCGGGCGGCGTCGAGAAGCGGCGCGCGACCCTGGCGAAGTTCAACCAGATGCTGCTGATGCCGGTGCCGGACGACGCGCTGGTGCCGGAGCTCTACGATCTGGTGACGGCCCTGTCGTCCCGGGTGGCGACCGGCGAGATATCGATCAACTGGGCGGCCTACGTGTACACCACGTACCAGCGCGACATGGTGCGTGACCGGCCCACCGGCCAGCCGCGACGCTCCCCCGAGGAGGTCACGGCGCAGCTCGCGAAGTACATCGAGTTCTTCTCGATCCAGAAGCGTCCCGATGCGCGCGGCATCACCGTCGGCGACGTCATCGGCGCCGACGGTGACGAGGTGATCACGCTCGACGAGATCGAAGAATCCGATCGCACCGGCAAGCAGATCGACCTGCGTCACCGCGGCGAGCACGAGTGACGCGTCACCCGGCGGCGGACACGCCCCGGGTCGCGAAGTGCTGCTCGGGGACGGCGAAGCCGGCTTCGCCGAACGTCTCGCGGATCGTGCGGTTGGTGTCGAAGTACACCTGCCAGTAGCTGGCGTTGGCGGTATACGGCCGCACCGCGAGCACCGGACCGGCGAGCGTGAAGTCGAGGATCTCGACGTCCGGGGCGGGGGTCTGCAGGACGTTCGGAATCGTGGCGAGACGCTCCTTCAGCAGCCGGACGGCATCGGCCGGATTCACGCCGTGCGCGAGCTGTGCCGTCAGATCGACGCGACGATAGGGATTCGCCGAGAAGTTCTGGATCGTGTCGCTGAAGATCTTTCCGTTGCCGACGAACGAGCGGATGTTGTCGGGTGTGTTGATCGTGGTGACGAACAGCCCGATCTCCTCCACCGTGCCGGTGACGCCGCCGGCGCAGATGAAGTCGCCCACCGCGAACGGCCGCAGGACGATCAGGAACGCGCCGGCCGCGAAAGTTCGAGAGCAGCCCGCCCCAGGCGACGCCGATCGCTACGCCGCCGGCCGCGACGAGGGCGGCGAAGGTCGTCGTCTCGACGCCGAAGAAGCCCATGATGGCGATGATGAGCGCGATGTTCAGCATCACGCCGATGGTGTTCGAGGCGTAGGTCACGAGCGTCGGCTCGACGTGCCGGTGCAGCATGCTCACCGACATGAGGCGCAGCGCGCGGGCGATCAGCCAGCGGCCGACGATCCACAGCGCGAGCGCGCCGAGGAGCTTCAGTCCCACGACCGTCAGGACGCTGATGAGCGTGGTGAGGAAGACGGGCGCATCGTTGGGCATCGTGACCTCCCGGTTGGGGCGCCGCCGTGGCGCGTGCTTCGTGCATGCCCCGTGTCGGCACCCCGAAGCAAGGTAGGTGGCCGGGCTGCTGGGCGATGGGCTAGAACCCCCGCCATGACGACGACGAACGTGCAGCTCGCCCGGCGCTGGTTCGAGGAGGTGTGGAACGCCCGCAACCCCGGCATCATCGACGAGCTGGCGGCGCCCGCGTGCGTCGGCCACCACGAGGGCGGCGAGACCACGCGCAGCCCCGGTGAATGGCGGGCGATGCAGCAGCGGTTCCTCGACGCCATTCCCGACGCGTGCATCACGCTCGAGGAGGTGCTCGGCGACGGTGATCAGGTCGTCGTGCGGTGGCGCTGCACCGGCCGGCACACCGGCACCGGGCTCGACATCGAGCCCTCGGGGCGCCCGATCGACGTCCGCGGCGTCACTTGGCTGCGCTTCGAGGAGGGACGCATCGCCGAAGGCTGGGACAGCTGGAACCTGGGCGGCCTGCTCGCCCACCTGGCCGGCGTCTAGGTGTCGATGCGCTCGGCGGTGATCTTCGATTGCGACGGCGTCCTCTTCGACTCCTGGAAGGCGAACATCGCGTACTACGACGCGATTCGTGCGGCTCTCGGTCTGGCCCCGATGGACGCCGAGTGGCAGCGCCAGGCGCATTTCCTGGCGGCCTCGCAGCTCCTCGACGCCATGTTCGTGGCCGATCCGGCGCTGCTCACCGCGGCACGGGAGGCGGCACGGGCCATCGACTACGGGCCGTTCTACGAGCTGATGGCGCCGGCGCCCGGGCTCTTCGAGCTGCTGAGCGAGCTGAAGACGGCGCATCGTCTCGGCATGGCGACGAACCGCAGCACCACGGTGGCGGGGGTGATGACGCGGTTCGGACTCGGTCGGTGGCTCGACGCCGCCATCGGGCTGCTCGACGTCGCCCATCCCAAGCCGGCGCCGGACGTGATCGTCGCGTGCCTGGAAAGACTCGACGTGTCGCCGGCCGCGGCACTCTACGTCGGCGATGCCGAGTCCGACCTTCACGCGGCGCGCGCCGCGGGAGTCCACTTCGTCGCCGTCGGGTCGCCGGCGTGGAGTCCCGTCGCCGTGCCGGTGCTGTCGTCGCTGCCGGCGTACGTGCGGACGCTCACCCTCGGGACGTCACCCGTCGACCCGCGTTGAGCGCCGCTGGCCGATGCGATAGCCGGTCGGCATGACCGACGCCGACACCACGCTCTCCGTCCTGAAGGAACGGGTCACGGCCTTCTGCACGGCGCGCGACTGGGATCAGTTCCACGGTCCGCGCGACCTCGCCATCGGCGCCGTCACCGAGGCGGCGGAGCTGCTGGCGCTGTTCCGCTTCCGTACCGACGACGAGATATCGGCTACGCTTGCCGATCCCGTCGCCCGCGTGCCGGCCGAGCACGAGTTGGCGGACGTGATGTTCTTCCTGCTCCGCCTCGCGGCGCGACACGGCATCGACGTCGCCGGCGCGTGCGAGCGCAAGCTCGCCGTCAACGAGACGCGCTATCCGGTTGCGACGTCGCGCGGCAGCAACCGGAAGTACACCGAGCTATGAGCGACACCGCGCTCGACGTGTTGTTGGTCGAGGACAACCGTCACGACCTCGACGTCACGCGCCAGGCACTCCGGCGCCACCACCTCGTGAACGACGTCCACGTGGTCGGCGATGGCGAGGCGGCGCTGGCCCGTCTTCGCGACGGCGCCCCGCACCCGTCGCTGGTGCTGCTCGACCTCGATCAGCCGGGAATCCCGGGAATCGAGGTCGTGCGACGGCTGCGCGGCGACGCCCACACGCGGGCGATCCCGTTGATCGTGCTCACCGCGACGCGCCACGAACCCGAGCTGCAGGAGTGCTACCGGCTCGGCGTCTCGACGTTCATCGTGAAGCCGGTCGACTTCGTGCAGTTCGCCACCGCCGTTCGCGAGCTCGGCTTCCGCTGGCGGCTGCTCCTGCCGGAGCGCTAGCTGTCCTGCGCGAACAGCACCGTCGACAGGTAGCGTTCACCCGAGTCGGGCAGGACGGTGACGATGGTCTTGCCGGCGAAGGCGTCCTCATTGGCGAGGCGCAGCGCCACGACGGCGGCGGCGCCGCACGAGATGCCGCTCAGGATGCCTTCCTCCTTCGCGAGCCGGTGCGCCATGGCGATCGACTCCTCGTCGGTCACCGTCTCGACGCGATCGACGAGCGAGAGGTCGAGATTCCCCGGAATGAAGCCGGCACCGATGCCCTGGATCTTGTGCGGCGACGGCTTGAGTGGCTCGCCGGCGAGACTCTGCGAGATGACGGGACTCTTCGCGGGCTCGACCGCCACGGTCACGATCGCCTTCTGCTTGGTCTTCTTGATGTAGCGCGAGACGCCCGTGATGGTGCCGCCGGTGCCGACACCGGAGACGAAGACGTCGATGGCGCCGTCGGTGTCGTCCCAGATCTCGGGGCCGGTGGTGCGCTCGTGGATCGCGGGGTTCGCCGGATTCGCGAACTGCTGCGGCATGAACCAATGCTCGGGATCGGAGGCCACGATGCCTTCGGCGCGCCGGATGGCGCCCGTCATGCCCTCGGCGCCCGGCGTGAGCTCGAGGTTGGCGCCAAAGGCGGCGAGAACCTTGCGCCGCTCGATGCTCATCGTCTCCGGCATCGTCAGCGTCAGCGGATACCCGCGCGAGGCGCAGACGAACGCCAGCGCGATGCCGGTGTTACCGCTGGTGGGCTCGACGACCTTCACGCCGGGCTTGAGGAGCCCGCGCTCCTCGGCGTCCCAGATCATGGCGGCGCCGATGCGGCACTTCACTGAATAGGCAGGGTTGCGGCCTTCGATCTTGGCCAGGATGCGCGCCTTGGCGCCGGCACCGATCCGCTTCAGGTGGACGAGCGGGGTGCCCCCGATGGACTGCGAGTTGTCTTCGAATATGTGGGCCATGGAGCCTGCCTTTCAGATCTGGAAATCGAGAGCCGAATCGAGCTGCATCTGCTGCGGCGTGCGTACCACGATCCGCGTCTCCGGTGGAACGCTCTGCGTCAGCCAGACGTTGCCGCCGATGACCGAGCCGCGTCCGATGCGCACGGGACCGAGGATCGTCGCACCCGCGTAGATGGTGACGTCGTCCTCGATGTCCGGGTGTCGCTTGGTGCCCTTGATGATGCGGCCGCGGTTGTCGCGCGGGAAGCTGCGCGCGCCGAGGGTCACGCCCTGGTAGAGCTTTACGTTGTCGCCGATGACGGACGTGGCACCGATGACGACGCCGGTGCCGTGGTCGATGAAGAAGCGGCGGCCGATGACGGCGCCGGGATGGATATCGATGCCGGTGCGCGAGTGCGCGAACTCGCTCATGACGCGCGGAACGATGGGGATGTCGTCGGCGTCCAGCTCGTGCGCGAGCCGGTAGACGGCGATCGCCTGCAGGCCGGGATAGGCGAGGATGATCTCCTCGAAGGAGTGCGCCGCGGGGTCGCCGTCGAAGGCGGCCTCGATGTCCGAGGCGAGCGCATCGCGGATCGCAGGGATGCGCTCGAGGAGCCGCAGGGTCGCCGTGGCGGCGCGGTCGCGACACTCGGCGAAGGGCGTGTCGCTCGGCGCGCGAAAGCGGCAACCCTTCTCGATTTCGCGATGGAGCCTCTGCTCGATCGAACGGACGCGTGCCGCGGTGCGGTCGGCGAGCTCGTCGGCCGCCAGTGCCGCCGGTTCGAGAAAGCCGGGGAACAGCAGCCGGAGGAGATCCTGGACCACGGCCCAGATGATCTCGCGACTCGGGAGATGATCGCGGGCGACGTGCGCCAGCTCACCGCGCTCCTGGTAGCTGGCGAGGATGGCCGTGACGATGGGGGTCAACGCCGAGGCAGGCTCCATGATCGCCGCAGTGTAGTCGTCGACGCGCAGCGTAACCAGATGCGCACGCTGGTGTTGGCGGAACCCATGATGACGCTCCCCCGTGTCGCGGCCGGTGTGGCCGCACTCGCCCTGGTCGCCGGCTGTGCCGCGCGCCAGCCGGTCCTCTACCGCAACGCCACCTACGACGAGCGGGGCCCCGCCGTCGCCGACCAGAGCGTCGGGGAGTGCATGCAGGAGGCCGAGGTCTACGGGCAGTCGAATCCGGCGCCCGCGATCGTGCGCGACACGTTCATCGGTAGCGTCGTGGGCGCGGCCGGGGGCGTCGTCGGGGGCGCGATCTGGGGCAACCCGGGCATCGGTGCCGCCTCCGGCGCGGCGGCGGGCGCGGTCAGCTCGCTCCTCTACAGCGCGATCCAGCCGCGACCGGCCGATCCGGCCTACATGGCCGGCGTCACCCGCTGCCTCCACGATCGCGGCTACGAGGTCCTCGCCTGGCAGTGACGCTCAGGGTCGCGCTTCGATCACTAGGTTGAATGGCGTGGAGGTGGCGAGCCGAATGCGGGTGAAGCCCGCCTCGGCGAGCACCGCCCGCAGGCGTCCTTCGCCGGCCTGGGCGCCGAGCGCCGCGCCCACCTCCTGCGACAGCGATGCCGGCGTGCACACCAACGTCGACACCGAATAGAAGATCCGACCGACCGGATTCAGGTTGTCCTCGACGGCGTCGTTCGCGAACGGCTCGACCAGCATCCAGGTGCCGTCCGGCGCCAGTGCCTCGCGGACGTGGCGCGCGGCGCCGACCGGATCGCCCATGTCGTGCAGGCAGTCGAAGAACGTCACCAGGTCGTAGCCGGTGCCTGGGAACGTCTGGGCGCTCGCGACCTCGAAGCGGGCGCGCTCGGCGACACCCGCGGCCTGCGCGCGCTCGCGCGCCTTCTCGATCGACGGCGGGTGATAGTCGAAGCCGGTGATGGTCGCGTGCGGGAACGCCTGCGCCATGATCAGGGTCGAGGCGCCGTGGCCGCAGCCGACGTCGGCCACCTTGCCGCCCCGGTCGAGCGCGGCCTGCACCCCGTCGAGCGCGGGAATCCAGGACGACACCAGGTTGGCATTGTAGCCCGGCCGGAAGAAGCGCTCCGTGCCGATGAAGAGATCGGGATCGTGCTCGTGCCAGCCGAGCCCGTCGCCGCTGCGGAAGCGGTCGATGATCTTCGGCGTCGCGCGCATGGCCGCCGTCATGGCCTGGAAGCCGCCGAGCATGCAGGCGGGGCTGTTCTCGTCGGTGAGGCTGACGGCGTGCGCCTCGGGGAGCGTGTAGCGCTTCGTCGCCGGATCGTAGGTGACGTATCCCGCCGCGGCCTGCGCATTGAGCCATTCCCGCACGTAGCGTTCGACGGTGTCGGTGCGCTTCGCCAGCTCGGCGGGCGTCACGGCGCCGTCCGCCGCCATCGCGCGGTACAGGCCGAGGCGATCGCCGATGACGACCATCGAGGCCGTCAGCGCAGCGCCGAGGTCACCGAGGGCCTTCTCCACGAACTTGCCGACATCGGCTTCTGTAGCAGCCATCGTTCGATCCTCCCTGTGTGCGGTGAAGTGCGCCGGTCATGACACAGGTGGGATGGGGCCGCCATGGGTGGCACGCATTGACGCCGCGCCGATGGCCGGCGATCCTCGGCCCATGCCGCTGCGCATTCGTCCCGCCGTCGCCGCCGACGTGTCGGCCCTGGCCGATCTCGTCCGCGAGCTGAACGCCTTCCACGGCGACCCAGTCGAGCACTGCACCGCCGAGACGCTGCTGCGCGACGGCTTCGGCCAGCGCCCGGCCTTCGCCGTACACGTGGCCGAGCTCGACGGGGCGCTCGTTGGTTACGCCCTCTACCACGATGCCTACGAGCCCGTGTACGCGGCACGCGGTGTCTACATGAGCGACCTCATGGTGACGGCCGCGGCGCGCGGCAGCGGGGCAGGGCGCGCCCTGGTGGCGGCGGTGGCCGCCGAAGCGCGGCGACGGGGCGCGTCGTTCGTCGGCTGGGTGTCGCGCGCCTGGAACCAGGACGCGCAGGCATTCTACCGTCGTCTCGGCGCCATCGAGGAGCCGACCATCAGCCACGCGATCGCCTTCGAGGCCTTCACGACGCTCGCCGACGAAGCCGAGCGTCGTCAGGCGTCGGAGTAGTCGCTCAGGCGGGTGTCGCGGGGACCGGTGCGGTGTCGATGGTGATCGGCGTCGCGGTCAGGCGGTCGATGCAGGCGGCGAGATCGGCGGCCTTGAGCGGCTTCGAGACGTAGCCGTCCATGCCGGCATCGAGGCAGCGCTCGGCGTCGCCCTTCATGGCGTGGGCGGTGACGGCGATGATCGGCAGGTGCCCGCCGACCTCGCGCTCGCGGGCGCGGATCGCGGCGGTGGCTTCGAGGCCGTCCATCACCGGCATCTGGACGTCCATCAGGACGACGTCGAACGGCTCGCGCGCGATGGCGTCGACCGCCTCGGCGCCGTTCTCGACCGCGACGACGGTGTGTCCGAGCTTCTCGAGCACGCGCAGTCCGAGGAGCCGGTTCACAGGATTGTCCTCGGCCAGTAGGATGTGGCGGGACGCGCCGTGGACGACCGCGACACGCGGGGCCGCGGGGGCCTGACGCTCCGCCGGTGCGCCGCCGAGCACCTGCTGGATGGCGCGCAGCAGCTCCGCGCTCTTGACCGGCTTCGTCAGATAGCCGGCGACGCCGGCGGCGCGACAGCGCTCCACGTCGCCCGAGCGTCCCGCCGAGGTGAGGATGACGATGGGCACGCCGCGCAGGCCGGGATCGGCGTGGATGTGCTCGGCGACCTCGATGCCGTCCATGTCGGGCATGTGGACGTCGAGGATGATCAGGCCGAACGGCAGACCGGCATGATGGGCCGCGCGCAGCGCAGCCAGCCCGGCGGCGCCGCCGTCGACGGTCATCGGCCGTGCCAGCCAGCCGCGGCACATCGCTTCGAGGATGCGACGGTTGGTGGCGTTGTCGTCGACGATCAGTACCGGCAGGCCGTCGAGGACCAGCGGCGGGCACGGCGGTGGCGGCGCGACGCAGTCCGTGTCGATACCGAGATGGCACGTGAAGTTGAACGTGCTGCCGCTGCCGACCGTGCTCTCCACCCAGATCCGGCCCTGCATCAGGTCGACGAGCTGCTGCGAGATGGTGAGGCCGAGGCCGGTACCGCCGTAGCGGCGCGTGGTCGATCCATCGGCCTGCGTGAACGACTCGAAGACGCGGGCTTGGCGCTCGGGCGGGATGCCGATGCCGGTGTCGCGCACGGCGAACTGCAGCTGCACCTCGTTCTCCGACGCCGACAGGAGTCGGACCGCGACGGTGACCTCGCCGTGCTCGGTGAACTTGATGGCGTTACCGATCAGGTTGACCAGCACCTGCCGCAGTCGCACCGGATCGCCGACGATGCCGTCGGGCACGTCGCCGGCAACCTCGCCGGCGATCTCGAGGCCCTTGGCGTGTGCGCGCATCGCGAGCGTCTTCAGGGTGTCGCCGAGGTGGTTGCGGAGCGCGAACGGCACGCGCTCGAGGTCGAGCTTGCCGGCCTCGATCTTCGAGAAGTCGAGGATGTCGTTCAGGATCGCGAGCAGCGAGTCGGCCGAGGCGCGCGCCACCTCGAGGTACTCGCGCTGCTCGGCCGTCAGGTCGGTGTCGAGCGCGAGCTCCGTCATGCCGATGACGCCGTTCATCGGCGTCCGGATCTCGTGGCTCATGTTGGCGAGGAACTCGCTCTTCGCCTGGCTGGCCGCGGTCGCCGCCGTCACCGCCTCGTGCGCCTGGCGCGACAGGCGGTTGCCGTAGAGCGTCGCGACCAGGATCACGAGGATCACCAGCGCGCCCATCGCGTACTCGACCTTGCGCATGCCGCCGGCACGCTCGGCTTGTGCCGCCAGCCCCGCGTTCTGCGCCCGTAGGGCGACGGCACGGAGCTCGTCGAAGGCGGCGGTCACCTGGGCGAAGCGCTCGACCATGCTCGCCATGCGCTCGGCGGCACGGTCGGTGAGCCCGGAGCGGAAGTACGAGAAGATGTAGTGCGAGCCGTTGACCGTCTCGTCCATCGCGGCGGAGATGCGTTGCAGGGCCTCCTGGATGGCTGGACGCGCGGCCTCGTCGATGGCGGTCGCTGCCTCCGTGCGTGCGCCGTCGAGTGCTTCCTCGAAGATCTCGAGCGCATCGCCGAGCTTCTCGATCGCGCCCTCGACCTCTTTGGACCGGAAGAGCTCGATGCTGGGCTCGTGCACCTTCCCAGCCAGCTCGGCGAGCTCGCCGTAGCGCAGGAGGCGGGCCGACCACTCCTGGTTGACGTGCACGGCATCGGCATAGTCGCGCACCAGCGTGCGGCTCAGGACGACGCTGGCGACGACGGCGAGCACACAGACGGAGGCCTGCAGGAGGTAGAGCCATACCCACTTGGGCCGGTGCCCGAGCGTAGCGCTGCCCCCAGAGTGCTGTGCCGCCATCCGACTCACACTTCGGGTGATCGGCGCCCCTCCTTGAATGCAAAGGTGATTTCTTCTTGATGGTGGTGAGCTCCCGGCGGCCAGCCCGGCAGATATTTCCTGGTCCCAGACCAGTGGGTCGGAGGATCGTCACGCCCCTGGTCGATGGACCGGCAGACCGCTCGCCACCCAGGCACGGAATCCACCTTCCATGTCGGTCGCGTGCACGAGGCCCAGGTCCTGCAGCACGGCGGCGGCGAGGCTCGATGCGTAGCCCTCGGTGCAGACCAGGACGATGGGCTGCTCGTAGCCGGTGACGGCGTCGATCCGGTACAGGCTCGACGGATCGAGACGCCACTCGAGGACGTTGCGGCCGATGGCGACTGCGCCCGGCATCTCGCCCTCGCGCTGGCGCTCCGACTGCGGTCGGAGGTCGACCAGGAGTCCACCACGCGACGCCACCGTCGCCGCAGCCTGCGGCGTGACGCGTGCGAGACGGGCACGCGCATCCGCCAGCAGCTCATCGACGGAGCGGCTCATGACGCCACCGTCGCCGGACGCTCGGGGCCGCGGGCCGGCTCCGTGCGCAACGGACTGAGGAAGGTCTGCGCACGGTGGTCGTAGAACGTCATCGTCGACAGCGGTGGCGCGTAGACGTGGATGCTGGTCGCCGGTCGCTCGGCGTCGTTGTGCACGTCGTGGACGTGGCCGGGCGTCAGCGTGTGCATCGTGCCCGTGGTCCATCGTCGCCGGCGCAGCGCCGGCCGCGCATGCAGGTCGGTGTAATGCTCGACCAGCTCGCCGTCCAATGCCAGGACGACCGCGGCCGAGTCGCCGTGGTCGTGCAGCTCGATGCCGCGGGTCGCGGGCCAGGTGAGCAACCAGGCCTCCAGATCCGCGGTGCGGTAGAGCTGGACGAACCAGCGTTCGTGGGGGTCGTAGCGTGCGATGTGACGCCAGCGCTCGACGCGTCCAGCGATGGCGCGCGCCATCACCTGTAGGTCGACGATGCCGAGTCGTCGATCGTCGGGAAGATCGGGAATGTGGAGCATGGAATCCCTCGTGAGGTCGGTTCGGCGAGGGGTGCGCAGCGCCAGAAACGACGAAGCCCACCAACCTCGCGGTGGTGGGCCGTGTGCGCGGAGCCGCTGCGATCTCAGTCGATCGCGGGCGGGCGACAGCCCATCCACCGCGATCGGCAACACACGACGCTGCGCAGCTCGAGAAGCACGCGGCGACCGTAAGAGAGGAGCGGCCGTCTGTCAATGCAAAAATCCGGCGCGACAGGACGATCGGGGCCGACGCCCCCGCACGCGCCATGTCACGTGGTGTGACGTAACCCTGGTCGCGCCCGCCTGTTGCGACGGAAGCCGCACCCTTCGGTGCGGATGGAGGGTGTACTCGATGCTCCGGATCCGGTTGCTCCCAGCACTCCTGCTGTTCATGACGACCTTCGGTGGCCCAGGGATCGCCGCCGCTCAGGAAGAGCGCGCCGAAGGACCGACGCCGCCCCGCCTCGCCACCATGGACGGCGACGTGTCGTTCTGGCGGCCGGGCGCGGACGACTGGGCCCCGGCTCAGGTGAACACCGCGCTCGCCGCGGGCGACCGTCTCTACACCGGGTCCGGCGGCGCGGTTGGACTCGAGCTCGCACAGCGCGCGTGGGTGCGGGTCGATGCCGATACCGAGATCAGCCTCGCGTCGCTCGAGACGGGCTACCTGCAGCTGGAGCTGACGTCGGGCCGTGCGGCGCTCGATCTCCAGCGCCTGCCGGCGGGCCAGCGCGTCGAGGTCGACACCCCGAACGGGGCGTTCATGATCGATCGCGCCGGCTACTACCGCGTCGACGTTGCCGACGACACCACGTTCACGGTGCGACGCGGCGGCGAGGCCACCGTCGTCCCCGCCGGCGGCGACGATACTGCGGTGCGTGACGGCGAGCAGGTCGTCCTCACCGGGACGGATACGGCCACGCTTGCCAGCCGTCGCGCGCCGTCACCCGATGGCTTCGACCAGGTGAACGAGCAGCGCGTCGCGGCGCGCCCCGCGCAGGCGCGCAGCGCGCAGTACGTGGCGCCCGACGTCGCCGGTGCCGCCGAGCTCGACGATCACGGCGACTGGCGGGCGACCGCCGACTACGGCCAGGTGTGGGTGCCGCGTGATACCGGCCCCGACTGGGCGCCCTACACGACCGGTCGCTGGGTCTACGATCCGTACTATGCCTGGACGTGGGTCGACGACGCGCCATGGGGCTGGGCGCCGTACCACTACGGTCGCTGGGTCTATGCCGACTCCTACTGGGGTTGGGCGCCCGGACCGATCATCGCGCAGCCGATCTACGCGCCCGCACTGGTCGGATTCCTGGACGCCCCCGGGGTGAGCCTCTCGTTCAACGTCGGCGTCCCATTCGTCAGCTGGGTCGCGCTCGGGTGGGGTGAGCCCTGTCTGCCGTGGTGGGGGCCGCGTGGATTCCGCTCGCGGCCGTGGTGGGGCGGCTGGCACGGCCCGCGCTACGTCAACAATCACCACATCGACAACCGTCGCATCGTCAACGGTCGCGACATCGGCCGCTACCGGAACTTCGATGCACGCAACGGCGTCGTCGGCGCCCGTCGCGACCAGTTCGGCCGGGGTCGGAACAACGTTCGCCTGACTCGCAACGACATCGACCATCTGCAGCCGATCCGTGGCACGCTCGGCCTGAAACCGACGTCGGCGAGCCTGGTGGCGCGCGAAGGCCGCGGGCAGCGCTCGCCGGATCGCGTGCGCAACCGCGGTGTCGTGGCCACGCGTGCGCCGCAGGATCCATCGCGTCGCCTCGAACGCGCCGGGCTGGCAGCGCCGAAGGAGCGCGGACCGCAGGCACGCATCGTGCCGCCGGGGACCCTCACGGCGCAGCGGGACCGTGCGGGAAACCAGGGCGCGCGCAACGACGGTCGCAATCGCCAGCAGCGTCTCGGCGGTGCACCGCCACCCCCGCGCGCTGCCCGGCGCGAGCAGGCCGACCTGTTCGGACGGCCGCGTGGGCAGAGCGACGACCCGGCGGTGCAGACGCGCCGGGACGTGCCGCAGCGCGAACATCGCGCGAACGGCATCTTGGATACGCGCCGTGCGAGCCGCGGGACGGAGCCACGGGGCGACGCCCAGGTGCCGCCGCGGATCGATCGCACGCCGCCGCAGCGCACCGCGCCACGACGGCAGGCGTCGCAGCCGCCGCAGCAACGCGTCGAACGACAGCAACCGCAGCAGCAGCGCGCGGAGCGGTGGCAGCCGCCGCAGCAGCGCGCGGAGCGCCGCCAGACACCGCCACCGCGCGTCGAGCGACAGCAGCGTGCACCCGAGGGCTACGCGCCGCGGCGGGCCGACGGGACGTACCGCGCGCCCCAGCAACGCGCCGAGCGGTCGTACGCGCCGCCGCAACAGCGAGCCGATCGCGCCTACTCATCGGGAGGCGCCCAGGTCCGACGCGGGGGTGCCGAGCCGCCGCGTGCATCGGCGATGCGTCCGGAGATGCGCTGTCAGCCGCTGGGGGGTGGTGGCCGCGGCGGCAACGGAGGCGGCGACGGCGCGCGGCGCGGACAGCGCGACGGCGGTCGCCAGCGCGAAGGGTAGGGCGATGCCGGCCGCGTCGCTCAGGGCTCGCGACGCGGCCGGTGATTCGGAATCAGCCCGCCCGTGATGCCGCTCATGAGCTCGATCGCCTGCCGTCGCGTCATCCGTGAGAGCATCTCCGCACCCATGCGGTTCATCTCTCCGGGGACGACGTGTGGCTCGACGCCGAGGGTGGCCAGCGCCTCACGCACGACGTCGGCGGGATCCATCACCGGGAGGTCGGTACCGCCGCCGTCGCTCGGCTGCGACGACAGCCAACCGGGCGTGCGGGTCGAGCCGGGTTGCACCGACAGGACGTCGACGCCGTGCGGCTGCAGCTCGACCCAGAGCGCGTCTGCCAGGACCAGGTCGAACGCCTTGGTGGCGGCATAGGCGGAGAGCTGCGCCGAGCCGAAGTTGGCGGAGAGCGAGGACATGAGCACGATGCCGCCGCGCCCACGCGCCACCATGGCCGGCGCGAGGGCGCGGGCGAGCATCAGCGGTGCGCGGCAGTTGACGTCGAGGATGGCCTGCAGGTGCGCGGGCGGCAGCTCGAGAAACGGCGCCACCGTGCCGAGGGCGGCGTTGTAGATGAGCAGTCCGATCTCGCGCCGTTCGAGGGCAAGCGTCTCGACGAGGTCGCCGCGCGCCAGATCGATCGTGATCGGATCGACGGTGACGCCGTGCTCAGCGGCGATCGCCGAAGCCGTCTCGCGTAGGACGTCGCCGTCGCGGTCGAGTAGGACGAGGTCGATGCCGAAAGCGGCAACCTGTCTGGCGTACTCTGCCCCAAGACCGACGGCCGCACCCGCTATCAGCGCACAGGGACCGTACTTCGAACGGAACGACGCATCCGACATGGGGTGCGAACCTATCCGAACAACCGCATGGGCCTCCAGCGAAAACAAAAGTTCATGTTTGAACCCGAATGGGGATGGCGGCAAAATTCGCCTACGCTATAGGTAAGGATTACCGGCTTGCCGGAAATCCAACCCCACGATGGAGGTGTCTGAGTGAGGTATGCGCTTGCCGTCGCCATGATGGCGACACTGCCCCTGATCGGTTTCGCTGCACCGGTTCCGCCCCCTGCGACCCCTGGAGCGTTCATCGACGTCGACAACAACGGCGTCTGGACCTCGGGTGACCTCCCCCTCGCCAACTTCACCGGCACGGGATCGGTCGGCTTCAATGCCTTCGCGACGCAGCCCGGATGGAAGCCCGTCACGCGACCCGTAGGCCTGGTGGTGCTCACCCCGCTGACGCTCAACGCCGACTTCGTGCAGCAGTTCATCGTCAGCGGCGACATTCGCATCATGGCAGACGTCAAGGTCTCGCAGGCCGACACGTTCGTCAGCTTCTCCACGATCGGTGGCAACATCACGATCGGTCCGAAGGTGTCCGTGTCGGGTAACGGCGACATGGACTTCCAGACGTTCAACGGCGGCGACATCAGCGTCGGGGACGGGGCGAGCTTCACCACCCGCGGCGAGTTCAACACCGTGAGCCTCGACGCTGACGGCGTCATGACCCTCGGTTCCAAGCTGGCGTTCCAGCTGGCCGGCACCGGCTACAACGCCATCAACATCCATGCCCACGATGCGATCACGATCGGGCCGGGCATGACGACGCGCATCCCGAACCACGGCTACTTCGATCTGCTCTGCAACTGCGACGTCACGCTGCCGAAGGCGAACTTTCGATCGGGCTACATCCGCATCGAGGGCTACTCGTCGGCGCGGCATCCCGAGGCCAAGCACGTGCGCGTGACCGACTCGACCCTCACCCAGACGTACAAGAACGGCGACTTCCGGATCATCGCGGGCGCCGACGTGCGGACGTCCCGATACGCGCCCGACGGGTTGATCCTCGAGAAGACGAAGATCTCCACGAAGAGCCTGCAGCCGCTGTACCTGCCCGACCCCATCGTCCGCTGACGCATCGTCGCGGGTGGGGGCCCTGGCGGCCCCCACTTCGCGGCTTTCCCCCCAGGAAGCAAGGGAGATGACGCACTAGCTCTCCCTTGACGTGTACGGGCTCGCCGTCGGATGGTACGCGCGACGGTGTTCCCTGCATGTCCCAGTCCCTGCTGATCTACGGCGCCACCGGCCATACGGGGCGCCTCCTGGCCCGCGAAGCCGTTCGCCGCGGTCTCCGTCCGGTGCTCGCCGGACGTGACGCCGCCAAGGTGTCGGCCCTGGCATCGAGCCTCGGCTGCGAGGCGCGCGTCACGGCCCTCACCGATGCGGCCGGCCTGGCGAACGCCCTGCGCGACGTGGGCGTCGTGCTCCACGCCGCCGGACCGTTCTCGCGGACCGCCGCCCCGATGGCGGCCGCGTGTCTCGCGGCCGGGGTGCATTACCTCGACCTCACGGGCGAGATCGCGGTGTTCGCCGCGCTGAGCGTGCTCGATCGCGAGGCGCGCCGCCGGGGCATCATGGTGATGCCCGGCGTCGGGTTCGACGTCGTGCCGTCCGACTGCCTGGCGGCCCACGTCGCGCGCCGGCTGCCCGGTGCCACCCGACTGGCACTCGGCCTGCGCGGATTCGGGGCCGCCACCCGGGGATCGACGCAGACGCTCATCGAGCACGCCGGGCGCGACGTCCGCATCCGGCGGGACGGCGCGCTGGTGCCGATCGCCCCGGGCACGCTCGAGCGTCGGTTCGACTACGGCGTCGGTCCACGCGCCAGCGTCAACGTCGGCTGGGGCGACGTGTTCTCGTCCTGGTACACGACCGGCATCCCGAACGTGGAGACGTACGTCGAGGCCACACCGGCGATCCGGCTGCTGCTCGGCGCGAATCGCTGGCTCGCCCCGGTGTGGCGGTCGCCGTCGTGGCAGACGGTGGCGCAGAGCTGGGCCAGCCTGCTCCCCGACGGGGCCATGCCGCTCGGCGGCACGTCCGAGGGCATGACGATCGTGGCGGAGGCGGAGGACGACGCCGGGCATCGCGTGCGGGCGCGGCTACGGACGCCGGAGGCCTACGCCTTCAGCGGCGCGGTCGGCGTCGCCATCGCGGAACGCGTGCTCGCCGGCGACGTCGAGCCCGGCTACCAGACGCCGGGCCGCGTGTACGGCCCGGACTTCGTGCTGCGCTTCGCCGGCGTCGTGCGCGAGGACCTCCCGTGACCGACGACGATCGACCATTGCGCGTCGCCGTCGTCGGCGGCGGGTGTGCCGCGCTGTCGGCCGCCTTCGAGCTGACGCAGCCGGAGCAGCAGGGCCGATACGAGGTCACCGTCTACCAGGTGGGATGGCGACTCGGCGGCAAGGGCGCCTCGGGACGCGGACCGGCAGGACGGATCGAGGAGCACGGCCTGCACGTCTGGATGGGTTTCTACGAGAACGCGTTCCGTTTGATGCGTGCGTGTTACGGCGCGCTCGGTCGCGATCGCGCCCGCGTGCCGCTGGCCGACTGGCGGGACGCGTTCGTGCCCGCGCCGTTGATCGCCGTCACCGAGCGGGGGCCGGGCGATGGCTGGCTGCCGTGGATGGCCGCACTGCCGCCCGCCGAAGGGCTGCCGGGCGATCCGCTGCCGCCGGGCGCGCGACCGTGGAGCATGCTCGGCTACGTCCGTCGCATGGCAGGGCTGCTGCAGGCGGTGTTCGCGTCGCTCGATTCGGGACGTGAGCCCGCGGCCGCGAGCGCGCCGGCGCCTGACGCGATGCTCGCCCAGCTGACGCGGTGGCTGCGCTTCGGCGAGCTCGCCACGCTGGCGGGGTTGTCGCAGGCGGCCGGCGTGCTCGACGGCATGCTCGGCGCCTCGCCGCGTCTCACCGACGGACTGGTGTCGAGCTTCGTCGACGCGCTCGCGGCGAACGCGCGCGCGCAGCTCGAAGCCCGCGCCGGCGACGACCCCGAGCTGCGCCGGCTCTGGACCGTCGTCGATCTCACGCTGGCGACGATGCGTGGCATCGTCGCCTTCGGGCTCCTCACCGACGCGCGCGGCCTCGACGCCATCGATCAGTACGATTGCCGCGAATGGCTCCTCCTGAACGGCGCGTCGCGCACCGCCGTCGACTCGGCATACATGCGCGGCCTCTACGACCTGGGTTTCTCCTACGAGGACGGCGATCCCGCACGCCCGCGCATCGCCGCCGGGCAGGCGCTGCGCGGGCTCCTGCGCATGATGTTCACCTATCGCGGCGCGTTCTTCTGGAAGATGCAGGCCGGCATGGGCGACGTCGTGTTCTCGCCGCTCTACGAGGTGCTGCGTGCGCGCGGCGTGCGCTTCCGCTTCTTCCATCGTCTGGAGCAGGTGCGTCTCGCGGAGCGGTTGCTGCCGGGCGACACGCCCCACGTGGCGGCGCTCGAGTTCGACCTCCAGGCGCAGGTTGCGCGCGACAGGTACGAGCCGTTGGTCGACGTGCGTGGGTTACCCTGCTGGCCAGCTGGGCCCGACTGGGCACAGCTCGTCGATGGCGAGTTGCTGCGGAGCGAGGGACGCTGCTTCGAGTCGCACTGGGACCGCCGGCGCGTCGCCACGACCACGCTGCGGGTCGGACACGATTTCGATTTCGTCGTGCTCGGCACCGGCATCGGCGAGATCCCGCGCGTCGCTCACGAGCTCGTCGCCCGCGACGCGCGCTGGCGCGCGATGGTCGATCACGTGCGCACGGTCGCGACGCAGGCGTTCCAGGTCTGGCTCGCGCCCGACATGGCCGCGCTGGGATGGCCCCACCCCAACGTCACCCTGTCGGGTTTCGTCGAGCCCTTCGACACCTGGGCCGACATGACGCACCTCGTGCCGCTCGAGGCGTGGCCGGCACCGCCGGGGAGCATCGGCTACTTCTGCAGCGTGCTCCCCGAGCTAGCGGGGGTCGCATCGACCGATCCCGCCTATCCGCTGCGCCAGCGCGAGCGCGTACACGAGAACGCGCTCGCGTTCCTCCGCCGCGACGTGCGCCACCTCTGGCCGGCGGCGATCGGTAGCGACGGGGAGTTTCGCTGGGACCTCCTCGTGGTGCCGCCGGGAACCAGCGTACCGCCGACCGCCGAGCGCTTCGCGAGTCAGTTCTGGACCGCGAACGTCAATCCGTCCGATCGCTATACGCTGACGCTGCCCGGCAGCAGCGCTTACCGCATCTCGCCCCTCGACACGACGTGGGACAACTTCACCGTCTGCGGCGACTGGACCGACTGCGGCTTCAATGCCGGCTGCGTCGAAGCGGCGGTCATGTCCGGCCGGCTCGCGGCCCACGCCATCTCCCGATTGCCGGCGCTCGAGGACATCGTCGGCTTCGACCACCCGTAGGACACGCGCACATGAACCGACCACGACGGCCAACCCTCCCTCGCACGACGCCGGTTCGCACCTGGACGTCGTTGTTCGGCGCACCGAAGCCCCCCGCGACCGATGGGACGCCCTTACCCGACGACGATGACCCGGCGGCGCTCGGTACGGTGATCCAACGCTCGGTGGAGCTCGCCTACCGGGTCGTCGACGACTATCTGCAGCAGGGGCAACGCGCCGCCGAGCGCATCGCCGGTCGGTCGTACGGGCCCGACGCGTGGGTGACGGACGCGCAGGACGTCTCGGCGCGCTTCGCACGCTACGCCTCCGACGCGATGGGCCTCTGGCTCGATGCGCTCGACGGTGTGCGCGACGGTCGCACGCCCGCGCCCGCGCCGGCGCCGTCCGGCGCCGCGACGAACGGCGCCGTGCCGCCATCGCCCCCCACGAGCGGGTCGTGGCTCGTCATCGAGGTGCAGGCGACGCAGTCGGCCGCGGTGACCCTCGATCTGCGCGCGGGCGTCGCCGCGGGCACCGTCGTCGTGCACGCGTTGCGCGACGTCGAGGTCGAGAAGCCGCCGCTGCGCGACGTCGTCGTCGAGCCGGCCGTCGGTGACGGTCCGGTGCGCGTGTGCGTGCGGGTTCCGGCCGGGCAGCCGGCGGGCACCTACCACGGTCTCATCGTCGACGACGAGACCAATCGCCCGGTCGGCAGCGTCAGCGTGCGGCTCCTCGATGCCTGACGCCGCGACCGTTGCCGAAGCCGGGGATCTCGTCACCGAGGTGCTCGACGAGTACGGCGCCATGACGCGCGTCGCGCTGACGGAGTATCTCGCGCCGCGCGAGCCGCAGCGTCACCTGTACGCCATCGTGGCCGACTATCCGCGTCGCGGCGGTCGCATGCTGCGCCCGAGCCTGTGTCTCGCCGCGGCGCGGGCATTCGGCGCGTCCGCCGCCGACGCCGTCCGCTCCGCCGTCGCGCTCGAGCTGCTCCACAACGCCTTCCTGGTGCACGACGACGTCGAGGACGAGAGCGACGTCCGTCGCGGCCGTCCGACGCTGCATGCGCTGCACGGCGTGGACGTCGCCGTGAACGCGGGCGACGCGCTCCTGCTGCTCGGCCTGCGCGCGCTGCTCGACAACGGGCGCACGCTCGGCCCCGTGCTCTCGATGCAGGTGCTCGAAGAGGCCGAGCGCATGGCGCGCGAGTCGGTGGAGGGGCAGGCGATGGAGCTCGGCTGGCGGCGCGACAACGCCGTCCATCTGGCCGAAGCCGACTACCTCCAGATGATTCTCAAGAAGACGTGCTGGTACACGACGATCTTTCCGCTCCGCGTCGGCGCGCTCATCGGCTCGCGCGGACGCGCCCCGCTCGAGCCGCTCCTGCGCTTCGGCTTCCTGCTCGGCGCCGCGTTCCAGATCACCGACGATCTCCTGAACTTATGGGGCGACGAGGTGCGCTACGGGAAGGAGCTGCAGGGTGACCTGCTCGAGGGCAAGCGCACGCTCATGCTGATTCGGCTGTGCGAGCAGGCGACGGCGGCGGAGCGTGCGCGCCTGCGCGCGGTGCTGGCCACACCGCGTCCCGCGCGTACGGCCGACGATGTGCGTTGGATGCGCGAGCGGATGGACGCCTACGACTGCCTGACGCACGCGAACACCGTGGCGCACGCGCTGGCGGGGGCGGCGCGCCACGAGTTCGCGGCGGTGTTCGGCAGCCTGCCCGACTCGCGGGACAAACGGTTCATCGCGGCGCTCGTCACCTGGGTGCTCGAGCGCCGCTGACGCGGATCAGACCTCGGGTTCGGTGAGGACGACCTGCACGCTCGCCACCGGCGTGTCGGGGAGCGCGTAGATGAGGCCCTGGTAGAGGCCGGCGACCGCCGTCGGCTCGGCGGGCGGCGTGGGCGGTGCCGGCACTTCCACCACCAGCGACAGCGTGCGGCGGTCGGCCGACAGCACCGGCTCGTCGGTGATCAGGACCTCGGTGCCACCGACGCGCTGGAGGGGAGTGACGGCGAGGACGGCCCCGATGCCGGGGGGCGCGATGGTGACGGCGCCGTCCTTGTCACCCGACGCCGCGAGCGCCGAGACGATCAGCATCGACGGTACCGTGCCGCCGCCGACGACGGGCACCATGCCCATCCAGAAGTCGACGGTGTCGAGCCAGAGACCGAGGCCGTTCGCGAGGAGCTTCTCGGTGGCCGTCGCCTCGTCGTTCTCTTCTGTGTCGCGTACCGTCTGGCGGAGCGTCAGGAGTCGCTGGTCGGTCGAGAGGAAGAACGCCGCGACGCTGCTCGCGTACTCCGTGAATGCGGTCAACCCAGTCATGTCACCTCCAGATGGACGGTGTTATAGCGCCAGACATGGCTTTGTCTAGTCTCTAGGTGTCAATCGTTACGGGACAACAAGCCAGCTCTCCCATCTGGGCGGCGAGCTCGTCGAACAGCACCTCGAACATTGCCCGCACGGAGGCGTTCACGAGCGCGCTCTCGAAGCGGATCACCTTCGACGCCTCGATGCGGGTGCCGTCGCCGTGACGGGTGGCGACCGCCGACCCGGCGTCGACGACGATCTTCTGTCGCACGCCGAGCACCGAGCCGCAGACGGGACGGCGCAGCGAGTAGCTCACGGCGAAGGTGTCGACGGCCGCCTGCGTCGGGGCCGACCACCAGGTGGTGCGGATGTCGAGCAGGTTCGTGAACCACGACTCGAACCCGGGGACGCCGGTCACGAAGTACTCGAACAGGACCTTCGGTGCCGGCCAGCCGTACACCGAGCCCGCCGTCTCGGCCGTGCCGATGGTGGCCGCGCAGTGCGCGGTGGGGTAGTCACCGCTGCCGGGAGCAGCGAGGTAGGTGCCGCCGAACGGGAAGAACGCGCTGCAGGTGTCCCAGCTCTGCGGGTCGATCGAGGCCCGCACGTCCTCGAGCGGCCGGTCGACGTCGACCTGGACCCACGCCGATGCGCTCTCGCCGACGGCGGGGACCGACACCTGCAGCCGGGTCCAGCAGTCGCTGGGCTCACCCATCAGCAGCGAGAGCTCGTCGCTCAGGGACCGTTCGAGTGCGACGGGAGCCGCGTCGAGCGTGGACATCGCCGTGCCGCGGGCCTTCACGCCGGGCTTCGGACGCGCGGCGACGTGCTCGACGATGGCGCTGACGCGTTCGGCGACGTCTGCCGGCGCTGGAGGCTTGCCGCCGCTGCGCATTGCGCCCTCGACGATGACGCCGATCGCGTCGGTGATGCGCTGCACCGGGGCCGGCGCGAGCCCGGGCCGGCCGAGCCCGTACGCGGCAAGCTTGGCGACTGCCCGCCGGCGGCGGGACGCGGGGACGTCGTGTTTCTCGTCGGCGCCGGGCCGGTCGTCGGCCAGCATGCGGGCGGCCGCTTCGAGCGGCAGGGGGGTGAAGCCGCGCGGAAAGCGGCCGTGGGGATAGCGCGCGTGCGCGTGCACGCTGAGCATGGCGGTGAGCCGTCGGAGCGATCGCTCGTCTCTCATGTGCTCCATTCCGCGAGGCGGGCATGCGCCTCGGCCTCGTCTCGCGTGTCGCCGCCCGGCACGAGCCGCGCGCAGGCGTCGCTCACCAGTCGCCGTGCCTCCAGCTGCTCGCCCTGCGCGGCGAGGAGCCGGCCCATGCCGAGGGCCGCACGCAGCGCGAACGCGTGCGCGCCCTGGCGTGCGGCGAGCTGCAACGCCGACTCGAGCTCGTGTCGCGCTCCGGCGACGTCGCCGCGACGGCAGAGGAGCTCGCCGCGCAGGCGTCGCAGTTCCGCTTCGTAGAAGCGGTCGACGTAGATCGCGGTCATGGCGAGCCCGGTGTCGACGGCGGCGAGCCCCGCCTCGTCGCCGTCGTCGCACGCGAGCCAGGCCTCGGCCTGCAGGGCGAGATGGTAGGGGTGCGTCGTGCGCAAGCCGACCATGTCGAACAGCCCGAGCCCGACCGCCAGCTCGGTGAGGCCCTCCTCGCGCGCGCCGCTCGCCACCAGCGCCCAGCCGTGGGTGCAGGTGGCCGGACCGAGCCATAGGTAGAGCTTCTGCTCGTTGGCGTGCGCCATCGCGCGCGCCGAGACGTCGAGGGCACCGGCGACGTCGCCGATGCCGTGGGCGAGATTGGCGCTGAAGCCGTACGCGATCGCGAGCCCGTAGGGATTCCGCGAGCGCTGGGCGAGGGCGAGCATGGTGTCGCGGACACCGCGCGCGGCGAGCGCGTCGCCCTGGATGCACAGCGTCCACATCAGGTAGGCGTAGGCGTAGAGGCCGCCGTCGTAGCCGTACTCCGCAAGGAAGGCGCGATAGGCGTCGCTGTCGTACCAGGGCACCGCCTGTTCGAGTGCGTGACGCGCCGCCGGGAAGTCGCCGGACAGGAAGGCCGCGAGGCCGGTGTGCGCATGGGCGGTGAGCAGGTTGACGGGGTCCGGCGCGTGCTCGGCGAGGCGATGGAAGCGCGGCAGGATCTCGTCCACCGCGGCGCGGTTGCCGCGCGAGATGTGGACGCCCCAGATGCCGTGCAGCGCGCGCACCGGCACCTCGGCGCCGAGGCGATCGCAGACCGCCTGCGCGCGGGCGAACGTGGCCTCGACCTCGGGCGCCGCGTAGCCCTGCGTCGACAGCTGTGCCGTGCCGAGCGACTCGATCAGCCCGAGCTCGAGCGCGCCCAGCGTGGCGCGTGCGGGGGCCTGCTCGACGAGGCGGACGCCACGCTGCAGGTGACGGATCGACTCGACGTAGGCGCCGCGCGCCATAGTGCGGTCGCCGACGCGCTTCCACTGCTCGGCTGCCTGCACCGTGCGTCCCGCGAGCTCGCAGTGGTGGGCGAGCATCTCGGGGCGGTCGAGGACGATGTCTGGAAAGAGCTCTTCCAGCACCCGTGCCACGCCGTCGTGCGCGCGCCGACGATCGGTGAGCGGCATCATCTCGTAGGCGGCGTCCCGCACCAGCGCGTGCTTGAAGACGAAGCCGTCGGGACGTTGGCGGGTGCGCTGGTGGACCAGTCCGGCATCGGTCAGCTCGCGCAGATCTTCGCGCAGGACACCGTCTTCAGTGGCGGCGATCGCGCGCAGCAGCTCGAGGCGGAACTCGCGCCCGAGCGTGGCGGCCAGCTGCGCGGTCTCGCGTGCGCCACGCGACAGCGCGTCGAGCCGCGCCGTGAAGAGATCGCGCAAGGTGCCCGGGACGGTGACGGTCTCGGCGCCGTCGGCGGATGCCTCGGCCTCGAGCAGGACGCGCGCGATCTCCTCGACGAACAGCGGTATGCCGTCGGCGCGGGCGACGACGGCGTCGAGGATGCCGGATGGCAGACCGCGGGCGTCGCCGACGGCACCGCCGACCAGCCGGATCACATCCGCGGCCTCGAGGCGCGCGAGCGGAATGGCGATGGTCGGGGACAGGGCGCCGAGGCCCTCCGGCGTCGGGCGCGCCGTGCCGACGAGGTAGAGCCGTGGCAGGGCATCGACGCTGCTCGATCCTGGCGGCGGCAGTGCCGCGAGGAGCTGGGAGAGGAGCTCGAGCGTCGTCGGGTCGGCCCAGTGGAGATCCTCGACGACGAGGACGAGGACGCGCTCGGTGGCGATGCGCAGAAGGAGGGTCGTGATCGCCTGCAGGGTGAGATCGCGTCGGCGATCGGGCGAGACGGCCAGCGCAGGGTAGCGTGGGTCGGGCGGCCGGCCGAACAGCTCTGCCAGCAACGGTTCCGTCTCGGCCGGGTCCAGACCGTGACGGAGGAGCAGGGCGTCGAGCGCGCCGTCGGCGACGGTCGCGAGCACGTCGGCGATCGGACGGAGCGGGCTGTCCTGGCTCTCCGGGATGCACCGCGCTTCCATCCACGACGCAGCGGGCACGCGCCGGCGCAGCTCGCGCACGAGCCGGGATTTGCCGATGCCCGGCTCGCCGGTGACGAGCGCGAATCCGGATCGTCCGCGTTGCGCCGCCGCCCATCCGTCGAGCAGGGTGTCGAGCTGCGGCGTGCGGCCGACGAGTGGCGTCTCGCGCGCGACGCGGATCGTGTCGCCGCCGGCCCGCGCATCCGGCGGTGTCAGGCGGAAGACGTCGTCGTGGGCGGTGGGCTCGCAACCGACGGCGCCGCGCAGCAGCCGCTGCGTGTCGAGGCTGACCAGGACGTCGCCCGCAGTGGCGAGCTCGTCCAGGTGGGCCGCCATGCGCGCGCACGCGCCGAGCGGCTCGCAGGCGCCGTCGCCACGACCGACCTCACGGACCAGGCCGAGCCCGGTGTGCACGCCGAGGCGCACCTCGAGTCGCGGCGTGGTCTGCGCGACGGCGCCCACCATCTCGAGTGCGGCACGCGCGGCGAGGCGGGCTTCGTTCTCCCGCGTCTGCGGATAGCCGAAGACGAAGAGCGCGCGATCGGCGAGCGTGCTGGTGCGGTGGCCTCCATAGCGCGTCGCGATCGCCGTCAGCGCCGTGATCTGCTCGTGCAGGAGCAGGTCGGCCTCCTCGGGATCGATGCCCGGCCCTTCCGACGCGGTGGCGCGCAGGCAGCATGACACCATCGTGAGCTGACGGCGCTGCGCCGTGGCCGGCCGGTCGGTGGCGGGGACACGGTCGCCGCCGGCGAGCGGCGTGATGGCGACGAGCTCATCGAGCACCTCGGCCGCGTTCGCGGCGCGGCGCTCGACGGCCTTCGTGGTGACGCGGCGGAGCAGGGCGCCGAGCGGCTGCCCGTGCAGCCACTCGGGCAGCCCGACCGCGTCGGGGCCGAGCTGGCGCAGCACCGCATCGTGCCGAGAGCCGGCGCGGACCGCGCGCTCTCCCGTCAGGCATTCGAGCAGGACCAGTCCCCAGGCGTACAGGTCGGAGCGCGGTGTCGCCGCCTCGCCGCGGAGCTGCTCGGGCGCGGCGTAGCCGGCGGTTCCCACCACCTCGCCGCGCTCGCCGTCGACGACGGTGGTGGCGAGCCCGAAGTCGAGCACCAGCGCATTGCGGCGCAGCCCGGTGGTGGTGACCATGATGTTCTCGGGCTTCAGATCGCGGTGCACCACGTCCTGCGCGTGGGCATAGCCCAGCGCATCGAGCACCTGCCCGAGGAGGTGCAGCGCCTCGGGGACGGGGAGCGGACCCTCGCGATCGAGGAGCGTCCGCAGCGACTCCCCGGGGATCAGCGCGAAGGCGGCCCAGGTCGCGCCGTCGGCCGTGCCGGCATCGAGCAGCGGGACGATGTTCGGATGTACGAGCGCCGCGCAGCGACGGATCTCGTGCTGCAGCTGCTGGTCGCCGTCGACGGGCGTCGAACCGTCGGATCGTCGCACCCGCTTGAGCGCCACCTCACGGTCGGTCGCGATCTGTCGCGCGCGGACGACGTCGCCGAAGCCACCGACGCCGAGCTGGCCTAGGAGCTCGTAGCCCACCGGAACGCCGCTCTCGGAACGGAGATCTTGCTCACGGCGCATCTTGCTCACTGCGATTGTCCGAGCGCCGATTACCATGGGTACCCTACCACTATGCAACTTCTCATCCACGATATCGTGCCGGTGAACCTCGGCGGCGCGCGCGTACTGTCCTGTCGAGCAGACGAACTGTCCTCTCGAGAAGGCACGCTGGCGGCGTCGGCAGCGGCATCGTGAGGCTCGGCGGGATGGGCCCATGCCTTGCTTGTATCCGCGGTCATGATGCGAAGCCGTTCCGGAGTAGCCGCGCGACGCTTGCGGTTGCGACGGGCCCAGGGGGCCCCCCCCGCGACCGACCGGCGCGGGGTGGGGCTACTGGTCGGCCAGTGCTCGGTCTGTCGCGTGCGGTTCGCGTCACGGCTCGAGCATCGTATCGACGTCGCCTACCTCCTCGTCGTCCACCAGCAGCTGTGTCCGGGCGGACGACGTGGCGGTGAGGTCGTATGGCCGCTCAGCGGCTGAGGGCGGAGGCGCTGGGGGGTGTCGGGATGGCGTCGATGGCGTCGTCGGAGGTTTTCATCGCGGACGAGCTGGCGCAGGCGAGACGAGAGCGCGACCTCTACGTGAGGCTGCTGCGGCTCGGCGACGAACGCGGTGTCGAGCTCCTGCTGCGCGAGGCGTTGTCGCTCATCGTCGACGCCACCGGGGCGCGGCAGGTGTACATCGAGCTGCGTGCCGCCGGGGACGAGCCGTCGTGCCGTTCGGTCGCGTGCGGGCTGTCCGAGCCCGAGGTGGCTCGCGTCCGCACCGCACTGGCGCAGGGTGCCCTCGCCCGGGGACTGGCGACCGGGCGCACCGTGATCACACCGGCGGAGGTCGGCGATGCGCGCTCCAGCGTGCGGCCGCTCCGCCTCGGTGCCGCGCTCTGCACGCCCATCGGCATCGATCATCCGCTGGGCGCCCTCTACCTCAAGGGACCGCAGCATCGTGCCCACTTCACCGATGCCGACCGCGAGGCGGCCGAGCTGCTGGCACGACACCTCGCCCCACTCGCCGATCGCCTGCTCGCGGTCGAGCGACATCAGGCCGCCGTGGGCGCACCCCCGTTGCCACCGGCGTACGGTCTCGTCGGCGGGAGCGACGCCTTCACCACTCTGCTTCGTCAGATTGCGCTGGTGGCGCCGCTCGACGTGCCGGTGTGCATCGTGGGCGACGCGGGCGCCGGCACCACCCGCGTCGCGCGCGCGCTCCACGACGCCGGGCGACGGGCGACGGGACCCTACGTCGTGGTCGACTGCTGCGGCCTCGCGGCCGAGCGTGGACGACTCTCGCGTGCGGTGGCCATCGCGGCGGGAGGCACGCTGCTGCTCGACGACGTCGGCGCGCTCGATCTGGACGGGCAGGCCGACGTCCTCGCCGTCCTCTCGCATCGCCCCTACCGGCCGGTCGGGTCCGACGACGACGTCGCCGACGTGGGGGTGCTGGTGACGGCCGGCACCGAGCTGCAGGCCGCGGTCGACGCTGGTCGGTTTCGAGACGATCTCCAGCGGATCCTCGGGATCATGCCGTTGCGCGTGCCGTCTCTGGCGGAGCGCCGCACCGACATCACGATGCTCGCGGCCCACTTCCTGCGACAGACGTGCGGCGAGCGTGGCCTCCCGTATCTGACGCTGTCGCCGGGAGCGTTCCGTGCGGTCGAAGCCGCGGAATGGCGGGGCAACGTGCGCGAGCTGGCCGACGTCGTGGCGCAGGCGGCACGACGGGCGGCGGATGCCGGTGTGCGTCAGATCGAGTGCGCGCATCTCTTCCCCCCTGCCGCGGAGGTCACGGTGATGGAGACGACGTTGCAGGAGGCAACCCGACGGTTCCAGGCCGCGCTCCTCGTCGAGGTGCTCGAGCACACGTCGTGGGACGTCGCGCGGACGGCCGACCGGCTCGATCTGCGGTATGCTCAGGTAGATTCGCTGATTCGTACCTTCGGGCTCGACAGGGGGAGTCGATGACGCCCACGTCAATCCTGCATCGCACTTCTCCGGGGTCGGTCGACGGTGCTATGGATGCGCCCGTGGGCACACCGTCGCAGAACGACGAGCTGCTGCGTATCCGTCGGGAGCGCGATCTCTATCTGCGCCTGATCCGCCTCGGCGAAGAAAACGATCTCGAGCCGTTCCTCGAAGAGGCGCTGGGCCTCGTCGTCGACATCACCGGCGCGCGTCAGGGCTATCTCGAGCTCATCGACGACGGTGGTGGCGGCGAGCGCCGATGGTGGAGTGGACGAGGGTTCTCCACCTCGGAGATCGACGGCGTGCGCGCCCTGTTGTCCCGCGGCATCATCGCCGAGGCGCTGGCGTCGCGACAGACGATCCTCACCGGCTCCGCGGCGCGCGACCCGCGTTTCCGCGAGTTCGACAGCGTGCGTGGGCTCGCCATCGACGCCGTGCTGTGCGCACCGATCGGCACCGATCCACCGCTCGGGGTGGTCTACCTGCAGGGGCGATCACCGAGCGGCGTCTTCGCGGAGGGCGACCGGGCCACCGTCGAAGAGTTCGCGCATCACCTGGCGCCGTTCGCCGACCGGTTGCTGCAGCATCGCCGCCGCCGCGACGAGGCCGACGCGACGCGACCGCTGCGCGCCCGGCTGCGGCTCGATGGTGTCGTCGGACGGAGCGCCACGCTCGCGGCCACGCTGCAGCAGGTGGGCCTGGTGGCGCCACTCGACGTCGACGTCCTACTGCTCGGCGATACCGGCACCGGCAAGACGCAGCTCGCGCGCGTCATCCACGACAACAGCCGCCGCGCCGCCGGCCCCTTCGTCGTGGTCAACTGTGCCGCGGTCCCGGACACGCTGTTCGAGGCCGAGATGTTCGGCGCGGCGGCAGGGGCGCACTCCACGGCCACGCACCGCATCGACGGCAAGATCGCCGTCGGGCAGGGCGGTACCATCCTGCTGGACGAGGTCGCGGAGCTCGGGGTGGCGTCGCAGGCGAAGCTCCTGCAGATCATCCAGTCGAAGCAGTACTTCCCCCTCGGCAGCAACAAGCTCGCGTCGGCCGATATCCGTATCATCGCGGCGACGAACGTCGACCTGCCCGCCGCGGTGGCGGCGGGGCGCTTCCGCGAGGATCTGTACTACCGGCTGCTCGTCCTGCCGATTCGCGTGCCGTCGCTGGCGGAGCGTCGCGACGACATCGCCGCGCTCGCGGAGCGTTTCGTCCAGGTCGCGGCCGAACGCCATCGGCTGCCGGTCGTCGGGTTCTCGCCCGCGGCCGCGCGCGCGCTGCAGGTGGCGGAATGGTCCGGCAACGTGCGCCAGCTCGAGCACGTAGTCCAGGCGGCCCTGATCCGCGCCGTCGGCAGCGGCGCGCAGCAGATCGAGTGCACGCACGTCTTCCCCGATCCGCGCCCCGGCGGTCCGCCGGTCGAGCAGCACGAGACCTTCCAGGAAGCCACGCGTCGGTTCCAGGCTGGGCTCGTGCGCCAGGCGCTCGAGGACAGCCACTGGAACGTGATCGAGGCCGCGCGTCGCCTCGACATCGCGCGCTCGCACCTCTACACGCTGATCCGCGCGTTCGGGCTCGAGAGACACTGAGGACGCCGACCGAGCTACAGCTCGGTCGGGGGCGAGAGTGTGGCGGTCGTGTACGCGCGACCATGGTGTCACGGCCGGCGAAGCCGGCGTGACATACGAACACGCGCGTTTTAGCTGCAGCGCGACGGCCAGGTGAGTTTCCACACCAGGTTGCGCACCTCGAGGGTTCCGCCGGGGACGCCTGGGCAGAGGCGTGGCGAAAGACCTTCGACCAGATTGCCGTCGATCGATATCCAGCCCGCGGCGGGGCGGAGGTCGGCGTGGCTGAAGTCCCAGCCGAAGCGGGAACAGCGGATGCTGCCGTCGGGGCGGCGGCCGAGGACCGGGAGGTGCTCGAAGAGACGGCGCACGGCGACGATCGTGGGGAGCGTCGTCCGGGTCGCGGGCTCCCAGGGACCGCGGGGCTCGACGGCGGCGTGGAGGAGGAGACGGTCGTCGTCCTCGGAGAGGATGAAGAGGGGGCCGTCGCTGCGCATGCGGGCGGTGGTCTTGGCGAAGCCGTAGTGGGCGTTGCCGTGCCAGGTGGCGGGGAAGTAGGCGGAGCACATGCGCGCCACGAAGACGTGCGGCGCCTCGCCGTGCCGCTGTCGCACGAACGGGACGAGGACGGCGAATTCGCCGTAGCGGATGCCGAGCGGGACGGGGCGGCCACCCACCAGCAGGGTGCCGTCCGCCTGCTCGCCGAAGACGAACAGGACGGGGTGCTGCGACGGATCGATGCAGCCGCCGGTCATGAGCTCGAGCGACGGGGGAAGGGTGGCTGCGACGTCGGCGCGCGGCAGGCCGACCACGCACATGCGTCCCGAGAACGTCGCCTGCCCGTTGAACGTGGTGCCGGCGTGGAGCGCCGGATCGGGCCGTGGAAAGGTCCCGGGGTCGAAGAACGGCTGCATGCGCGCGGCGGACGATAGCACAGCATCGCGCCGTGCGACCGCGCCTTGCGATCGAGCTCCGGTCGCGGGATGACTGACGGAGCGCCCAGGCCCCATGAAGCCACCGTCCGTCATCCACTTTCCGCCGTTTCGCCTCGATCGCGTCGCCGGGCAGCTCTTTCGCGGCGACACGCCGGTGCCGCTGCGACCGAAGACCTGGGCGATGCTCTGCCACCTCGCGTCGCGCCCGGGCGAGCTGGTGACGAAAGACGAAGCGCTGGCGGCGGTGTGGCCCGACGTCTCCGTCACCGAGGACGCGCCGCGCGTCGCCGTGCGCGAGCTGCGGCGCGCGCTCGGTGACGACCCCGCCGCACCGGCGTTGATCGAGACCGTGCACGGCCGTGGCTGGCGGTTCCACGGCGTCGCGCGTGCGCCGCGTACGGCGGCGTCCGACGATGCCATCATGGTCGGCCGCGACGCGGAGCTGGCGACGCTCGAGGGCTGGCTCGAGGCCGCGTGCGGCGGCGAGCGCATGGTCGCACTCGTGTCCGGCGATGCCGGAGTCGGCAAGACGACGTTGCTCGACGCGTTTCTCGCCCGCGCCGGCGCGCGCGGTGACGTCGTCGTCGTGCGCGCAGAGTGTCGTCAGATGCTCGGCACGGGGGAGCCCTACCAGCCCTTGCTCGAGGGCGTGGCCGCCGCGGCCGCGGGTCCGGCGGGTGCCGCCGTGACGACGGCGTTGCGTACGCACGCGCCGAGCTGGCTGGTGCAGATTCCGTCCCTGCTCGTGCCCGACGAGGTCACGGCGCTCCGCCATCAGCTCGCCGGGTCGAGCGGCGAGCGCATGCTGCGCGAGCTGGCGACGTGGGTCGACGTGGTGGCCGGCGCGCGACCCGTCGTGCTGCTGGTGGAGGATCTGCACTGGAGCGACGGCGCCACGCTCGACGCCTTGGTGGCGCTCGCACACCGGCGGACGCCGGTGCATCTGCTGGTGGTCGCGACCTATCGGCCCGTCGAGGCGATCGTGGCCGATCATCCGCTGCGTGGCGTGCGGCAGGACCTGGTGCGCCGGCGGCTCTGTCGTACGCTTGCGCTGGGCACGTTGCCACCCGCCGCCGTGCTCGCATATCTCGCCGCACGCTTCGGCACGGTGGCGACGTCGTCGTCGCTGGTGTCCTTCGTGCACGAGCGCTCCGACGGCAACCCCTTCTTCATGACCGCCGTCGCCGATCAGCTGGTGGCCGGCGGCTGTCTCGTCCGCGGCGGCGACGGTTGGCGCGTCGACGAGACGGTGCCACTCGGCGACGTCGGCATCCCCGAGACGTTGCGCGAGATGATCGAGCGCCAGCTCGACGCCGTCGACGCGCGCACGCAGGTGATCCTCGATGCGGCCAGCGTGGTGGGCACCGAGTTCGCGGTCGGCGCGGTGGCGGCTGCCGTCGACGATGCCGAGGTCGAGGTGGTCGAGGACGCCTGCGATCGGCTCGTGCGCCAGGGTCGTCTCCTACGCGCGGCGGGCGAGCAGGAGTGGCCCGACGGCACGGTCACCGCGCGCTACGCGTTCCGGCACGCGCTTTACCGCGACGTCCTCTATGCGCGTCTCGCGCCGTCGCGCCGCCATCGGCTCCACCAGCTCGCGGGCGAACGTCTCGAGCGGGCGTACGGTGGTGCCACGATGGTGATCGCCGCCGAGCTGGGCGGACACTTCGCGCGCAGCCGCGATCGCGGGCGGGCGGTGCGCTACCTCGGTCAGGCCGCCGAGGGCGCGCAGCAGCGCTTCGCCGAGCGCGAGGCGATCGCGAGCCTCTCGCGCGCCCTCGAGCTGCTCGACGGCATGCCGCCGTCGCACGAGCGCACGCAGCAGGAGCTGATGCTCCGCCTGATGCTCGGGCCGTCGCTCAGCGTGACGCTCGGGCACACTTGCCCGGAGCTGGCGACGTCGAGCGCGCGCGTGCGCGCGTTGCTGCCCGATCTCGGGGAGACGCCCGGCCACGTCTTCGCGCTGCTGTCGCTGTTCGCCTTCGAGGTGATGCGCGGTCGACTCGACGCCGCCGCCGAGCTCGCCGACCAGGCCTGCGTGCTGGGCCCGCGCGTCGCGCCCACCTTCATCGCCATCGCCGACATGTCGGCCGGTATCGTGCGCTGCTATCGCGGTGATCTGGCGGTCGCTCGACGTCATCTGGAAGCGACCATCGCGGCGGCGTCGCCGGAGTCGTTCCCGGTGAGCTTCGATCCGCGCCTGGTGGCGCTGAGCCATCTCGCCGATCGTTGTCTCGTGCCGCTCGGCGAGCCGGCGGCGGCGGTCGCCATGGGGGAGCGCGCCGTGGCGCATGCCGCCGGGCTCGGCCATCCGTTCTCGCGCGCGGTCGCGAGCAGCACCATCGCGCGCATGTACCTCGTGCTGCGCGATCCCGTGCGTGCGGCGGCGCTCGCCGCCGAGGCGCTCGCGCTGTCCGCGGAGGATGGCTATCCGGACATCGCGCTGCGCGCCTCCATCATCCACGGCTGGGCGCGCGCGCTCGGCCCCGAGCGCGCCGACGTCGTCGACGAGCTGCTGCCGCTGCTCGCGAGCTACGGTCAGCGCGCCGGCATGGTGGCGGTGACCACCGCCCACCTCGCGGTGGTGGAGGCGGCGGTCGCCGTCGGCCGTCTCGACGATGCGCTGCATCTGGTGATGACCGCGGCGCGGCTCGTCGAGGAGACGGGCGAGCGCATGGAGGAGGCCGAGGTGCACCGCTGGCATGGCGAGGTGCTGCTCGGCCTGCGCGGACGCCAGGGACGCGCGGAGGCGCGCAGTCGCTTCGAGCAGGCGCTCGCCGTCGCCACCGCGCAGGGCGCGCGCTGGTTCGCGCTGCGTGCCGCGACCAGCCTGGCGCGGCTCGAGGGCACGCGCGCCGGTGACGCGCGCACGCGTCTCGCGACGCTCGTCGACGAGATCGGCGCGGGCGACGAGTGGCCCGACGTACGGGACGCCATGGGGCTCGTGACACGTCGCGGGTGAGGATAGGGTCGGAGGCCTCGTGGAAAACCTCCGACGTGTCTCCGCGCTCCTCGTCCTCGCCGTCGTCTCCTGGAGCGCACCGTACGCAGCTGCATCTCCCGCCGAGCGCGCCGATGCGCAGCTCGATGCCGCGCTCGCGGCGCTGATCACCATGCCGGGAGGCCCTCCCGGCGCGATCGCGGTGGTGCAGCGTGGACGTCGTCTGGCGGTGCACGCCGTCGGCGTCGTCGGCTTCGACACCCCCCGCCTCCCGAGCGAGACCGATCACATGCGGCTCGCGAGCGTGTCGAAGGCGTTCAATGGTGCGGTCGCGCTGGCGTTGGTCGCGCAGGGGCGTCTGTCGCTCGACGACACCATCGCCACGCGCCTGCCGTCGCTGCCGGCGGCCTGGGGTGCGGTGACGCTCGGCCAGCTCCTGAACCACACCAGCGGGATACCGAACTACCTGGGCGTGCCGGCGGCGCAGGAGGCGATCGGCGCGTCGCCGACGGTGGCGCTGCCGCCGTCGCAGCTGCTCGATTTCGTTACCGACCTGCCGCTCGAGTTCGCCCCCGGATCGACGTACCGCTACTCGAATTCCGACAACATCGCTGCCGGCCTCATGGTGGAGGCGGCCACCGGCACGACCTACGCCGAGGCGCTCACCGACGAGGTATACGCGCCGCTCGGCCTGGAGCAGACGTCGCTCCCGGAGGGTGCGGCGATGCCGGCGCCGTTCCTGCGTGGCTACGGCTTCGAGCCGCCGGCGCCGCCGGAGGATCTGAGCGAGGTGCTGGCGGCGGGGTGGCCGTGGGCCGCGGGCGGCGTCATCTCGACGCCCGCCGATCTCAATCGCTTCGTGCGTGGCTACGTGAGCGGCGCGCTCTTCCGTGGCCCGGCACGCCGGCGTCAGCGGACGTTCATCGCCGGCGGCAACTCCGATCCGCCCGGGCCGGGCTCGAACGACGCCGGCATGTCGCTGTTCCGCTACCGCACGCGGTGCGGCACCGTCTTCGGCCACACCGGTAACTTCCCGGGCTACACGCAGTTCGCCGCCGCATCGCGCAGCGGGCGACGCTCGACGACGGTATCGATCACGGTGCAGCTGCGCCCCGACATCGACACCGCGGTGTTCGCGGCGCTGCACGAGGCGTGGGAGCTGGCCGTCTGCGCGGCGATGGCGCGGTCCTAGTGTCGGGACACTAAGACCGCGGATCGTCGAGCCGGAGCTCGAACTCACCCGGGAGGTGACGCGCGAGCGCGGCGATGATCATCGGCGCCAGCATCTCGCCCGGGAGCACGCAGGTGCCGGTGTCGCAGTGGACGTTCGTGACGTCGAGCCGCAGCTCGATGCGGGCCATGCGGGCGTCGGCTGATATCAGCACCAGATCGGCGCCGTCGCTGCGGACCAGCGTGCGCGCCGCCTCGAGCGCCGCGGCCACCTGCTCGTCAGTCCACATGCGGCGCCTCCGCGCGCACGACGGCGACGCTCTGCATCTCGCTCTGACACCAGCTCGGCAGGATCATGGCGTGCAGGCTGCCGAGGCCGCCGCACACCACCGGCACGAACTGGTCCGGGCGATTGGTGAGGAAGACGCGACCCTGCGCGTCGACGCGCTGCTTGCGGCGCAGAATCTCCTGATTGGCAGGTCGCCACAGGTCGATCGGCTGCCAGGCGTTCTCCCAGAGACAGGTCTGGAAGTCCTCGATCGCCGGGAACGCGCGGCCGAAGCGCTCGGCCCACATCGGGTTCACCGCCACCACCACCTGCCCGCAGTCGCCGGTGATCTCGAGGTACCAGTTGCTCATCGGGTAGGCGATGCTCTTGGCGAGCATGTACGCCAGGTCGCGCGGGTCGTCGTTGTTGGTGTCGGCGACGGGGAAGTTGCCCTTGCTGCCGTGGACGGTGACGACCTCGTCGTCGGCGGCGAAGCCGCGACGCACGGCCAGCGACGGCCACGGCGAGCGCTCCTCCCATTCCGCGAGGCACTGTCCAAAGCGCCCCGCCTGACCGAACACGCTGCGTGACGTCTCGCCGGCGCGCTGGCCGCCGATGTTGCGCAGACAGAGCGCCAGCGCGCGGCCGATCGTCATCGAGCCACGGCCTGCCGCGCCGCCGAAGCAGCCCGCCTTGTAGTCGATCTGCAGGGCGTCACGGCGCGGGCCGTTCACGATGCCGATCGGGAAGACGCTCGACGTCGTGGTGGTGACGGCGACGGCGTTGAACTCCGGCCGCACGATCGCCTCGAGCGCCGCCAGCACGAGGGGAAACGCCGCGGGCGCGCAGCCGGCCATGACGGCGTTGATGGCCGCGAGCTCGACGGTGGCCTCACCGTGTCGCGGTGGCAGACGCCCGATGACGTGCCCCGGTGGGTGTGGCGTCGCCGCGAGCAGCGCGTGGATGCGGTCGTCGGTGGGCGGGATAAGCGGCGCGCCGTCGCCCCAATGCTCGACGAGCGAGAGGGCATAGAACGCCTCGGCGTCGTCGTCGACCTCGATGGCGCGGCTGGTGAGCGCCGCCGTCACCGTGTTGCTCCGAGCACGCGGAGGAACTGCGGGTAGACGGCGTCCGCGATGCGGCGCAGCTCGGGCTCGGCGCGTGTCTCGAGCGGGTAGGGCAGGACCAGGATCTTCAAATCGGGGTGGCCGAGGAACGTCGCCGTCGTGCGCGCGTGGGTGACGAACTCCTCGCAGATGGCGACGACGACGGGTTTCCGCCGCGCCTCGACCAGGATCGCGTCGCGCACCGACCACATCGTGCACGAGCCGCACGTCCCGAGCCCGACTACGGCGCACTCGATGTCGTCGAGCCAGCCGTCGAGATCGGTGCGCGTCTTCTCGCCTTCGGGTCCGGTGCGCTCACCCGTCTGCAGCAGCACGGGCGCGGCGCCGTCGGCGCGCAACCGCTCGACCCAGGCGCCGGCGATGACCTGCCACGAGCGCCAGGTGGCGTCCTGCCGCAGCCCGATGCGGACGCCGGCGATGCTGCGGCCGAGCGTGAACGCGGGCGCGCCGGTGTCGGCGGGGAAGGTCGCGGTGGGGCACCGGATGGTGATGCGTGGGCGCAGGGTCGTGTGCATGACCGTCGTACGGAAGCAGCGATACGACGCGGCCCGCGCGGCGGTCAATCGGAGCTTTCGCGGCCCGCGGCATCGCATGCTACGGCGACGTCGTGGAGCTGTGGCACATCTGGGTCGGTATCATCGCGCTGTACGTCGCGGTGTGCGCAGCGATCGTGTGGCGCGTGCGACGGCTGCGGCGCGAGGTGGCGGCGAGCAGTACGTGGCCGTCGGTGGCGAGCCGGGTGGTGGAGTCGCGCATGGACGAGATCCACTCGGTCAAAGGTGGCACCACCTTCTTCCCGGTCGTGATCTACGACTACACCGTCGACGGCCGCGCCCTGCGCGGGGCACGCATGCACTTCGGCGACCCGGTCGGCTACAGCTTCCGACGTCGCGCCGACCGCCGGCTCGCCGACCTCACGGCGGCGGCCGCCATCCAGGTGCACCACGATCCGGCCGATCCGACTCACGCCGTCATCGAGCGCCGCGCCCCGATCCTGCGCCGTGACGCCGTGCTGCTCGGCATCCTGCTCGTGGTCCTGGCGGGCATCCTCACGTTCCCGCTCTGGCTCTGACTCAGACCGCGATCTCGTCGACGTAGCACCAGCGCCAGGTCTCGCCCGGCTCGGCGGAGCGCACGATGGGATGCTGGCTCGCCCAGAAGTGCCGGCTCGCATGGCGGTGCTTCGACGAGTCGCAGCAGCCGACGTGGCCGCAGGCCAGGCACGCGCGCAGGTGGATCCACGTCTCGCCGAGCCGCAGGCATTCCTCGCAGCCGTCCGTGCGCGGCGGCGCATCGGTGATGGTGTCGAGATGGTCGCACGTCGGCGTGGCGTCGGTGTCGTCGAGCGGTTGGGTGCCGGCCGCATCCAGCGTGACGGCGGCGACGGCGGCGCCGGCCAGCACGAGGGCGGCGCACAGCAGCACGGCGCCACGGAAGCCGTCGAGGAAGGCGTCGTGCAGCAGCGTCGACAGCGCGGGTCGCTCGGTAGGAGCGACCCAGTCGGGAATGGAGGTGTCGGCGAGGTTGCGTCGCTCCGCCACCAGCGTGCGCGCGACGTCGGCCGGGACGTCGGCCTCGACCAGGCGGTGCTCGAGGGCCGCGCTGTAGAGCGCCAGCGTCACCACGCCGGTGACGGCGACGGCGAGCAGCGTCCCGACGCGTGCGGCCGTGCTGTTGACGCCCGAGGCGACGCCGGCCGACGACGGTGAGACGGCGGCGAGCACGCTGGTCGTGAGTGGGGCGACCGTGAACGCCATGCCCAGCCCGGCCAGCGCCATCGGCCCGAAGAAGGTCGTCCAGTACGATCCGCCGATGCCGGGGAGCGCCATCGCGGCCAGCCCGAACGCTGCCAGGACGGGTCCAGCCACCAGCATCGACTTCGTGCCGATGCGGTCGGCGAGGGCGCCGGTGCGCGACGAGAGGAGACCGATGATGAGCGCGAAGGGCAGGAACGCGGCGCCGGTCGCGATCGCGGAGTAGCCCTGCACCTGGACGAGGTTGAAGGGCAGCACGAAGAACGCGCCGGTGATGCCGGCGTACACCAGGACGGTGACGAGGTTGACGCCACGGAACGCGCCCGACGCGAACAGCGCCGGCGGCAGCATCGGGTGCGGCGTGCGGCGCTCGTGCACCACGAAGCCGATCAGCGAGGCGATGCCCACGCCGAGCCCCACCAGGGCGGCCACGCCGACACCGATGATGCCGCTGACGATGCCGAAGAGCCCGAGCGTGGCGAGGGCGGCGCCGACCCAGTCGACGTCGGAGGCGCGCCGCATGACCGGCGGGTCGGGCACGCGCCACCAGGTCAGGACGAACGCCAGCAGTGCCGGCGGAATCGTGGCAGCGAACGCGACCCGCCACGAGCCGGCATCGACGAACCAGCCGCCGAGCATCGGGCTCAGCGCGCCGGTGATGGACGTGGCCGCCGACCAGGTGCCGATGGCCTTCCCACGCTCGGCACGCGGGAAGGCGGCGCTCAGCAGCGCCAGGCTGTTCGGCGACAGCAGTGCCGCTGCCAGCCCCTGCGCCGCGCGCGCGGCGACGAGCGTGTTCACGTCGGGTGCCATGCTGGCCGCGACCGACGCCAGGGCGAGCCCGGCGGTGCCGACCAGGAACATGCGGCGGCGGCCGAAGCGATCGCCCGCGGCCCCGCCGGCAAGGGTCAGCGCCGCGAGCAGGATGGTGTAGGCGCTCGCCACCCACTGCATCTGCGCCACCGTCGCCCCGAGCGACGCCTGGATCGCCGGCAGCGCGACGTTGATGACCGAGGCCACCATGAAGACGAGGCTCGATCCGAGGATGGTGGCCGCCAGCACCCATTTGCGCGCGTAGGAGGCGCAGCCCGGGGTTTCTGGCGCGGTCCGGACGACGGCGACGTCGCAGGATGGGCGTTCCTCGCCGATCATGCGCCGCCGGACGCCTCTCGCTGCATCGCCCCGTCCATGGCCCGCCGAGTTGTGTCCTCGCGGCGGAGCCGGCGCAACGGTGTTTCCCCGTCGGCGTCACGAAAATTCCCCGAAACTCTCCGGACCTCACCCCCGGGCGACGGGTAAAGGCAGCGCCCATGACGGAGCGATCCACGCTGGCTGGTCCCACCGACCATACCCACCCCGCCGACCACGCCTTCGTGATCCGGTTCCGGCTCGGCACCGATCCGACCAATGCCCACGTGTATGGGCGCATCGAGCACGTCGTGTCGGGGCGTGGGGCGCGCTTCGTCTCCTACGAGGACCTGCTCGGCTTCATGCGGCGCATCCTCACCGAACGACTCGCCTCGGGTTCGCGGGAGGACGCCGAGTGACGCGTTTGTGGGTGGCGCTGCTCGTCTCCGTGATCGCGGTGGCCGCCGGCACGGCGGCACGGAAGCCGGCGCCGTGCCCGGATGCGCGCTACGTGATCGGGGGCGCGCCGATCATCGCCGGCGCGACGTCACCCGACGTGGTGGCGATCGGATCGACGATCTCCATCGGCAGCGGCTGCTCGCCGGTGAGCGTGAAGCGCAAGACCAAGAAGAAGGGCACCACGCTGAAAGCCGTCTGGAAGAGCGGCTGCACCGGCGTCACCGGCAAGGTGACGCTCACCGGCAAGATCGACGCGGCCTGCGGGACGGTGTCCGGCACCGTGCGCGGCAAGAAGGCGAAGCTGAAGCGCGCGTTCACCGCGACGCGGTCGTCCTGCGGTGACGGCGTGCGCGACGCGGGCGCCGAGGCGTGCGACGCCGGCAGCGGATGCGTGAAGGGGCAGAGCTGCACCAACGCGTGTGCCTGCGAGGGTGGCGGCGGTCCGGGGACGAATCAGGCGCCGACGGCGGCGGCGAGCGGCCCGAGCACGGCCACCGCGGGCACACCGGTCGTCTACGATGGCAGCGGCTCGACCGACCCGGACGGCGATGCGCTGACGCATTCGTGGGACTTCGGCGACGGCATCCGCGCCGGCGGCGGCCAGGTGGCGCACGTCTTCAATGCGGCCGGCACGTTCACCGTGCGGCTCACAGTGGGTGACGGCCGTGGCGGGACGGCGACGTCGGACGTCACCGTCACGGTCGCCGACGGTCCGGCGCCGGGGCCGGAGGTGATGGCGACCGGTCTGGTACGCACCACGGGCAGCGACCCCATCGCCGGTGCGTCCGTACGCATCGAGCCCGGTGGCACCACCGGCACGACCGACGCCATGGGGAACGTGACGCTCGGTATCCGCACCGGCGTGCCGTCGCAGGTGCATGTGTCGAAGGCGGGCTTCGCCGATCAGATGATCGGCCTGCAGGCCGTGACCGGCTCCGAGGACTCCGTCTTCGAGGTGACGATGTTGCCGCGCGAAACGCCGTTGCTCCTCGCGGATGCCGCCGCCGGCGGCACGCTCGACGGCAAGCACGGCGCGCGCGTCGTCATCCCGGCCAATGCGCTCGTCGATACGAACGGCAACGCCGTGACCGGTGCGGTCGACGTCAGCGTGTCGCCGCTCGACGTCACCGAGGAGCCGAGTGCGTTCCCCGGTCGCTGCGAGGGCGTGCGCACCGATGGTGCGCAGGGGCTCCTCGTCACGCACGGCACCGTCGAGTACGCGCTCGACCAGAACGGGACGCCGGTGAACCTCCGGCCCGGCACCGCGGCGGTGATCGAGATTCCGGTCTACGCCGCGCTCGCCAAGGACGGCACGCCGCTCGCCCTCGGCGACACCTCGCCGCTTTGGTCGCTCGACGAGCAGAGCGGCGGCTGGGTGGAGGAGGGCGTGGGCACCATCGTGCAGTCGGCGGCGAGCCCGTCGGGCATGGCACTGCGCGGCACGGTGACGCACTTCTCGTGGTGGAACCACGACGCGTTCGAGTTCCCGCCCGCACGGCCGAAGCCACGCTGCCTGGTCGACTCGAATGCCGACGGCATCCTCGAAGACCTCACCGGCACCGGCTACTGCTGGCACGCCGGCACCGGCCCCGAGCAGCCCGACGACGGCTTCTCGTTGACGGGCGTCCATCCGGCGGTGACGGCGCCCCGCATCCCACAGTACACCGCGCAGACCACGCTGCCCGCGGCCGGCGGCGTCGAGCTCCCGATCCCGGCCGACATGGACATCCTGTTCCGGTCGCACGCCAAGGGCGGCACGCTGCGTGGCCAGAAGCTGGTGCGGCTCGGGCCGAACGTGTCGGAGACGGTCGACATCGTCCTCTATCCGCAGGACGCTCCGCTGCTGCCGATCGACCCGCTGCCGCACTCGGCCGACTACGAGCTGACGCACGACGGCCGTACCTTCACGTTCACCGCCACCGCCGGCGACCGGGTGTGGATCACGCTGACGCGATCCGACGACTTTCCGTTCACGCTCGGCGGCGCCTTCCTGATCGCGCCCGGCGACGTCGAGCTCGGGACGACGACCTTCGGCGGCAACGGCGATCAGATCGGACAGATCGGCGCCGCGCTGCCGTCGACCGGCACGTACAAGATCAACATCGGGACGATGCAGGCAGGCGACTTCCACATCGAGGTCACGACGGGGACGGGACCGTTCCCGTTCTTCGTTTCGACGACGCCGGCGAACGGCGCCACCGGGGTGGCTGCGAGCACGAATCTCGGCGTCACCTTCAGCCAGGCGGTGACGTCGCCGGTGCACTTCCTCCTGGAGGGTCCGTCGTACAACGAGACCTTCGATCTGGCGATCGCCGGCGTCTCCACCGCGGGACCACCGTCGGTGCCGCTCGCGCCGGGGCTCACGTATCGCGCCACCGTGTCCACCGCCTTCGATGCGGTCACCGGTAAGCTGCAGGCGCCGAATCCCTACGAGTGGACGTTCATGACGGCGGAGGAGGACGGCGTCCCCGTCCCCGTCTTCGAGGCAAATTCCACCGATACGTTCCTCACGATCGCGGTCGCGATCGGCGCCGGCGGCGAGGGCCACGCCGTGTGGACCACGCGCTTCACCCAGGGCAGCGGCGGCGGCCAGGTCTTCGGCGACGGCTACACCGCCGGCGAGGGATGGGCCGCGTACCAGGAGCTGAGCATCCCCATCACGGGTCCGGCACCGAACGCTGCGGTGACCGTCGACGGGCAGGACGTCGGCACGGCGATCTGGACGCAACGGGAAGTCGGCGTGCAGCCGTTCCGGCACAGCATCTCCGCGAGCCGACGACAGCCGGGCGGCACGTGGAGCAGCCCGGTGCTCATCGAGACGTCGAGCATCAGCTTCGAGACGGAGGGCGTGCACGTCGGCGCGGATGCGGCCGGCAACGTCATCGCCGTGTGGAATCAGGAGTCGCCGCTGCCGAAGCAGCTGTGGTGGAACCGCTACACGGCCGGCGTGGGGTGGGGAACGGCCGCCGTGCTGACGGAGGGTGTCACCATCGGCACCCTGAACGAGCGTCATCGCGCGCTCGTGGTGTCGGCCGACGGCACCGCATTGCTCACCTACAAGGACCCCGCGCTGCACAACCACGTGCGGCGCTTCACGCCCGTCGGCGGCTGGGGCACGGCGAGCGACTTCGGCACCGGCGAGCTGCGCATCGCCGCCAACGCCAGCGGCGACGGCATGGTCTACGTGCAGGCGAACGCGTCGACGCGTTCGACCTATCGTCTCTTCGCCGCCGGTGCGCCGGGGTGGTGCGCCGCGCCGCCCTGGTGCGAGCTGCCGTCGATGGGGATCGCCACCACCAGCAGCCCGTCGCTGGCGCTGGCCCCGGACGGCTCGGCGATCGTGGTCCTGGTCGTTGCTGGGCAGGGTGTGGTGGCGGTGCACTACACGCCGCATCCGACGAATGCCGCTGCGGGAACCTGGGGTGCACCGGTGGTGCTCCCGACGGCGCTCGAAGGCGCGGACCAGCTGCAGATGGCGATGGACGCCACCGGCGACGCGGTGGCGATCTGGAAGAAGAGCAGCGACGTGGCGCAGCCGATGCGCTGGACGCGTTACACCGCCGGCGGCTCGTGGACCGCCCAGCAGACGGTCGCGGACATCGTGCAGGCGGTGCAGATCCGCCTGTTCATGGGTGCGGCGGGCGACACCCTGGTGCTGTCGCCGTCCGGCCAGGTGCTGCGGGCGGTGCGGCTCCCGTAGCTCTCAGTTGGCCGGCGGGGCCGGGAGATTCGCCGCGAGCACCGGAACCCGCACGGTGCCGGAGACGTTCACGAGCGCGGCGACGTCGGTGCCCGAGCCGACGTATCGCGGCACGAACGAGGCGTGGATCAGGAGGCGCAGCTCTTCGCCCGGCGCCAGGCGCGCGGTGGCGCCGATGAGCTCGTCGTCGAACGCGCCGTAGCCGCGGAACGGCCGCACCTGGTTTGCCTGCAGCAGCGTGTCGAGGAGCGCGCCGGGTGCGCGTCGCGCCAGGCCGACGAAGACGATCGGATCGCCGAGCGAGAGACCGAGCGGATCCGCGACCTGCAGCTGGATGGTGGGAATACCGGCGACGACGGCGCCGTTCGGTCCGGCGACGGTGAGCACGATGCTCTGCACCAGCGGGCTCGCATCCTGCGCCAGCACCGCCGTCGACGGAATGGCGAACGCCTGACCGCCCGCCGGCACGCCGTCGGTGACGACGCCGTCGTCGACGGTGGCATCCATGTGGAAGCAGGTACGCGGAATGTAGTCGGCGTGGCCGGCCATGCCGCGGAGCTTCTCGTCGTACCAGTCGACGATCGACTGCGTCTTCTGCAGCGCGCCGCACTGCTCGCCGGTGTTGAACCCGCCGATGCCGGGGAAGAGGCTGTCGTGGCCGCCGTTCTTCGTGAGCAGACGCACGTCGCCGCCGAGCGCCGCGACGCAGGCCGCGTTGTGCACCGCCTCGTTCAGATTGAAGAGCGTGTCGCTGGCGGACTGCCAGTAGAGCGCGTCGATCGGCGGTAGCGTGCCGGCTTCGCACTGTGTGATCAGGCTCGACGCCTTCAGGAGGTCGAGCTGCTGCTGCGTCAGGCTGTTCGTGGTGAGCCCCTGGATGAGGCCGGCGGTCACCTCCGGGTCCTGTCCACCCGGCGTGGCGGTGCCTGCCGCCGACAGCGCCACCGCCCAGAACGACTTGAAGACCGATCCCGAGAACAGCGCGGAGCGCAGGTCGTGCCACGTGATCTCGGGAGCGATCGCGTCCAGACGTCGCTGTGGGTCGTGGGCGTAGAGGATGTGCTGGAAGCCGCCGCCGTAGCTGCCGCCGGTGGCGCCGAGGAGCAGATTGCCGTCGCGGTAGGCGAGCCAGGACAGGGCGCCTTCCGCCCAGTCGACGATCTGGACGAGATCACGGCCCTCGAAGTTCGGATCGAGGATGCGGATCCGTCCGCCGCTGCCGCCGTGGCCGCGCTGGTCGACGGAGATGATGCCGTACCCGGCGTCGAGCAGGCGCGCGAACGTGTCGCTGCCGCCCGGCGCCGGGCGCTCGGCGGCGGCGATGCGATTGCCGCCGTAGCCGTGTCCTTCGAGGATGAGCGGATACTTGCGGCCCTCCACGAAGGTGGTGGGCTCGTGCACGGTGAACGCGATGTTGGCGCCGTCGACGCTCGACGGCATGACGACGTCGGTGGAGACGCCGTCGCGCGGCGTCGCGACACCGCCGGGGCAGCTCGCGGGGGCGGGCGCGTTCTTGGCGACGAAGGCGCCCGGCTGATTGCGCTTGATGATGCCGCCGAAGAGCGCGCAGTACCGCGTGTCGCCGGTGGTGAGGACGAGGCCGATGGCGCTCTGGCTGGGCTCGTTCAGCGAGATGCCGGTGGAGCGTGCCTTGACCTTGAGGCTGCCGTTCTTCAGCAGCGCCACCTTCACCGCCGACGGTCCCGCAGGCGCGTCGGGATTCTTGAACTTGTACGCCGTACCATTGCCGTTCGCCGTCCAGCGACTCGCCGGCAGGTCGATGGTGGCGGACTCGCCGCTGTCGGCGACGACGATGGCGAGCACGGCGCCGGTCGTGCGCGGGTCGCTGCCGTTGGTTGCGATCAGCGGCGACTTCGCTGTGAACGACAGCTGCTGGCGACCGGAGCGCGCCGACATCGCCAGTGAGCGACCGGGGATCAGACGGTCGGCCGCGTGCGCGCCGGCGGTCGAGAGGAGGAGCATCGAGACGACGGTGGACGCGGCACGGAATGACGGCATGGTGTCGCGACCTTACGGAGCGGCGCGGCGCGGTGCCTCCCGCGGCGACGTGACTCACATCCCGGGGATGCGTGAGGTACCCAAGAATATTGCCAGGAGGGTGATTGACGACGCGACGGGCTTGGGCGCACTCTCCCGGTCGGTGGGGGCGAGCGCAGCCATTCCGGTGCTCGACGATCTGATGCGTCACGAGCTGCTGGCGCTCCTCGATGCCATCGGTGCGCGGTGCGGATATCTGGCGCTCTACGGCGACGACGATGCGCCGGGCGAGCCGAGCTGGTGGATCGCGCAGCACCTGCAGCCGGGCGTCATCGCGGCGGTCGCTGCGCGCGTGTCGCGCGGCGGCACGGCACGCGCGTTGGCGTTGGGTGAGGTCGCCGAGGGCACGTCGTCGCTCTGTGCCGCCATCGGTGCCGATCCGCCGTGCGGCCTGGTGTTCGTCGAGACGCCGGCCCCGGTCACCAGCCGGCAACGGATGCGCTTCGCCGCGGTGTTGCGAGGGGCGACGACGCGGCTCATGCGGGCGTTGTCCGACGAGCATGCCCGCGATCCGCTCGCGGCGTTGCGCGGACACCTGTGTCTCGATGGTGTCGACGGCCGCAGCGCGGCGCTCGTGGCGATGCTCCAGGACGTCGCCGAGCTCGCGCCGCGGGACGTACCGGTGCTCGTGCTCGGGCCCACCGGTGCCGGTAAGCGGCGCGTGGCGCGCGTGCTGCACGACAGCAGCCCCTTCGGACGCGGCCCCTTCGTCGAGCTGCACGTCGAGGCGATCTGCGCGACGGCGATCGACGACGTGCTGTGGGGGAGTCGCGCGCCCGGTGGCCGGGCCGGCCTGTTGGCGATGGCGCGGGGCGGGACGTTCCATCTCGACGGCTACGGCTCGCACGATCCCGCCATCGAGGCGAAGCTGTCGGCGGTCCTGACGCAGCGATCGGTCGGATGTCGCATCGTCGCGAGCACGCGGTTCGCCACCGATGCATCGTGCCCGAGCACGCTCCTCGATGCCCTGCGCGACAACGTGGTGACCGTACCCTCGTTGGCCGAGCGCACCGGCGACGTCGCCCTGCTCGCGCGCACCGGGCTGGACACCGCCGTTCGACACCACGGCCTGGCGCCGATGGACATCTCGTCGGCGGCGCTGCGGTGGCTCGTGGCAGCGGACTGGCCCGGCAACGTGCGTTCGCTCCTCGACTGCGTCGAGCGCGGGGCGATCCTGGCCGGCGCCGAGCCGTCGTCCCTGGTGCAGCTCCGCCACCTCACCCACGACCCGCAGGCGCCGACGCTGCACGACCTGCCGCCCGACCAGCGCCCGACGGCGCTCGCGCGCGCGCTCGTCGGCTCGGGCTGGGACGTCGACGGTACGGCGCGGCGTCTCGACCTGCGACGCGCCGAGCTCTACCGCATGATCCGCGACCACGGCCTCGCGGCCTAGTTGCTGCGCAGGGCGGCGAGTCGTTGCTGCAGGCGCGCGTCGCGGCGTTCGGCGACCAGCGCCACGGCGGCCTGCCGGCGGATGGCCGGTGACGGCGTCAGCGTGCCGACCTGTCGCGCGTCGATGCGCACCAGGTGCATCCCGTAGCTCGACGCGATCGGACCGATCCACTGCCCCGATGGCGCGTCGCGCAGCGCCGCGGCGAAGCCAGGACCGAACGTGCGATCGATGGCGTCGTCGGTGGCGGCGTCGAGGTGGCTGCCGAGCAGGAACGCGTCACCCATGGTTGCCGGATCACCGGCGCGAAGCCGTGCGAGCACGGCATCGGCCGCGGTCGCATCGTGCCGGCCACGTGCCAGGTAGACGTGCGTGAGGCTGGTGGTGGGCGGGGCGGCGAAGCGATCGGGGTGCGCGGCGAGCCACGCGTCGACGTCGGCGTCGGTGGCACGCTCACCGGCGCCGGGTGCCGACAGTGCCAGCCGCATCGCATGCACGAGATGACGGCGGATCACCGCGTCGGTGCCGACGAGCCCGAGGTCGCGCGCGGTGCGCTCGGGCTCGCCGACGACACCATCGGCGGCGACGAAGCGCCCGAGCTTCTCGAGGCGCTCGCGCACGAGCGGGTCGCGCTGATCCAGGCCGGAGGCGAGCGCGGCGCGGTAGAGCAGCTCGTCGTCGGGGACGGGGGTCGCCGGGACCGGTGGCGTCCACCAGGCCTGCGCCGCATACAGCGCCGCACCGAGCACGACGAAGTGGACGGCGGGCTGGCGCAGCAGACGCGTCACCGCAGGTCCTTCCGTCGCGCCAGCCCGAGGCGATCGCGGCTCGCGAGCCAGAGCCGCGTGTGCGAGGTCTGCCACGTGCCCGCGCCGACGGCGATCGTCACCATGTGATCGCTGCGGTCGGCGCTGGCGAGATCACGCGGCGTGGTGCGGACGACGAGCCGCGTGTCGTTCCGTCGCTGGACGAGTGAGAGAGCGGCGATGCCGTCCGGCTTGCTGCGCTTGCCGACCAGCCGCCAGCGCCCGGCACCGGTGCGTCGCAGCGTGCCGGGCGGCAACGTCACGGCGACGATGTCGTCGTCGTCGCTGACGCGGACGGTGAGCCCGTCGCGTGCGGGATCGAGGTGCTCGGTGACGCCGAAGCGAAGCCGCAGCGTGAGTACGTCGCGTCCCGGGCGACCGAAGGCCACCTGAGCTGCGGCACGGCCGATGGTGTCGGGGCGGTACCAGATCGGCGAGCTCCAGGCGCGCTCCTGCACGAGCGGCTCGGCGAAGGCGTCGTCGCCGCTGGTGCGGCAGCAGCTGGCGAAGTCGTCGCCGGCGGTCGCCGCCTGCGCCGCGCAATCGGGTGCGAGCGGATCGACGCCGACGGAGCGGCACAGCGTCGTCGTCCAGCGACAGACCGGCGTCTCGAGCACGCGCGCGTAGTAGAAGGCGTGCTCGCGCGGATCGAAGGCTGGGTCTTCCCAGACGGTGCACAGCTCGGCGAAGCCGGTCCCCTGCGGCGCGCAGGTGGCGGGATCGACGCCGCCGGCGGCGGCGTCCCCGGCGACGTCGACGACGCGCTCGTGCTGCACGCCAGCGACGTCGACCCAGCCCTTCACGATCTGGACGCGCTGCAGGTCGGTGCCGGGCTGCTCCGCCGTGCCGGCATCCTTCACCGCCCAGACGGCGAAGCGCGGCGCCGTTCCGGTGGGGCCGAGCTCGCCGCCCATCGGCACGCCGGTGGTGTAGGCGGCGCGGACGAAGTCGGGGCTGCCGCAGGCGACGTTGGCGAGGTCGCCGGCGAAAAAGCGGACGACGGGGCGCGTGCCGCTGGTGGCGAAGGTCTCGCGACGCCGCAATGCCGAGAAGATCGCGTCGCGCGAGTTCTCCTCCGCCCAGACCGCCGTCAGGCCGCCCGGGTTGTCGCGCGCGTTGTCGGCGATCTGGCGCGCGGGCGTGGCGTCGATGCCGCCCTGTGCGCCGTCCCAGCCGGTCTCGGCGACGCCGCCGCCGGTGCCGTTGTGGGTGTCGGTGCCACCAGTGAATCCGAGTCGGAACGGGTTCACGCCGAGCTGCTGCTCGAGGCTGAGCCCGTCCTTCAGCACGCTGCGCACCAAGTTGCGGCGCGGCCACGTGTCGACGGGGAGCGGGACGGCGTCGGGTCCTTCATGCGGGTTCGGCAGCTGCTCGAACGTGCAGAGCTCGTCGGCGCCGTCGACGCCACGGCCGAGCAGACGATCGAAGCGGCACTCGGAGGCGCCCTTCTGCTGGAAGATCTCGACGAGCGGCTCGCGCGCCTGGCGGCGCAGCGCCTCGGTGGCGTCGGCGGGATCGGGCCACTGCTCGCCGCCGCTCAGGTTCGAGTTGTGGGGAATGACGAGCGCGTCGCAGCCGGTGCCGGCGTCGAGGCACTGGGTCTCGAGCGCGGTCCACAGACCCTGCGGCACGCCGCCCGGTGTGTCGAGGTGCGACAACGCGATCGCCGGCACGGTGGCATTGCGGAAGATGACGTTGCGATGGCGGTGGCGGCCGAGCGGGCTCGGGGTGTGCTCGTAACCGACGAAGCTGGTGAAGGTGCACGCCGACGTGCGGTCGTACGCCTCCTCGCTGGCTGCCTGCTCCTCCTGCCACACCGACACGGCGGCGGCGTCGCAGTCGACGCCCGGCAACGTGCAGATCGAGTGCTGCGTCGGTGGGTTCGGGATGCCGAGAGGGAAGAGCCAGGAGATGGTGACGCCCGACTGCGCGTCGGTGCCGGCGTCCACCTGGCGGAGCTGGGTGCAGAGCGTCTCGTCGAAGGCGGGCGAGCTCGGCGTGGCGCAGCGGTCGACCTCGCCGAAGAACTCGGCGTGATCGGTGACGGCACCGAAGTCGAGCGGACGGTCGATGCGCCGGCTCTCGCGCGTCGCCGCCTCGTTGATGTCGGCGAGCAGCACGGTGCCGCGGCCGCGCATGAAGTCGTACGCGCCGCGCGGGTCGACGCGCGAGCCGAAGATGTAGGCGTCGGCGGAGTAGAGCGTGTGGACGTGGATGTCGCCGAAGAACGGGCGCCGCATCGGGTCGGACGCGGCGCACGGCTCGCGCGTCTCGGTGCGTTGCCATGGTGGCGGTCCGGCGAAGGCGGCCGTCGCGAGTGCCAGCAGGAGGACTGCGAGTCGCACGCCGTCGTCGTAGGCCGGTGACGGCCTACTTGTCGAGAGTCGTCGTGCACGGGCATAGGGCTCGGGTGCTACGCGCCGTCGTGCTCGCCTGCGTGCTGGCGTCGGTGACGGCGGCAGCGCATCCGCTCGCACCCGGCCTGCTCGACGTGCGCGAGCTCGGTGACGGTCGCGTCGCGGTGGGATGGAAGATGCCGCTGGCGGTGCCGCGCGACGTCGCGCTCGCGCCCGATCTGCCGTGTCGAACCCTGACCACGCCGGTCATGGTGGAGGTGGAGGGTGGTCGCCGGACGGACTGGACCGCCGACTGTGGCGGCGGCCTCGTCGGCCTGCGCATCGGCGTGCGCGGCCTGGTGGCGCCGCTCACCGCAGTGGTGCGGGTGACGCTCGCCGACGGACGCGTGGCGCAGCGGGTCATCGACGCGGCGTCGCCGTCGCTGGTCGTGCCGGGCCGCCCGTCGCGGTGGGACGTCGTGGGCAGCTACGGCGCGCTCGGGTTCTGGCACGTCCTGTCGGGGGCCGACCATCTCCTGTTCGTGCTCGGGCTCGTGCTGCTCGGCGGCAACGTGCTGCTCACGGTGACGGCATTCACGGTGGGGCACAGCCTGACGCTCAGCCTGGCGGCGCTCGGCCTCGTGTCCGTGCCGGTGCGGCCCGTCGAGGTGGCGATCGCACTCAGCGTGCTGTGGCTGGCGATCGAGCTGGCGCGACCAGTGCCGTCGGCGCTCGGTCGCCGGCCGTGGCTGCTGGCGGCGACGTTCGGGCTGCTGCACGGGCTCGGCTTCGCGAGCGCACTGCGCGAGGCGGGGCTGCCGGCGGGCGAGATTCCGCTGGCGCTGCTGGCCTTCAATCTCGGAATCGAGGCCGGGCAGGTGGGGGTGGTGCTGCTCCTGGTCGTGGGGGCGCACGTCGTGCGACCGGTCATGGTCTCGGCGCCGGCGTGGGCGCAGCGGGTGCCGGTCTACGTGATGGGCGCACTGGCCGCGTTCTGGTGCTTCGCGCGCGCGTTCGGTTGAAGCCTCAGCGCGGGAGCAGCACCGGACGATCGACGGACCGGAAGTCGCGGTCGAGCGTCAGGATGGCGCAATCCTCCGCGACGGCGAGGGCGTAGGCGAAGCAGTCGCCGAGATTCAACGGGAAGCGGAGACGGGCCTGAGCCGCGATGCGCGCCTGCTGGGTGTCCGGTGCGACGAACCGGATGCCACTCGTCGTGATCTGAGTCTCGATCTCGTCTGCATCCCGTGGTTGGCGGTCGCGGATGAGGAGGAGGGTCTCCGCCAGGTTCACCGTGCTCATCCGGAGCTCCGAGGCGTGCTCCGTGAGCTGTGCGGCGGCCCATCCGGCGTCGGGCTCGTCGAACAGGACGGCGAGCAGGACCGACGTGTCGACGACCATCCGTCAGCTCCAGAGCTGATCGTGCGAGTCGAACCGGGGCGTCTGATTCACGGGGGATCGACGTCCAGGCCCCGCCATGCGGTGAAGTCGGTCGTGGTGCCTTTCCGAAGCGACGTCGAGAGGGCTTCCTCGACTGCCAGGCGAATGGCGTCGGACTTGGTCTTGATGCCGCGAACACGCATCAGTCGGGCGAGCTTCCGCTCGAAGTCCGGGGTCAGCTGCATGTTGAGCTGGGGCATGTATCGAACCTGTACATGACGTCGAGACGGCTCGCAATGCGAGAGGACTCCGTGCCGGGGGCGTCACGTAACATCGCGATGGACTAGCCCAAAGCGCGTAGCGTCTGCTCCCACAAAAATCGAGCTTCCGCGCCTTTCTCCCTTGGCCCTATTCGCGCCCGCATGGTACGCCCCCGAGGCTGCCGGGACCGGTGGCACATTCTGGAGGGGTATCGATGACGTTCTGGAGACGAGTTCCGTCCGCGCTTCTGCTTCTGGCCGCCGTATCGGCTGCACCGGCCATGGCCACCACCTGGGGTGTCCCGGGTGACGGGTCGAACGCCTGCACCACGGGTACGCCGAGCTGCAACACGATCGCTCAGGCGGTCACCGCGTCGAGCAACAACGACACCATCAACGTCGGAGCCGGGAGCTTCGCGGTGCCGGCGACGCTGACGCTCACCAAGACGCTCACGATCGCGGGTGCGGGCCAGGCCAGCACCTTCCTGCAGCCGGGCGCCGGTCTCGCGGCGTTCTCGGTGCGCACGGACAACATCGTGCTGCGCGACTTCACCATCCAGAACGGCGCCACCGGCGTCGCGTTCCAGGGCACGTCCAGCAACAACACGCAGATCACGCGCGTGACGTTCACCGGCCAGAACTCGCGTGGCATCGACATCTCGCTCGGTGCCGCCACGCCGGTGAGCAACATCCAGGTCGCCGACAGCACGTTCACCACGTCGGCCATCGCGATCCGCATGTCGTCGCAGAGCCAGGTGACGGGCCTCTCGGTCACGGGCTCGACGTTCACCGGCAACACCTACGGCATCTACCAGGCGAACGACGGCAACGTGTCGAAGCTCACGGGTCTCACCGTGCAGAACTCGACCTTCACCAACCAGGTGAACTACGGCCTGTACCTGGAAGAGGTCCGCGATGCGCTGATCGAGGCCAATGAGTTCACGGGTGGCGCGGTCGGCATCGGCGTCCTCAAGTTCTACACCAGCAACGGCGTCGCGGTGTCGAACGTCGTCATCCGCCAGAACACGTTCTCGGCGTTCAAGGCGAACGCGCTCGACTTCGAGATCTTCGGCTTCGGTCTCGAGACCGGGCTGACGTTCGAGGGCAACACCGTGCAGAAGGACGCCGCCATCTCGACGTCGGCGGCCAGCACGTTCGTGCGGCTGAACCCGTCGGTCGTGAACGCGCAGGCCAGCTTCATCGACAACGACATCACCGTGTCGGGTGTCTTCGGTGCCGGCACGGCAGCGCACGCCATCCAGCTGCGCGGCAACGGCCCGGTGGTGATCACTGGTAACGTGCTCGACGGCGGCAACGTCGGCGGTACGGCCGTGAACCCGCCCTCGTCGGGCATCTTCATCCAGTCGAAGTCGGGCACGACGATCATGCCGGCGACGACGACCATCAGCGCCAGCTGCAACCGTATCCAGGGCTTCCGCAACGGCGTCAGCGTGTACGACAACGTTGCCGGCGCCTACGGTGGTCTCACCGCCGGCGCGCTCGTGACGCTGTCCGACAACGCCATCGAGAACAACAGCGATGCCGGTGTGGTCAATGGTGCTGCGGCGCCGACGGTCGACGCCGAGGACAACTACTGGGGCTGTCCCGACGGTCCGACGGACGGCGCCTGCGACAGCGCCGTCGGCAATGTCGACGCCGATCCGTTCCAGACCACGATTCCCGCGTGCGTCGAGTGCGTGGTGAACGGCGAGTGCAACGACGGCGCCTTCTGCAACGGCGGCGAGACCTGCAACATCGGCTCGGGCGCCTGCGTGCCGTCTGCTGATCCCTGCACGGGCGGAGCGACCTGCGCGAACCTGTGCAACGAGGCGGCGGACAATTGCTTCGTCCCGTCGGGCACCGAGTGCCGTGCGTCGGCCGGTGCCTGTGACGTCGCGGAGACCTGCACGGGTCTCGGCGGCGGCTGCCCGGTCGATGTGCTGGTGAGCGCCGGCACTGGCTGCCGGGCCTCGGCGGGTGCGTGTGACCTGGCCGAGACGTGTACCGGCTTGAGCACGGCATGTCCGGCCGATGCGAAGAGCACGGCTCCCTGCCGCGCCTCGGCGGGCACCTGCGACGTCGCGGAGAGCTGCGACGGCGTGTCGGACGCGTGTCCGGCCGACGGCTTCGCGCTGCCGAGCACCGTCTGCCGCACGGCGGCTGGCGCGTGCGACCTGCAGGAGACCTGCACCGGGTCGGGTGCTGCGTGCCCGGCCGATGCGAAGAGCACGGCGGTGTGCCGTGGCGCGGCCGGTACGTGCGACGTCGCGGAGAGCTGCGACGGCGTAGGAAATGCCTGCCCGACGGACGTGTTCCAGCCGTCGAGCACGGTGTGCCGTCCGGGGTCGGGCGTGTGTGACGTCGCCGAGAGCTGCACCGGCTCGAGCGCCGTCTGCCCGGCCGACGTGGGTGCGACGGACACCGATGGTGACGGCACCTGCGACGCGCAGGACATCTGCCCGAACGTGTCGGATCCGGCGCAGCTGGATGGTGACAACGACGGCTTCGGCGACGCCTGCGACAACTGCCCGGCGATCGCCAATGCCGACCAGGCCGACCTGGACGGTGACGATGCCGGCAACGTCTGCGATGCCGACGAGGGCGTCCTCAACCCGACGAAGGTGCGCCTGAAGTTCAGCAGTGGCAGCCCCGACAAGAGCAGCACGTCGATCAAGGGCGACTTCGTGGTCCTCCAGCCCGGCGACGTGTTCAACGCCGCCGCGGGCATCGCGTTCACGGTCAGCGACGGCAAGCCGATGCCGACCGTGCGCACCACGACGTTCGCTCCGGCCGACTGCACGACCGCGTCGAACGGCAACAAGATCCTGTGCAAGACGGCCGATCGCGCCAGCAAGGCGACGTTCAAGACCGCGCCGTCGGCGAACGGTATCTGGAAGTTCAGCGCGAAGCTCAAGAAGCAGACCCTGACGGCGCCGCAGGTCGGCCCGTTGACGGTGACGCTCACCTACGGCCCGGCCATCGACCGGGTAGGCACCATCGAGGACTGCGTGTCCTCGTTCACGACGCTCAGCTGCCGCAAGCGGCGCTAGCGTGAGGGAAGGGCGGGCGCCGGCAACGGCGCCCGCCCGCGCCCCGCAGAAATGCGCGGATGCCGTGTGGTCTGCGGTGGCTCACGGGATTCCAGCGCGTGTACGGTCCAAACCGATGAGCAGCGTCCGAATCCTTCTCCTGTGCGTCGTCGCTCTCCTCTTCCGGGGGGAGGCCGACGCGGCGACAACGCTGACGGTCGACAGCACGGCGGACAGCGGAGCCGGAACGCTCCGCCAGGCGATCGTCGATGCCAACGGCGATCCGTCGGAAGAGCCCGTGACCATCGAGTTCGCGATCGGCAGCGGCCCGCAGTCGATCGCGCCGACCTCGGCGCTGCCGGTGATCACGCGTCCCGTCGTCCTCGACGGTACGTCGCAGCCGGGATTCGACGGCGTGCCGCTCATCGAGATCCGCGGCGACTCGGCCCCCGCCGGCACCTCCGGGCTGGTCTTGAGCGGGCACAGTGGCAGCGAGGTGCGCGGCCTCATCGTCAACCGGTTCGCGACCGACAACGGCGTCGGCGGCTACGGGCTCATCGTCGAGACGGGGAGCGACCAGCACGTCATCGCCGGCAACTGGTTCGGCGTGACCGGTGACGGCAACACGGCGGCGGGGAACACTCGCGGCGGGGTCTGGGTACGGGGCAGCGACGTCCACGTCGATGGCAACGTCATCTCGGGGAACATCCTGTACGGTGTGTTGGCCAATGCCGGCACCGGCCTCCTCGTTCGCGGCAACTACATCGGGGTGGGTGCCGACGGCGAGACCCCGCTGGGCAATGGCAGCGGTGTCTTCGTGCTGGACTTCGCGACCGACGGCACGTTCGGGGGTGACGGCGAGGGCGACGGCAACGTCATCAGCGGCAACCTCGGCGCGCAGGTGGCGATCGGCAACGACGGCGCGAGCGGGCACGTGGTGCGCGGGAATCGCATCGGCGTCGATGCGGACGGGACCGCCGTGGTTCCCGGCGGCAGCGCCGGTATTTCGATCAACGGTGCGCCGGACATCACCATCGTCGACAACGTCATCGGCGGCCAGTCGTCGGCCGCGATCCAGGTGGTGAACGTGGGATCGGATAGCATCACGATCCAGGGCAACCGGATCGGCATCGACGTGTCGGGTGCCATCGCGCTCCCGGTCACGCGCGGCATCGCCGTCGGGTTCAGCGCGAGTGGATCGCCGTCCGACGTGACGATCGGTGGCGTGGAAGAAGGCGAGGGGAACGTCATCAGCAATGCGAGCGGGGCCGCCATCGCAGTGCTCGGCGGCTTCTCGGGCAACGTCGGTGCGGTGACGTCCCCGGCGCGGGTGAGCATCCGCGGCAATTCGCTGTTCGCGAACATGGGGCTCGGGATCGACCTCGAGGGCGATGGGGTCACGCCGAACGATGCCGAGGACGCGGACGACGGGGCGAACGGCCTGCAGAACTATCCCGTCGTGACGGAGGCGGAGGTGTCGAATGCGGGTACGGCGGTGACCGGCACGCTCGCCTCGACACCGTCGACCACGTTCGTCGTCGACGTCTACGTGAGCCTCGACGCGCACCCGAGCGGCTTCGGCGAGGGTGTGGCGTTCCTCGGGTCGACGCAGGTCACGACCGATGCCGCGGGCGACGGCGAGTTCAGCATCGGTCTGCCGGTGCTGTTCCCAGGGCTGATCGTGACCGCGACCGCGAGCACGCTCGACGGCAACACGTCGGAGTTCTCGCAGGCGGTCGAGGTGACGGGTGACCCGAACAGCCCGCCGGCGACGACCACGACGACGTCGTCGACCACCACGTCGACCACGAGCACGAGCAGCACGACCGCATCGTCGACGACGAGCAGCAGCACGACGTCGAGCAGCACCACGTCGTCTGTCATCGCGACGAGCACCACCGTCACGACGTCGACATCGACCACGACGACGACGATCGCGTGTGCGGAGACGGGCGTGCCGCAGGTGTTGTGCGTGCTGGCCGACGTGCCGTCCGCATGCGACGGCATCACGGTCCCGAAGCGGATTGCGCGCGGGATTGCCGGGGCGCGCAAGGTGATCGAGAAGGCCGGGGCGGCGCCGGCGGGGCGGTCGCGCCGTCTCCTGAAGAAGGGCGCCGGTCGTTTGGCCCGGATGTCGGTGGCGCTGCGGAAGGCCGGCGCGCGCGGCAAGGTGGCGTCGACATGCGCCGCCGAGCTCGCGACACAGCTCGACACCGCGCGAGGGCTGGCGCTGGCGATCGTCGCGGCGCCGTGAATCGCAGGCCGGCTGGTGACCGGTCGGGTGGAGAGGCCGTAGTGCGCGGTGACTTCGAGAGTGGCGAGGATGTCGCCGCCGTGCGCCGATTCACCGGTCTGTCGCAGGAGACGCTCGCCCTGGTGCTCGGCATCAGCGTTCGCACGCTCCGCAATTGGGAGCGGGGCAGAGGCATGCCCGTTGGCCCGGCGCCGACATTGCTGCGCGTCGGCGCGCGTCACCCGAAGATGCTGCGCGGGAATCCGGTCGATCGCGGCGGCCTCACGCCGCGCTGACGCGCGCCTTCGCTGCGTCGCTCAGCCGCCGACGAGCTTCCAGGTCGTGTTCGGATCGTAGGCCGTCATCGCCGCCACGGTCGCGTCGGTCTTGTCCCCGAGATCCTTCTCGTAGACGCGACCATCGGGGCCGACGACGAAGGTCATGATGCCCGTCGATCCGTAGACGGCGGGAGTCGCGACCAGCGCGAAGCCGCCCGTCATCTTCCCCTTCGCGACGTAGTCGCGTGCGCCGCCGGGTGCGTCGGCACCCTGTGCGGTGAGGATGCGGAAGCGGTAGCCGCGCCACACGCCCGACGTCTCGGCGAGATCGGCGACGATCGGGGACAACGGGCTCGCATCCTTCTTGCCCGTGGACTCCCAGTAGAGGCCGTCCTTCTTTCCGGGTGTGCTGACGATGCGCTGCGCGTAGGCTTTACCACCCCCGATACGCCGGGCGGCATACTCTTCCTGCGCCTCGACGTAGACGTGGCAGGCGGCGATCGCCTCGAGCTCGTTGGCGCCGATCTTACGGCGACGGATCTCCTGCATGCCGGCGGCGACGTCGAAGTGCCATGCCTTGCCGGCCTTCACGAGCGGGATCGGCAGCGCCCAGTCGTCGGTGCCGACGACGATCTGGACGGTTTCGGGGCCCGTCGGATCGAGGCGGGTCGACTGCTTGGAGGCTTCGAGGAGCTTTTCGCAGCGCTCGCGATCCGCGGCGGCGTCACCCGTGCTCACGATCGGCTTCGCCTCTTCGCCGAAGATGGCGATCACCTTCGCCTCGTCGTTTGCCTGGCAGGCGGCGAGGAGCGCGTCCAAGGCGGCCTTTGGCGTCGCGAACGTCAGCCCCGTAGTGGTTGCCGCCGTCGATCCCGGTGCGTGTTTGGCGCAGCTCGAGAGGAGGAGTGCCACCGCGATCGTGGCGAGCAGAGAGCGTCGTGCATTCATCCGGAGAGTGATCATGTCGTTCATCCTCGTCACGCCGCGCGCTCAGCGCCGCCCGCCAAAACCGCCGCCACGGAAGCCGCCGCCACCGCCGCGGCCGAATCCACCGCCGCCGCCGAAGCCGCCACCACCACCGCCGCCGCCGCCCCAGCCGCGACCGCCGGAGCTACCGTAGCCGCGATTGCTCGCGTCCTGCGCGCCCCATCCGCCGCCGCCCATACCGTGGAACGCGTCACCGCCGCTGCCGCCACTGGAGCCCCAGCCCGAGTGGGAGCCGCCCCATCCGTCGCTGCCACCGCTGCTGTGGTACGCGTCGTTCGAGGACTTGTTGTACGTGCCGCTGGACCCGTTCTTGTTGTAGTTGCCGGACGACGGATTGTACGTCCCGTAGTTGCCGGTGTGCGGATTGTACGCGCCGTAGGTGCCGGTCTTCGCGTTGTAGCCGGTGTAGGTGCCGGATCCCGAGTGATAGGTGCCGCTCGATCCGGTGCTGGGGTTGTAGCGCGTGTACGAGCTGCTGCCGCCCGGGTGATAGTTGTTGTAATTGTTGTTGTAGTTGTAGTGGTAGTTGTTGTTCACCGTGACGCTGCCGTAGCCGCCGTAGTGCCCCCAGTCGCAGGCGTAGGCGGTGGCCGCGCCGGCGGCGAAGCCGATGCCGAACGTCATGAGCGGCGCGTAGGCGTAGTACGGAGCCGGCGCCAGGATGGCGACCGGGTTGTACTGCGGTACGTAGATGTATTGCGGGTTCGCCGGCTCGATGACGATGGTGGTGCCCTGCGTCTGCACCACCTGCTGCTCGTTCGACTTGAGGTTACCGGCGGCCTGCGCCTGCTGGCGCACCTGCTGGATCGCCGTCATTACGGCGCCCTGATTCGCGACCACCGCCTGGCCGAGCTGCGTCGTCCAGTCGAGCTTGTCGTTCATCATCTTGAGCACGGACGGGAACGAGAGCAGGGCCTGCACGCTCGGGTCCCACTGCGACGCCGTGGCCTGGTCGGGCCGTGCGCCGTCCGCCACCGCCCGTGCCGCTTCGACGATCTGGACCGGCTGCGTCGACGCGGGAAGGATCTGCGCCACCAGCGCGTCGGGATAGAGCGCGATGGGGGCCACCAGTGTTTGGAGACCGCCGCCACCGCTCGGAGGCGCGGAGTACTGGGCTGCCGACGGTGCCTGCGTCTGGCCGCAGGCCAGGATGATGGCCATCGCGAGTGGAAGGTATCGATGCATCCGTGCTCTCATGGGCGGCGTCTCCTCTGGTTGCGAGGCGCATCTTGCCGTTTCCGTTGCCCGTTTCAACAGTTCGAGACGAAACTTTTGAGGGAGGTCCGCATGCGAGTCGGAAACGTCACGAGGGTCGTGTTGGGGCTCATGGTGCTGGCGGGATGCGGAGGGCCCGGAGGCATGTCTCCGAGTGGGCCTCCGTTGTCACCGGCCGCCGTCCTCGCGACCATCCCCGTGGGCACGCCACCGACGCTGCTCGCGATCAGTCCCGACGGCAGTCGCGTGTTCGCGGCGTCGAGCGGCCAGCTTGCAATCATCGCGACGGCCAGCAACGCAGTTACCGCGACGGCGACGATCCCGTCATACGCGAACGGCGTGGCCGTCACGCCCGACGGGACGAAGGTGCTCGTCGACAGCGTCCTGGGCGCCTCGATGACCGTCGTCGATGCCGCCAGCGGTGCGGTGCTGTCGCCGATCGATCTCATCATCGAGATCCACCCCGGTGGCTACGGACGCCTCGCCGTCGCGCCCAGCGGCCAGCGCGCCTTGGTCACCAATCAGGGGAAGGAGTACCTGGCGATCGTCAACCTGAACGGGCAGCCGACCACCGAGTCGTTGCTCGACCAGCGACCGAGCGACGTGACGTTCTCGCCCGACGGTCGCACGCTGTACGTGACCGGGTGCCGCGACTTCTGCACGACGGGAACGGTGGAGGCGCTCGACGCGTCGAGCCTGGCGACGGTGCGGTCGTTCGTCGTCGGGCCGGGGCCGTATCGCTTCGCGCTGTCGCCGGACGGGACGCGCGGCTACACGACGAACATCGGTGGGCCGAGCCTGTCGATCCTAAACATGGCCAGCGGCGCCATCGTCGCCACGGTGCCCGTCGGCGTCGAGCCGTCGGGGCTCGCGGTGTCACCGGACGGCACGAAGGTGTACGTCGCCAGTCAGGCGCAGAGCACGCTGACCGTCATCGACGCGAAGGCGGGCACGGTCCTCGCGACGATGGCGACGCCGGCCGGGGCGCGTGAGATCGTGGTGAGCCCGGACGGTCGTCGCGTGTATCTGTCGACGCGGGGCTCGGTGCTGGTGCTCGACGCGCAGGCGCTGCTGTAGACAACTCGCTTCGCGCGACGGGCGGTCTTGCGATGCGCAAGCCGGGGGCGAACACATGCGCGACCGCTGGATTGCTCTGGCTGTCGTCTGGGTTTCGTCCGATGACGCTACGCGTGTGGATGTGATGCAGTGATCATTCTCGACCTGTTCGAGAAGAGTGGTCGAGCGACCCCCGATCGTGTGATCGCGTCAGGTCGGGCGAGAGCGGCAGCGGCCAAACTTCTCGGATCGAGTCGGTCGGGTGTCGCGAGGATGGAGGCGGGGACACGACGGAGAGCGTCGATCTGCTCGGGCGGGCGCTACGTGCGATCGGCGCGTCTCGGGGCGAAATCGCGAAGGCCTTCGCCCGCCGGGCTGCCTGATCGGGCAAAAACCTCGCCAATCAAGGTCATTCACCTTTCGCCTCGCTCGCCATTCGCCTATCATCGCGACCTCACGGACGAATCACGCCAACCAAGGAGGTTTCATGGCGAAGAGGAAGAAGGCGGTAGTGAAGAGCGCGGCCGTCGAAAAGGATCTGGCAACGTCGCTCGCGAAGCTGGCGACGGCATTCGAGGCGGGGGACGCGGCGGTGTCCACGCGGAGCAAAGAGGCCAAGCGCCTCGCGGCGACGACGAAACTGCTGGGACGCAAGCGGAAGGCGCTGATCAAGCGCAAGGTCCTATCGGCGAAGCGCGCGAAGGCCACGCCGAGCGGCGAAACGCGCAAGACGCTGCGTTCGACGGTGAAGGAGCTCGCCAGCGTGCGCACGTTGCTCGGGAAGACGCGGGCAGTGAAGGCGGCCAACGCCGCCGAGCTGGCGGCGCTGAAGGCGGCACACCGCCGGGCCACCGCGTACGCGAAGGCGATCGCGCAGGCCGACAAGAAGCTCGGCTAGTAAGTCGGCGTGGGGCGCGGGCACAGGCCCGCGCAGCGCCGTCACTTCGATGAGATGACGCGGGACCCCGTTCTCGGGCGCCAGATGGTTCGCGGCGCCCTGTGCCTGCTGTTCCTGGGCTTCGTACTCGGGTCCTGCCGCCGCATGCCGATCCCTCCCGACGCCGGCAGCAACGCCGAACGGGAATGCCAGTCCGTCTGCCGCGAGGGCCAGGCCCGTTGCCTGGGTGCGGGCGCCAGCAGCGACGCGTGGAATGCACTCATCTCCGCCGGTGTCGGTCTCTTCCGGAGCGGAGACTGCAGTGACGGGCTGGCGCAGTGCTATGCGCGGTGCCCCTCATAGGGTGTCGTTCCGAGTGCAGGACTATCCTTGCTGTCGATGACGAGCTGGACCGTGTCGAGCCGGCCGGTCGCGAACGCGGCCTCGCACATCGCGAGGTACAGCTCCCATTTGCGGATGAACGGTTCGTCGAATCCGAGCGCTGCGACGTCGGCGCGACGGCGCAGGTAGCGCTCGCGCCAACAGTGGAGCGTCGTGGCGTAGTCGCGGCCGATCCGCGTCGTCGAGGCGATGTGCAGATTCGTCTCGGCGCCGAGTGTTCCTCGGATCGCGTTCATCGAAGCGAGGAGGCCGCCGGGGAAGATGTGCTTCCGGATCCAGTCGTCGTCCCGGCGATAGGCGTCGAAGCCGGCGTCGGGGTAGGTGCTGGTCTGCAGGAAGAGCGAGCCTCCCGGACGCAGCAGGCGCTCGCACGTGCGGAAGAACGTGCCGTAGTGCTCGGAGCCGACGGCTTCGAACATCTCGATCGCGACGATGCGATCGAACCGGCCGAGCACGTCGCGGTAGTCGCAGAGCTGCACGTCGACGACTGACTCCAAGCCGGCGGCGCGGACGCGATCGCGTGCGAGTGCATGTTGGGCAGCGGAGAGCGTGATCGATCGGACGCGGCAGCCGTAGGTGCTCGCGGCGTGGATTGCGAAGGAGCCCCAGCCGCCGCCGACGTCCAGGACGTCGAGGCCGGGTCCGAGACCGATGCGGCGGCATATGCCGTCGAGCTTGTGGTGTTGGGCCTCCTCGAGCGTCGCGTCCTGGGTGGCGAACACCCCGGCGCTGTACGTCATCGTGTCGTCGAGGAAGAGACGGAAGAAGTCGTTGCCGAGATCGTAGTGCGCACGGACGTCGCGGGTTGCGGATCGCGGGTGGCCTCGGCGTCTCCATCCGGCCGCGATCCGGTTCGTCGTGTAGCGACGGCGTCGCGCGAGGGATGTCGGTTGGAGCAGTAGGCGAAAGAACGCGACGAGGTCGTCGCAGTCCCACGCGCCGGCCATGTACGACTCGCCGAGGCCGATGTCGCTCTGGGCAATGACGCGGGTGAAGAATGCCCAACGGCGTACGCGCAGCGTGACGGCGCGGTCGGACGTGGTGTCGCCGAGCTCCCAGGTGGATCGATCGGGAAGCTCGACTCGTAGCGCACCGATGCGTGAGGAGGAGAGCCAGCGGCGCACGATGGCGGCGCTCATGCGGTGATGGAAATCGGGTCGCGTCGGGAGGGCGTCGGCCCTCGGTGTGACGACGTCCTCGGTCGCTGACCGTCCCGTCATCGAAAATGATGTACCGAGCGCCATCTAGTATCGTCAACCAAGGGCAGAATCGTCGAATACTTGTTGACGGTCGGACCGAGGGCGCGTAGCCATCACACCACCGTAAGACAAGGAGCCCGACCGCGCGTCGCCGGCGATCTCCAGCAGTTGAGGAGATCACATGAGCAGTCGCATGGTCCCGTCCGGGTTCGGAGTCGCCGTGGTCGTTGGGCTTCTTGGCGCGTTCTCGCAGGCGCTCGCGGTGGACATCCCGCTCGACGGCAGCCGCATGCGGATCAGCGATTCGCCCCATCCCCAGGGGCGGCGCAATACCGTCGGACTCCAGGATGTCGACGTGGCGCTGGCGACGCTCGACCCGACCGTGACCGGCGCCACCGTGTCGCTCGGCCGCGTGGGCGCGGGCGCGGTGACGGTGCTCGACCTGCCGGCGAGCGGCTGGACCCGGACCGGCAACGCCCCCCGAGCCGACTTCAAGTTCAAGAGCCGGACGGACCCGGTCGTCTCGGCGCGGCTGATCGATGGACGGTCGCTGCGGTTCTCCGCGTACGGTGCGGGCGCATATGCCCTCGGCGGGACGGCGCAGGATGCCGTGGGCGTGACCGTGCAAGTTGGTGGGACGCGCTTCTGCGGTCTCTTCGGCGGGACGATCGATCGCGACGATGGCCAGCAGTTCAAAGCGCGGCGAGCGCCTGCACCGACGGCCTGCCCCGCACTGGGAACGGCGCCGACGACCACGACGACGGTGTCGACGACGACCAGCACGACCGAGTCGACCACGACGACTTCGGAGTCCACGACTAGCACCTCCGAGTCGACGACGACGACGAGCGTGTCGACGACGAGCAGCAGCTCGACCTCGACGACGATCCAGTCGACGACGACCACCACGACGACGACCACGACCACGACGACGTCGATCCCATCGACGACGACCAGCACCACGATCCCATCGACCACGACCACGACGATCTCCCTGCCAGCCTGTGGCGCGGATGGGGACTGCGACGACGGAAACGCCTGCACCGTCGATTCGTGCGACGTCGCTTCGGGCACGTGCGCGAATCCTCCCGCGACGGAGTGCGCTCCGTGCGACGATGGCAACGGCTGCACCCAGATCGACTACTGTCGGGCTGGCGCATGCGTCGGGAGTTCGGACGTCGTCTGTGGCGGCGACATCTGCGATCCCTCGACCGGGAAGTGCCCCCGCCCAATGTCCGACTGCGGCGGCAGCCTCTGCCCCGTGGGGGACTGCTGCGGTGGCACCTGCCTCCCGCCTGGAACGATGTGCGGTCTGACCTGCAGCGTGACGACCACCGAGCGGTGCGATGACAACTCCGACTGCCTCGACTGTTTCTTCGACGACCGATGCCAGGCCGGTGAGACCTGTACGGGGCAGGGCATCTTCCCGAGAAACTGTGGCGCTGGGATCTGCCCCAACGACCGATCCTGCTGCGGCGGTAGCGTCTGCTGCGACAGCGCCACCGAAACGTGCGCGCTCGGCCAGTGCGTGCCTACGTGTGAGTCTCCCAACATCGCATGCGGCGCTGCCTGCTGTGCCGACGGAGAAGTATGCGTCGGGGGCACCTGCAAGACCCAGTGCAGCGTCGTCGCCTGTGCGATCGGCGATCAGACCTGCTGCGGCTCGATCTGCTGCGACTCGGCGACGCAGATGTGCGGGGCCGAGTCGGGAACGTGCGCTGCCCGCCCGGATTGCGAGGCTGGCGAGGTCTTCGTTCCGTCGACGCAAACCTGCTGCCCGGCGGCCTCGGCCTGCGGCGTGTCGGTGAACTCCGCGGGGCTGCAGGATGCGGAGCGGTGCTGCAATGCCCTCGACAGCTGCAACGAGTGTGCGGGGGAGTGCGAGCCGGGGTGACGGCTGAGGGGTCAGTAGTCGATCAGGAGCGCGTCGATCACGGGCGTCATCTTCGATTGGGTGCTGGCCCATTTGTTCAGGCCAAAGCCACCGCCGTGCCGATAGGTCGCCGAGCCGATGACTCGGCCGTCCTGGCTGAGCTGTAGCTCCGCGTACTTCAGGTACGGAACGGCATCCCAGCCGCGCCGTGCGGTGTAGGTCAGCACCACCTCACAGGTGGCGGGCACAGGCGGCTGCTGGAGCACGGTGGAGATACCGTGGCGCTCGAAGCCTGACTCTACGATAGGCACGAAGTCGTCGACGAGGACCTTCGGGTTGTTCTCGATGCAGACGACGCCGAGTGGACGTCCGCCGAGGTCGACTTTGTTCACGCGAACGGTCGTGCAGGCGCTGAGGGTGATCAGGAGGACGAGGACCGCTGTCTGGCGCATGGTGCTCGCTACCGAAGCGGAGATCGGACGACAACCATAAGGCTGGCCCACTAGAAAGGGCGAAATCACTTGACCGGAGGCGTCGCGGTGGGCGAGCATCCGTCGACTGAGGGAGGAACGGAGTGATGACGAGGGTCCCGCGCGCGATCAGCATCTTCGTG
>DASYLJ010000168.1:0-26252 GCA_036009625.1 Binatia bacterium
CCCCCCCCCCCCCCCCCCCCCCCCCCCCCCCCCCCCCCCCCCCCCCCCCCCCGACCGGAAACCCGGGAGCACACACGAGTTGCAAGCTCAGACGCCCGACAGTACGGTGCGCCCCGAGGTCCCACGGAGGCTCGCCCCCCATGCTAAATCAGCGCCGCTTCATCATCGGTGCCGTGCTCATCGCTGCGGCAGTCTCGTATCTGGTGTACGCCGGCATCCGGACCACGTCGACGTACTACTTCGAGATCGACGAGTTCGTCGCCCGCAAGGCCGATCACGACGGGGAAGACCTGCGCGTGAAGGGCTGGGTGCGGGACGGCACGATGCAGTGGGACGCACGCACCAACAAGCTCGACTTCGAGCTGGCGCGGAAGGACGGCACCGAGCCCATCGCCGTCGTCTACCAGGGCATCCTGCCCGACATGTTCGCCGAGGGCCGCGAGGTCGTCGTCGAGGGCCACTACGGCGCGGGCTCCATGACGGCGAAGCAGATCATGACCAGCTGCCCGTCGAAGTACGAAGCCGAAAAGAGCGAGGCGGAGGCAGGCGCGTGAACGATATCGGTCGGCTGGCCGTATGCCTGGCGCTGCTCTGTGGCGTCGTTTCGATCATCGCGTCGGTCATGGGCGGGGTGAAGCGCCGCTCCGATCTCGTGCGCACCGGTGAGCACGCCGCCTACGCCACCTATGGGTTGGTCGTCCTCGCCGTCGTCATCCTGCTGCACGCGCTGCTGACGCACGACTTCTCGCTCGAGTACGTCGCCGCCTACAGCTCGACGACGCTCCCCACGAACTACGTCTTCGCGGCGTTGTGGGGTGGTCAGAAGGGCTCGCTGCTGTTCTGGTCGTTCATGCTGACGACGTTCACCATGATCGTCGAGTTCCAGAACCGGCAGCGGAACCGCGAGCTGATGCCGTGGGTCACCGCCACGCTGATGACGGTGTCGGTGTTCTTCCTCGGCCTCGTCGTCTTCATCACCGATCCGTTCGAGCGCCTCCCCATCCCCGCGGTGGAAGGCGCCGACCTCAATCCGCTGCTGCAGAACTACTGGATGATGATCCACCCGCCGTCGCTCTACACGGGGTACGTGAGCGCGTCGGTGCCGTTCGCCTTTGCCATCGCCGCTCTGATGACGGGCCGCCTCGGCGATCAGTGGATCCGCTCGACGCGCCGATGGGCGCTGTTCTCGTGGTTCTTCCTCACGCTCGGCAACCTGTTCGGCGCGATGTGGGCGTACGAGGTGCTCGGCTGGGGCGGTTACTGGGCCTGGGATCCGGTCGAGAACGCGGCGTTCATGCCGTGGCTCGTGTCCACGGCGTACCTGCACTCGGTGATGATCCAGGAGAAGAAGGACATGCTCCGCGTCTGGAACATGGTCCTCGTGCTCCTGACGTTCTCGCTCACCATCTTCGGGACGTTCCTCACGCGCAGCGGCGTCATCTCGTCGGTGCACTCGTTCACGCAGTCGGGGCTGGGACCGTACTTCATCGGCTTCCTGCTGCTGGTGATCCTCACCGCCGGCGCCATGGTCGTGTATCGACTGCCCGAGCTGCGCACGTCGGGCACCATCGAGTCGTTCTTCTCGCGCGAGTCGGCGTTCCTCTTCAACAACCTGATCCTCGTCGGCATCGCGTTCGCGGTCTTCTGGGGCACGGTCTTCCCGGTGCTGTCCGAGTGGGTGCGCGGTGTGAAGATCACCGTCGGGCCGCCGTTCTTCAACCAGGTGAACGCGCCGCTCGGCGTGGCGCTCCTGTTCCTGATGGGCGTCGGCCCGGTCATCGCATGGCGTCGTGCCACGCCGCGGAACCTGTGGAAGGCCTTCGCGTGGCCCGTGGGTACGGCGGTGGTGGCGGGTATCGCGTTCGCCGTCTTCGCGATGCCGCTCGGCTACGCGTGGGCGACGTTCACGTGCGCGGTGTTCGCGCTCAGCACCGTGCTGCAGGAGTTCTGGCGCGGCATGCGCGCCCGCCAGGCACTGCTCCACGAGAGTGCGCCGCGCGCGCTCAACCGGCTCGTCGGCAAGAACCGTCGTCGCTACGGTGGCTACCTGATCCACATCGGCGTGGTGGCGGTGTTCATCGGCGTCGCGGCGTCGAGCGCGTTCCGCATCGAGGAGCAGAAGACGCTCGAGGTCGGGCAGGACATGACCGTCGGCGACTACACGCTGCGCTACGACCGCATCGAGACCCACGAAGACGGCCACATGTCGAGCCTGGCGGCGGTGATGTCGGTCTTCCGCGACGGCCAGCAGATCGCGACGCTCATGCCCGAGAAGCGCTTCTACAAGAAGCCGAAGCAGCCGACGACGGAAGTCGCGAATCGCTCGACGCTGAAGGAAGACCTCTATCTGGTGCTGGGCTCGTTCGACGCGGAGACGCAGCTCATCACCATCCTCGCCTACGTGAACCCGCTGGTGGTGTGGATCTGGCTCGGTGGCCTCATCATGGCCATGGGGACGGCGGTGGCGGTGTGGCCGGTGGCGAGCGAGCGCGAGGCGCGCGCCTACGCGTCCGACCCGATGCGGGTTCCCGCCGAGTGAGGCGTCTCGGCGCGCACTGGTTGCTCCTGCTGCTCCTGGCTGTGGCCGTTCCGGTGTTGGGCGCGACGCAGCACGAGGTGGAGGAAGCCCTCACCTGTCAGTGCGGCTGCGGCCTCACCGTCCACTCGTGCAACCATCTGAACTGCGGCTCGGGCGAGCCCATGAAGAAGGAGATCGCCGAGCGGCTGGCGCGCGGCGAGAGCAAGGACATCATCCTCGCCGCCTTCTCCAGCAAGTACGGCGAGAAGGTGCTGTCGTCGCCGACGTTCAGCGGCTTCAACTGGTTCGCCTGGGTGACGCCCTTCGCGGCGGTGCTGATCGGCGCGAGCATCCTGACGCTCGCGATTCGTCGCAAGGTGCGCGCGCCGGCGTCTGCGCCGGTGGCGCCATCGGTGACGCCGACGGGCGATACCGAGCGTCGCGAGCGCCTGCGCCGCGAGCTCGACGACGACGACCGGGAGTGATGGCCACCGCATGACGTCCGTATCGATCGCCGTGTTCGTCCTCGGCGCCGTGCTCGTCCTCGCGGTGGCGGTGTTCGTCGCCTCGCCGCTGTTCCGTCCATCGGCGCCGCTCCCGCCCGAGGCGTTGCCGGGCACGAACGAGCGCTGGGAGCGTCAGAAGCGCCAGGCGTTCGCGGCCATCAAGGAAGTGGAGCTCGATCACCAGATGGGGAAGATCTCGGACGAGGACCTCGGCACCATGCGCGGCAAGTTCGAAGGCGAGGCGCTCGAGGCGATGGCGGCGCTCGAGCGGGAGGAGAAGCGGTGATCACGATCGACCAGTTCAAGACGGTGGAGCTGCGGGTGGCGACGGTGACGTCGGCCGAGCCGCATCCGAACGCCGACCGCCTCGTCGTGCTGAAGGTCGACCTCGGTACTGAGCAGCGGCAGATCGTCGCGGGCATCCGCAAGCACTATGATCCGGCGTCGCTGGTCGGTGGGCAGGTGGTGGTGGTGGCGAACCTCGAGCCCGTGACGCTGCGGGGTGTCGAGAGTCAGGGCATGCTGCTGGCGGCGTCGAGCGACGACACGCTCGTGGTGCTGCGACCCGACAAGCCCATCGCCGCGGGCGCCACGGTTCGCTGACGCGTCGTGCTCGGCCCGCCCATCCGCGCCGAGGGCCTGCGCCGCGACTACGCCGGCACGCCGGTGCTCGCGGGCGTCGACCTCCTCGTCGAGGCGGGAGAGCTGGTCGTCCTGCTCGGATCGAACGGGGCGGGGAAGACGACGTTGCTGCGCGTGCTGGCGACGCTGCTGCGTCCGTCGGGTGGGGTGCTGTCGTTGTTTGGTGGCGATGCGCGCGCGGCGCGTCGGCGGATCGGGTACGTCGGGCACGAGAGCGGGTGCTACGCGGATCTGACGGGGGCGGAAAACCTCGAGTTCCACGCGGCGCTGCACGGGGTGCCGTCGTCGCGGGTTTCCGAGTTGCTCGAGTGGACAGGGCTGTCGTCGGCTGCGCGGCGGCCGCTGCGCACCTACTCGCGGGGGATGAGCCAGCGGCTGGCGCTTGCGCGGGCGCTGCTGCACCGGCCCGATTTGCTGCTGCTCGACGAGCCGTACAGCGGGCTCGATCCGGGCGCGGCGGCGCGGCTGGATGCGTTGCTCGTTTCATTGCGCGCGGCGGGTCACACGATCCTGCTGACGACGCACGACCTGGCCCGCGTCGTGCCGCTGTCGACGCGGGTGGCGATCCTGCATCGCGGACGTATCGCCTGGACACAGGCGGGAGCGGTCGATCCGGTGGTGGTGGCGTCGGCGTACGACGCGGTGGTGGTCGCATGATCCGCGACGCGATCACGATCGTCTCGAAGGACCTGCGCATCGAGTGGCGGACGAAGGAGAGCCTCGCCAGCTTCGTCGTGCTGGGCGTGCTGCTGGTGGTGGTGTTCACGGTGGCGCTCGATCCGCCGCCCGATGCGGCGCCCATGCTGGCGCCGAGCGTGGTGTGGGCGACGTTCGTGTTCACCGGGCTGCTCGGCGTCCAGCGTGGCTTCGTGCTCGAGCGCGAGAACGACTGCCTCGCGGCGGTGCTGGCGTCGCCGATCGACCCGGCGGCGCTGTACGTGGGCAAGCTCGTCGCCAACGTCGTGCTGCTGGCGGTGATGCAGGCACTGGTGGTGCCGCTGGTGGCGGTGTTCCTGCACGTCGACGTCGCGCGGGCATTGCCCGGGCTGGCGGTGGTGCTGCTGCTCGGCAATGTCGGCTTCGCGGCGCTGGCGACGTTGTTCGCGGCGATCGCGGTGCGGGCGCGGGCGCGCGAGGTGATGTTGCCGGTGCTGCTGCTGCCGCTCCTGGTGCCGGTGCTGATCGGCGGCGTGAAGGCGACGCAGGCGGTGCTGCACGGCGGGTTGGGCGCCGCGCAGGATGCACTGAGCGTGCTCTGTGCGTTCGACGTGGTGTTCGTCGTAGCTGGCGTCCTGTTGTTCGAGCATGTAGTCCGGGACTGATGCGCTTCACCGATACCATCCTACCCTGGCTCGCCGGCGCGCTGATGCTGGTGTCGCTGTGGCTCATCTTCATGGTGGTGCCGACGGAAGCGTCGATGGGCTTCGTGCAGCGCATCTTCTACTTCCACGTCCCGTGCGCCTGGGCGACGTTCCTGTGCTTCTTCATCGTCGCCGGCGCGAGCGGCGTCTACCTGTGGAAGGGCTCGAAGGCGGCCGATCGTCTGGCGATCGCGTCGGCGGAAGTGGGCGTCATGTTCTGCACGCTGGTGCTCGTCACCGGCCCGATCTGGGCGCGACCGATCTGGGGCGTATGGTGGACGTGGGATCCGCGGCTCACGATGACGCTGATCCTGTGGGCGATCTACGCCGGCTACATCATGCTGCGGGCGTTCGGCGGCGAGGACGAGGCGGTCGCGCGGTACGCGGCGGTGCTCGGGATCATCGGGGTGCTGGACATCCCGATCATCCGGGTGTCGGTGCGGCTGCTGCAGGGCATCCATCCCGCCGTCCTGACCACCAAGGAAGGCGAGTCCGGCCTCGTCGATCCGTGGATGAAGATCACGCTCTACGTCTCCGCGGTCGCGATGATGCTGGTGACGTGGTGGCTCATCGCGCTGCGCGTACGGGCGGAACGCATGTCAGGCGAAGTCGCGGAGCTGCGACGTGCCGTCGAGGCACGCGAGGGGGCGAGCGCGTGACGAACTTCTGGTACCTGTTCGCGGCCTACGCGGCGGTGTGGGGCGGGATATTTCTCTATATCCGGCGGGTCGCGGGGAAGACGCGCGAGCTGGAGGAGGAGATTCGGGAGTTGCGGGGGCGGTTGAAGTAGGGGTCGTTCCGCGTTGGACAGCGTTCGGGGATGGGTACTAGATTGCAGCTTCTCATGGCTGTAAGCGTGCGGGCGGTGTCGCGGCGTGGCCGTATCGACGGAGGTCGGCGTCTCTCCGCGATGACGGGAGCGAGCCGGCGTATCGGCCGCGAGGGCTCGCCGCCCATCACGCTCGGCGAGAGCGGGTCGCGGCTCGCAATTCCTCAGGCGATGGGATGAGTTGCGTCGGCCGCTCGGTCGCGCCTGGCGTAGATTGCCGGCGTGGATCGCGCGCTCGGTGGAACTAGGTGGGTCTGTCTACTGTGCGTTAGAACGCCTCGACTCGAGGAGGAACACGGCCATGGCTGAAACGCCGGAGTATTTCCATCTGCGTCCGGAGGTCGAAAAGGCTTACGGCTACACGCACGCCGTGAGAATCGGTGAAGACATCAAGATCTCGGGCGCGGTGAGCATGGATGCCCAGGGCAAGCCGACAGCCGTCGATGATCTGGAGCAGCAGATGAAGAACGCTTACGCCGATCTGGACGAGGTGCTGAAGCACTATGGCTGCACCTTTGACGATGTGATCGTTGAGAACGTCTTCACGACGGATATGGCGAAGTTTCTTGAGGTTTCGTCGTATCGGAGCTCGATCTACACGAAGCACTTTCCGACCGGAAGCTGGCTCGAGGTCAAGGGCCTCGCCCTGCCCGAGTTCATGATCGAGATCGAGCTGGAAGCACACAGGTCCAAGTAGGGGTAGGTACCTCGTATCGCGTGTTGCGAACGAGCGTTCTAACACGACGCTGAAGCTGACGGTCGCCTCCGGCGCCTGCAGCTTATCGGCCAGGCGTTAGACGGTGGATTTTGAGCACATGAACGTGGAGAGCGTGACTATCCGCACCGCGCGAGAATCCGATGCGGATGACCTCTTCCCAATCGTGGCGCAGTTCCCGACGTCGTTCTTGCCGGATCAACAAGCCTTCGAATCGTCGTTGCCACAGATACTCACCGCTGGGGACGCATCCCTCCTCGTTGCTGAGCGCAACGGCCGGGTGGTTGGGTACCTTCTCGGTTCGAGCATCTCACGTTCTTCGCCAACGGTATCGTGTCGTGGGTTGAGGAACTTGCCGTGATTGAGACGCTGCGCGGCAAAGGGATTGGTAGAGCCTTGATGGCGCATTTCGAGCAGTGGACGGTGTCCCGGGGATACCGGTTAGTCGCCCTGGCGACTCGCCGCGCCCGCGCCCTTCTACCTGGCGCTCGGATACGAGGAGTCGGCCACCTACTTCCGGAAGGTACCGTGAGGCGCGGTCTAACGTGCCGCTGGAGCCGACCGGCATGAACCGATCTGCCTCAGGCAGGCGGGCGCGCGCCTGCCGCTCATCGCCAAGCCGTTAGATGACTGATGATTCGGTCAACGGGGAACACGACCGACCCAGTAGCGGGGGCGCCGCCGATGATGGGCGATGGCCAAGACCTGAGCCCGATCGGGCAGCTCGATGTACACGACATGATAGGGAAACCGGCGCACGAGGACGCGTCGGACATCCGCATCCTGAATTCCCGGTACCGGCGATCCCATCCGAAGGCTGATCTCGATCCGGGCGATCACGCGATCGACCGAACGGAGGAAGTCGAGACCGAGGCCGGGTTGTTGTGCGTCATACCAACCAGACGCCTTGGCGAGGTCGGCTTGCGCCCCAGCGCCAATCCGGACTGGACGGGTCAACGCCGCTTGAGGTCCCGTTCCAGGCGCTCGCGCACCTCGGACCACGCCTCACCAGGGTCCTCGCCGGATCGCGCTGCGGCCGCGCGCTTCTCGATCTCCGTTGCCCAGGCAGACTCGGCGTCCTCGTCGGCCCCGGCGTCAAGACTCGCGAGCAGTTGGGAGGCCAGTTCCGCTCGCTCGCTCACGTCGAGCTTGAGCGCATCCTCGAGGATCTGGCTCGTCACCTTCGTCACGAACAGGAACCTAGCGCCGATGTCGTCACCTAACAAGGCGTTGGAGCGGACCGACAGTCGGACGCCCGAGCACCAACGAGCGACGATCCTCGCCGGCCGCTCAAGGCCCAGACGTGAGGCCGCCCACAGGCTTCACGACCGCCATCAATCCCAGAAGGAGCACCATGGCCAAGTACCCGATCTCTTTTCCAAGCGCGGCGATGGTCGTGCCCGATGGCGAATTGGGAGCGGTGGGCCGCGGCGCACACGCTGTGCTTGATGAGGCGAAAGCCGCCGGTGTTTACGTCTTCGGCGGCGGAATCGACGAAGACGTACCGCCCATACTCGTCTCTGCTGACGGCGCGGTTGCAATGGGCGGCTATCCTTGGGCGCCCACGCTCGATGGCGGCTTCACCGTGTTGGAACTGCCTTCGCGCGATGAGGTCATCGCGTGTGCGGCGCGCATCGCCAAGGCCTGTCGCTGCGACCAAGAACTGCGCGTCTTCGGGTTCGACCCGCCGTCCTGAGGGCAGCACTGAAATGGCGCGGCAAGTGCGGCCTGACAATCCATTCAAGCCGAACCCGCTTCGCGGGTCGGCTCAATTGGGGTGTTGGACCTCGCTGAGTGCACCGATGCACCGCCCCCCTGAATCGATCGCCACCGCTCGGCTCGTCTTACGGAGGGGGAAACCAGCGGATGCCGATGCCGTGTACGAGTACGGATCCGACCCGGACGTCGCGCGCTACATGGATTGGCGTGCCCACGCGAGCGCGGCCGACGCCACGGCGATTCTGGAAGACGCCGCGCGGCGTTGGGATTCCGGAGAGGAGTACTCCTGGGCAAGCACGGCAAAGCCGGATGATCGGCGCATCGGCAGCGTCAGTTGCCGCGTGCGCGGCCATTCCGTCGATCTCGGCTATGTACTGTCCCGCGACTACTGGGGTCGCGGCTACGCGACCGAAGCAACTCGAGCAATCGTGGAGTGGGTGCGCTCCCTCGAGGGCGTGTATCGTCTCTGGGCGACGTGCGACGTCGAAAACACCGCATCGGCTCGGGTTCTCGAAAGGTCGGGATGTCGCGCGAGGGCATCCTCCGGCGATGGGCGATTCGGCCGAACCTTCCCCCGCAGCCGCCTCGCGATGATTTCGTGTACTCCTGGGTGCGTGAGGCCCAACACGGCGATGGAGCGGCGCGCCGTCGCTGAATCGCCACGTCGTTGGAACTTGTTTGGTCGTCGAAGCGCACGTTCGGGAGCGGAGCCGTCACCTCGCAGAGCGGGCGGGCGTCGATCAGCGACGCCGAGTTCGATGTAGTCACGAAAGCCTTCCAGGCTCCGGCAGGGTTCAACCTCATTCGGCACGAGCGTGCGCAAGGAGGGGGTGCGACCGGCAAGAGGCGTCTGCCGGACCCGACCTGTGGTACACGTGGCGCTGGGCATCGAAATGAAACGCATGGATCTGCGCGACCGATTGTCCCTCGAACATCCCATCCTTCAGGCGGGGATGGGGGGCGGCCTTGCCGGCGCCGAGCTGGCGACGGCGGTTTCGAATGCCGGTGGCCTCGGAACGGTCGGTTTCGCGCCGCCTCGGGAATTTGAGCGCGACATCGAACGCACGAAATCCGAGACGGGCGGCAGATCCTACGCGGCAAATCTGCTGATGCCGTTTGCCCTCCGTGCGCATGTCCGCGCGTGCCTGACGCACAGGGTGCCCGTCGTCACCGTGTTCTTCGGCTTCGACGCCGCCATGATTCGGGCGCTCAAAGAAGCCGGCACCTACATCATCTCGCAAGTCGGCACGGAGATGGAAGCCGAACGCGTCGTGGCTGCCGGGGCAGATGCGCTGATCGTCCAGGGCCACGAAGCGGGCGGCCACGTGCGGGGTACGGAACGTCTTGCGGTGCTGTTCCCGACGATTCGAGAGCGCTTCCGGGCCGTCCCGGTGATCGCCTCCGGCGGCATTTGGGATCGCGACTCCGCAGCCAAAGCCCGTTCGCTGGGCGCGGACGGCGTTTCCTGCGGCACGCGATTCCTCATGACTGACGAGAGTCGCGCGCACCCAATGTACAAGCGCCGTTTGGTGGAAGCCGATTCCACCGTCGTGACGACGTTGTTCGGGATTGGTTGGCCAGCTCCGCACCGGGTGGTGTCCAACCAGGCGCTCAGGCGCTGGTGTGACGACAACGGCCAGCCCCGAGCCGGAATCCGCGCGATCAACTGGCTGTCTCAGTTCGGTGCGAAGCTCGCGCCGCCCGAGCAAGTGCACAGAATGACCCGGTCGCAGCGACTGGGTCGTCCGCTCTACACGCCTGAATCCCTGGTCGTTGGAATGGACCCTCGATTGATCGAAGTGACCCCTGCCTATGCTGGAGAATGCGTGAGCAACATCACCGCGTCATGGCCGGCAGCCCACGTGGTGGATGAACTGGCGAAAGGATTTTGACGGCGGGTAGTCATCTGGGTTCCGTGGGCATCGAATGAAAAAGACCACGCCTGCCGCCAGCCCCGATGCATATGTCGAAGCGCTCGACGGCTGGCGTCGCGAGATCGTGGCAGCACTGCGATCGGGAGTCCGTGCTGCGTCGACGCTGGATGAGGTCGTGAAGTGGGGCCATCTCGTCTACCTGGCCAACGGACCCGCGCTGCTCATTCGGGCGGAGGATGACCGGGTGCTGTTCGGCTTCTGGCGAGGCCAACGACTGATCACCATCGAGCCTCGCCTCGTGCGAGGCGGCAAGTACGAAATGGCAACGCTGGAGCTCCGTGAGGGAACGACCGTCGAGTCCGCGACGGTACGTCGACTGACGCGGGAGGCCGTCGCGCTGAACGAGCGGCTCGGTGATCCGACGCACGCGGCAAAGCCTGCTGGAAAGGGACGGTGACGGCCTGGCGTACGTGAAGCCAAACCGTGGCATCGAGCTGCACGCGCGCTTCCCGCTCCTCGATCGCCTCGGTCTCGTTCCGCTCGGCGCCACGCACACGGTACACACCGTCCTGCTGCAATCGCAGATCGACTTCGGCATCGGACTGCCACCGACTCCCGCATGATCACCCTCCGGCCGGCGACAGCCCACGACGCGACGCAGATCGCGGACCTCTACCTCGCATCGCGACGCGTGTTCGTGTCGTTCGCTCCCATACCGCACAGCGACGAGGACGTGCGCCTCTGGATAACGACGGTCCTGGTTCCGTCGGGTTCCGTGACGGTCGCCGTGGACGGTTCGTCGATCGTCGGCATGATGGCCGCAGCGCGAAGGGACGGCGTTGGCTGGATCGACCAGCTCTATCTCCTCCCGTCGCATGTGGGTCGCGGCATCGGCGGGCGCCTCCTGCAGCACGCGCTGGACGACCTCGGTCCGCCGGTTCGTCTCCACACGTTCCAGGCGAACGCCGGCGCTCGGCGCTTCTACGAGCGACGCGGCTTCGAGGTCGTCGACTACGGCGACGGCACGGGGAACGAGGAGCGCTGTCCGGACGTGCTGATGGAATGGTCAGCGGAGGTCAGATGAAGCGAGTCCGCGTCGCAGTCGCGGACAGGCGCGCTTCTGCGCGACCGTCGCGCTCACACCCGCCGCCACCGCAACGGCCGTACCTTCTCCCGCGCGATCACGCCCTTCGCCTCGAGGTCGAGCTGCACGAGCTTGATCCACCAACCCGCCCTCGCGCCGTCCGGAAACACATCCTCCGGCAGCAGTGGCAGCACGGCGGCCTTCAGCGCGCCGTACTCGAGCCCCGGACTCCGCCGCGGCAGCGCCTTCAGCATCGCCCCCGCATCGCCTCGTAGCTGGCCGCATCGACGGTCTGGGTCTTCCCGGGGGTATTCACGTTCTCGACGGTCACGCGCGCCATCACGCCTCCGTGGTGCGACCCGCAGTGGCTTCCCACCGCGGGCCGCGCTCCATCACTTCTTCGTGAGGTCCTTGACCAGCCCGATCTCGTTCCCCGCCGGATCGCTGAACGTGGCGATCCGCACCATCCCGCCAGGCACGTCCATCGGCGGCATGAGCGTCTTCCCGCCCGCCTTCTCGGCGCGATCGAGCATCGCCTGAGGGTCGTCCACCTCGACGTAGAAGGTCGTGTGGTTCTTCCCGTCCATCGCCTTGCCGATGCCGCCACCGATGCCGCCGCCGGTGTCGACCAGGCCGTAGTTCATCGGGTTGTCGTGGTTGATCTTCCAGCCGAACACGTCGGCGTAGAACTTCCACGCCGTCTCGGCGTCGTTCGCCACCAGGATCTCGAAGTGCGTCACGTGGTTCGCCATCGTCGTTCTCCTTCCGTCACTGCGCGGGCGGGACCGCGTTCGGGTCCATCCACATCACTTCCCAGTGATGCCCGTCGGGGTCGTAGAAGCTCCAGCCGTACATGAAGCCGTGATCCTGCTTGTCCTGCGCATGCGACCCACCCGACGCGACCGCGGTGCCCACCATCTCGTCCACCGCGGCGCGGCTCGGGGCCGAGATGCAGAACAGGCCCTCGGTGTGCGTCGACGTGTCGCAGATCTTCTTGTTGGTGAACGACGTGAACTTGTCGCGCACCAGCAGCATCACGTACGAGTGCTGCTCCTCGACGATCATGCAGGTCCCCGTCTCGTCCGTGAACTGCGGGTTGAAGGTGAAACCGAGCTTGGTGAAGAAGTCCACCGACCGCTTCAGGTCGGCGACGGCCAGGTTCACGAAGATCATCCGGGGCTGGGTCGCTGTCATCTGCACCTCCGCCCTGTAGTCGACGCAGCGCGATCGAAATCGACATTTCCCGGCCCGATGTGTTCAAACCGGCCTAAGTCCATGTACTGGCTGCCACTCGTCGTCTTCGTCGCGCACATGATCGAGGAATTCCCGCGCTTCCCGGCATGGGCCACGCGGCACTTCGGCGCGACGAGCACCGCCTGGTACGTCTACTCCCACTGCGTGCTCGTGGCTGCGGCACTCGTGCTCTGCCCCTGGGCCCAGGGCGCACCGGCGCAGACGTGGGGCCCCGTGGTCGGCACCGCGCTCATGTGGACGCTCGGCATGAATGCGCTCTTCCACGTCGTCACGACGTTCCTCTTCCGCGAGTACTCGCCGGGTGTCGTGACCGGTGTCCTGCTGTTGCTTCCGGCCGCGGGCTGGGTGTTGGTGGAAACCGTGGACGATCAGTTGCTCACGACGGCTCAGATCGGCGTGGCGTTCGTGCTCGCCCTCGTCTTCCAGGTTGCCGTGATCGCGAGCCTCTATCTGCCGATGGACATCGACTGGCGGTTTCGCAGAGGAGCGGCGTGATGATCAGCGGCGGATGTCTCTGCGGACGCGTGTGCTACGAGTCGAGCGGCGAGCCGCTATTCGGCCTGCTCTGCCACTGTCGCGACTGCCAACGTTCGTCGGGCAGCGTCGGCGTGCCGGTGATGGGCGTCGCGACGTCCACCTTCCGGGTGACGGGCGAAACCAGGACCTACGCCGCCCGTGGTGGCAGCCGGAAGCAGGCGATCCGCCATTTCTGCCCCGACTGCGGAAGCCTGCTCTTCGGAACGCCGGAAGTCGTGCCCGACATCGTCACGATCTCTGTCGGCAGCCTGGACGACCCGAACGTCTTCGCTCCGACGTACGCGCAGTACGCGCGCGACCGGCCGTCGTGGGGCAAGGTCGGCGACCTGCCCGAATACGAGATCACGCCCACGTGACGTCCGACGTCACAGGCCGGCTCGCGCGCATCATCGCGTCTCGTGCCGACGACACGTCCGGCATCCTGCGCGTCGCCGTCACGGGGATCACCGCCAGCGGAAAGTCCACCCTCGCTGCCGCACTGGTGCAACGGCTACGCGATCTCGGCCGCGTCTGCATCCACCTCGCGGTCGACGGCTTCCACCACCCACGCGCGATCCGCTACCGTCGCGGGCGCGAGTCGGCCGAAGGGTACTACCGCGACGCGTACGACTACGGCCAGCTGCTGAGTCGCGTCCTGCGACCACTCGGCCCGGGCGGCGACGGCACCTACGTCGACCGCGTCTTCGATCTGGAGACGGACGCGCCAATCGCGGTCCAACCGACAACGGCCGCCCCGGGTAGCATCGCCATCTTCGACGCGAGCTTCCTGCTCCGACCCGAGATCCGCGACTGCTTCGACTTCTCCATCTTCGTCCAGGCCTCGTTCGAGTCTGCCGAGGAGCGCGGCGTGGCTCGCGACCAGCAGAGCCTCGGCGGCGTCGATGAGGCGCGACGCCTCTACCGCCAGCGCTACCACGAGGCGCAGCGCATCTACCTTCGCGAAGCCGAGCCACTGCAGTACGCGGACGCGTTGGTGGTGAACGACGACGTCACCGCCCCCGTCCTCTTTATCCGTGCGGAGGGAGACTGCTGATGCCGCAGATCATCGACACGCCCAACGCCCCGCAGCCGAACGCGCCCATCGCGCAGGCGGTCCGTTCGGGGAACCTCGTCTTCGTCTCGGGCATCACGCCGTTCACATGCGAGCTGACGCTCGCGAAAGACGACTTCGACGCGCAGATGCGTCAGACGATGACGAACGTGGGCGTCATCCTCGCGGCCGCCGGGACCGGCTTCGATCGCGTGGTGAAGTGCACCGTCCTGCTCGCACGGCGCGAGGACTGGGGCGCCATGAACGACATCTACCGCGAGTACTTCCCGGCCGGGGCGTTCCCCGCACGCACCGCGTTCCAGGCATTGCTGCCGCATCCCGACTTCCTGGTCGAGGTCGAGTGCGTGGCCGAGGTGGAGTGAACGTGTACGTCGCAATGGTCCTGGCGCTGATGCTCGTGTTGCCGATCGCATCGATCGTGCTCGACGATGCCCCGCTCAGCGCGGTGCTCGTCGGCACGTGGTTCGTGTTCTGGGCAGTGGGCATCCGCCTGCTGCTGGCGGGCATTCGTCAGATCGTCCAGCCTCGCTACACCGCCAAGACCATCCTCGGCATCGAGTCCGACGACTCGCTCGTCCTCGTGCGCGAGCTCGGCTTCGCGAACGTGGCCATCGGCTGCATCGGCGCGGCGAGCCTCGTCGTCGACGGCTGGTGGAAGCCCGCTGCGATCGCCGGCGCGATCTTCTACGGGCTCGCCGGCATCAACCACACCAGGCACCCGGGTCGAAATCGACTGCAGAACATCGCGATGGTCTCCGATCTCTTCATCGCGGTCGTGCTGTCCGTCGCCTTGCTGGCCTCGCTGTAGGGATGCCCGATCGTCGCACCAACGCGCTCGTCGCCGCCGCCCTGGCGCTGGTGGCGCTCCTCGTCCTCTCCGGCATCCGTCCCTACGACCGCGTCACCTGGATGCTCGAGGTCTTCCCAGTCGTCACCGTCCTGCCCATCCTGGTCGCGACGCACCGATGCTTCCCGCTGACGACGCTGCTCTACGTCTGCATCTTCCTGCACGCCTGCGTGCTCATGCTGGGTGGCGCGTACACCTATGCCCGCGTCCCGCTCGGCTTCCAGCTGCAGGAGCTGCTCGGCCTGGCGCGGAATCCCTACGACCGCATCGGCCACCTCTTCCAGGGATTCGTGCCGGCGATCGCGGCACGCGAGGTGCTCGCGCGTGGCGACTACGTGCGCGGACGACGCATGCTGACGTTCGTCGTCGTCTGCATCGTGCTGGCCGTCAGCGCCAGCTACGAGCTCGTCGAATGGGCAGCGGCGCTGGCGCTGGGGCAGGGTGCCGACGAGTTTCTCGGCACGCAGGGCGACCAGTGGGACACTCAGTCGGACATGTTCTGTGCGCTGATCGGAGCCGTGGTCGCGTTGCTGACGCTCTCACGGCTCCACGATCGGCAGATGACCTACTTCTCGCCGAGCAGCACCGCGCGCACCGCCGGCCGCCGCAGCGCGAGCCCGCCCCAAAGCAAGGCGGCGACGTAGGTCGGGAAGAGCGTGTGCGTCGCGAGCGGATTGCCGACGCGCACGTGCGTCGCCACTGCGCCGCCGAGGAAGCCGGTCAGGAAGATCGCCCCCAGCACCGACGTGCGCGGCACGAGATAGAGCACGAGGCCGATCACGAGCAGCACGCCCATCGGCAGGATCGTGCTCTCCGGGTAGCCGAGCTGCGCCGTCCCTTCGATGACCGGCGCCAGCTGCAGCAGCTTACCCACCGCATCGAAGGTGAGGAACGCCACCGCGAGGCCGCTCAGCACGCGCCCCGTCCACACACCCTTCGAGACGCTCACACCGGCTGCCTGGCCTGCAAATGCTACGGAATCGGTCATCGTCGGTCTCCTTCCTGCACCCTAGACGACCGACGACGAGCCGATTCGACAGCGCTTCCGGCCCCCCGCGGGATGTGGTCAAACCGGGTCGATGCGGATCCTCGTGTGCGTGAAGTACGTCCCCGTCCTGTCGGCCCTGCGCTTCGATCCCGAGACGCGCCGCCTCGTGCGTGATGGCGTGCGTGGCGAGCTGAGCGGCTTCGACGTGCGCGCGTTGCTCGGCGCGCTCGCCCTCAAGTCGACGTATGGCGGCAAGGTCGTCGCCCTCACGATGGGACCGCCGTCCGCGCGCGAGGGACTGGTCCATTGCCTGGCGCTCGGTGCCGACCAGGCGCTGCACCTGATCGACCCCGGGCTCGCCGGATCCGACACGCTGGCGACGTCGCGCGCGCTCGCGGCCGCCATCCGTCACGAGGCGCCCGACCTGGTGATGATGGGCCGCGCCAGCGTCGATGCCGAGACGGGGCAGGTGGGACCGCAGGTCGCCGAGCTGCTCGACTGGCCGCAGGCCACCGTGGTGCGGCGGGTCAGCCTCGACCTCACCGATCGAACGTTCGATGCCGAACGAGAGACCGACGAGGGCTTCGAGCTCGTCACCGGCCCGATCCCGGCCGTCCTCACCGCCGCCGAGGACCTCGCCGAGGAGCGCTTCCCGTCGAAAGCCGATCGTCTGGCGGCGGCAGAGAAGCCGATCACGGAGCTCGGCCTGGCCGATGTCGGCCTCCAGCCGTCCGACGTCGGCACCGAGGGCTCGCCCACCTGGGTGGCCGGCATCGAGGAGGTGCGGATCGAGCGCCGCGCCGAGGCCATCACCGGCGACTCGCCCGAGGCCATCGCGCATGCGTTGCACGATCGCCTGACCGCGCTCGGCGCCTTCGACGCGTCGGCCGTGGCGCGTCAGCCGCTCGCGATACGCGGTCCGGCGACCGGACCGCCGCTCTGGGTCGTCGTCGAGGCGCACGACGGCAAGCTCCGGGCCGTCACGCTCGAGCTGCTCGCCAAGGCGGCCGAGCTGGCCGGGCCGCTCGGTGCCGACGTCGAGGCGGTGGTCATCGGTCCGGGAGCCGAGCACGCCGCCGTCCTGGCGGCCGGTGGTGCCGATCGCGTGCTCGTCGCCGATGCACCGGGTCTCGAGCCCTACACCACCGACGCGCACGCCGCGGTACTGGCCGAGGCCATCCGCACGCGTGCCCCCCGCCTGGTGCTCCTCGGCTCGACGGTCCGTGGTCGCGATCTCGCCCCCCGCGTCGCCGCGCGCCTCGGCCTGGGTCTCACCGGCGATGCCGTCGACCTCGATCTCGACGGCGAGGGCCGCGTCCGCCAGCTCAAGCCGGCCTTCGGTGGGGCCATCATCGCCCCGATCCTCTCCCGCACCCGCCCCGAGATGGCGACGGTCCGTCCCGGCATGCTCCATCCGGCGCTGCCCGACGCGTCGCGCCGGGCCGAGCTGCTGATGCTCGACGTGCCGGAGGTGCCGGTCCGCGTGCGCGTCGTCGACGTGCAGCCGATCGGCGGCGAGGCCGAGGACGCCTTCGAGACGGCGACGCTGGTGCTCGGCGTCGGTAAGGGCATCGGCGGACCGACGGCGCTGCCCGCGATCCGCGACCTGGCGGGACGGCTCGGCGCCGCGCTGGCGGCGACACGCGAAGTCACCGACGCCGGCTGGATGCCGCGCCAGTACCAGGTGGGTCTCACCGGCCGCGCGATCGCGCCGCGGCTCTACGTCGGCCTCGGCGTGAGCGGCGCGATGGAGCACATGGTTGGCCTACGGCGCGCCGGGATCATCGTGGCCATCAACAAGAGCCCCAAGTCGCCCGTCCTGAAGGTCGCCGATCTCGGCATCGTGGCCGATCTGAACGACATCCTGCCGCACCTGGAGATGGCGCTGCGGCCGTGAGCGGGCCGGATGTTCTCGTCGTCGGCGGCGGGGTGATCGGCTGCGCCGCCGCGCGTCTGCTCGCTGGGAGCGGGCGGTCGGTGCTGCTGGCCGAGCGCGGCGCCATGGGCGCCGAGGCGTCGAGCGCGGCGGCCGGCGTCCTCGCGGTGGCGAGTGGCAACGCCGAGGACGACGTGCTCGCTCTGCGGCAGGCGAGCCTCGACAGCTACCCCGCGCTGGTGGCGGCGCTGCGCGAGGAGACCGGCATCGATGTCGGCTACGTCGACACCGGGACGCTCGAGCTGTGTCTCACCGACGAGGAGGTCGAGCAGCAACGCCAGCGCGTGGCGCATCGCCAGAAGCAGGGCTTCGCCGCCGAGTGGCTCGACGCCGCGGCGCTGCGCTCGCTGGAGCCGTTGGCGAACCCCGCTGCGCTCGGCGCCGCCCGCTTTCCCGACGACGCCTGCGTCCGCAACGAGCGCCTCGTCGCCGCGCTGGCCGAGAGCGCGCGACGTCGTGGCGCCACCGTCCTGCCTGGGTCGGCCGTGCGCGACGCCGAGCGACGGGGCGATCGCATCGTTCGTATGCAGGTCGCCGGAACGTGGGTGACGCCTGGCCAGGTCGTCCTCGCTGCCGGCGCCTGGACGTCGTGTCTCCCCGGCCTGCCCGAGGTGGTCGACGTCCGTCCCGCGCGTGGTCAGATGCTGGCGCTGCGCGGTCTCGTCGGTCGTCACGTCCTGCTCCACGGCGACGGCTGCTTCGTGCCGACGCCGTCGGGCGAGGCACTCGTCGGGTCGATGGTGGAGGACGCGGGTTACGTGAAGGCCGTCACCGCCGACGGCATCGCGACGCTTCTGGGCCATCTCGCCGAGGTGTCGCCGGCCGCCCGTTCGTGGCCCGTCACCCGCATGTGGTCGGGCCTGCGCCCGCAGCGTGACGGCGGGCCGTTCGTCGATCGTCATCCGCGGCTCGAGAACGTCGTCGTCGCCACCGGCCACCATCGTAACGGTATCCTGCTCGCCCCCATCACGGCGACGATGGTGCATGCGCTGATCGATTCCACCCGTTCCACCCCGCCCGAGCGTACATCCGGATGAATGAACGACGACCGCGCCCTGATGGCTCGCATCGCTGCTCGCGACGCCGACGCCTTCGCCACCCTGGTGGTCCGGCACGGGGCGCGGCTCCACGCCGTCGCCCGACGGTTGCTGCCGGCAGCCGATGCGGAGGACGCCGTGCAGCGGGCGCTGCTGCAGTGCTACCTCGGCGCCGCGACCTATCGGCCCGAATGGGCCGTGTCGACGTGGCTCTATCGCATCCTGACCAACGTCTGCGTCGACGAGCTGCGGCGTAGCGCGCGCAGCCGTCGCGTCGACCCCGCACCCACCTCGCAGGCCGCGCCGGACGGCACGCGCCTCGACCTCGTCCGGGCGCTGCGCACCGTGCCGCGCGAGGCGCGCCTGCTGTTGGCGCTGCGCTACGTCGACGACCTGCCCTACGCCGAGCTCGCCCGCATCCGCGGCATCTCGGTCAACACCGTGAAGAGCCAGCTCGCGCGCGGCAAGAGCATCCTGCGCGCGGCGCTGGGAGGAGGAACCGATGGACGCACTCGATGATCTGCTGACCGAACACTTCCGCCCGACGACGGTCCTGGCACTCGGATCCGCCGTGCTCCGCCGCGCCGTCGCCGACCACGATGCGCTCGCCCGCTTCGGCCGGAGCCTCGTGATCGACGCCAGCCCGCGCGGCGTCACCCGCGTCGGCACCGGCCGCCAGCGCCCGTCGCTCGACGGGGCCGTGCGCCGCCACGTCGAGCAGGCGCGCGCCGAGCTCGACGACTACCTCGGCGGCCGTCGCGCGTATTTCGGCGTGCCGGTCGACCTCGGCGACGTGGCGCCGTTCCAGCGCGGCGTGCTCGACGCCGCGCGCAGCATCCCCTTCGGCGAGGATCGGCCATACGCGTGGATCGCGCAGCGCATCGGCTCGCCACGAGCCGTCAGGGCCGTCGGGACGGCGCTCGGTCGCAACCCGGTGCCGCTGATCGTGCCGTGCCACCGCGTGCTGCGCAGCGACGGCAGCACCGGTGGGTACGCGTTCGGCGGCGAGCGCAAGGCACTGCTGCTGGCGCTCGAGCGCCACACCCCCGTACTGATGGGGTGCACGACGACGCGCATCGTCTGCCGCGTCGGCTGCCCGCACCTGCGACGCGCGCGCGACGACCGTCGCGTGGTATTCGCCAGCGTCGACGACGCGGCCGACGTCGGCTACCGGCCGTGCCGCGTGTGCACGCCATGACCGTCGACTGGCAGCGGGTCGCCGAGCAGCTCGACGCCGACGGTGTCGCGGTGATTCCGAGCCTCTTCGACACTGCCCAGTGCGCAGAAGCGACGAAATGGTGGGAAGAGCCGCGCCGCTTCCGCAGCACCGTCGACATGGCGCGCTACCGCTTCGGCTCGGGCGAGTATCGCTACCTCGCCGCCCCCCTGCCGCCGCTGGTGGCGACGCTGCGCACGCAGGCCTACCGGCACCTGGTCCCGATCGCGAACCGTTGGGGCACGACGTTTCCCCCGACGCTGCCTGCGTTCCTTGCGCACTGTGCCGCGCACGGGCAGACGCGACCCACGCCGCTCCTGCTGCGCTACGGCCCCGGCGACTACAACTGCCTGCACCAGGACCTCTACGGCGCCGTCGCCTTCCCGCTGCAGATGACGATCCTGCTCGGCGACGAGTTCGAGGGCGGCGAGATCGTCCTCGTCGAGCAGCGTCCGCGGGCGCAGTCGCGGGCCACCGTGATCGCCCTGGAGCGCGGCGACGCCGTCGTCCTCCCGAACCGTCACCGCCCGGTGCAGGGGGCCAAGGGCACGTACCGGGTCACGGTCCGGCACGGCGTCAGCACGATCCGCTCGGGCACCCGTATGACCCTCGGCGTCATCTTCCACGACGCCGAGTAGGCCGGGGCTACTCCTCCGGCGGATCGACGGGGATGGGGGTGGCGCCGGGCTCCATCCGTCGGACGGCGGCGTCGCTGACCTTCAGGCGGATGCCGTCCGGGCTCTCGATGTGGAGGAACGTCCGGTCGCGTGCCGTGACGGTGAAGATGCCCGGCATCTGGAGATTGATCACCTGATCCCCGACCACGATCGCGCGCTCCACCATTCGGCCACCGCAGATAGCCGTTCAGGCGATCGAACTGCAAGGCGCCGTTGTGTTCGGGCGCCCATCCCCGCAATATCCCCCGATGGTCACCGGCCAGTCCCGGCGGTTCGTGGCGCAGGCGGCTCTCGTGGCCCGCGTGTACGCCGGCTACAAGCTCATGCAGACGCTCGGTCGCCTCGGCATCGGCCTGCGCGACGTGACCTGGAAGAACCACCACCGCCGGAGCGCCGAAGCCGTCTACGGGCTGGCCACCCGGCTCGAGGGCCTGCCGATCAAGGTCTGCCAGTTCCTCGGGTCGCGCGCCGACATCCTGCCCGACGAGTACGTCGAGGTGCTCTCGCGGCTGCAGGACAAGGTGCCGGCGCGACCCTTCGCGACCCTCCTGCCCCACCTCCGCGAGTCGCTGGGACGCCCGCTGGAGAAGGCCTTCGTCCGCTTCGACGAGACGCCCATCGCCGCCGCGTCGCTGGCCCAGGTGCACCGCGCCCGCCTCCACGACGGCCGCGAGGTGGCGGTCAAGATCCAGTACCCCGAGATCGCGAAGCTGGTGCAGGACGACATCCAGAACCTCGGCGTCCTGCTGCGCATCCTGGCCCGCCTCGAGCCCAACTTCGACTTCCGCGTCCTGCTGAACGAGGTGACGAAGCTCGTCCCCCTCGAGCTCGACTTCCTGCACGAGGCCGACAATGCCGAGCGCATGGCCGAGTGCCTGAAGGACAGCAGCGACGTCATGGTGCCGCGTGTGGTCCGCGAGCTCAGCTCGGAGCGCGTCCTGGTGTCGGAGTTCGCCGAGGGCGTGCGCGTGACCGACGTGCCGGCGCTGCTAGCCATGGGCGTCGATCCGCGCGCCATCGCGCGTCGCCTGAGCGAGCTGTTCGCCGAGATGATCCTGACGCACGGCTTCTTCCACGGGGATCCGCATCCCGGGAACATCCTGGTGCAGCCCGGCGGCAAGATCGTCCTGCTCGACTTCGGCCTCGCCAAGGCTCTGCCGCCCGACTTCCGCGAGGGCATCGTGCGTCTCACGATGTCGATCATGGGCGGCCAGTCGTCCGACATCGCCGCCGCGTTCCGGGGGCTGGGCTTCCGCACCCGCGACGAGTCGGACGAGAGCCTGGCGGTGCTGGGCGAGGCCTTTCTCGGCTTCGCGCTGCGGAACGGGCGCGCCTACGCCGATCGCGACATCATCTCGCAGTTCAACGACGAGGTGCCGCGCGCGATGAAGGCCAACCCGTTGGTCGAGATCCCCGGCGACATCCTGCTCGTCGGGCGCGTCATGGGCATCCTCTCGGGCGTCGGCAAGCAGCTCGGATCGGATGTCGACCCGGCCGCGCTGCTCATGCCCTTCCTGGCGAGCCCGCCGGTCGTCGACGTGCCGCCGTCGGCGTAGTCGTTCTCGACTTCAGCATGGCGGCGATCTGCTTCAGCAGGACGTCCGCCTCGAGGTTGACGACGTCGCCGGGCACGCGGTCGGCCAGCGTCGTCTCCTTCAGCGTGTGCGGGATGAGCGCGACGGTGAAGGTGCCCTGCTTCATGTCGAAGACGGTCAGGCTGACGCCGTCGACGGCGATGGAGCCCTTCTCGACCAGGTACGGACGCAGCGCCGCGGGCGCCTTGAAGCGGTAGAGCACCCAGTCGCCGTCCGGAGTGATGGCATCGACCGCGCCGACGCCGTCGACGTGCCCCTGCACGATGTGGCCACCAAGCCGGTCACCGAGCCGCAGCGAGCGCTCGAGGTTGACGCGATCGCCGCGCTGGACACGGCGGAAGCTCGTGCGACGCAGCGTCTCGGGGGAGACGTCGGCGGTGAACTTGGTGCCGAGGATGCCCGTCACCGTCAGGCACGCACCGTTGACCGCGATGCTCTCGCCGAGTGCCAGCTTCGAGAGGCGTTTCGCGGGGGCGACCGTGAACCGGACGCCGCCACCCCGGGGCGCGATGCGCTCGATGCGACCCAGGGTCTGGATGATGCCGGTGAACATGCCGCCCGACGATCAGCCGTCGAGTCGAGGCCGATAGAAGTACTTCGAGAGCCAGCCGTCGCGCTCGCGCTCGGCGAGTGTCTCGACCTCGTTCAGGGCTATCCAGATGCCGCAGTCCTTGGGGCACTGCTCGACGCCGATGCCGTGCAGCTTGACGTGCATGAGCGCGGCGCCGCACCACGGGCAGTTGCCCTTGCCGGGCACAGGCGCCGTGACCTGGGCAGCGCGGGCCGCGTCGAGCTTCAGGCGCTCCTGCTCCTCGATGTACTGGTCTTCGGTGGCCTTCTCGCGCTCCTGCAGCTTCTTACCCAGGCGGTCCTTCGGATCTTCCATCGAATCTCCCCTTGAGATGCTCATACCGGGCCTTCATCCACTCGCGTACGCGGCGGGCCCAATGGAACTCGTGCGAAAGGAACGTGATGCCGACGAAGATCGCGGCAATGCCCGGCCCCGGCAGGACCAGCATGGCCACACCACCGATCAGGAGCACGGCGCCGAGAACGACCCGGCCGATGCGGATGGTGTGCTGGATCATGCGAGGCCGCAGGCGGCGGGCGGATTGTAGCCGCGGCCACGGAAGACCGTCAACGCGGACGGTGGTCTGGCCGATTGTTGACAGTCGCCGTCGGTTCCGGCCACGAAGACGGGGATGGATGCCCGGGAGAAGATCATCGAGACGGCCATGCGCCTCTTCTCCGCCCAGGGATACGCCAACACCTCGCTGTCGCAGGTGGCCAAAGAGGCCGAGGTATCCAAGGCGCTCATCTTCTGGCACTTCGACAACAAGGAGAAGCTCTTCCGCAACGCCGTCCAGCGCACGCTCGAACCGTACTTCATCAACGTCGTCGACGACCTCGAAGGGCTCGACGAGGTCGACCAGATCAAGCGCCTGATCGACGAGTACTACGCGTTCGTGTCGAAGAACATCTACTCAGTGAAGTTCTTCCTGAGCCTGATCCTGCGCGAGGAGAAGCATCCCGACGATCTCGTCGGGCACATGAACGAGCTGCAGCGTGTCTACGTGAGCCTGCTCGGCGACATCATCGACAGCGGCCGTCAGAAAGACGTCTTCAAGACGTCGGTAAACACGATGATGGACGCGGGACTCATCATGAGTGCGCTCCACGGCATCCTCGTGCAGGGATTTCTGGGCGGCGGCGAGCCCGAACACTCGACGGCGCTGCTCGAACACCTGAAGGCGACGCTCGTCGACACGCTGCGGCGTTGAAACGACATGGCAGAAGCCTTGACATCCGCTTGGGAATCTTCGATAGCGCCCGCTCATGCGGACATCGGCGGGTTGGCTCGCGCTCGGCCTCGCGGCCGTACTCTGTAGCATCTCCACCGTTTCCCACGCGTACTTTCTAGACAAAGGACGCAACTTCGACGTTCGCGTGCGCGCTTACAACCAGGTGAGCGTGATGACGGAGAACTCGGAGACCACCGGTTGCACGCCGGTGAAGATGCTCAGCGGCAAGGTGCTGCAGAACGATCCCCGCACGTGCCCGCCGTCGTACAGCGCGGGCGACTTCGGGCAGAACCGTATCTTCTACAACCCCGAGTTCGACGCCAAGCTCACCGACTACACGAACTGGAGCAAGAACGTCCCCATTCTGCAGTACGTCGCACCGGACGACTTCAAGTTCCGCTTCGCCTGGTGGGGCTTCTACGACGGCCTCTACGACTACCTCGACGGGCCGTGGAACTCGCACCGTCGGGACACGAGGACGCGCTTCTCGCAGAGCTCGAACATCAATCGCGAGAGCTACCAGTTCAACGACGAGAACAAGAACCCGCGCCACATCTACGCGTCGCGGAACCGCATCAACGAGATGTACCTCGACTACACGAAGGGGCGCGTCTTCATCCGCGCCGGTCGCCAGGCGATCTCGTGGGGTGAGGCCGACACCATCGCGATCCTCGACGTCTCGAATCCGTTCGACCTGACGCTCGGCGCCCCCGGCCTCTTCCAGGACGTCGACGAGGCGCGCATTCCGCTCTGGACCCTGCGCACCACCGTCAAGCTGCTCGACAACTGGGAGTGGCTGTCGAGCGTCTTCGCCGACACCTACCTCGTGCCCGGCATCATCGACACCACGGTGCCGATCAACCCGATCACGGCCGGTGTGTCGCCGTTCAACCCCGACGTGGGCGACCCGAACTCCAACATCGTCATCGGTCCGACGCGCAACCAGGAAACGCAGCAGGGCAAGTCGCTGCACGTCGCCGTCGTCGATCGCCTGCCCGAGGAGAAGTGGTCGAACACGCGGTGGGGCGCACGCCTGACGGGCGTCATCGCCCGCGACTACACGGTGCAGGGATGGTTCTTCCGTACCTTCAACCAGGCGCCCGTGCCGCTGCTGCGTGGGTCGTCGGCGTTCGACCGGTTCTCCGCGGGCAAGGTCACGCTGGTCGACGATCGTGGCTTCCGCACCCCGGTCTGCACCGGTGCCGACGGCACGAAGATCACGAAGGCGGAACGCGGGACCCTCGGGCGGACCCCGGCCGGTCGTTCCTGCGGATGGAAGGCGCCCGTCGTCACGTCGCTCGAGCGCAAGCTCGAATCGGTGATCGGCGTCGCGGCCACCTGGTTCAGCCAGCCCGTCAACGGCATCATCCGGACGGAGGCCGAGTACTTCGTCGACGAGCTCGCCTTCCTGCCGAACGGCAACCTGAACCCGCGCGTGCAGGTGCCGGGCGCCGTCCGTAAGGCCATCGGCGACACCAAGAACTACACGAACTACGTTCCGACGGCCGACTACATCCGGTGGCTCATCGGGTACGACCGGTTCTTCTTCTTCCGGCCGCTGAACCCGTCGAACAGCTTCATCATATCGGCGGCGCTCAACAACTCGTTCAACCTGAGCGAGAAGGGCGGTCGCGACTTCCGGAATCCGTACACCAAGCCGGGCAAGCGCCAGGCGGTCGCGGGCCGGATCAAGGGCATTCCCATCTGCGAGCGCGGCGCGGCCACCGATCCGCGCGACAATCCGCTCTGCGTGAAGGCCAACCCGCACGACTTCCAGGACGCCTACCAGTACGAGGGCTTCATCCAGACGGCGCTGCAGACGGACTACCTGCACGGCAAGCTGTCGCCGCGCCTCGTCGTCATCCTCGACTACAGCGGCATCTTCGTCTTCCAGCCGCAGCTCACCTGGCGCGTGACGGACAACTTCCTGCTGACCGGCACGTACATCGGCATCGCCGCCAACCGAAAGGCGGGTCCGGGCGTGTTCCGGGCGCACGACATGATCCAGCTCCGGGCGACTGTGCAGCTGAACTAGCGGTCGGGATGGTGGTGTCGCGGTGGGGG
>DASYLJ010000169.1:0-22268 GCA_036009625.1 Binatia bacterium
CACGGCACCGCCCCGCCCCTTTTCCCCGCAGCGCGTGCTCGCGACGCGCTCGCTCGACGGCACCCTCCGCCCCACACGTACCCCACGGCCTCCCGTCTGTTTAAATCTCGGGATCGGATCGTTCGGGGTTTATTGGCGTGCTACGACGCTCGGCGTGGCTCGTATTGTTCGCATTCTCGTGCAGACGACTATCGGCTTCGACCCGGAGGATTGGTCGGTGGAGCGGTTGTCGCTGATGACGGACTATCTCCGGTCGTTGCGTGAGAACGATCTGTCGTTCGAGGTCACGGCCCGGAATCGGGAAGCAAGTGCGGGTGGGGATGATCCCGTGCTGGTTGCGCTCGATCGATCCAGGTTCGACGAGGTCTGGTTGTTCGCGCTCGACGTGGGGCACGGGCTGACGGCGCGGGAGTGTGCGGCGATCACGCGGTTTCGGGAGGATGGCGGCGGGGTGCTCGCCACCCGGGACCATCAGGACATGGGATCGTCGCTGTGTACGCTCGGCGGGATCGGCGCGGCGCACTTCTTCCACTCGCGGTCGCGGGAGCCGGATCCCGAGCGACAGGCGGTCGACGACGTGGAGACGCCGACGATCTCGTGGCCGAACTACCACTCGGGACGGAACGGCGACTTCCAGCGGATCAGCGCCGTCGCGCCCACCCACGAGCTGATGCGACGCGCGTCCGGCCAGGCCATCGAGCTCCTGCCGGCGCACCCGCACGAAGGCGCCGTCGGGGTGCCCGCCGGCGAGGCCGGCGCACGCGTCGTGGCCCAGGGCACGAGCAAGACCACCGGACGCGCGTTCAATCTCGTGGTGGCGTTCGAGCGCGTGCATCGACCGAGCGGCGCACTGCTCGGACGCGGCGTCGCGGACTCGAGCTTCCACCACTTCGCGGACTACAACTGGGACACGTCGTACGGTGCGCCGTCGTTCGTCACCGAGCCGCCGGGCGACGGCATGCAGACCGAGCCGCGCGCGCGACCGGACGTCGAGCGCTACGTGCGCAACCTCGCCGTCTGGCTCGCGCCGTCGCGCTAAGCCGGCCGCGACTGGACGTACTCGACGACACGGTACGGGCCGGTGCGCCCGATGAAGCGGCCGATGTCCTCGCGGATGATGCGCTCGCCCTCGGCGCTCTCGAAGAAGCCCTTCGCCAGGACGGCGAGCGACGGGAAATGGATCTCCGCGATGCCGTCGAGGTCCGGGCCGCCGGTGCCGAGACGCTGCTCCACCACGTTGGTGACGTAGCGGCACATCGCAGGGTGATGCTGCTTCGCGAGCGGCACGTGGCGCCCGAGCCAGTGCTCGACGAACTGGTCGTGGGTCATGTCGGGGCGTCGCCACAGCGGGCAGATCATCTTCACGCTGGGCGACGGCTCGCCGAGCGGGACACGTGCGCACTCGTCCTTCTGGACGTGCTCGGTGGTGACGTAGGCGTCGGCGCCATCCATGAAGCCTGCGACGTCGCGCTCGATGACGGCACGGCCGTCGTCGGAGTCGTAGAGGCGGTCGCGGAAGTCGTCGAGCGAGTCGAACCAGAGCTGGCCGACGCTGTCGATCGGATCGAGCCCGGGCGGCACCTGCTCGACGATGTTCACGGTGTACCCGCGCATGGTGGGATGATGACGCAACGCCAGCGGGACGTGGCCTCGGAGCAGCAGGTCGGCATAGCGCGACGGCGTCAGCTCGGGACGTCGCCGGCAGAGGAAGATCAGCTTGACCATGTGTCGAGCGTCTCCTGGTAGAGGCGTTCCACCTTCGCCACCTGCTCCTCGATGTCGTGCACCGTCCACGTGCTGGTGTCGATCGGGGGGTGCACCACGACATCGACGGTGGCGGGCCGCGCCACCACGGCGTGCTTCGGCAGCGCGTCGAGCGAGTTCATGAAGACGATGGGGACGATCGGCACCTTGCCGGCCATGGCGATGTGGAACGCGCCCTTCTTGAACTTGCCGAGCCGTCCCGTGCTGCTGCGCGTCCCCTCCGGCGCGATCGCGATCGACAGCCCCTCGCGCAGCGCCTGGATGGCCGGCCGCAGGGCGTCGATGGCACGCTTGCTGTTGGAGCGGTCGATGAAGACCGTGCCGACGAGCGTGAACGCCGGGCCGAATATGGGGTTCTTCTTCACCTCCTGCTTGCTGATGCCGACGAAATCCCGGTGCAGCATCTTGCACAGCAGCAGCACCTCGACGGCGCTCTGGTGGTTGAACATGAACACCGCCGGCCGATGCGACCACAGGTGCTGCTCGCCGTGCACGCGCAGCCCGATGCCGGCGAGCGCCGTGCCCACCTCGCCCCACGTGCTGGCGGCGATGTTGACGAACGGCCGCCAGCGGCCCTCGAGCGCCGCCGCCGGCAGGCCGAGCAACATCGACGGCACCAGCGCGCCGATGGCGAGCGACGTACGCAGGACGTCGGTGGCGCTCGGCAGGCCGCGAGTGTGGAACGTGCGCTGCGGCCAGCCACGCGTCGCGGCGATGGCGGCGAGCGTGCGGTTCGGGTTCGTCGGCCGCGGACGCCCCACGCCCTCGAGCAACGGCAGGTCCTCGTGGCTGTCGGTGTAGAACCAGCTGTCCTCGAGGGCCACGTCCTCACGCATCGCCAGCTCGCGCGCCGCCAGCAGCTTGCCGTCGCCGTAGCAGGTGGGCCGCACGATGCCGCCGGTGAAGCGGCCGTCCGCGACCTCGAGATGCGTGCAGAGGGCGTGGGGTATGCCGAGCTCGCGCGCCAGCGGCTCGACCTGGTACCGCGTCGCCGACGAGACGATCGCCAGCGTGTGCCCCTTGCGACGGTGCGCCGCGACGATGGCGCGCGCCTCGGGATAGATGTCGCCGGCGATGCGCTCCTCGAACAGCCGCTCGCCGATCTCGACCAGCGCCGACTCGTTCTCGCCACGGAGCAGCGCCGCGGCTTCGGTGAGGAGCCCCGAGAACCCGAGCTGGCCCAACTGGAACCGCAACCCCGCCAGGGAGGTCAACGCCAGGCCGCTCGGGCCGATCCGTCCACGGAACAGTGCGTCGGAGAAGAACGCGAACACCGAGAACCCCGCCACCAGCGTGCGATCGAGGTCGAAGAAGGCGCCGATGTGCGGCCCCTCGGGCCCCTGATCGATCTCACGCGTGAGGTCGGAGTACGCCACGGCGCGGAGGATAGCGTCCCGGGGTTCGGCGGGTCCAGCCTTGGCACTACCACCCGCGGCAGCGATCGTCGTAGTATCCGGGCCTTCATGCCGCGCGCGCACCAGGTCCAGCAGGTCGACGCCGTCACCGATCGGCGCGTCGTCTTCCTGTTGGACGCGAGCAGCCGGGTCGAGCGGCGCCTGCTCCTCGACTGGATCACCGAGCACCACGCGCCGTCGGGGATTCGCTGGGACGCGATCCCGATCCCACCGTCGCGACGTCGCCGCAGACGTCGCACTCCACGACTCGACCCGCGACTCGAGGCCTGTCTCGCCGCCGACGACGATCCCCTGCTGACGCCACTGCGCGTCGCCTGGTTCACCCCGAAGAAGAAGCGCGGCGCCGTGCGCAGCCTCGGCCGCCTCGTCCTGCTCGGCGATCCGCGCGATCCCGGACGCGCGCGCCAGTGGCTGGCGTCGCGCACACCCGATCGCTTCCAGGTGGTCGCCGGCGACGCGGCGACGGTGACCGAGCTACGTGACCGCTGGGTACACAATGGCGGACCGGGCTCGAGCGAGACGACCGGTCTCGCCGAGTTCGTGGCGCGACAGGCGGCACTGGCCCTGGAGCGCGCCGAGCGCCGCCTGCGCGGCCTGCGCTACAAGGTGCCGCGCTTCGTCGGCGAGGACATCCTGTCGCGCCCGGCCTTCCGCGGCGGCATCGCGCGGCTCGCGCACGAGGTCGGCAAGCCCGAGGCCGACGTGCTGCGCGAGGCGCAGGGCTACCTGAAGGAGATCCGCGCCACCCACAGTCCCTACGTCATCGACCTGACGGCGAAGCTGATCCATCAGCTCTACACGCAGGGCTACGGCGAGTCGCTGCACTACGATCGCGCGCAGCTCGCACGCATCTACGCGCTCGCGCAACGGCATCCGGTGGTGTTCCTGCCGTCGCACAAGTCGAACCTCGACCACCTCGTGCTGCAGTACGCGCTGCACGAGAACGGCCACCCGCCGAACCACACCGCCGGCGGCATCAACATGAACTTCTTCCCGGTGGGACCGCTCATCCGGCGCAGCGGCGTCTTCTTCATCCGCCGCACGTTCAAGGACAACCCGGTCTACAAGTTCGTGCTGCGCCACTACATCGACTACCTGATCGAGAAGCGTTTCTCGCTCGAGTGGTACATCGAGGGCGGCCGCTCGCGTTCGGGCAAGCTGCTGCCGCCGCGCTTCGGGCTGCTCGCCAACGTCGTCGATGCCTATCGACGCGGCAAGAGCGAGGACGTCCACCTGATCCCGGTGGCGATCGCCTACGACCAGATCCAGGACGTCGGCGCCTACACCGCCGAGCAGCGCGGCGGCGCCAAGCAGCGCGAGAACTTCGGCTGGTTCGTCAACGTCGTGCGCGGCCTGCGCCGGCGTTTCGGCGACATCCACATCCGCTTCGGCGAGCCGGTCTCGCTGGCGGCCATGCTGGGCCCACCCGACCCGCACGCCGAGCCGCAGACGGAGTCCGAGGAGGACGAGCAGACGATCGCGGTGCAGAAGCTCGCGTTCGAGGTCTCGGTCCGCATCAACAACGTGACGCCGATGACGCCGACGTCGCTCGTCGCGCTGGCGCTGCTCGGCCGCGGCGATCGCGCGCTCAGCGTCCCCGAGACGGTGGTCGCGCTCGGCAACCTCGTCACCTACATCCGGCGCCGCAAGCTGCCGACGACGATGGAGATCGACCTCGACACCGAAGCCGGCGTCCAGCGCGCGCTCGACACGCTGGTGGAGAGCGGCATCGTCAACCGCTACGCCGAGGGGCCGGAGCCGGTGTACGCCATCGCCCCCGACCAGCACCTGACGGCGGCCTACTACCGCAACACGATCATCCACTTCTTCGTCAACGCGGCCATCGCAGAGTTGGCATTGCTGCGTGCCGGCGAGGATCACGTCGAGGACCGGCGCGGCACGTTCTGGGACGAGGCCATGCGGCTGCGCGATCTGCTCAAGTTCGAGTTCTTCTTCGCCGAGAAGGACCGCTTCCGCGTCGAGCTGGCGGACGAGATCGCGCTGCACGATCCGAAGTGGGAGTCGGCGCTCGCCCGTGGCCCGGCCGCCATCCAGTCGTTGGTGCGCTCGTTCCGCCCCTTCAACGCGCACCGCATCCTGCGGCCGTTCCTGCAGGGGTATCAGGTCGTCGGCGACACCCTCGAGCGCGAGAACCCGGCGGTGGCGATCGATCAGGCGAAGCTCCTCGATCGCTGCCTCGGCGTCGGCAAGCAGTACCTGCTGCAGCGGCGCATCTCGAACGCCGAATCGGTGTCGAAGGTGTTGTTCGAGGCGGCGCTGCGGCTGGCGAAGAATCGCGGCCTGCTCGAGCCCGGAGCGCCCGACCTGGCGGAGCGCCGCAAGGCGTTCGCGGACGAGATCCGCTCGGCGGTCCGTCGCGCCGACGCCGTCGAGGCGCTGGTGGCGGCGCGGGTGACGCGACTCATCTCCTGACGATGCGCGAGCGCTGGACGCGGGGCACCCCCGACCTGACGTTCACCGACGCGGAGCTCGCCGCACTGCTCGCGCCAGCCGTCCCCGGGGCCATCGTGACGTCGCAGCAGCCGGCGGCGGGCGGGCTGGCCAACACGAACCTGCGCGTCGTCGTGAGCGGTACGGCGCTCCACCTGCGCTTCTGGGTGCGCGATCCGTCGGTGGCGGCGAAGGAGCTCGCCCTGCACGCGCTGGTGGCGGGACGTGTTCCGGTTCCGCGGCTGCTGTACGCGGCGACGCACAATCCCGTTTCCGGGCATCCGTTCGCGGTCATGGAATGGGTGGACGCGCCGCGGCTCGAGACGGTCGCGCCCGACGCGGCGACCATTCGTGCCGTCGGTGCGACGCTGGCCTCGATCCACGCCTTCACGTTCGAGCGTCACGGGTTTCTCGATGGGGCGCTGCGGGTCGCGACGCCCGTGAGCGTCGGTGGCGCCGGACTGCTCGGCTTCTTACGCGCGGTGCTCGTCGATGGTCCGAGCGGCACACGCCTGGGTCCGGAATTGACCGACCAGGTGCTCGCATGCGCCGAGCGCGAGGGTCCACTGCTCGACTCGTGGACCGGTCCGCCGTGTCTCACCCACAGCGACTACAACGGCTCGAACATCCTGGTGCGCGACCACGCGGTGGCGGCGGTGCTCGACTGGGAGTTCGCGTTCGCCGGCTCGCCGTTCGTCGACTTCGGCAACCTGCTGCGACCGCCGCGCGGCGACGACGCGACCTTCGTGGCGGCAGTGGCCGACGGCTATCGTGCCGCCGGTGGCGTGCTGCCGGTCGCGTGGCGCCGGATGAGCGAGCTCATGGACCTCCTGGCCTGGGCGGATTTTCTGTCGCGGCCGGACCCCGGAGCGACATTGGTCGCGGATGCGCGCGCGATGATGGCGAAGCTGACGTCGTAGTCGATCGGCGCGGGTGCACGCCCGGTCATGAAGCTCGCACCCGGCGCATTCCTTACCGCAATCCTTACCGTTCCGGGGTCGATCTCCGGACGCGCCTTCCCTAGGCTCGCACGTCCGGCTTCCGATCCCGTGCAACGACACCGGAGGAGACTGCGATGCGCCGACCGTCCACCCTGATCGTCTCGTTCCTCTACGGCGTCCTCGCGAGCACGCCGGCGCCGGCCGCGGATTTCCTGCGCGACGGCATCCTCACCATCGATGCCTCCCAGATCCGCGACACCTCCGACGGCGAGAACCCGGGGAGGGCATGGGAGGCCTTCCTGCCGTTCCCGGCGCCGGTCACCGTCGCCGCCGGCGACTCGCTGCACGGAACGATCGCCTTCGGCAGCGGCTTGCTGCGGCTGCGGGACGATGGCGGCGGCTTCTTCGTGGTCGGCGCCGTGGAGGGGTTCGAGCAGCTGATCGTGAGCGCGAATCAGCCCGGACCGCCGCAGCAGAGCATGGTGGACACCGCCAGTCGCTTCACCGATCTCCGCGGGCCGGCCCTCGTCACGGGCGGCGCACGGCTCGGGAACATCAACGACAACGGCCTCTTCCTCCAGGTCGTCGAGGACTTCGTCGGGCCCACGCAGGACGTCTTCGTGAGCGGCATCACCTATCGACTCGACCTGATCAGCGGTGGCGGTCCCTTCACCTTCGACGGCCTGGACCTGCGCGTGCTCGCCGAGGCGCTGGAGGTCACGGCGCGACCGCCCGGCGATCTCGCCTACCGCACGTGTCTCACCGGCGAGACCGAGACCGGCGTCGACGGCACGGAGGCCTGCACCGCCGTCGAGGGACACACGGCCGGCGGGGCGAACTCGGGACTCGACAATCTCCGATCGCTCGCGATCAGCGCCGACGGCACGTCGCTCTACGCCGTGTCGGGTTTCGACGACGCCGTCGCCCACTTCGAGCGCGACACCTCGACCGGCGCCCTCGCATACCAGGGCTGCCTCACCGGCGAGACCGAAAGCGGGTCCATGGGCTCGGGGGCCTGCACGGAGATCGCCGGTGCGGCCGCGTCGGGCGAAGGGTCCGGGCTCGACCTGCTGCAGTCGGTGGTGCTGAGCGCCGATGGCACGTCGCTCTACACCGCGTCGGTCGGCGATCACGCCATCGGCCGCTTCGACCGCGACGTGACCACTGGCGCGCTCACCTACCAGGGCTGCATCGCCGGCGAGAGCGGCGCCGCATGCGCCGCCCTCACGAGCGCCACCGTCTCGGGCGACGACTCCGGTCTCGATGGGGTCCGCGCCGTCGTGGTGAGCGCGGACGGCACATCGCTCTATGCCGCCGCCACCGGTGACGACGCCGTGGCGCGCTTCGACCGCGACCCGACCACGGGTGCGCTCACCTACCAGGGCTGCATCACCGGCGAGAGCGAGAGCGGTCCGACCGGCAGCGGCGCCTGCGTCGCCATCGCGAGCGCCGCGCCGTCCGGCGCCGACTCCGGCCTCGACGACGTCTTCGGCCTGGCGCTGAGCGCGGACGGGACGTCGCTCTATGTCGTGTCCCGCCTCGACGATGCCGTGGCGCGCTTCGAGCGCGACCCGACGACCGGCGCCCTCACCTACCAGGGCTGCCTCACCGGCGAGAACGAGAGCGGGCCGACGGGCTCCGGCGCCTGCACCCCCATCGCCACCAGCGCGACCAACGGCACCAACTCGGGACTCGACGAGCTCTATGCCCTGGTCGTGAGCCCCGACGACGCCTCGGTCTATGCCGTCGCCGAGAGCGACGACGCGGTGGTGCGCTTCGACCGCGATCCGGCGACGGGCGCGCTCACGTACGCCGGCTGCATCACGGGCGAGAACGAGACCGGACCCGCTGGGTCGGACGCCTGCGCGGCCATCGGCAGCGCCGCCGCGGGCGGCACGAGCTCGGGGCTCGACAAGCTGCGATCGCTGGCGATCAGCGCGGATGGTATCTCGGTGTACGTCGGATCTCCCGCCGACGATGCCGTCGCACGGTTCGAGCGCGACCCGGCCAGCGGCGCGATCGTGTTCGTGAGCTGCCTCAGTGGCGAGCGCGAGACGGGACGGTCGGGCACCGGCGCGTGCGACGAGATCGGCAGCGCGACCACGTTCGGCAGCGGCTCCGGGATCGACAACCCGCAGTCGATCACCGTGAGCGCGGACGGCGGTGCCGTCGTCATCGCCTCGGGCAACGATGCAGCGGTCGCACGGTTCGATCGCGAGCCGCTGGCACCGGCGCCGCCCACCACCACGACGACGACCACGACCACCACCAGCTCGTCGTCGAGCACGCTCGCCGTCACCACGACGACGACGTCGAGCAGCACCACCACGACGTCGTCGACCACCAGCACGACGCTTCCGCCCGCGACCCCGGTCGCCGGCAGGTCGCTCCTCATCACCGACCACCGCGTCGCCACGAAGCGCAAGATCGAGCTCGTGACGGCACTGGGCAGCGGTCTCGATCCGGTCGCCGACGGGGTCGTCCTCCAGGTGTTCGGCAGCGACGACGCCGTCTGCTTCGACCTCCCGACGTCGGGATGGAAGGCCAAGGGCAAGGCCGGCAAGCGCACCTTCAAGTACACCGACGCGGCCTTCGCCCACGGTCCGTGCAAGTCGGCGACGATCAAGGACGGCAAGACCCTCTCGGTGGTCTGCAAGGCGACGGCGCAGCCGATCGCGTTCTCGCTCGACGAGCCCTCGCAGGGCGCCGTGGCCGTCCGCTTCGGCAGCGGCAACCACACCTACTGCGCGATGTTCGGCGGCACGGTGAAGGACGTGCAGGAAAAGAAGTTCAGCGCCCGGAACGCTCCCGCGCCACCGGCGTGTCCGGCGGTGCCGATCGTGTGTCCATGAGCGTCACTCGCCGTGTGATCCGCAGGTGACGTTGACGAAGGTACCGGTCATCGCGCGCGCCCGATCCGACGCCAGGACGGTGGCCATGTCGACGACCTCGGCGAGCAGCGGCAGCCGCTTCATCAGGGTGCCGCTCCCGAACTCGGCGAGACACTCCACGAGGGTCCGGCCGGTGGCCTTCGCATGCTGGGCGAACGTTGCCTGCACGTCGGGCGTGTCGGGTGAGCCCGCGGAGCGCAGGCAGATGAAGCGCACACCGCGCGGACTCAGCTCCGCCGCCAGCCCGCGCCAGAGATGCTCGATCGCGCCACAGGCCGGCGCGAATCCGCCGACGTAGGGCGTGGCATCGGGTGGCCCCGCCGTGATCGTCAGGACCACGCCCGATCCCTGCGTCACCATGTGACGCGCGACCGCGCGCGCCGTCAGCAGCTGCATGCGCGCGCCGACGAGAATCGGGTGCATGAAGTCGTCGATCGGCATGTCGAGAAGCGCGACACCCTGCACGTCTTCCAGGCCGACGGCGTTGAACGCGACGTCGATGCGGCCGGCCGTCGCCACGACGTGGACCGCGTGGCGCTCGACGGCCGTCTCGTCGAGCACGTCGACCTGCACCGCCTCGGCGCCGGCGATGTCGCGTGCGACGGCCTCGACCGTCGCGAGCGTGCGCCCGGCGAGAAACACCCGCGCCCCTTCGCGTGCGAAGGCTCGGGCCACCGCACTCCCGATCGTTCCACCCGCGCCGTAGATCACGGCGACCTTGTCGCGTAGCAGCATGTCACGCTCCCTTCGTTCCGTAGTCGAACGACGAGGAGCGGAATCGACGCTCAGGTGGCGAACAGGCGATACATGGCGTCGATGGACTCCGGCCCATAGGCCACGACCCCGACCGGCACCGCGTAGTCGATCGCCTCGATGATCCTCCCGGCCCATACCGGGCTGAAGCCGCCGCACAGCTCGATCAGCTGGATGCCCTCGGCGACCATGTCCTTCGCTGCCGCCACGCCGTCGCGCGCGTGCGTGACACCGACGACCTTCATCGAGAACGCCTGGGTGCCCTGGTACTGGACGAACGCGTCACCCGTCACGATGAAGCCGAACTTCGTGAGCGCCATGTGGGTCCTTTCGTGGGCGGGACGTCACCGCAAGATATGCAAAGTCGCGAGCCGCCCGGTCGATTACCGTCGCACCAGATCGACCAACGCAACGAGGAGGTGCCCCATGACCGAGCTGATCGTCCACCACTACCCCGAGTCGTTCTTCGCCGAGAAGATCCGTCGCATCCTCGCCTACAAGAACCTCCCGTGGCGCTCGGTGACGCAGCCGATACTCGCACCGAAGCCCGACCTGACGCCGCTCACCGGCGGCCTGCGCCGCGTCCCGGTGATGCAGATCGGCGCCGACGTCTACGTCGACACGGCGTGCATCGCGCGACGGATCGAGCGCCTGCATCCCGAGCCGGCCTGCTTCCCGCCGGCACAGGCGGACCTCGCCGGCATCGTCGAGGACTGGGCCGATCGGCGCTTCGTGCCGCAGGTCGTCCCGTCCGTCGTCATCGCGCTGCTACCGGAGCTGCCACCGGGCATGCTCGAGGATCGCGCCAGGATGTCGCCGGCGCTCAGCGAGGAGAACCTCCGTCGCGCCGCACCGTACACGCTGACGCAGGCACTGCAGTCGCTCGATCGTCTCGACGCCCAGCTCCGCGGCCGGCGCTATCTCCTCGGCGACGCCTTCACCATCGCCGACGCCGCGTGCTTCCATCCCGTCTGGTTCCTGCGCCGGAGCCCGCGACTCGCCGAGCTCGTGGCGGCGCGCCCGAACCTGTCGGCCTGGGTCGGCCGCATCGAAGGCTTCGGGCCGGGACGCGTCGAGCCCATGGCACCTGCCGAGGCACTCGCCATCGCCCGCACCTTCGACCCGACCGACATCAACGGCCCGGAGCGTACGACGGTCCCCGGTCTGACCCCGGGCGACGCCGTCGCCATCATGGCCGACGACTACGGCACCGAGGCGTGCCAGGGCACCGTGCTGCGTCTCACCGCACAGGAGATCGCCGTCCGCCGCCACGATCCGACCCTCGGCGAGATCGCGGTGCATTTCCCGCGCATCGGCTATCGCATCGCCCGGCAGTGACGTCCGGATACCGCCAGTGCACCGGGTCGCGGGGGATGACCCGGTGTGCTGGGCGCGCTATCTTCCGGACATGGTCGAGGCGGTTCCCATGCGGCAGATCGGTCGATTCGCCGATCTCCGGGTGCACGAGTACACGTGCACCTTCGGACCCGAGGACCGGCCCTTCGAGGAGCAGCACACGGCCTTCGCCATCGGTCTCGTCTACGAGGGCACGTTCCAGTACCGCACCGGTCGTACCGCGATGACGATGACACCGGGCTCGGTGATGCTCGGCAACGTCGGGCAGGCCTACACCTGCTCGCACGAGCATGGCCGCGGCGATCGCTGCGTCTCGCTGTCCTTCGGCCCCGAAACCCTCGAGGACATCAAGCGCGACGCGGGCATCCGTCTCGACGGCTTCCGTCACGCGACGTTCCCGGTCCACGCCCGCCACTTCGCGTTCGCGAAGAGCCTGCTCGGCACCGGCGACCCGCTGCCACCGTCGGCCGAGGAGATCGCGCGCATGCTGGCGGCCGACATCCTGCGCAGCCAGAGCGACCGGCCGCTGGCGCTGGCCCCCATCACCTGGGCCGAACGACGTCGCGCCGTCGCCGCCTGTCACCTGATCGAGACGCGCGGCGACGGCCCGCTGTCGCTCGCCGACGTGGCGGCCAGCGCGGGCCTCAGCCCGTTCCACTTCCTGCGCTCGTTCAAACGCGCGGTGGGCGTCACGCCGCACCAGTATCTGGTGCAGACGCGGCTCATCCGCGCGGCATCGCTGCTGCTCGACACCGAGGCGCCGGTCACCAGCATCGCGTACGACGCCGGTTTCGCCGACCTGGCCAACTTCAACCGCTCCTTCCGTCAGGCGCTGGGGCATTCGCCGCGCGAGATGCGCAACAGCAAGATTCGCAAAGTCGCGCTGCGCACGGCCGGCTAGAACGGAGCCTCCACTCGCAAAGGAGGTTCCCGTGTTCGACCACATCACCCTCACCGTGTCCGACGTCCCCCGCGCCGTGACGTTCTACCGCCAGGCCCTCGAGCCGCTCGGCTTCCGTCTCGAGCAGGAGTACGACGGCGGCGCCGGCTTCGGTGCCCCCGGCTCCCCGCAGCTCTGGCTGATGGCGGGGACACCATCGAAGGTGCACCTCGGCCTCCGTGCCCCGTCGCAGCAGGCGGTCGCGGCGTTCCACCAGGCAGCGCTCGCCGCGGGTGGCACCGACAACGGCGCCCCGGGCCTGCGCGAGAGCTACGGACCGAGCTACTACGCCGCGTTCACCCACGACCCCGACGGCAACAACGTCGAGGCCGTCACCTACGGAAAGTGAGGCGTCGCCGGTGCCCTACACGCTCTTCGAGACCGCCATCGGCTCCATCGGCCTGGCGTGGAACGACACCGGCATCAGCGCCATCCAGCTCCCCGAGGCGACGCCCGCCGCGACGCGGGCGCGCCTCGGGACGCGTTCACCCGACGCCGACGTCGACGGACCGCCACCGCCGTGGGTACGCGACGCGATCACACGCGTGCGCTCGCACCTCGACGGTCGCCCGCAGGACCTGACGTCGCTGCGGCTCGATCCCACCCGCGTGACGCCGTTCACGCTGCGCGTCTACGAGGCGCTGCGGCGCGTGCCGTCGGGCCGCACCGTCTCGTATGGCGAGCTCGCCCAGCTCGCCGGCTCGCCGGGTGCGGCGCGTGCCATCGGTCGCGCCATGGCGACGAATCCGTTCCCTGTCGTCGTGCCGTGCCATCGCGTGCTGGCGGCGGGTGGCAAGGCGGGCGGGTTCTCGGCGTTCGGTGGGCTGGTCACGAAGGACCGGCTGCTCGGCATCGAGCGCTCGCCGGTGCGGGTGGCGAAGTCCATCCCGCCCTACGACGGCGACGCGGCGCTCCGTCATCTCACCGAGGCCGATCCCGTGCTGGGCCGTCACATCGCGCGCACCGGCCCGTTCGCCCTCGAGCTGAAGCACACGAAGGACGTCTTCGGCGCGCTCGCGGAGGCGATCGTCTATCAGCAGCTGAACGGCAAGGCCGCAGCGACGATCCACGGTCGCGTCGCGGCGCTGTTCCCGAAGAACCGCATCGACCCCGCCGGCATCCTCGGTGCCAGCGACGACGCGCTCCGCGGCGCCGGTCTGTCGCGCAACAAGCTCGCCAGCATCCGCGACCTCGCCGAACGTACGCAGGCCGGCTCGATCCCGACGCTGCGCAAGCTCGGCGGCATGGACGACGACGCCATCGTCGAGGCGCTCACCGCCGTGCGCGGCATCGGGCGTTGGACGGCGGAGATGCTGCTGATGTTCCGTCTCGGTCGGCCCGACGTCCTGCCCGTCGCCGACTTCGGCATCCGGAAGGGGTTCGCGAAGGTGTTCCGCTCGAAGGAACCGCTGGCAGCGGCGGACGATGTTGTGCGACGCGCGGAGCGGTGGCGGCCCTATCGGTCAGTGGCCAGCTGGTACCTCTGGCGCGCCTGCGACTGAGTCGTCCTCCGCCGGCTTCTCCGCCCAGTCGATCAGCTTCAGGTCCTGCACCGTCGTCGCGTAGAACACCTTCACCAGCAGCAGCTCGATGAAGGTCGCCAGCGACAGGCCGCCGATCTGCGCGTAGCACAGCGGCTCCCACAGCGGACCGCCGTGCATCGCCAGCGGGAACAGCGCCAGCACCGTCGCGCCGACGGTGATCATCACCGGGCGCAGGCGCTGGATGCCGGCGTCGAGGAGCGCCTCCACCAGCGGCTCGCCGCGCTCGCGCATCTGCTCGATGAAGTCGAACAGCACGATGACGTGGCTCACGATCACGCCGACCAGGCTGGCGATGCCGAGGAAGCCCATGAAGCCGAACGGCTGACCCGTCACCCACAGCCCGAAGAGCGCACCGACGACGCCGTAGGGCACCGCGGCGAACACCAGCAGCGGCTTGATGAAGCTCGAGAACTGGACGACCAGCGCCGAGAAGATCAGCGCGCTCGAGATGCCGATGATCGTCACCAGCTCGCCGAAGCTCTGCCGCTGCTTCTCGAGCTCGCCGCCGTAGCGCAGCTGGTAGCCCGGCGGCAGCGCCGCCTGGAACGCGTCGAGCCGCTCCATGGCCACCGCCAGCACCTGCGACGACAGCACCCCGGCCACCGGATACGCGATGACGGTGATGGCACGGAACTTCTCGCGCCGGATGATGCGCTCGGTCTCGAGCGCGTACTTCACCTCCGACACCGCGGCGAGCGGGATCTTCGTGCTGTTCGCCGACGAGTAGACGTACAGGCCCTCGACGTCCGACAGATCGGCCCGGTCCTCGGGCCGCAGCCGCGCCAGGACCGGGATGGTCTTGTTGCCGTCGCGCATGGTCGCGACCTGGGCACCGTTGATGCCGGCCGCCGTCGACGCCGCGACGTCCTTGTTGGTGATGCCCGCCATGTTGGCGCGATCGGGGTCGACGGCGAGGCGGACGCGGAACGTGTCCTCGAACCAGTCCGCCCACACGTTGCCGCTGGTGGGCACGCTGGTGAGGATGGCTGTGACTTGCGCCGCGAGCTCGCGCAGCGTGCGGATGTCCGCCGCCTCGTCGCTGGCGGTGACGTCGTCGAGGCCGGTCAGCTCCACTTCGATGGGGTTCGCGACCGGGTTGGTCTGCAGCTGCTGGAACTGCACGACGGCACCGGGGACGCCGTTCGTCATCGCCGTCTGCAACGGCCCGGCGAGCAGCGGCGTGTCGTTCTTGTCGGTCACCTCGATGATGAGCTGCGCGTAGTTGAGCTGCTGCAGCTGCGGGCTGATCGAGCTCCAGAAACGCGGACCGCCGCCGCCGACGAACGACGTCACCGACCGCAGGATCTGCCGCGGCGTGCCGTCCTTGCCGGGATGCTGCCGGCCATACTCCGCCGTCACCTCGGTGACGATCTCCTCCACGCGCCGCGCGGTGCGCTCGGTGAGCGCCAGCGGGGCGTCGTTCGGCAGCCACACGTCGATGGAGGAGAGGTACTGCACGTCCTGCGGGAAGAACGCCGTCGGCAGCTGGCGGCCGATGAGGACGCCGAGGCCGAGGAACAGGAACGAGCACAGCAGCACCCCGCGCCGGCGCTCGATCAGCCAGTAGCCGGTGCGGAAGTAGAGGCCGGTGAAGCCCTTCTTCCGCTTGTCCTCCATCGACTCCTCGGGCCCGGTCGGCGCGCGCAGCAGGTAGTAGCCGAGGAAGGGGATGAACGTCATCGACGTCAGCCGCGACGCCACCAGCGCGCACGTCATGACGACGGGCAGGCTCCAGATGAACTCACCGGTGTTTCCGGTGAGCATCAGGAACGGCATGTAGGCGACGATGTTCGTGATCGTCGCGAACATGATGGCGCGCGCCAGCTTCGTCGGCCCGAGCCAGGCGGCGACGCGCGACGGATGCCCGGCGGCGAGGCTGTTGGTGATGGCGTCGCCGGCGACCACCGGGTCGTCGACCAGGAGCCCGAGGGCGATGATCAGCGTGGCGATCGACACCTGCTGCAGGTCGAGGCCGAGCGTGAACATGAAGCCGAAGGTCATGGCCAGCGTGATCGGGATCGAGAGCGCCATCAGCATCGCGGCGCGCCACTCGCCGAAGCCGATCCACGCGATGACGACGACCAGCGCCACCGCCTCCCACAGCGCCTCGCCGAAGAGGTCGAGCTTCTCCTCCACCTGCGCCGGCTGGTCCGACGTGCGCGCCAGCACGAGGTCTTCCGGCAGCGCCGGCACCAGCTCCTTCAGCACGACGTTCACGTCGCTGCCGAACTGCGCGATCTGGTCGCCGTCGCGCATGTAGACCGAGATCGACACCGCCTTGGTGCGGATCCACTTGCCGTCGGGATCGACGCGGCCGAACCAGTTGAGGAACGCGGGCGGGTCCTGGTAGGCGCGCGTCACGTCCACCAGGTCGCGCAGGTAGACCGGGGCGCCGTTGGTCTGCGCGATGGCGACGTTCGCGATCTCACCGGCGCTCTTGAACTGCCCGGACGGGTCCACCAGCACGGCACTGGTTGGCGTCTGCACCGTGCCCGCCGCCGTGATGATGTTGCGTGCACCGAGGACGTCGCCGAGCTTGTAGGGATCGAGGCCGTAGGCGGCCAGCTGATCCTGCGAGTAGAGCAGCGTCACCTGCTCCTGCAGCACGCCCGAGCGCGCGGTCTTCGACGTCTCCGGGACGCCGTTCAGGGCGCGCGAGATCAGGTCGGTGAAGTCGTCGATCTCGCGATAGGTGTAGCGATCGCCGACGACCGCCTGGAGCCGCGCCTCGGTGTCGGCGGGATCGCGGATGATGGCGGGATCCCAGGCGTCGGGGTGGAGCAACGTGACGCCGAGGTCCTTGCCGGCCACGACCCGTATCGCGTCGAGCAGCGCCGCGTCGTCGAGCGTGGTGGCGACGTCGACGCCGACGAAACCCGAGCCGTCCATCGGCCGCCAGTCGGTGGCGTCACCGCGCGCCACCAGCGCGCGGCCCAGGACGTCGCGCAGCCGATCGACGACGCGACCATCGACCGAGCGCGGGAAGGCGATGACGATCGACGCACGCGGCCCCGGCGACGACCCGCGCACCGCGCGAATGGCGTCGGACACCTCGATGGCGCGGATGGCGACGTCCACCGGCCGTTCCTTCGGCGACGCCACCGTCAGCATGAGCGCCGACGTGTCGCCGAAGCCGCTGTTCCACTGCAGCGGTCCCGCGCCCGGCGGCAGCTGGATCTGCGCCACCTTGGTGTAGATGTCGCTGAACTCCTGCTCGGTGTCCTCGATGGTGTCGGCGAGCTGCACCTGCACGATGGCCATGCCGGGCATCGTCTGCGAGAGGATGGCGAAGTCGCTGCCCGGCGCCGCCAGGTGGAGGTACGAGTTCTGGCCGACGGCCTCCTCGATCGGCCGGGTGACGAGCTGCTCGACCTGCTCCGCGGACACGCCCGGCCACGCCACGCTCGCGGTCGCGATCCGCACCGGCAGGTTCGGATCTTTGCGCTTCGGCATGTGCGTCCAGCCGTAGACGCCCCATGCGATCACAGCGATCAGCGCCAGCCACGCGATGTGGCGCTCCTCGACGAAGAGACGCGCCGTGTTGCGCGTCGTCTTGATCAGCTCGTCGTCGCTCCGGTGTGCCACGTGACCTCAGGGCACCACGGCGACGGGCGACCCGTCGGCCAGGAGCGTCGCGCCGCGCACGACGACGCCGTCGCCCGGCTTCAGGCCGGCGGGCACGGCGACGACGTTGCCGTAGACCGTGCCGAGCGTGACGGGCCGCACCTTCGCAACGCTCGCACCGTTGGCCGTGTCGACGACGAAGACCGCGAAGCCGCCGCCCGGCGCGGGATCACGCACCACCGCGGCGAGCGGCACCACCGGCACGGACGGCGTCGAACCCGCGCCGACGCGCAGCGACGCGATCATACCGGCACGCAGCCGGCCATCGTCGTTCGGGATCGTGATCTCGACGCTGAAGACGCGGGTCTGCGTGTCGGCGGCGGCGGAGACTTCGGTGACGCGACCGGTGAAGGGCTCGCCGGGATACGCGTCGCAGAGCACCGTCTGCGTGGAGCCCAGTGGCGCCGTGCCGAGCCCGACGTCGGGTACGCCGAAGACGGCCTTCACCTGCGCCGTGTCGGCCATCTGGAAGAGGACCGTGCCGGGCTGGGTCAGCGAGCCGACGTCGATGTTGCGCTGCAGGACGACGCCGTCCTCGGGCATCACGATGCGGGTCCAGCCGACGTCGAGCTGATCTGCGGCGACCTGGGCCTGCGCCGCCTGCACCTTCGCTGTGGCGGTGTCGTGCTCCTTGCGGGCATTGTCGTGGTCGGGCGCAGTGATGCTCTGCGTTGCCCACAGCGCCGTCGAGCGCTGCCACTTGGCCGACGTCTCCACGAGCGCGGCGCGCGCCTCCGCGAGCTGCGCCACGGCGCCGCGAAGCTGGTCGCGGTACTGCCGATCGTCGATGAGGGCGAGGACGGTGCCTTTCGTGACGGCGTCGCCGTCCTGGACGTCGCGCATGCGACCGTCGGCACCCTTCACCTGCAGGACCTGGCGCACGTAGCCGCCCACCTTGGCGTCGAGCGCCACCTGCGTGTACGGCACGATGCTCGCCGAGTAACCCAGGCCGGCCGCGGTGTCCTGCGTCAGCACGGGCTGGATCTGGACCGGCACCGCCTGGCGCTCGTAGGTCTGATCGTGGTGACACCCGATCAGCGCCATCCCCAGGAGGCCGATCCATCGTCGTCGCATCGGCATCGTCAGTCCTCTCCCAGGGCGAACTTGAGTGCGGCCCAGGCGCTCCACACTGCCAACCGGGCATCGCTGGCGTCGCGCGTCGCATCGCCCACGCCGGCCTGGGCCTTCAGCAGATCATCGAGCAGGACCGCCTGCTGCCTGTAGCGGTCGTAGGTCACGTCGAGCTTCGAGTGCGCCGCCTGCTCGCCGAGCGCCGCGGCGGGCAGCAGCGCGCGCGCGTTCTGCAGCGCACGCAGCTTGTCGTTCACCTCGACCTCGACCTGCGAGCGCGCGTTGCGCATCGTGTTCTTCGCCTGCGCCACGGCGGCGGCGTGCTCCTGGATCTCCTGGTAGCGCCGGCCCCAGTCGAAGATGTCCCACGACGCGTAGACGCCGACGGTGGCCTGTTCCTCCGGGATGAAGCTGACGCCGTAGGGCGCCAGCAGGCGCACGTCGAAGCTCACCTCGGGCAGGAACTTCGCCTTCGTGATCTGCATGCCGTACTCGGCGTGCTCGACGCCGAGCTTCGCCTCGTCGATGGCGGGACGCTGCGCCAGCGCCTGGCTACGCGCCACGTCCGGCGCCGGCGGCACGTCGTCGAAGTCGGGCACCGGCGTGACGTGGTAGACGACGTCGACGTCACGCCCGAGCAGCACGTTGAGCCGCTCCTTGTCGGACGCGACGGCGTTGCGCTCGGTGAGCGCCTGCTGCTCGGTCTTGGCGAGCCGCGTCTGGACGTCGAGCCGCTCGTACTCGAGGGCGACCTTCTGCTGGACGTACTGGCCGACCAGCGTGTCGAGCTGGCGCAGGAAGACGAGCGTCTCCTCGGTGGCGGCCAGCGCCGCCTCCTGCTCGAGGACCGAGTAGTAGAGGTCGCGCACGTCCTTCGCGGTCGACTGCTTCTTCGACCGCAGCTGCTGCTCGGCGATGCCCTGCGCGATGGTGGCCTGATCGATCTCGAGGCCGATGCGGTACTGGCCGACGATGGGCAGCCGCGCGCCGGTCGACAGCACCGTCGTCCAGCCGGGCGTGGTCGATATCTCCTCGTCGTGCCGCGGCACCGGGGTGCCGTCGATGGTGCCGAGGTCGCCGCGACGGAACGTGAAGCTCTCGTCGGTGAGGTGATGCGCGGTCAAAACGCTGACATCGATCTTCGGCAGGCGGAACGTCTTCACCGCCGCGACGCGACGCTCGGCACGTACCACCTCGAGGCCCGCATTCTCGACCTGGATGTTGTGCTGGCTCGCGATCGCCAGCGCCTCGTCCAGGGTGAGGACGTCACCGGACGGCTCCGCCGCAGCGGCCGTCCTCGCGAGCGCCAACACGAGGGCACCCGCGCATCGTCGCCTTCCACGGCGATCCTGCCCACTCCACCACACCATCCGCATTCGAGATTGGCTGCGGAGGACCTATGTCTCAAGCCGTGCGTCTTGCGTCGTTCGCTGTCGTGGCGCTATCCGTCCCGCAGCATGGCCACGCTGGTTCGAGCCGCCCGCGACGACGATGCCGCCTTCGTCGCCTGGACCATCTTGATGGCGTCCCGCTCGCACCTGACCCGCGGTGCATGGGACATCGCGCTGGACCTGCCCACCGACGGCGTCCTCGCCATGCTCGAGCGCCTGGCGCTGTCGACACCCCCATCGTTCTGCTCGACGCGCGGGTTTCTCATCGCCGAGGTCGACGGCACCCCGACCGCCGCCCTCTCCGCCTACGATCCGGGCCTCGTGGCCGCCCCCGATCCGGCCATCGACGCCGTCCTCATCGCGATGGGATGGAGCCAGGACGACATCGGCCGGTCGAACGCGCGCTTCGCGCCGTTCATGACCTGTACGCCCGCCCAGGAGCACGGCACCTGGATCGTCGAGTGGGTGGCGACGCGGCCCGAGCTCCGTCGCCGCGGGCTGGTGGAGCGGCTCCTCGGCGACATCCTCGCGCTCGGCCGAGAGCGCGGCTACGTCGACGCGCAGATCGCCATCCTCATGGGCAACACGCCGGCGCAGCGTGCCTACGAGAAGATGGGCTTCCGATTGACGCACGAGCGCACCCACCCCGACTTCGCCGCGCTGGTCGGGTGCCCCGGCATGGCCGAGCTGCACCAGCGACTATGACCGACGTCCTGCGCGCCGACGCCGTCGTCATCGGCACGGGCGCAGGGGGCGGTCCGGCCGCCGCACTTCTCGCCGAGGCGGGGATGCGGGTCGTCGTGCTCGAAGCCGGGTCACGCTACGGCGCCGGCGACTTCACGGGCGACGAGGGCGAGATGACGGCGCGCCTGTGGAAGTTCGGCATGGCCGGCAACACGCTCGCGCTCTACGCCGGCGCCTGCGTCGGCGGGTCGACGGTCATCAACGACGCGCTCTGCTTCCGCACGCCGCCGGAGATCCTCGCCCACTGGCGCGACGACCATGGGCTCACCGGTCTCACCGACGAGGGCTGGGCGCCCTTCGTCGAGCAGGTGTGGACCGACGTCCACGCCGAGCCGACGGACCGCGCCCACCAGAGCAGGAATGCCGAGGTGCTCGCAGTCGGCGCGGCCAAGCTCGGCTGGGCCGCCGGGCCCACGCCGCGCAGCGTGCGCGACTGCGTGAACCTCGGCCTGTGCAACTTCGGCTGTCCGAGCAACGCCAAGCAGTCGACGCTCCTGGCCTACATTCCGCGCGCCGAGCGCCACGGGGCGCGCGTCGTACCCGACACCCGGGTGGACCGTCTCCGCATCGAGGGCGGCACGGTGCGCGGCGTGAGCGCGACGCGCACCACCGGTGAGACCCTCGACGTGGACGCGCCGCTGGTCTGCGTCGCCGCGGGCGTCCTCGACACACCGGTCCTGCTGCAGCGGTCCGGCGTGGCGGCGGGTGACGGCGTCGCCTTCCACAGCACGGTCCACGTCTCCGCGCGCTGCGCCGAGCCGATCCACGGCTACTACGGACCGACGATGGGCTACGCCGTCAGCGAGTTCAGCGACGTCGCCGGACACCACGGACCGGGCTTCATGATCGAGAACGTGTCGGTCATGCCGGTCGCGACGGCCTCGGCGCTCCCCGGCTTCGGCTCCGTCCACGCCGAGCGCATGGCGCAGCTGTCGCACTTAGCCCGTGCCCTGGTGGTGAGCCACGACCGCACGCGCGGCCGCATCGGCGCCGACGGTGCCGTCACCTACGAGCTCATCCCGGACGACCTCGAGCGCCTTCGTCGCGGCATACGCGAGACCACCCGCGCGTTCCTCGCCGCCGGCGTGGAGGAGGTATGGCTGCCGGTCGACGGACTGCCGGCGGTGCGCTCCGAAGCCGACCTGGCCGCGCTCGACGCCGCCGTGCTGACGCAGGCCGGGTTCTCGATGGTGTACGCGGTGCACCTCTTCGGCGGCGCCGCGATGGGCACCGTGTGCGACGAGGACGGTGCGGTACGCGGCGTACGCGGGCTCTACGTGTGTGACGCCAGCACGCTGCCGTCGAACACCGGCGTGAACCCGCAGGTCACCGTCATGGCGAATGCGCTCCGCATCGCCGGCGAGATCGTCGCGCGGAGCCGCG